>PBVT01000114.1 GCA_002728755.1 Myxococcales bacterium
CTTCCAGGTCCGCGTTTGTCAGGTTCGCGTTGGTCAGGTTCGCGTCTGTCAGGACCGCGTAATCCAGGTCCGCGTTGGTCAGGTTCGCGTTGGTCAGGTTCGCGTTGGTCAGGTTCGCGTTGTCATCGCCATGGAGGTTGGTCAGGACCGCTTCTGTCAGGTTCGCGCCTTCGAGATTCGCGCCTTCCAGCTTCGCGGACCACATGCTCGCTTCTGTCAGGTTCGCGTCTTTCAGATTCGCGCCTTGCAGGTTCGCGTTATACAGTCTCGCGCCGGGTCCAATAAGATAGCCCTCTACCAACATCCATTCGTCGGGCAGCACGGAAGGCGTTCCAATAATTTTACCGGATTTCACTTTCCAAAGCTCCGCGCCTGTCAGGTTCGCGTCTGTCAGGTTCGCGTTTGTCAGATACGCGTATTTCAGATTCGCACCACTAAGATCCGCGCCTTCCAGGTTCGCGTTTGTCAGGTCCGCGCGGCTCAGGCTCGCACCACTAAGATCCGCACCACTAAGATCCGCGCCTTGCAGATCATCGCAGCCATTCAGGGCGTTTAAAAGGTCGGTCGATTTCACGCAAAGATCGGGGGGAGGTGAGGAGCTCGAAGAACTCGAAGAAGAGTCCCCCCAGCTGCCGCAATCACTACCTTCATCCCCCTTCAGGATCACAAATACGAAGGCCAGCAGCACGATTCGATACATGATGATTCGAGGACTGAGCTTTTTCTTACGACGTTGCATCTTTACACTCCCGCTGCAATCAGGCTATCGCGCAGTATTCTCCGAAGTCCATGCGCGATGCATGAGTATATTCCAAACAAAGCTGGCTGGCGAGCCCACCAGCCCGAAAAACGAGGGCTACCGCGCAAACCGTAGGGAACTAGTCACATCCTGCACTGGGGACGGCGTCGTTCAGATGTCCACAACAGGTGGCCCCATGGTCATCGCTATTGGTCCCATCTGGACAGATTGTGTTTCGCCACCCAACCTTGTTCAAATTCACGCCTTCCAGGTTCGCGTTGGTCAGATCTACACCGGTCAGATACGCACCGGTCAGATCCGCAAAACCAAGGTTCGTAGAATACAGGTTCGCGTTGCTCAGGTTCGCATTTCTCAGGTCGCCATCCACCACCTTCGCGTATTTCAAGTTCGCTCCTTCCAGGTCCGCGTCTGCCAGGTTCGTGTTCCGTAAATCTGCACGATTTAGATACGCGTCGTTCAGATTCGCGCCAGCCAGGTTCGCCCCTTCCAGATCGGCGTTGTACAAATTCGCATCTTCCAGGACCGCTCCGGCCAGATTCGCATAGGTCAGATTCGCACCTTCCAGATCGGCATATTTCAGGACCGCGCCTGTAAGATCCGCGCCGGACAGCTCCGCCCGTCGCAGGTACACACCGCTTAGATAGGCACCACTCAGATCGGCGCCTGTCAGCTCATCGCAGCCATTCAGGAGGTTTTCAAGAGCGGTCGGTTTCACGCAAAGGTTCGGGGAGTGATCGTTGCCAGAATCACTACAAGACAGGAAGCCACTCCCTTCATCTCCCTTCAAGATCACAAATACGAAGGCCAGTAGGACGATTCGATACAAAGTAGCTCGAGGACTGCGGTCTTTCTTACGGCGTTGCATTTGGAACCTCATATGTTTGATGACAGACAAAGTGATACCTTCTCCTTTGCATGGGCCATGCCAGACCCGGTGATGGAGAGCTTTCACCCGAACAGGTCCAACCGCACCCACCCCATAGAGGAATTCGGGTTCATGTAAATCGGAGCATTGATGCTCCAAATTGGAGAAAAATTGATCCGAATGTCCGTGCCACCGCCCTCGAGGATCCCCCTATTGTCCGATTCGATGGATTCCGGTAACCATACCCGACACCCATCTTTGCGGGATTCATCATGGAAACCACTCTCGACTCACGCGTACCATCCTCTCTACGAACCTGGTTCGTGGTCCACTTCTGGGCCGATATACTTGTGGCCGTCCCCCTCTTTCTAGCGCCCGTCACCTTGTTGGAAGCCCTGGGATGGCAAGCGGTCGACCCCTACGCCGCCCGCATTGTCGCCGCAGCTCTGTTTGGAATCGGCATCGAATCCCTCCTGGGGCGAAACGGCGATCTCTCGGCCTTTGTGGCGATGCTGAATCTAAAAGTGATCTGGTCTGGGGTAACCCTCTACGGAATCCTCTGGACCATCGTACAGGATGGACAGGGTCGCCCCATCGGAGCTTGGGCTGTCCTCGCCACCTTCGCCCTTTTCCATGGTCTCTGGGTGTACTGGCGCCTCAGAACGCAAAAAATACTCGCCCAACCGGATTCCGTGGGAGCCGGCGTCTAGAACCTGGGTTTATGGACAGACTGGATTCGGCGCACCCGGAGTACCATAGTCAAAGCCCGAGACACCATCGGCTGTGGAAGCGTACTGGTCTACACCATCACACCAGTTTGAGCCGTCGTTGTTCCCTGAGACAGAAATGGAGTCCGCGCTTAAAGACATGGAGCGGCCCGCAGTATCCGGGAATTCGGCGTCGGTATACTTCACAGAATCCATTTCGATTCCACCGCACATAATGTTTACTTCATCGTCGCCGTTGCCAAGAGTCATCTGCCCATCATAATCGAAATCCGGTGTAAACCCTGGAATCGGACCTATAGCCAGAGTCAAGTATTGTTCTGGGGCAATGGTCAGACCGGTAAGGTAAAAGTTATCTATAGAGCCATTATCATCGGACAATTCACAATCGTTAAGATTTAGCCTTGTATCAGAGCTCCTATTGTACAGCTCGATCCACTCTCCAGCCGCGTCCGGTCGAGTATCAGGGTTTTTCATGATTTCCGTAATAACAAGGAGGTTACTTCCAGCCCAATGTGCTGGCGTGCCGCCCGATACACCGCAAGTAGACGTTACCGCCAGGCATTCATGAGATTCGCAGTCGGAATGTGCCAGACATGGCTCGCCGTTTACACAAGGCGAACAAGTTCCACCACCACAATCCGTACCGGTTTCATCACCATTCGAAATTCCGTCGGTACAGCTGGGGGCGTTACATACTTCGGCATCACAACTCCCGCTCTCGCAGTCCCCACCGCTTACACATCCGAGACCAGCGGCACAGCCCGTAGCACACGACCCACCACAATCTACGTCGGTCTCGTCACCGTTTTGTACACCATCGTCACAGGCTGCCGCCAGGCATGAGCCAGCGCTACATACACCGCTGGGACATACTGTCCCGCATGCACCGCAGTTGCTGGCATCCGAGTCCAGATCGAAGGTTTCATCGGTCAAGCCGTCACAGTTGTTATCAAGACCATCACACAACTCCGCCTCGGGCGTACCAGGGACGCAGGTCTGCTCGACGCCACCCACGCAGTTGTCGACGCTAGCGACACATTCACCGACTCCACAGCTGGTGCTTCCCAGCTCCTCGTCGGCGCTCCCGTCGCAGTCGTTATCAAGGCCATCGCAAAGCTCGGCTGACGGTGTGCCTGGGGTACAGGTCTGCTCGACGCCACCCACACAGTTGTCGACGCTAGCAGCGCATTCACCGACTCCACAGCTGGTGCTTCCCAGCTCCTCGTCGGCGCTCCCGTCGCAGTCGTTATCGAGGCCATCGCAAAGCTCGGCTGACGGCGTACCTGGGGCACAGGTCTGCTCGACGCCATCCACGCAGTTGTCGACGCTAGCGGCGCATTCACCGACTCCACAACTGCTGCTTCCCAACTCTTCGTCAGCGCTCCCGTCGCAGTCGTTATCAAGACCATCACAGATCTCGGTATTGGGTTCACCCGCGACACAGGTCTGCTCCGCGCCTTCCACACAGTTGTCTACACTTGCTTGGCATTCACCAACGCCACAACTGCTGCTTCCCAGCTCTTCGTCGGTGGTTCCGTCACAATCGTTATCGATACCATCACAGCTCTCGTCTGTAGGCTCATCGGCCGTACAGGTCTGCTCTGCACCATCAATGCAGTTGGTCTGCTCGACCTGGCAGGCGCCGACTCCACATAGGGTTGTTCCCAGTCCATCGTCATCCACAAGACCATTGCAGTCGTTGTCTTCTCCATCACAGATTTCGTCTGTAGAGATCTGCGCCGAACAGTCGGTCAGGCCGTCTTCGTTACAGGTTCGACTTCCAATGCATACGCCGGTTCCACAGTCGGTCGAGGCCTTCAGAGCCATCGCCTGTGCATTGCACCCGCATTCGTTGATATCCGGCACGCATTGCTGCGACGAACCGCCACCGGCCGTCTCTACCGCGCTGCAGCTATAGCCCGGAGTGCAGTCGTCGTTCGAAGCGCACGCTGTACCACAGAAGCTCCCTTCGTAATCACCAAAGACGACACATTGATCGTCCGAGACGCCGCCCCAGTCACTACAGTCTGCGTTGGAATTGCAGGGACGGCAGAGGTTGGCCTCCTGGTGTACACAGACCGACGCTCTAACATTCCCCGCCAATACGAACTCTCGGCAGGTCCAGCCATCGGGACAGGTGCCATCACAGAGTTGGGAGCAGGCAAAACCATCGCCCGTGGCCGCGCAGAATCCACTCAGGCATTCCGCATCTTCAGTGCAGGGATCTTCAAATAGACCCGTCGACGGTCCCTGGGTGTCGGTTCCACCTTCGTCCGTGGAGGTTTTATCCTCGGAGCCCGTATCATTTTGCGTCACATCCTGCGTTCCTAGATCGGTACCCGCATCTTCGGGGTCATCCGTCCCGCTAGAGCAACCTATTCCTACGAGCGCAACACTGAGAACAATCCAACCGAGCCATTTCATCAAGAACTCTCCCTAATAGTCTGTGGAGTAGAAGTTTTACTCCCTGGGGATTGTCTTGTCGAGTTCAGGGTCGGCTACGAAAAAATCCCTACAGGCACCCTAACAACAGCCAGCGGCGTCGCCCCCTTCGGGCGCGTCGGAAGCATCACAACGGATGAAGGTATATAGCAACGCCCCCG
Organism: Myxococcales bacterium; assembly: GCA_002728755.1. Lineage (GTDB taxonomy): Bacteria > Myxococcota_A > UBA9042 > UBA3505 > UBA3505 > UBA3505. Next base: position 4,957 of record PBVT01000114.1, read on the forward strand.
CGACGGCTCCGAGTATGGGAAATAGGACATAGGCCCATTGATCTGCCGGGAAAAACCCTTCACTCCAATCGAGAGTAAACGCTGGCCCGAGAGAGCGGGCCGGGTTCATGGACGCGCCCGTCATCGGTCCCCCAACGAGTGCTCCAATGGCAACCGTCGAACCAATGGCCAATCCAGCAAGCTGTCCCACAGCACGGCTGTCCGTAGCCACCGCCGTGATCACGAACATCAAGGTTGCCGTCAAAATACATTCGAGTGCACCGAGGGTTACAAGATCCACTCCATCGGCCGCCACGGTTACCCCTAACGCCCCGCCCGAACCAAAACAAGCCGAGACGGCCACCGCTCCAAGGAGCGCACCCAGAAACTGAGCAAAGATATAGGCGGGTACCTGACGCCAGGAAAACCGCCGTATAGTTGCAAAGGCCAATGTAACCGCCGGATTGAAATGAGCCCCGGAGATATGACCCGTGGCGAAGATCATCACCATGATCACCAGGCCAAAGACAGCGCATACCGCGGCGTGTCCCAAAAGGCCCGTCGTTGTACTCGCCATGGTAATGGCACCACAGCCAAAGAAGACCAGGGCAAAAGTGCCAATACATTCGGCTGTGCTTTTCTTGAACAACATCATCGGGCTTCAACCGTCTTTATAGTACGAACCCCAGTACATTATTTTGATAGTGAAGTCAGCCCAAAACGAAAAAGCGGGGCCCCGTAGGACCCCGCTTCGCGACAACGCGCTCATCAGCTGGAAAGCAGCGCGTATTACTGGATCTCGAGATCCTTTTTCGACTCGTCCAACTCCGCCTCATCGGAGTCAGCGTCCTCGTCCGTGTCATCCAAATCGGTCTCCGGAGTGGTATCCGGGTCGACAGGATCACTGGGCTTGTCCGGACCGACGGGCTCAATGTCGATATCCGGGTCTACGGGATCGGTCGGCTCGAGGATCTTCTTACCCGAGCAACGGCAGTCGCTGATGTCGCTGTCCAGGGTAATGACCAGGACACAGCGATCCTTAATGGTAAGGGGGTTGCCGTCATCACATTTATTGGGCTTGCACTGGGGGTTGAGCCAGTCACCACAAGGGTGGTGTCCCACCGGGTCCACGATGACGGGTTTCTTACCTACACATTCGCAACTTGGCTCGTCGGAGACGGCCGTGAATACGAGTTTACAGCGATCCTTCTTGGTGAGGGGATTGCCATCGTCGCATTTGTTGGGAAGGCATTGCGGGTTGAGCCAATCACCACAGGGGTCTACCGGCTCGACCTCGGCACCCACGCAACGACAGTCTTCGGTGTCACCATCGGGGCTGAGGTAGAGCTTACAACGGTCTCCTACAGTGTTGGGGTTACCATCATCACAATGGACTGGCTTGCATTGGGGATTGAAGATATCACCACAGGGGTCCACTGGCTCTGGCTCTTCACCCTGGCATCGGCAATCGTGGAGATCGCTACCCGGGGTAAAGATGACAACACAACGGTCACCAAGGGTGTTGGGATTACCATCGTCACAGTCGTAGGGCTTGCATTGGGGATTGAAGATATCACCACAGGGCTCCACTGGCTCTGGCTCTTCACCCTGGCATTGGCAGTCTACGATGTCGCCATCCACGATGGTCCACTGGCAACGATCGTTCTGGGTGTAGTCCAGGCCATCGTCACATTCGTAGGGCTTGCATTGGGGATTGAAGATGTCACCACAGGGGTCCACGGGCTCTGGCTCTTCACCCTGACATTTGCAGTCTGGGATATCACTAGCCGGACCGAAGAGAAGTACGCACCGATCGCCAACTGTATTGGGGTTGCCATCGTCGCAGGCGTTGGGCTTGCACTCGGGGTTGAAGATGTCGCCACAGGGGTCGACGGGCTCGGGCTCTTCGCCCTGGCATTGGCAGTCTACGATGTCTCCATCCACGATGGTCCACTGGCAACGATCGTTCTGGGTGTAGTCCAGGCCGTCATCACATTCGTTGGGCTTGCATTGCGGGTTGAAGATGTCACCACAGGGGTCCACTGGCTCTGGCTCTTTGCCACGACATTCACATGCCTCAAGGTCGCCATCGTCACTGAATAGAAGCTCACAGCGATCACCGATCGTGTTGGGGTCACCATCATCACAGTTGTAGGGGTGACAACCTGGGTTGAAGAGCTCGCCACAAGGGTGGAAGGGCTCAATGTCCTGACCCTGGCATTCGCAGTCGGTGATATCGCCATCGAGGCCATATACCAGCTCGCAACGATCGCCTACCGTACTGGGGTCGCCATCATCACATTCGTTGGGATTGCATTCCGGGTTGAAGAGCTCGCCACAGGGGGTCTCCGGCTCTGGTTCTTCACCATGACATTTACAATGTGGGATATCACTCGTTGGAGCAAAGACGACTACACAACGGTCTCCGACCGTATTGGGGTTACCATCGTCACAGGCGTTGGGCTTGCACTCGGGGTTGAAGATGTCACCGCAGGGTTGGATAGGCTCGGGCTCTTCGCCACGGCATTCGCAGCTCATGATGTCGCCATCTACGACAGTCCACTGGCAGCGGTCGTTACCGGTTTGGTCAAGGCCATCGTCACAAAGCTTGGGTTTACATTGGGGATTGAGGACGTCGGTACAAGGGTTATCGTCAAGGACGGGCTCCAAATCAGACGCGATATCCTCTTCGAGAGGTTCGGTGTCGTCATCGGAACCGGCATCTCCGCTTGCGCCACCGGCCATGCCACCGCCACACGCATAGACACCATCATCGGACTCGTCAGGATCAACCTCTCCCAGAGCACCGGCCGGTTGAATCTCTTTTTTGACACATTCGCCGTCGAATTCCGTGCCCTGTAGGATGGCACCATTCTGGTTGGCGCATCGGCCTACGCATTCCCCTCGGCATTTTTTCTTCGACTTCTTGTATCGACAGGTGTCGGTCTTAACAACGGTGAACTTCCATTCCGCACCATAGTCGTCTTCACAAGTGTTGTCCGAAAGATCACATTCGCATGTGTACTTGACGCGATCCGGGCCAATGGCTGCCTCAAGGTCGCTACCTAGAGCTTCGACCTCAAGATCTTCGGAGTCGCTAGATTCAAGAGTTGGGGCAAGGCTCGTAACGCCAGCAGGTCGGATCTCACGTTTCTCACACTCGCCATCGAATTCGCTGCCCTTTTTGACTTTGCCGTTTTGATTCACACAACGGCCAACGCATGATCCGTCAGGATCGCAGTCACCAAGGTCACGAATATAGCGACAGGTGGATTTCTTTACCTTCGCCCACTTGTACTCTGCGCCGAAGTCCTGCTCACAGGTGTTGGCGGATAGGTCACAATAACACTCAAATCGAGTAGCTGCGGTAAATATAAGATCGTGAGATTCAGATTCATCAGATGATTCATAAGACAGAGCAGATTCTTGCGAGGCCATTTCGCCTTCCTCATCAAGACCGTCATATTCGCAACCAAGTAGTGTAAATTGGAAAATTAACGCCGCGACCAGAGCAAAACGCGTCCAGCCGCGGAAAATACAGATTTTTGATGTTTGGTGTTTCAAGTACATAAGAAAAACTCCTAAGCAGATTATGTCTCCCCCTAGGAGCAAGGGCTGTGCCAGCTCAACAAACACGCCGTAAGTCACTGTTTTATTTACACTTCCACGCCAAACACCATTCCATCCCTGGTTTGGAATCGTCCCATCTGCCCTTCCCTGTCCCGGGACACCTGGGACACTTTCACTCCCCTGGCCAGGCCACCATCTATATGGCGTAGAAAAGGTCAGGCAACGTAGCCCTTGATCCCCCAAACCAGATGTTGGGTCTGGAGAAAAAGGTTCGATTTGCTCGAAAGGTGGTTTTGGGGCTAGCATCGGGCCCAATGGATCCAACCCTCACAGATTTTCCCGGCCGCAAGGACGGTCTCAACCAGGGCGTACAATTCATCCTGCGAATTGTAGACTCCCCCCTGCAGAGTCTTGTGGACTTTCGTATGCCTGTACATGGCCCGGTAGTCCTGGGACGTGCACCGGAAGGGGGTGTCGCTCTGCCCATCACCGATCCCCGGATCAGTGGTACCCACGCTCGGATCGAACCAGGCGGTGAGGACCATGTCGTCGTCACAGACTGTGGCAGTAAGAATGGGACCTTCGTAAACGGGCTCCAAATCGAACAGGCCAAAGTAAAGCTGAACGATATGGTGCGCGTTGGGAGCACCCTTCTAGTTCTGAGCCGCATGACCAATGCCGTAGCGTGTGAAGAGCCCAACCACTCGGTGATAGGAGACGGCCCCGACTTTCGTGAATTATGCGCCCATGTGAGCACGGGGGCCCGTTCGAATCTGCCCATTCTACTCCTCGGAGAGACCGGTACGGGAAAAGAAGTCTTCGCCAATATGGTGCACCGGAAAGGGGGACAGGGTGGCAACTTTGTACCCGTAAACTGCGCCGCCATTCCGAAGGACCTTGTGGATTCCAGTCTCTTCGGTCACGAAAAAGGGGCCTTTACCGGAGCCACCGAAAAACGACCCGGCTTCTTCCGAGAGGCCCATCTGGGCACCCTATTCCTGGACGAAATCGGAGACCTTCCCCTCGAGGTACAGCCACGATTGTTGCGAGCCATTGAGCAGGGAGAGGTGATGAGCGTCGGGTCGTCACGACCAACACGTGTCGAGACGCGCCTTGTGGCGGCTACCAATGTGGATCTCGAAGGCGCAATGGGAGACGGTACATTTCGAGCCGACCTCTTCGCCAGACTCACAGGATGGACCGTAGAACCCAGCCCCTTGCGCTCTCGACGCGAAGATATTCTTCGACTGGGACGCTTCTTTCTAGGACGGCGCCCCGACGAAGCCGCCTATGGTGAGCCTCTCTGGGATGCGGACCTGGCGGAAGCCCTGGTGATCTACCCCTGGCCCTACAATATTCGGGAGCTGCGCCAGGTCATGGAGCAGCTATTGGCAACCCGCACGGGCTCCCTCTACACCCTGGACGACGCGCCAGAGAAGATCGCAGACGCCTTTCGGCGCTCTCGCAACGGGCTCGATCCCGCACCGACACCGACCGTAAAGACCTCGGCGCCAGCCGCGGCAGATGAAAGCACGGTCGCGGCACGCCCACGAACTCCGGATCGTGAGGCCCTGCTTCTTGCCCTGGAACAAAACGACTATAACGTAAGCGCCGTAGGGCGCCTGTTTCAAAGGGACAGGAAACAGGTCTACCGCTGGATGCGACGTCATAATATCGAACCCAAAGACTGAACTACCGTGCACCCACTACACACCGCACAGATCAAGGTTGGTAAGCAACAATACTGGGCTCTTCAGGCCTCGGCACGTCTTATCACCGGCATGCACGCCGAAGAGATCGAGGTGGACGGGCTGCGCGTTCCCTATCTGCAGGGTGGCAATGGCCCCCCCGTGCTTCTGGTGCATGGCTTCAATTCCGACAAGGAATCGTGGTTACTCACGGCCGGAGTGCTGAAGCGCCATTATCGATTGATCATCCCCGACCTTCCCGGCTATGGAGAAGCCAGCCTCATCCCCAGAGAAGAGGCCGGCGCGAGTCTCCAGGCCGAGCGACTGGGAAAGTTTTTAGACGCATTGAAGATCAAGGCCGCCCATGTTGTAGGCCATTCCATGGGAGGCGGTATCTCTCTTCGACTCGCCTACGATGCGCCCCATCGCGTTCGGACATTAAGCCTCCTCTGCTCACCCAGCCCGACCCATTACGAGAGCCCTTTCACCAAGGCGCTGAAGAGCGGCCATAACCTGCTCCTGCCTCGAACATCGTCGGAATATGATCAATTACTGAAGCTCGGCTTTGAGAAGAAGCCCTACTTCCCTTCCACGATCTGGGCCTATCTCGCGGACCGTACCATTCAGAAGTCGGAAGTTCTGACCGAGCTCTTTCACGGTTGGATTGACGGCTATAAGAACCAGCAACTACCCAACGATCTGGAAACTCTACAGGTGCCCACCCATGTACTCCATGGAGAGGCGGACCGAATCATCGCCCTGGACAGCAGCCGCGAATTAGCCCAACGGATTCCCAAGGCCGCGTTTACCATGATTCGGAATGTGGGCCATATGCCCCAGGTGGAGCGGCCCAGAAAAACCGGAAAGGCTCTGCTGAGCTATTTACGGAACCGTCACTGAGGTTAGCGCCAGGGCAGCAGGGTAAACACCTCTTCCGCCAGCCGCTTTTCGCTATACCGGGCCATCCCATCGAAGGCCTGAAAGAGGACCCGGTTCTTGCGCTCGTACTGCTCCGCGACCTCGCGGCATTCGGCCACCAGGTCACTAAGAAGAGCCGGATCTTTATAGGGGCTGAATCCGCCCAGATCACCGGTCATCGGCTCCAGGACCGGGTGGGCGCCGCTCTCATCCACCACCTGGGCAAAGCCCATCAATCCACCCATCACCTGGGTGCTCAACACACAGCTCAGAGTTAGCCGAAGGGGGTGTTCGGGCCTGGCATTCAGCTCCGCCAACGCTTCGATGGTGTCCATCAGCCGAGGCCAGAACTGCTTTCCTGTCATACGCTCATGGGTTTCCGCCGACCCGGCGTTGAGGGAGATGCGGAAGTTACTCCATTGCACCGCCTCATGTTTCTTCAACCATTTACGGGATACGAGGGTTCCGTTGGTGGTCAACGAGACCTGCATCGCCGGATATCCCGTAATGGCGATATGCTCGAGGAGCTTCAAGAAGTTCGGGCTCATCAGGGGTTCGCCGGGACCGACCACGGATAAATGTATGAGGGTGGGTAATAGATCAATGACCTGCTCCAGGCGCCGATCGCTCAGCTCCCCAAAGGTTCCCTGGGGCCCATCACAGAAGCCACAGGAGATATTGCAATGGGACGCCACGCCCAGGGATAGGTCGAGAGGCTTGGCCGTGAGAATAGGCTTACCACTATTCACTTCTTCGAGGAGCAGATTCCGATTGGCAACGATGGCGGGTGTCAGCTCCGAATCCGGGCGGACCAGGAGTTGGCGACCACGTTTCTCGGCGACACCGAGCAAGACCCGGCACATAGAACGGCATCGCTCGCTGGGACCACCCCCCAACATCTGCTTACGCATCAGGCGATGGAGGGGTCCATTCCACATATCGTCGAGGGACCAGTCCTCGTTCTCCACATTAAAGTAGTTCACCCCATACTGCTCTTCCGATTGGCGATTGATCTCTTCGTACTTCGGCATCGGGACTTCCATCACCTGGGCCTCGTCTGCGTCCTCGAAGCTGGTATGAACCCAGGACTGCGCACAGGGCACAGGGCGATGTTTCAATTCATTGATCGCGATGCTGGTGAAGGGCGCAAAGCAGACCAGATCAAGAAGATCCAGCTTGCTATCCTTCGCCGGTAGTTCTCCAGGGTTGCGTCCAATCACATGGCGCGAACCATATTCTAGAAACTCCGCGGGTGCGTCTTCTCCAAGTGGAGTCATATTCTCGGCAGGTGCCTCTTCATCCTCCAGGAACCAGGCACAGTATTTCTTCCAGAGGCATGATTCACAGGCGTCAGGTCGCACATAGGTCTTGGGATCGCGAGTTCGTCCGGACACAGGAAAGAGTCCAGGACGAAGGGCTTCGGTGGGTATCATGCAGGGGGCGTATCCCCGGGCCTCGTCGATGCGGAGATCGGCCCCAAGATCCATGGGAAGGCGGGCTAGAGACTGACCCAACGCGGGCAGCTCCGCCCAGAGCCATTTTCCTTCGGCACGATCATCTCGTACGGGCATACGCTTCAGGATAAGAGGAACGCGGCCACCAAAACCGTCCGCCAGAGAGAGTATAGTCTGAGGCAGGATCTCGACCGTTGCACGATTGACCGGAATCACGAGGGCCACCGGGATCGAACAGGCCAGGGCCGCTTCGATCGCTTCGAAACAGATTGGATCACCACTTGGTACCACCAGGCGTAGCGCCGATGGAGCGATGGATTGCACACGGGCGACCACATCGGGTTCAAGAAAGCTGGTAACCGGCCCCTCCAGCTCGATCTCCGCCTTGGGGGCTTCACGAACCCAGTCGGACCATCTCGCAAGATCGCCGTACTTGAAGGGATCGCCTCCCATGAATCGGACACGTGCCGCTTCGGTTCCAAAGCGAGATTTCGAATCGCCCGATGGCATCGGCTCGTCTAGATCTCGACGTCCACCGTGAAGATCCCAGGGCCAATCCACGTCGGATCGGTAGGTAATGAATAGGGGATGGAGCGGTATGCGTTCCCGGTTCCGAACATAGGCGTTCGACGAACGCCGTTTTCCAAGCAGAGATCCAAATCCGGACTGCGAATTATGTGATGCTGACTCGTCCACGCACTATAAACCTTTCCATACGGCCTAATTCAGGCTAGCTGTGCCCTGGTTTGGGTGTCAAGAAACACACCCATTCAAAACCAGTGCCCGCATCTCTGACGTTTGACCCAGAGCCACGTACAAATCATACTGTCGGGCGTACTACTCTTGGGAGGATTGCATGAAGATGCATCGTAAAGCAGGCCTGGTTCTTTTTGGTTCCCTACTCTTTATTGGTCTATTCATGGGGACAGCTCTAGCCGCAGAGAGCACAGAGAAAACTGCCGCTCCCACACTGGAGACGATCGTCCTGGTCGATGGTTCTACCATCACCGGTATTGTGACCACCGAAGACGGTGAGGCCGTCAACATTCGGCTGGTAGACGGGACCACCCGCAGTATCCATAAATCCTTCATCGCCAGCCGTAAAGAGACCAAGAAAGTGAAAGTCGTACGAGGGCAGGTCTGGGGACGGAACCCTATGCGTACGAAATACTTTTTTACCCCATCGGCCATTCCCCTACGCAAGGGCGAAGGATACCTCTCTCTGAAACAACTCACCATATTGGAAGGCGCCTTTGGGGTAACCGATAACCTGGCCCTCGATCTGGGTAGCTTCCTACCCGGTGTGTTCATGGGCAAAGATAGCGCCAACGTCATCCTGGGAGTAAAGTACGCCCGAAAGGTCGCTCCTAAAGTTCATATTGGGGGCGGTGTTATGGGCATCGTACTTCCTTGGCAAGGAGCCCTTGCCACACCGATGATCGGTATAACCTATGGACAGGAGACCGGCGACACCCAGTTTACTCTGGGCGTTGGGAAACCATTTGCCTATAATTTCGATAAACAAGACGGCGCCAGCGCCGATCTTGTCATCAATCTCTCGACCATGATCCGTGTTAGCAGTGCCGGAGCCATCGTCTTCGAAAACTGGTTCTTCCCTGGCACACCCGGACTCTGTGTCGATGAGGAACCCGGTACGGATGGAGCTGGAGGAGACCTAGTCTGTGATGAAAGCGGCTGGGGTATGCTGAGCCTACACGTCATCGGTTTTCGAAAGATCAACAAGAACTCCTCCTGGGATCTGGGAGCCATCTATATCGGCGGTTTACCCACCCCCCTACCCTGGTTTGAGTACACCTGGTATCTGGGCGACTAACAACAACTCGACGAGTGACATTTCTTTCGGTATGTAGGCCCCGCACAAACTATGTTGGAGTCTATTGTGAAGGTATCGCTGAAGTTTATCCTGGGTATCAGTTTTCTCTGCCTGGGCACGTCCCAGGGTCTTGCGCAGACCGCGCCCACCGAGACTCCGGCCGCCGCGGAAGCTTCCTCCGCAGTTGAAGCAGCCCCGGCACCAGCAGCCCCGGCAGTCGAAGCAGCCCCGGCAGTCGAAGCAGCCCCGGCAGTCGAAGCAGCCCCGGCCCAAAAGACGCGTCCCCCTCTTGAGGTTATTGTCCTCGTGGATGGTTCCACATTGACCGGCATCGTAGTCCTTGATGATGGAGAGAAACTCACTCTTCGACGAGTGGATGGATCGACCTCGCAAATCCATAAATCGTTCATCGCAAGCCGCAAGGTGAAAGGGAAAATCAAGGTGGTTCGCGGAGAGGTATGGGGCCAGAATCCCATGCGAACACGTCATCTCCTCGCCCCCTCGGCTCTTCCCTTACGAAAAGGCGAAAGCTACCTCTCCCTTAAGCAGCTCACGATTCTCGAGGGCGGCGTAGGCCTCACGGACAATATCGCCATCGACATCGGCTCGTTCCTGCCCGGGGTGTTCATGGGTAAAGACACTCTGAACATCTTCGGTGGTGTGAAAGCAGGCTATAAGGTGCAGGATAAACTCTTCGTCGCCGGTGGAATGTTCTTTCTGGCCCTCCCCTTTGAGATGGGCCTCGTGGCCCCTATGGCCGGCATAACCTATGGCGAAGAGACCGGCGATTGGCAGGTAACCATCAGTGGTGGCCGGGCCTTCGGTCTCAACGTCGAGGATCCCCATGGATTCGGTACCGCCCTCATCAATATATCGGGTCAGTTCCGCGTCAGTAATAGTGGTGCGCTCGTCTTCGAAAACTGGTTTATTCCGGGAACCGAGGACGAAGTGAGCGATGACGACGGCTGGGGCTTCTTAACCCTGCACACGGTTCTGTTTCGCAAGATCAATAAGCAAAGCTCCTGGGACCTTGGGTTTATCTACGTAAGTGGCGAGCTCGCCTTGCCCTACTTCGAGTATTCCTGGTTCCTCGGGGAGTAATTCACGGCGACGTTCCTGTGTCTCCGACCAGAAAGGCCTTTATACGCTTGGCTACGGCCTCGGGTGTGTCCAGGTGCACATGATGACCACCGTCCAGACTGTATAGGGTCGCGTCGGGAACACAGGCCACACGTTCCTTCATCATGGTGGGGTTGAAATCCCAACCCGACCGTGCGCGAATCAATAAGACCGGGCTTTTTATTGCACCCAGAAAGGCTCGTACCTGGGCTTCTTCCATACGCAGGTAGGAAGTACCGCGCAGCTTCGGATCGTAGCTGAAACGCACACCATCCCCCACCGGGTAGGTACCTCGCTCCAGGAGAATCCGAGCCGACTCTTCTTCCATTGCTCCCGCCTCAATGCGACGTTTTACTGCCGACGCAAAGTCTGCATGCACACCAAGGGTCGCATGACGCGCAACTCGATTCCGGGTGATGGCCTTGGTCATATTCGCGGGTGCGTCCTTCGCTGGGTTCGAAAGAGGTCCGAGACCTTCGATCAAGATGGTCTTTTCAATACGGCCATCGTCGCAGCCGGCCATCAGCGAAGCGACCCCCGCTCCCATGGAGTGCCCCAGAACCGAAAACTGATCCCACCCCAGAGCGTCCGCCATTGCAAAGCCGGTCACTACCCAATCAATGAAGTGGTAATTGGCTTCCGCGGCGCGCCAGGGGGAATAGCCATGGCCTGGAAAGTCTACCGCGACCACATAATGGTCCGGTAATAAGGGTGCCAGTCGATCAAAGCTGGCGGCGTTATCGAGCCATCCATGAAGAGCCAGAATCGGAGGCGCGTCGGGGTCGCCCCAGGCCCGAGCGGCGAGGCGCGCATGTCCAAGATCAATTATGATCTCACGCGCCGCATCGACACGGGACGTGCCTGGTCGCACCATCTTGATATGGGGGATCTCGGCCTCGTCGTACACCTCGCCTTTCCGTTGCCAGCCAAGACGGCTATACCAGCGCTCTAGATAGGCTTGTGCGCTCATGACTCCGGCCCGGCCCGCCATCACATGGTGGACATAATGCATAAGCTCCGTACCCACGCCCTCTCCCTGTAGCTTCGTCGAGACAGCGATTCGGCCGATCTTTATGGGATCTGCGTCCATGAATAGACGGGCCGTGGCTACAATCTGATCCTCCGCGTCAAAACCAATCACATGGACACATTCCGGATCGAGACCATCGATCTCCAGCTCCGCGGTGATCTTCTGCCCGACCACGAAGACGTCTTCGCGGAGCAACATCAGATCGTAGAGCTCCCGTTGGCTTAAGGCCGAGAAGTGGCGATGGATAAAGCGATAGGGGCCCAATCGACGGACCTATTCCGTGTCTTGGACGAAGTGGTCCTGGCGCCGATTGATAGTCCACCGTTCAAAGATCTCCATCTCTTCCTTGGTGGCGTTCTTCAGGCGATGGGAGAGATAATCGAAGATACCCATATGCTTTCGGCACCAGGTGGAGTCGACCATGCGCCCAAAGAGAGAGCCCTGGGTCTTATAGTTGTACTCGGGCTGCTGGCCACAGTAGACCTTATACACACAGGATGCGCACCGAGGGTGACCATCGTTGGTGCTGGCCAGGATAAGGCTTCGGGCCACATCGCCCCCGATGATATCACCATAGTTCTGGTTTTCGGTGTCTCCCAATCGGAAGATATCGTCACCCATGGCCGCAACCATACGACCTTCATCACTACTATAGATGCTGCCGTCGGGATGGTAGCCCATCTGACCGATCACAGCACCTCCGGGGCTTCGCAGGTCGAGATAATTCGGATCATTATGGGCGATCATCTTATTCAACATAATGGCCGCCAGACGCTCCATCACCTCGACGCCCTGTTTATTCAGCTCGATGATATAGTCCACTGAGTTGCGATAGAACTCGAGGAATTCGTCGATGGTATACCCGAGCGTTCGGCGGGTCGAAGCCGCGAAACCAAAGGGATCGAGCACGCGAAGGAATACAGCGCGACAGCCCTGGTCGACATAATGGTCAATAATCTCCCGGTAGCGCGGGAGAGAATGTCGGGTAATGGTGGGTAACGCCTCGACCCTATACAGAATGGGATCGAGCCCCAGCTCGATATAGCGGGCGTTGACCTTATGAATCCATTCCAGCGTGATCTCGTGGGAGTTTCCGTCGTGGAAGATTCGTGTCTTATTGTGAAGGTCCGCTGGGCCATCCAGGCTCGTGCAGAGCTGCACTCGATTGGCGATCAGAAATTCGAGTCGCTCGTCGGTCATCAGGCTGAAGTTGGTGACCAGCGCGAAGCTCAGCTCTTTCTTGGCGATCTTATTCTTTTCCTGGGCGTATTCCACCACGAACTGAAGTGTCTCCCAGTTGGCCGTAGGCTCGCCCCCTTGAAACTCAATGGTCATCCATGGACTGGTGGTCTGGAAGGCAAAGTCGACCGCGCGGCGGGCAACCTCAACCGTCATATCCGTATCCATACGGCTCATTCCCACGATAGAGGAATGACAATATTGGCAGCCGTGGTTGCAACGCTCGGTCAATACAAAGGCGTGAAGGGTCGGTCCCGCATGAAGAAAGGATTTACGCTGGAAGTACCGTGAGACCAGCTCATTATCGTCTGCTTCACTCGCAATGAACGACTTCGCTTTCAAGCGTTCATAGAGCTCATCGCCGGGTGCGATATCACCGGCCACAAAGGACTGGAATTCCGATGGGGTGAGAAACGCAAAGTCACCAAAGTCATTGGCGATCATAATGGCGTCGTCGACAACCCGCATATTGAAGGGCATGGCAAAGTCGGGCTTCACCGTGTTGATATCGATAAAATCAGCGTATTGCATCAATGAGTACTCTAGGAAAAGGCAACAACAACGCTACCAGGATTCATGACGGAACGGAAAGGACTAAGACCAGAAACCACCGACTGTCATAGGTTCGAGGGCTCTGCCGTTTCGGGTCTTATGCAAGTCCTGCAAAAGTCCGTAGACGTGAAAGTTGTTCGTCATCGGCGCCATGCAGATGTTCGAAAAGGGTGTCTAGAATTGCAAACTGCAATTGGGTGCTCACGCTATCGGTCATTCGTCCCTGTAGAGAGCCATGTTCCAGATAGCTCAAAACGGGGGCTTTGCCGGCGTAATGCTTATAGGTGGAGTTGATCCAACCCGGCTGCACCTCCAGGGTGGTGGCCAGAACCAGAGCCCGTACCGTCGGGTGGTAGACAAGGTCCTGGTAGCCCGTGCGAGTAACGTGCCCGATCATAAAGATCGGATCGTCGCGCTGTTCGAATACGACGCGGCCCGCGTCGGACGTATAGACGTTCCCGTCTACGTCGTAGGAGAACTGGCCTACACCATCGATTGCTGGGCTCGAAAGTTCAAAGTCATCGCATTCTTCGGCAGCGAAGATGCGACGTAGATATCCCATGGCCGTCCACTCCGAAATCCCGGCCTCAAACATCTGCCCGAAAGCCTCCTGGTAGAAGCGACGATAGTCGTCTACAGAGCAACCGGTATAGCCATCACTGGCGTCGTTGATATTGCGGATATCATGGGTCATCAGATCCACACAGCGGATGCCAAGTTCCACACAGGTGTCTACAACCAGCTTGGCTTTTCCCATCAGACCTGGACTACAGGCGACAAGGGCCACAACTGCGCCCCCTTCCGCTTCCGATGCATTCATCGCCTCGGCCAGACTCTTTGCCCAACGGGCCTGGTCAGAGCCTGCCTCAAAGGAGTTCTCATCGAAAAAGAGTCGAACCAGAATTCCCTGTTCGGCCAGCCAGGCTACTTTCTCGTCGTCGAGAAGGTCGGCTTCTGTGTCGAGCGAAAAACGGAGCTTCTTGAGGGCGATATCATTCCGGTTCTTGGCGTATTCCACCGCATAGGTAAGGATATCCCAGTTACTCAGAGGGCTATCACCCCGGAAAGAAAACGAGAGCTCCGGGCTCGTAGACATAAACGCAAGATCCAGAGCGCGCTCCACAACCTCTTTAGACATCTGTGCAGCAGGAAGGCCTTCATCGTCCGAGTCATCGGCCGAAACCGCGTCTCGATTCAGCGCCAGAATATGCACCCGCGGCCCAAACTTTAAGGCCTGGTAGCGTAACTCGACACGTCGTGTGGCGGCCTTCTCATCAAGCTCGTCGATAAGAAAGTTCTTCGAACGAAGCACATTGAATGCAGGACTGTCCGAGTCCAAATCCCCCTCAACGTAGGCTTTGAAATCATCCGTCGTGAGAAAAGCCCAGTTTCCGAAGTCATTGGCTACCAGATAGGCATCATCAATGGCTCGATAGGTAAACGGACTGATCTTCTTCGCATCCACCGTGGAAATTCCAGCACTCTGCATACAGGCCTCATAAATGAATTACGGCAGGCAAAGTACCACCGGATTTTTTGCTGTGTCAACGGTAGACAGCGGGTATTTCTCCAGCACGATATTTTCGACCTTTTATTTGTCTCGGTAACGAAGCAGGACTTGACATACCGCACAAAAAAGCTGAACATATGTTCAGTGTTCTTATGTGATGTGTCATGCCAACCCCTGCTTCCATACCAGATCCCGCTTCCTATGCATCCCCAAGGCCCGACCCCAGGCTTTTGGAGCATCTTCGCCAGATGTTACTTCATAAACAGGCTGGATTCACAACCCCATCCAATTCCAGAGCCATTGCTCACCCCAGGCTTCAGGACCAGCTTCCCGGGGGGCTACCCGTCGGCAGTATCACTCTGGTGCATGGGGCTCGCTCCTCTGGAAAGACATCTTTTGCTCTGGAACCCCTCGCCCCTCTTACACAGGCCGGAAGACAAGCTGCCGTCATCGACACCACCCATGCCATCAACCCCGTGGCTCTACACAATCTGGGGATTGTTCTTCGGCACATCCTATTTCTCCGCGTACCCTCCTCCAGTAAGCGTCCTCATAAACATACCCTCTGGGCTATCCAACAGGTGGTTGTAAGCCAGGTGTTTGATGTGGTTCTCGTGGTTGAGCCTGGCCCTCTCAGCCAGGCCAGTATGCGTCAGCTCCAGCTCGCCGCAGAACGGTCTGAAACCGTACTTCTCTTCCTCAACTCTACGCCTCTACCTCATCGAAACGCCATTCATTATACGATCCATTATGAGGTGAACCCCACCGTTCACTCCGACGATATATCCCCCATATTGGCACCACCTCGCAGGGCTTCGATTCAAATACAGAGCCGGGGGCACCACAGTACGAAGAGGCATAGAATCGCAGAGGCCGGAGCATGAAGCGGTGGGCCTATATCCATGTGGGAGATCAACGCAGCTATCCCGATGTGAACGACAACTCCCCCCAGATCTGTGAAACACGAGACCTGCTCGTTCTGGCCGAAAGCCTACTTCGTTTTACGCCCCATATCGCCCTTCCCCCTCTGAAGGCCGACACTGGCAATGGTTTATGGCTCGAAATATCCGGATCATCCCACCTCTTCGGGGGAGAAACGAGTCTGATTGAGCAAATTCTGGATTTTGTAACCAGCGTAGGCTTTCACCCGGCTGGAGCCATTGCGAATCGGCCCGAGACCGCTCGTCTTCTAGCCCGGTTCCGTCAGGGCCCTGCGTATATTGTACCGCCCAATCGAGATCGAGACGTCTTATCCCAGCTCCCCATCGGAATCCTGAACCCCAGCTCTGGCGCGTCCCGCTTTCTACATCAACTGGGTATTACGCATCTGGGAGAACTGGCCAGGCTGAATCTAACCGATATCGAGCAACGCCTTGGGCACGAGGGCAAGCGTATGGTGTCGATAGCACGCGCTCTTCCTCAGACACCTCCGGCTCTCTACAAAGCCAGTGACTCCCCCATCGAAGATTTTGTCTTCGACCCTCCTATGGTCCCCGACGAAGCCCTCCTCTTCACACTGAAACGGTTGATCTACGATCTGATCCTACGGGTAACAGGACGCTCCAGGGCCATCGTATCCCTCGACCTCGAACTGCATTTTGATTCCCAGCCAACACGCCACGAACCCTTCCTCTTCGCCCATCCGCTAAGTAACGAAAAAGCGCTCTTCGAAGCGGTTCGACTTCGACTTTTCGAGGGTGGCTCACGCCCCTGGGAATCTCCCGATCCACCCCGTATCTCCTACCTCTCCATACAAGCCAGCGAGCTTGTGGATGCCCCACAGATACAAAACAACCTGTTCCATCGCCAGCAGCAACACCAGGAAGTTGCCCTTATCAATCGTCTAGGCGTGGTCCTGGGCAGCGGAAATGTCCTCTCCGCATCCATACAGAACAGTCACCTACCCGACACAAGTTGGGTAGGCGGCTCCTACCCTCCCCAAGAGTCAGAGAATCCCCCTGAGCGGCAGATCCAACGTCCCGTCTTCCTGCTCCCAACCCCCCTGCCGCTTCAGGGCTCTCTGGCTCGCGGAGAACATCTCAAATGGCCGAATGGGAATGGGGTGATTCACGACTATTGGGGACCGGAACGACTTCGCGGCCAATGGTGGTCCAAGCCCTATGCCAGAGACTACTTCGTAGCCGAACTACAACGGGGAGAGCGCATCTGGCTCTACCGTGACCTGCACACCCATACGCTCCATATCCACGGCATCTTCGATTAGAGCGTCAGCATCCATGATGTACGCAGAGCTGGTATGCCGATCCAACTTCTCGTTCCTGGAAGGAGCCTCCCACCCCGAAGAACTGATTGATCAGGCTCTTACTCTGGGACTGCATGGGTTGGCTTTAACCGATCGCGACGGTATCTACGGAGTCGCTCGGGCACATGCTCATCTGAAAAAGCGTCGCCAAGAGGGGCACCCCCATGCGGACAAACTCCGATTCATCGTCGGGACCACCCTGACTCTTCCAGAGACTCCGCCTCTGGTGCTTCTGGCCCAGAACTCGGATGGATACGCCAATCTATGTTCTCTGATTACAGAGGGCCGGCGTCGCGCACCCAAAGGTTCCAGCCTGTCGAAGCTCACCGATCTAGAGAACAGAACGGAACATCTGGTTGCCATTCTGCTCGACGTACCATCAACAATCCAAGAGCTGCGTCATCTACGCGAACTCTATGGAAACAACCTGTTCTTTGGCCTCGCTCGTCATTGCATCCCCGAACAAGAACAACGTATCGCCCAGATGGTTCGTGCCGCAGAAGACGAAAACATTCGCCTCTGTGCCATCAACGATGTGCTCTACCATCACCCCTCCCGCAAAGCCCTTCAGGATGTAATCACCTGCATCCGCCTTGGCTGTACTCTCGAAGAGGCCGGGCGCAAATTGCAATGTAACGAGCTGCGTTATCTACGGTCTGCAGAACAAATGAAGCGATATTTCCCTGCGCTGCCCCAGGCCATTCAAACCAGCGTAGAGATCAGCACATCCTGCACATTCTCTCTGGACTCTCTCCACTACCAGTATCCATCCGAGATACTCCCCACAGGTGTCGACCCCAATCAGTATCTGGAGACCCTGGTGCAGCAGGGTGTCGTCTGGCGTTATCCGCAGGGAGCCCCACAGGCCGTACTCGAACAGCTCCAACGAGAATTACGCCTCATTCAAGAGCTCGATTTCCCCCAATACTTTTTAACCGTCTACGACCTCGTGCGCTTTGCTCGGGAACAGAAGATCCTCTGTCAGGGGCGCGGTTCGGCTGCCAACTCGGCTGTCTGTTTCGTTTTGGGAATCACATCTGTAGACCCGGCCACATCCAACCTTCTATTCGAACGGTTCATCTCCAAAGAACGCGGCGAACCTCCAGATATCGATGTCGACTTCGAGCATGAGCGTCGTGAAGAAGTGATCCAGTACCTATATGAAAAATATGGCCGCGACCGGGCGGCCATGGCCTGCACCTACGTATGCTATCGGCGCCGATCTACCTTTCGAGATGTGGGGAAGGTCCTGGGTTTTTCCCCTGAAGCGATCTCTAAAGTTTCTGATACCCATCGGCAAAGACGACAAAATATCGATACAGGCCTATTCGCAGAGGCGGGTCTCAACCCTACGTCTGGTCGGGTTCGCATGTATGGTGCCCTCGTCAAACAGCTCCTCGGCTTCCCCCGCCATCTCTCAATTCATACGGGCGGCTTTATCCTCTCCGACACGCCTCTATATCGGATGGTTCCCGTAGAAAACGCCTCCATGGCCGGACGTACGGTAATTCAATGGGATAAAGAAGATCTGGAATCGCTCGGCCTTCTCAAGGTCGATGTCCTCGGACTCGGTATGCTGTCCTGTCTGAAAAAGAGCTTCGAACTCATTGCCAAACATTCGGGCCGACAGCTCTCTCTAGCCACCATTCCTCCTGAAGAGACCGAGGTCTACGATATGATCTGTCGAGCCGACACGGTGGGCGTGTTCCAGATCGAATCACGCGCACAGATGAGTATGTTACCGCGCCTGAAACCTCGTGACTTCTACGATCTGGTAGTCGAAATCGCCATTATCCGACCAGGGCCCATTCAGGGGAATATGGTGCACCCCTACCTACGACGAAGAAATGGAGAGGAAGCGGTCAGCTATCCGCACCCAGCGCTCGAGGAGATTCTAGGACGAACCTACGGAGTCCCCCTTTTTCAGGAACAGGTGATGCGACTGGCTACCGCCGTCGCTGATTTTACTCTCGGAGAAGCCGATGAGCTTCGACGTGCTATGGGGGCCTGGCGCCGAACCGGTCAGATTCACAAACTGGGCCTGAAACTCATACAAGGGATGAAAAACAATGGTCTGTCCGAACAGTTCGCCAAGCAGGTATTTGCGCAAATCCAGGGCTTTGCAGAGTACGGCTTTCCGGAGTCACATGCAGCCTCCTTCGCTCATCTGGTCTACGCCTCCTGCTTTATCAAACATACCTATCCAGCCCACTTCTGCTGCGCCCTTCTCAACTCCCAGCCCATGGGTTTCTACCCTCCACGGACTCTGGTAAACGACGCCCAGAACCATGGCGTGCACGTGCGCCCAGTGGATATCCAGACGAGCGCATGGGACTGCACATTAGAGCCCTATACCAACCGTCTAAACCAGACAGACTTTGCCCTTCGCCTGGGTCTACGCATGATCAAAGGGCTGCCGAGAAAAGCGGGACTGATGATCGAGTCGAACCGCGCAGAGGATGGCCCCTTCCACAGCATCTCCGAACTGCAAACACGCACAGGTCTACAACGACAGCATATGGAACGGCTCGCCGGAGCCAATGCCCTGTTAAGCCTTGGCAGTGGACGTCGGCAAGCGGTCTGGGCGGCACGGGGGCTCGCGCAGACACCGACTCCTCTACTGGACAACGCCTGGCCCTCTATAGACGAAGCCGACCTCCCAAGAGCGACACCTCTCGAAGAGGTGATCGCAGACTACGAGACCATGGGGCTCTGTGCAGACCACCACCCCCTCGAATTTATTCGTGCTGCCTTACGTCGGCAGGGAGTGTCCTGTGCTAGAGATCTTCCGAAGCAGCCAAACCATGGGAAAAGCTCTGTGGCGGGAATCGTGGTCTGCCGACAGCAACCGATGACGGCATCCGGCGTTGTTTTTTTGAGTCTTGAAGACGAGACAGGCATGGCCAATGTCGTAGTCTGGCCCCGTACATTTGCGCGCTTTCGAGATTGCATCCTCCGAGCCCCCGTATTGCTGGTTGAAGGTAAGCTGGAAAGCGCTGGTCTGGTGGCAAATATCATCGCGCAGAATATACGAGCCATACAAATATCAACACGCGCATTGAAACCATCAACACGATCTTTCCATTGAATAAATGAATCGATGAGGTCCAACACCAACCGCAAACACACGCTCTACTATGCGAAACCTTTGACCTTTTCCCGTTTCCGAGGGTATAAAGCCCGCCCCGCCAATCCAGTGAAACAACAATGCTCGACTGGTTCCACAATCTGTTCTCGAACGACCTTGCCATCGACCTCGGCACGGCGACCACCTTGATCTACGCCAAGGGGCGCGGAATTGTGTCTAGTGAACCCAGTGTTGTGGCCGTCCAACAGGACCTCCACGAGACCCACGTTCTGGCGGTTGGAAAAGACGCTAAGGAGATGCTGGGACGAACCCCCGGGCATATCCAGGCTCTTCGCCCCATGAAAGATGGTGTTATCGCCGACTTTCAGATCACGGAGAAGATGCTTCGCCACTTCATCCAACGAGCCAATAATGGTCGGGCTCTGGTCCGTCCCCGGATTGTTATCTGTGTACCCTTCGGGTGTACCGAAGTAGAGAAGCGAGCCGTAAAGGAATCGGCCGAAGCGGCAGGTGCACGTGAGGTCTACCTGATCGATGAACCTATGGCGGCTGCGATCGGTGCAGGTCTACCCATCACCGAGCCGAGCGGAAGTATGATCGTCGATATTGGTGGCGGAACGACGGAAGTAGCCGTCATCTCCTTGTCCGGTATCGTCTACAGCCAATCGACGAAGATCGGTGGCGATAAGATCGACGAGGCCATCATCGAGCACCTGAAACGCAAGTACAATCTCCTCGTTGGTGAACGTACCGCAGAAAATATCAAGATCGAGACCGGCACGGCTTTCCCCACCGACGAGATCTTGACCATGGATGTCAAAGGCCGGGACCTCTCCTCCGGACTCCCCAAAACCATCACAGTGAATAGTGATGAGGTCCGAGAAGCGATCTCCTACCCCCTGAGCGGGATCGTAGCTGCGGTCCGAGAGGCACTGGAGAATACGCCCCCCGAGTTAAGCGCCGATATCGTAGACCACGGCATCATGCTCGCCGGTGGCGGAGCGCTCCTACGCAACGTTGGTGTTCTTATCCGTGAAGAGACAGGGTTACCAGTAATGGTAGCGGATGACCCCATTTCCTGTGTCGTCCTCGGTGGCGGCAAAGCCCTCGGACATCTGGACCTCCTGCGGGACATCACCCTACACTCCCTCTGATTTCGGCCCGGGGTAATCCCTATGCGCAGACGATACTCAGGGCGTCCCAGTACCATCATCCACGCGCTGTTGATCCTGGTACCGCTCACCCTGCTCCATTACCACGGAGCCCACGTAAACCGAGAGTCTACGCTCTCTCGTGCTGCGGTGTATCTGACTCTGCCTGGTCAAAAAACCATGGGCGCCCTGGCTCGGTCCGGTGGTGAATTGGCGAACGACTATCTGGTTATTCTGGGGGTAGATTTCGACCTGAGGCGCCGTTACTCAAAGCTCAATAAAGAACATGAAAAGCTTCAGCTCCTGATGAACGACGTCAAACGTCGTCTGGAGGTCCAACAACGGCGCGCGACCATGTGTGGATTCACCTTCGCAGACGGTAGCCGTAAGTTGGTACCCGCTCGAGTCATCTCGCGCAGCACCGGCCCCGTGAATCAGGGACTACGGATTCAGATAGAAGCCCCGAGCGGGATCACCATCCCCAAAGACACCTCCGTAATCGCCTACCCCGCTGGCCTGGTGGGGATCGTCATTCGTTCCACCGGAAATACAGCAGACGTGCAGCTCATCAACGACAAGGGATCCACCATCCCGGCGCAGATCAGCGGCACCAATATACCGGGCACAACCTACGGTACCGGCACACGAGCGAAGAATAGCCTCAAATTCATTGTTACGGCCGATCATGACCCCATCAAGAAAGGTTCGACCCTGGTCACAAGCGGCCATGGAAACCGCTACTCGAAGGGGATCATCATCGGCGAGGTCACAAGTGAACGAGGCCGCCAGGCGGCAGCCGGCGTGAAAGTGGAATATACCGTCTCACCCTATATTCGGTTCTGGCAGTTGGAAGAAGTCTTTCTGGTTCTCGAAACCCTGGTGGAGGAAGACTGATGCAACTACTCTGGTTAAGCCTCTTTGGTTATGTTCTTCTGGCCTTGGAATCCCCGCTCTTCGAGCAGATGGGGATCCCCCTATACACCCCCGATCTGGCCATCCCTCTTCTTCTGATCGCAGCTAGAAAACTAGAAGACTTCTCGTTCCTCTTCTATGCGGCAATCCTGGGGCTATTTATCGACGGAATGACCCCCCTACAGCCCCTGGGCCTGAATATGGAACGGGTCATCATTGTAGCCTACGCTGTACGCCCCTTGCTGACCGCCCTACCGGTTCGGGGATTCCTGGGTTACGTCGGGGTTGGCATCATCCTCAGCATCTTCTCCGATCTGGTTCTATTGGTCCTATTGAAGTTACTTGTCGCTGGACCGGTGCAATATGGTTTAATCTTCGAACGTATGATCCCGTACGCGATATTGACGGGAGCTACCGTGCCACTCGTTGAGGCTCTGGCCAATTGGATCTGGGCACGTGGGCGTCCAACGAAAGACACTATGTTTCATCAATGAGTGTATTCAGCTCGGATAAACGGTTTGAATACCGAACGCAGGCTTCCTGGTCTGTGCTGATCCTGGGCGCGCTTTTCTCCATCATCCTGGCGCGCTTCTTCGTGCTACAAATTGTGCGCGGCAACGAATACCAACGGATCAATCAACAGAGCCAGGTCCGCGAGCGACGAATCGTCCCCCAACGGGGAAAGATAACCGACCGTATGGGCCGGGTGATGGCTCGAAACATCACCACGTACCGGGGTTATGTGGTCCCCCATCGCATGAAGAACCCCAACGAAACGATCGAAGCGCTGGGTGATCTGATCGGCCTCGCCGATCCCGAACGACGACGTCTCCTGGCACGAATGGAAGAGATGCGAGGGGCAGAGCGGTTCAACCGTGTCTATTTGAGCCACCAGTTGGTCGGAGAACGTTGTCCGGGGCAGGACCAAGCCTTGAAAGCCCTCGACGATCCGCACGAACACTACTGGTGTCCCAAATGCGGCCGCGGCTTCGAAATCTGGAATAAACGCGAGGAAAAGCAATCCATTCGATGTACACGCCGCCCGAAAAAGCTGGTGATACGAAATGAAGGGCGGATGGCGATTGACGCGTGCGGCATGGAATACCTCACGGAGCCCGTCTGTCCCTACGACGGTCGTTCTCTCCAGACCCGCACAAGCCGACTTGTCTGTCCGAATACAGGGGAAACCTTCAACAACGAAGTCGCTCTGATCGAGTCCCGTAAAGATCAACTACAGGGCGTATATGTGGAGACCGATTTCCGGCGCGACTACCCCTATGGAACCCTGGGCTCTATGCCTGTTGGCTACGTCAATGAAGTGAACGCCCGTGAAGTAAAAGATCAACGCGACATCTATCGACCGGGAGATCGCATCGGCCGTCGCGGTGTCGAACGTGCATTGGAAGCCGTTCTACGGGGAAGAAACGGGACCTATCTCGATCTGCGGCGTCGAAACGTCGTGCCCGACATCAACTTGATCCACTATCTCAATCGATACCGACCCGTGGCGGCCCTACCAGGGCACCATGTAATGCTCACCCTCGATCTGGAGATCCAGAAGATACTGAAAGGGGCCTTACGCGATTATGAGAGCGACCGTCGTGGCGAAGACCCGTTCCCCGCGGCAGCCATCGTTGTATTACAGCCCCATACAGGGGCCGTCTTGGGGATGTATAGTAAGCCCACATACGACGCGAATCACTGGGCCAATAAGATGTCCAAGGCCATCAAGCGCCGTTACGACCAACATGAACACGCCCCTATGATCAACCGGGCAACCACATCGTACCCTCCGGGAAGCGTATTCAAGCCCGTCACCTCGCTCGCAGGCCTGGACCTTGGACTGATCGACGAAAACACGGAGTTCGACTGTCCTGGGTATTATGAATACCAACACCGCAGGTTCCGCTGCCATAAACGCAACGGACACGGCATCATGAACCTACATAAGGCCATCGTGTATTCCTGTGATGTCTACTTCTACAAGCTGGCCGAACAGCTCGGCATCGACCGACTCCACGACTACACCCTCAATAGTTTTGGGCTTGGCCAGAAGACGGGAATCGAGATCTCCGAAGCCAAAGGCTGGATCCCCTCCAGAGAAAAGTACTTCCCACGCCGGTCTATCAAGAAATTCAAGCCCGGTTGGACCCTCTCCATGGCCGTCGGCCAAGGGAGTCTGCTGACCACTCCACTGCAGATCGCACAGCTATACGCAGGTCTGGCAAACGATGGGAAAGTCCCTCGTCTGCATATTGTCGATCGCATCGTCGACGACAAAAACCATGTCCTCTACCAGGCCCTCCCCTCGATTCATACCGAGCTTCCCTTCAAGCCTGAGCATATTGATATGGTGCAGCAGGCCCTCTTCGATACGGTGAATGACGACGACGGGACCGGGCACTACGCACAGCTGAAGAAGCAGACAGATGTTCTGGTCTCCGGAAAAACGGGCACCGCGGAGGCGAAGGAAGGACGGGCCGGCGTTTCACAAGAGCTCCGGGAGTGGTTGTTACGGGATCATGCCTGGTTTGTAGGATATGCACCCGCGACCCGGCCTGAGATTGTAGTGGTTGTGGTACTTGAGCACGGAGGTTCGGGCGGGAAAGACGCAGCCCCGATATTCCGAACCGTCGTAGAGACGATCTTTGCGCGTGGGCTTAATCTGGCCAACCGGGGCCAGCCATGAAACGCATCGTAGGACAGGAAAACACCACGGCGATCTGGTGGGGACTGCTCGCGTTCCTCGCGCTCAACCTCATGGGCCTGCAGAACCTGCAACACGCCGACAACTACGCCAATTGTGGTGTGCATGAAAACCAACTGATCTGGACGATTCTCGGGTTCAGTATCGCGATGATCGCCATGATCATGGATCTCTCCATCATCTTGCGCATCGCCCCCATCGTCTACTGGCTGGGTATCCTTCTACTTGTCGTCGTTCTGGCTCTACCCGCCCATAAGGGGACACACCGTTGGATCAACCTCTTCGGATTGAGCATCCAGCCAAGTGAGGTGATGAAGTTCCTCCTGGCCTTGATGTTGGCCCACCACTTCAAGTTCCGGAAAGCGACAGAGCGCTATCAACTGCGCACGCTGGCCCTCCCGATCGTCTATACACTCCTACCCACCGTATTGGTTCTAGTAGAGCCCGACCTGGGTACCTCGATGGTGATCTGCTTTGTAGGCTTTGCCATCATGTTTTTTGAAGGTGTACAGACCCGCACCTTCCTGGCTCTGATCGGCTTCGTTTTATTGGTCTTCCCGCTGGCCTGGAAATCAGGCGTCATTCGGTCCTACCAGAAACAACGTATCTCGAGCTGGGCGAAACAGTTCTCTACGCCCTGGACCCAGATCGCACGGAACCCGGACGATCAGGACAGGCAACCCGTAAACTCCATCAAGGCGATCGCTATCGGCCAGCGAGCAGGGAAAGGTACAGGCAAAGGACGTGAGGTCCGCTATCTATCCGAGCTATGTACGGACTTCGTGGTAGCGGCCCTCGCTGTCGAACGCGGCTTCCAGGGCTGCCTCATCATGTTGCTCTTGTATTTCATGTATGTGACCTGGGGCTTTTTTGTGGCCCAGAATGCCACGGATAAATTCGGTGTTCTGGTAGCGGTCGGGGTTATTACATCCCTGGCGGTGCAGGTGATCATGAACCTCTTTATGGTGACCCGTATGATCCCGGTCGTCGGGGTCACACTACCCCTGTTTTCCTACGGGGGATCCGCCCTGATCACGAATATGATCGGTTTCGGAGTGTTGCTGAATATTGCCCGTACCCGCGGATCTCTATAGCTCTAGATCCGCCCATAGAGGCGTATCCAACCCATCGGGTCCGGGAGCACGCCCGGTCAAGGGCTCATACAGAACCATGCCTGGACATCACCAGCCCCACCGCTACGTTCCAAGGCGGAGCCTAGCATGCAGCCCAAACCACTTGTTCCGCAAGGCTCCGGTTTCGCAGGATCGCAGAGTTGGGAACATTGACCAAGCTGACAATATCCGCCCAGACATTCCTCATCATCGCTACAAGAGTCCCCAAGCCCTTTCGTTGCGGATTCTTCATTGGTTATACATCGAGCATCGATGGTTCCGGCGTCGGCTAGATCGGTGACAATCGGGAAGGCAATGCAGTATTCACCCGCCGGGCAGACCGTGGGATCCCCCGTGGCCGGCCCCGCCCCCGCACAGGACGTAATCGAGCTGGTCTGATCGATGGGGACACATACGGGGAGACGTACATCATCCTCTGTAGCCGTCGTCCCATTAAAGCCCAGCCGTATTGAAGAACAAGCCGTATTCAGGAGCTGGGGTCCAAAGGTTACGGCGTCACAATCCGCGGCGGTGTCGCAAAGGCGACTACAGGCGGGTAGCTCCAGTCCCTGAATATCATTCAGAAGACAAATCCGACTCGCACAGTCCATCTGAACGCCAGAACCACACATCTCACCGTATCCCGCCAACGCGCCGGGTTTTGTACAAACCCGCTCGACACTCATCGCTCCACTATTGGGAGGTGTCAGATAGGCGGCACAGACCGAGTCCGGGGCCGCACAATCTGCGTCCTTGGTGCAGGAGGTAAAGGCCACCCCTTCGTGTGGGAAGGTTTCGCAGCTTCCAGTCGGTAGATAGGCATCGGTCCCGGCTTCATCATCCAGATTTAAGGCGATCTCTGTGGTCGCACAGACCTGCCCTTTCTCCGTCGCACAATCCGAGTCGGAATCGCAGAGCGTGCCGCAGTAACCATGGTCACACCAGTTCGGGTTTTCACAAAGGGGCCCAGGGTTGCCCGTGGCTGGATAGGAATTGCACGCCTCGCCCAGACCAACCGTATCCGGCGGTCGAGGCAGGCAGAGGTTTTCCCAACCCACTGCCTGGGGATCGGTCGCCGCGTTGAGGAACATACCGCAGAAGAAGTCTGCATCCGGGCAATCACTATCCTTGGTACAGGATTTTGGATAACAGATATCATCATTATAGCCATGCGTGGCAGATAGGGTTAGAGTCGTACAGCTATACGATGAACAATCTCCAGCGGTCGTGCAGGATTGGTCGGGGTTGTTGCTGCAACTTCCGCCAA
>PBVT01000115.1 GCA_002728755.1 Myxococcales bacterium
CATCAACATCGGCTACGCCGGGATCCGTCGTTCCTGGATCGGCGCCGGTATCCCCTGCATCGCTCTTCGTGTCCGTCAGATCATTGGTACCATCATCAGTCGCCGTCTTATCGGCGGTGTCTGGTGTATCTTTTAATGTGCCCGGATCGGTTGTTGGGTTTGTCCCATCCCCAGAACAACTCAACCCAAATAGAATTACCGAAAGACACGAAACTACCAATACGCCTCGAAGGCGTTGACCAAAACCCATCGTCAAGAACCCTATATCCCGATGCAATGTTTTAACATCTTATGACATTCCATGTCAGAACAGCAAACCCAGTCAACCCCGACCTGCCGCCCAACACATTACTGAACAACATCTTCAATCGGTTCAAAGCAAGAGATATAAAGTCAAAACCTCAAAAAAAACACCGGGTGTTCGCGGTTCGAACACCCGGTGTCTCGCTGGGAACAGCTGGAACGGAGGGGTTTCTAGTGAAGTGCAGCGCAGGTGAACTTCATGCTGTCGAAGCTCGTGGGGCCTGCACAACGGCCCTGGTAGAGGCCAAAGTTAACGAGGTGGCTCTTATTGCTCTTGCATACGAAGCGGGCTCGGCGCATAAGCTCTTTGCCATCGGTGCACTGATGAAGTTCGGACACTACAGCGACGAAGTATTCCGATGCTTCCACGATAACCTCAATATCAGCACCAAGATTTGATTCGTCGCCATCTTCATCCAGGTCAAGTTCCTCAAAGTCGAGCTCGGGTTTTACGGGCTCCGGCTTGGTGTGAACTTTGATAGGAAGGATAGGGTCGACTGCAGGCTTGATCTTGATGGGAGCGTCGTCGTTCAGAGCTGGCTTGATTTTGATCGGAGCATCCTCGTCCGTATCGTCGGTTACTGGCTTGATTTTGATGGGAGCGTCGTCGTTCAGAGCTGGCTTGATTTTAATCGGAGCATCTTCGTCCGTATCGTCGGTTACTGGCTTGATCTTGATCGGAGCGTCGTCGTTCAGAGCTGGCTTGATTTTGATCGGGGCATCTTCGTCCGTATCGTCGGTTACTGGCTTGATTTTGATGGGAGCGTCGTCGTTCAGAGCTGGCTTGATTTTTAGCTTTACGGGGCCAGCGATGACATTCCAGTCGGGCTTTACATTGTCAGAATCATCGTCGAGTACGGGTTTCTTTTTGATGGGGTGGAAAGGAACAACGCCAAGATCCGGCTTTTCGAGGACAGTGTCATCATCTTCAACGCCACAGTCGTGGTCACTCATGGGGCATGCCATGAATTTGATACCTACGAATCCACCGTCACCACACTTTTCTCCAAGACGATAACGGACCATCTCGAGACCGCGGTCAGCAGACATGGTGTCGGCGTAGAAAACCCACGCCTTCTCGGGCTTGCAGGTGGTGTCGTCACCAAACTTAACCGTTACGCATTCGGTTACGTCGATGTCGAGTCCCTCTGCACTCAAGGCTCCTTCTGCGCTACCAACGGAATCGTCGTCTACAGGTTCGCAGCCGGTAATCATGAATGCCATGTATACGGAAAGAATAAATCCAAGGATACGTGTTGCTGGTGTTTGATATGTCATTTTTCTGTCCTCCAGTGATGAGCTGCCCCAAGGAAAAGCAACCCCCGTGCCAACTCCAAGAAAAACACACAACTCTTTGTTTTTACTAGCTTTACAGCCAACCCCCTGGCTTGCAAAAACCAACCCGTTTGTCCCATTGCCCCAGGCCTGTCCCGGGACATCTGGGACAGTTTCTTTACGGCTTACAGATCTATCGAAGACCCGTGTTCTTCCGATGGCCGCCTTGACGCCGGCAGATACGAAAAGAGAAGATTTCCAGTGGACTCGATGGGGCTCGTCCCGACTGTGAAGATCCAAATCAAGATGCCGCCCAGTCTGGCTATGATCGGGGGGGCCATACTATTGGTATGGACTCTTGGGGTACCTCTACAATCCGAGGCGTCCTGGCCACAGCCAAACCAGAGCCGTCATAACCAACGTCATGTACCAGGGCAAGGAGGTCTCTCGGAGGCTCCTGGTGTGCATTGGTCTCAATCTCTTGGCGGGACGGGTTCGACCCCCAGAGCCCGCCTGATTGATCTGGACAATGACGGCGAGCCGGAAATCCTTCTACCTGGTCAGGGCCGTATCTGGGCCTATGGGCTGGATGGTACGACGTTCGGTCGCAGCCCCATACTTGGCATAACCGACATTCTCCATGCCAGTGATCTGAACGGTGATGGCCAAACGGATCTTCTGACAAGCTCTGTAACTCCTGGAAGTCATCTATGGGTACTCGACGGAGAATCCTTTGCTCTACGATGGGATCTGTCTGCAACCCCTCCATCGGGTGCTTTTTCAGACAGGGAGCTCATCGTAGCGGATGTGAACGACGACGCTGCAATCGAGATCCTCGTCAGCAATGATATGCCTGGAACGCCAGACATTCATCTCGTAAAGCCTACCCCCAATTTTGATGGGACTTCGGTGATTCAAGATATCAGCGGTACCGACGTCCAGAAAGTATGGATCCTGGGAGAATTCCAGGCAGATGAACACCAACAGGTGGTTTTCCAACGCGACAACGGCCTGCAACTCATCGACGTAACGAGCAGTGCCACAACAGATAGCATCGTATATTCGAGCTTTACGGACCTCTTCAGCGATGATTTCGGCGGAGATCATCTACTTGCGGCTGACGTGGATTCCAACGGAACCGACGAGATCGTCCTATCGGGAGAATCTGCGTTATTAGGACAGCCCATAGGAATCGCAGTCGTATCTCTCGCGGAGCCGAGTGGAGATTGGGTGCAATGGGGCTGTCAGTGGAGTTACACCATCGACGAGCTGGCATCTACGGCTG
Source organism: Myxococcales bacterium (assembly GCA_002728755.1). Classification (GTDB taxonomy): domain Bacteria; phylum Myxococcota_A; class UBA9042; order UBA3505; family UBA3505; genus UBA3505. The sequence continues at coordinate 2,864 of PBVT01000115.1, forward strand.
CCATCGCACAAAAAGCGGGCGTACCCGTGGATCTGGACGGTGACGGCGGATTGGATTTTGCGATCGCCTATCGAGACGGCTGCCCTACTCTACTCTTCGATGGTAACGGAACATGCCCAGCGTCCCCCCATGTCCCGGTATTATCGCCCGCTGGGGAATGTGATGAAGCTCTAAAGACAGGCGCGTTCCGGTTGGCAGTCCTCGATCTTCGCGATGGTGTAGAGAAAGCAACCTGGGATAACGCCAGCCCCCTGGGCCCCATCGATATGGACGGTGATGGCACCTCCGAGCTGTTGGTACAAAATCACGACGTCGACGGTAGCGAACTGGGATTTCAGATTTTGCGTCTGGAAGACGGTGTCCTCGAATCCGTTGCCATCTTACCTGTGAATTGGTCCCCGCACCGCATCCAGGCCTTTCCACGGCCGAGCCACAGTGGAGATACCGAGCAACGTATTACTCGAACGTCAGCAACCGGCGCGACGGAGTTTCTCGTGCATGATGGCTTGTATCTCTATGGTTGGGCTCGATTTGATGGGAGCAATATCCTTGCGGTGGAAGAGCCCGCCAGCAACAACCCTGCTTGTGGCGTACTGCGAGCCACCTTCCCCACATCGGAAAACCCGACCCACCTACTCTTTGACGGGAATGGTACGCGCGTCTGCGTCTCCGATGGTGCGTTCAACTTCGACACCGAGATCGTAACCATACCTCTAGAACGCTCTCTACCCTTTCTGACGAGCGATATGGACAAGTCGTCTGGTGGTTCGGACCATCCATCGGACGAGATCGTCATAAACCAGACCCTGTTCGGATGGGAGGAAACGGGGACTCTCGAGAACCGGGGGAGCTTTCTGGGAAACGCTCGATTGATTCGCAGCCGTAACGACGGAGATGATCCTGAATTAATTACCATGATCGGTTCAACAATTCGTGCGTATGGGCCGGACGGAACCATCTCTTGGAGTACTGGGCTTCCGGCCGACCACGAGTCCTTTTCCTTTGTCGATATTCGGTCGGGCCGCTTCTTCGATAGCGACGATCCGAGCGGTCTATTTGTGCTAATGGAAGAATCTACTGGCCCGAAACGACGACGTGGGGCCTTTTTACGAACGAACCCAGCTCCCGTCTTTAGCAGCTCACTCGATCTGAGCCGTGAAGAAGGTGATATCTGGAGCTACAGCCAGTACTCGATTCTTCTACCGATCGATGTCGGCGGGGCCGACGCCATCGAATCGATCCTTATACGGGTCAAAGGGGGACAGACCTATCTATTATCCGAAGCAGATTTTTCTGCGCCGGGGCTGGCGACGCCAATACCCTATGGAATCACAATACCCGGGACCATCGCCGTTCGTACCGACCTCGACCTGGATCCAACGCCAGAGCTCCTTCTAAGCTATGAGGCCTCCGGTTCCGGCACGTCCCAGAAAGCCAGTTATGACGTGGCGCCTACCGGAATAGAACCACATACTCTCCTCCCGGGCGACGCAAACCCCTGTGTAGAAGAACTGATCGACCTGGGCGACGCGTACGCACGCCTATGTCGCTGGCGTAATCTGGTGGGTGAAAACGTCTTCCAACATGGACCGAGCGCGCGGAATTACGCGGTTCTCGATGTGGATGCAGACGGACTCGATGAATTTGCTTTCGTAGACGGTAAAGGAGACCTCCACCTCTTAGCAGGCAATACGGGTGAGCCGTTCGACGGCTTTCCGATTCGATTAGAGGGAGGGACCCTGGAGGTTACCCCCACGAGCACCTCCAATTTAATTCTCTCTCTGGTAGCCGTGGACATCTCCGGTGATGGTGCAACCGACCTTGTGGCCACGACCGGAGACGGTTGGCTCTATGCCCTCGGCTTCGACGCAACAAACGCCCCAGACCTTCTATGGTCCCTATACCTTGGTGTACCGATTCACCAGGTGGCTCCAGTGGACTGGGACGGAGATGGTGCACTGGATCTAATCGCATCTATGATGAGCGGCGAGCTGCTCGGACTGGGGAGCACGGCCCTACACGTTGCTATCCTGGGCCCCTCTCCTGCTACCGAATTCATCTATCCGGAGATCTCTCTTGAAGGCACCGCATCAGGCTCCGATCTCGTAACGGTCCGTATGGGCGGAAAGATGATCTCTCAGGTTCCCGTCTCTGACGGTCACTGGTCCGCGCCAATCACTCTAGTGGCAGGCACATCGGACATTGAAGTGACGGTCGAATCGGGTCCCCAGACAGCAAAGACCAACATCATGCTGACGTACCACCCCGACCTCGATCTGGATGGAGTAGAAAATGGAGAGGACTGTGTAGATGCCGAAGGACACCTCGACCCCACCGTCTATCCAGGCGCGCCGGAGCAATGCGACGGAAGGGACAACAACTGCGACGGACTCTTACTACCCGACGGTACCCCCTGCGATGACGCGGACGTATGTACCAACAACGACATCTGCAGTTCCGAGATCTGTCTTGGAACCATCATATTGGGGCTATGCGACGACGAAAACGTCTGTACTACGGACAGCTGCGATCCCTTGGCCGGTTGCGTACACGTCTTCAACTACCTGGATTGCAACGATGAAAATGCCTGTACCACGAACGATGTCTGTTCCCTGGGCATATGTGCCGGCGTGGATACATCGGCCGTAGATTGTGATGATGACAACGTCTGCACGACAGACACCTGCGATGGAACGTCTGGCTGCGTGTATCACCCATCTGGGTTGGTATGTGATGACGGTAACCTGGCGACCCGTGACGACAGCTGCAATCTACTCAACATCTGTGAAGGGGAGCCCTACGAATGCGTGCCAAACGCATGCGAACTGAGCAGCACTCCCAATGGCGTAGACTGCACCCCCGTCTATGGTCCCGCAGGGAGTCTCTGCGACGATAACGACCCCGCTACCAAAAACGATCAATGCGATGGGCTGGGCACCTGTTCTGGCTCGCCATTTGAGTGCCCGCCCGGCCCTTGTATCGTCAGCAGCACCCCAAATGGATCGGGCTGCGACACAGTATACCTCCCGATCGGAACCGACTGCGATGACGGCCAGTTGAACACTCGTGATGACGGGTGTAACCCTCTCGGGGATTGCATCGGCATCCCCTACGAATGCACAGCCGGCCCCTGCGACGCCAGCAGTGTTCCAAATGGCGAAGACTGCGACATCGTCATGGTGGAGCCTGGCGGAGCCTGCGAAGACAATGACCCCAACACAAAGGACGACAACTGCGACGCAGACGGAGTGTGCGCCGGTACACCGTATATCTGTGAGCCCGCGACCTGCGAAATTGAATCGGTCGCCGACGGGATCGGCTGTTTTCCCATCTATGCTATGCCTGGTACCAGCTGTGATGACGGCGAATTTTTGACGATGAACGATATCTGCAATGGCATCGGAGATTGCGCTGGCACCCCCTATTCCTGCACTCCCAACGATTGCCAGATTTCGAGTACTCCAAACGGCAACGGCTGCGATATCGTGCCGGTAGAGGAAGGCCTGAGCTGTGATGATGGAGATCTGACCAGTCACACCGATCAATGCGATGGAGAGGGCAACTGCCTGGGTATTTCCTATGAATGCGATCCAGGGCAATGCGAAGCGAGTAGTGTCGCCAATGGAGTGGATTGCGATGTTGTGATCAAGGCAGCGGGAACCTCCTGTGTCGATGATGACCCGACCACACACACCGATACCTGTGACGACGCCGGGGTATGTTCCGGTGTGCCGTTCAACTGTGAACCGGGGCCATGTGTCGTATCAAGCACCCCAAATGGCGTCGATTGTGATGTCCTGTACCGATCTGCGGGAACCCCCTGCGATGATGGCGATCCCAGCACCCATACAGATGTCTGCAGCGGAACAGAGGCCTGTATAGGCATTCCATTTGACTGCCCAACCAGTCAATGCGTTCCGGAGAGCACCCCCAATGGTATCTTTTGTGACGAGGAATTTGCTCCAGCAGGAAGCGCTTGCAACGACGACCTGCTCGACACAAAAGACGACCTCTGTGACGGCGCGGGGGCATGTGTCGGCACTCCCTATTCCTGTGATGTTACCGATTGCCAGATCAGCAGCGAAGTCAATGGAGTGGACTGCGCAATCGTGAATAAGGCGGATGGGGAGCTCTGCAGTGATTTGAACCACTGCACAACCGAAGACTTCTGTGAACAGGGGCAATGCAGTTCTGGTTCCGCCGTCGTATGTGACGATCTACTCGACTGCACCCTGGATGAATGTGATCCGGATATTGGCTGCAAGTACGAGCCCGACGATACATTTTGCGACGATGGAGTACCCTGCACGGAGGGAGCCTGTGACGTTGTGGAAGGTTGTGTGCAAGTGGCGAACGACAGCCAATGCGACGACAACAACCCATGTACCGTCGATCGGTGCGATCTACAGACGGGATGTCAATCAGACGCTACCCCCATGAATGGCACATCCTGTGGTTCGGGCCAGATCTGCGCTGATGGCCTCTGCATAGACCCGACCGGGGACACGGGTGGACCCGACACCTCCTCCGAAACGACCGACACCATGGCCTCGGACACGGCAACTGAAGATGTCATCTCCTACCAGGACGGCTCGTTCGACAGTGACGACACCGCAGGCGTCGAAGACGAAACGAAACCGGGACCTGGTTGCGGATGTTCTACAGCGACTCCAACCCGAACACCGGTTGGTTCTTTCCTGTTAATGGCGTTTATCTTCCTGGTCTTCCTTACACGCCGCATACCAGGCCGGTCGTAGAACCAGGGCACATCTCAGGTGTCGAAGATCTCCGAGATGCCATCTTCCTGTTCTTCGATAGCGCTGGTTACGAAGACAGCGCCCGTTCCAGCGAGAGGCCGAACTACAGATATCTCCGGGTGTTCCAGAAGGTCCAGAATTTCATCCGTCGGCTCCACATCCGCTCCCTTCAAAGCCAGGATCCGAATGCTCGGTCGATCAAACGACTCCTCCCCTCGTCCCAGACTAAGGGTTGCCCCAAAGCGATTGTCGCTGAGTTGGACTGGAGTGCCTGGTGGGTATTTACCTAGAGCGTTCACAAGACATTGCACAAGCGTAGGATCGTATTTCGTCCCACTACCCTTGATAATCCGCTCCAGTGCGACCGCCGGAGACAACCGAAGCCCTCCGGTCCGGCTTCGCGTCATACTGTCATAATCATCGGCTATCCGAATGATACGGGCGAACATCGACGGTGGTGGCCCATCGCCTTCGGGCGCGAAATCCTCATGGTGTTCAATCACCGCCAGCATTCTACGAATATGGGATTCATGAAAACCGCGACGCTTGAGAAGCGTCCGCACCCCTGCCGAGCAATGTCGTTCGAATGGGGTCGCATAACCATCTTCTCGGCAACCATACCCAAGATCGTGGGTCAAGGCGCATAGTACAAGATCCGCCTGATGGTTCTCATCGAACCCGATCTCCCGGGCTATACAGATCGCGAGCTGCCCCACAGTGATACAATGCGCGGCGAAGGGAGAGCTAATCGCCGCAGCCCCCGCGTCAGAAAGAATGTTGTCGTCCTGACTATCCACGAGATTGTTGGCGAGTTTACGCATACTCAACAGATCGACAATCCGCTGTTGGCCGGCCTGCAATAGAGTTCGATCCACAGCGCGCTGGGCAGCATGTTGGACCGCTTTTACTGAGACCGATTTACCGCCATGTTGCTTCTTGCCCTTTCCGGCCATCTCCCCCGCTTTCAGGAAACGATGTACGCCGGGCATCGAGATATGCTCCAACCCCAGCTCCGCCAGTGCTTTTAGAACATCACCTCGATCGCCATCAAAGTTCGATATGACTTGAATTAACTGACGGACCTCGTGGGGGCTCAAAGGCTGATTGAATGTCATCCCACCCACACCGAAGGAAGAGAAATGTTGGGACATTTCCAACCCTAAATCGAGACGAGCATCGTATCGAATGCGAATGTCATTCAGGTATACCTGATCTTCAACGAACACGATCGCAACAACGCCGAGCTTCTCCAAAACCTCAGTCAATAGCGTACTCAATTCGTCTGCTGGCTTTTCGAAGGCCTTATTCTCATGATGATGGAATTGTCCGAGTCGAATCATCCCGAGTAGAGCGCGCACCATGCGTTCCCCGGTTTCACGAATCCAGCGTGCCATCGCCCGGTCTTCACCAGACGCAGCTCGCTCCATCATCTTGGAGAGACGATCCTGTGCCGCTTCCAGCTTCGTTCCCTCAGGCATTCGTATCACCTCTTCGAATCAAGCGTTGTCGTCCTCTCGCTTCCTCGATTTCATCTTTGACGTTTACCGACACCTGGTTCACCAGAGCACTCAACAGCTCGGCCGCCTTCGGACCCGGTATTACGCGTAACGCGCCTCCGATCAGACGAGCCTGATCATCGACCAATGTTCGTGTTGCCCCCAGGAAAGAAGCTTTGCCCAATAATTCCGAACAGAAATGCAGAGCACGCGCGGGCCCCAGTCGTACCAACTCTTCGCCATACAACACTCCTTCCTCAGCGGTCAGCCCTACCCCCTTCTTTGCCAACGCAGATAGGGCCGCAAATAGCCCGAAGATTTGTCGTCCGCGTAGTTGCTGAAATGCCTGTTTACGGACCTGAGGATATTCACTTCGTAAAGATTGTAGTCGTACAGGATCGAGTTCTTCTCCTACGGAGCCCGACTCCTCAAGGATCGCGAGCATCAAATCGGCATCTGGATTCTTCAAACAACGTTCCGCGAAGAACATCAGCTTGGTGCCATCAACTCTGCCGATCACGCGTACGAGATCCTGCGCCAGAGTACCGGTTGCTGCTAACGCCTTGCTTATCAGGCCCTCTGTATCGGCATCTCCATAATTAGCCGCTAACAACACGCCGATCTGGCGTTGTCGCCGTCCCTGGGCTTTCTCCAATATCTCCAGGGTCAGATCGAGTGGATTGTCCGACGCCTTCTCCACAACCTCAACAAAGCCATCCGGTAACTCCTCTTGTTCTGGCCCAATGGTACGGAGAGCGCTGATCAGTGTGTCTTTATTGTAGAAACTCCCCAAAAAGGTGTCTCGTTTCTCCCTATCCTCCTCCTCGCTCAAATCCAACGACTCAACCAGCTGAGCCAGCTTCAGAAGATCCGCCATACGATCCCCGTGACTGAAAAACAATCGGGCTTCGTTATAGAAGATAAACGCGTCTTCCACGGAGAAAGAGTCTGTCGCGTCGAGAACGTACTCCTGTAGTTTCGACGCAAGAGAAAGCGCGAGATGGGAGATGTCGGGGTTATCCAGATCGTCTATAATACCCGCTAATTCATCGCTTCCTACAGGCCGGTACTTCGGAGTCGACCCCGTTTCAGGAACCGCCAGCGGAAAGTCAAAATCCCATGGGTACGGAGTGCTATCATCTAGAGCGATCTCGCTCATAATGGAGGTTTCCATATCCAGCGTAGTCTCTTGTTCAAGCTCCACGTACCCTTCAACAGCACGTACAGAGATATTCTCGAATCCGGCTTTCCAAAGCAGGGTGACCATATCGTCTTCGTCGAGACGAACCCCAACGTATCGAATCGACAAGATCTCCAACAAACGAATGATCTCGTCCCAGGACACACCCTTCTTAATCGTCAACCCCGATACGCCATCACGATACAGCTTGAAAGCCAGAGAACGTTCACGATCACGCTCAAGATAGACCGCTTTTCCCTTCATCATGAGCTCGAATGGGCGCACCTCAAGATCAAGGTCATCATATACGTCGAAGTATTCCTTCGTTCCGACTTCGAGAGACTCCAGGAACTTACGAATGGCGTCATTCGAAGTGTCATACAATAAGAAACTGCGGGCCGCAGAGGCCATGGTTCGCAGGAACGTGTTGGCGGCCAGTTCCTGTTCATCGCCCCCCAATATAGCGCTGGTATCCGAGGCTCCCACCTCACCACCAGGCTCATTAAGATAGACAGCCCCCTCTGTGGGATTTGTCGCGTCGCCCCCCGCTACAGCGCCTTGCTGCTCCTCCCCGGGGTCATGTTCATCGGCAGCCATACAGGAAACCTTTTCTCTCCTTCGTACGCAGCGATACCATCAACCGCAAGCCCAAATAGTGTACACGCTTTCTACGGGTTGTGCACCCCCAGACGCACGCGCTCGTTCGTTCGCCATGACCAGGCCCAGACAGGCACTCTTATGAGCTACCGTCTCACGAACCGCAATAGAATACGATACTTCGCCACCCGACCCACACGGCGAGTAGACCGAGTCCATTGCTTAACCCTACATAAAGAAGAGCCTGCCCAGACTGCCCCGCCTGCATCAATCGTAACGTCTCCAGCCCGAAGCTGGAGAAGGTGGTAAATCCACCAAGAACTCCAACTAGCAGCGCAAGCCGGACCTCTTCCCGAACATCCGAACCAGCCTGTGTCACGGAAAACCAGGCCGCAAGAACACCGATAGCAAGACATCCCAGTACATTCACCGAAAGCGTACCGACCGGAAAGCCTCCCGGCGCGAGGCGTTGTCCCAGACCGGCCAGACCATAGCGTAAACCGGTTCCTGCGGCGCCCCCCAGAACAATAAAAATCCACGTCAACATGGCTGCTCCAATATCCCAACATCGACCCTATTGCCAACCTGTTTTCATCAGAGGTCGCCCCAAACGCCCGGATGAAGCATAATGATGGCAATTCCAACCGATTGAGATTCAACAATGCCACCCGCTCCCGGAACTGATTTTCCAGCCAAAGCCGTCCCATTACGCGAAGACGTGGGTGTTCTCGGGGCTCTCCTCGGGGATGTGATCAAAGCCCAGGGAGGCGAGGAACTTTTCAACCGCGTAGAAAAAGCACGTCTCGCCGCCAGAGACCGAAGGTCGGGAGATTCCGAAGCCGCGGCAGAGCTGCTCTCCACCCTCGGAGACCTGACACCCAACGATGCACAAGAAGTCGTACGCGCGTTTTCTGCCTACTTTGGTCTGGTCAATCTAGCCGAGAAAATTCACCGTATCCGTCGTGGGCGCACCTATCTGGCAGATGAGTCCGGTCCGCAACCCGGAGGTCTACATGCCGTAATCGCGGAATTGGCCGAAGGAGGCTGTTCGGCCGACGAGCTGCTGGCCATAATTCGCTCTATGCGTGTCGTGCCGGTGTTTACCGCACATCCCACCGAATCCCATCGTCGCACCCTGCTTCTCAAGGATCAGCGGATCGCCCGCGCCCTGGTAGACCGTATCGATCCGGCGAAGCTACTACCTCGCGAAAACCAGGCGGCTCTGGCGCGGATCAAAGAAGAGGTCGCTACAGCCTGGCAAACCGAAGAGTTCCTGCGGATACGACCCGAAGTGGCCGATGAAGTGGAGCAGACAGCCTTCTATTTAAGCGACGCAATCTACCGGGTACTGCCAGCTTTATACGACCAGATACATACCGCGTTTCAAAAAACATATGGCTCGGATATCACGGAAAAGATTAACAAACCGGTGCTAACCTTCGCCTCGTGGGTTGGCGGCGATATGGATGGAAACCCTAAAGTCGGAGCCGATACTATCTCCGCCACTTTGTTCCGTCATCGCGAGTTGATTCTGCGCCGGTACCGAGCCGAGCTGGAAGACCTCTTTGGTCGTTTCAGCCACTCGCTCTCGCGCGTCGATATTGCGACCGACCTTCGCAACCGTATCTCGAACTACGAAACCGAGATGCCAGCTATTCTAGATACCATCTCTCCCCGGTATCGAGACATGCCCTACCGGGTATTTCTCAGTTATGTAGCCGCACGCGTGGATGCCACAAGAGCCGACGCCGAGCACGCCTATTCCAGCCCAGAAGAGTTGCTCTCCGATCTTCATTGTATCGAAGAGAGCTTGTCGGAGCACCGCGGAGAACACGCCGGGCAACATCGTATTCTTCGTTTGATTCGAAGAGTGCAGACCTTCGGCTTTCATCTCGCCACTCTGGATGTACGCCAAGACGCTCTGATGCATCGCACGGTAGTCGGGCATCTCCTGGGGGCCGAAGGCTTTCTCGAAATGGATAGAGAGCAGAGAACCGCTCTACTCGAAGCGGCCCTCGCCGATCCCGCGCATACGCCATCGAATATCGAGCAACCCGAGGTCGTGCAGGCCCTGGCGGTAATTCACGCCATAAAAGACGGCCTCCAACGATTTGGGAAACGGGCGGTCGGCCCCTATATCATCAGTATGGCGCAAGGCCCGGATGATGCCTTGGCGCTCCTCTATCTCGCCAAAGTGGGCGGCCTGGAGGACGAAAATGGTTGTACCCCCCTGGATGTTGCCCCTCTTTTTGAAACCGTGAACGATCTGCAACATGGACCCGCGACCATGGCGGCTCTATTCGACAACCCGGTGTACCGAGACCACCTCAAGGCCCGCGGTGATCACCAGGTGATTATGCTTGGCTATTCCGACAGCAATAAAGATTCCGGTTTTGTTGCGTCACGCTGGGCTCTGTATCAAGCGCAGATTGGGTTATCCGAGACTTGTCGCGATGCGAAAATAGGAAATACGCTCTTTCATGGCCGGGGCGGCACCGTAAGCCGAGGTGGCGGAAAGACACGAGATGCGGTGCTTGCCTCTCCACCTGGAACCGTGGGTGGATCCCTGCGTGTCACCGAGCAAGGGGAGATCATCCACGCGAAATACGGCTTGCGGGGTATTGCGCTACGCACCATGGAATTGATGCTTGGAGCCGTTCTCGAAGTCGAAGCGCGCGACGATACGGAGGAGGCGCCCGACCCGCGATGGATCGAGGTCATGGATCGTATGGCCGTGGCAAGTCGCCAAAGCTATCGTAGTCTGGTGTACGACGATCCGGCCTTTGTGCAATATTTCCGAGAAGCGACTCCGATTGATGTCATCGAACGATTGCTCATCGGCTCACGCCCTGCATCGCGACGATCGGGAGCCGGAGTCGAAAACCTCCGAGCCATCCCCTGGGTATTTGCCTGGACACAATGCCGCCACATCCTACCCGGTTGGTATGGTCTACACGCAGGTTTAGAGGCGGTACGGGCCCAATTTGGAACGGACATCCTTAAAGAGATGGCCGCGAAATGGCGACCGTTCTCCAATCTTCTGGCCGATGTGGAGATGGTTCTTGCAAAGGCGGACATGCCCATCGCTGGCCAGTATGCGAAGCTCTGCGCGGACGTGGGGGATCAATACTATTCCGTGATCCACACCGCCTTCGACGAGACCTGTGAGCATCTCTGCGCCATCCAGGGAACCACGACCCTGCTGGAGAACGAGCCGGTCCTATATCGCGCGATTCAGCTGCGAAACCCCTATGTGGATCCCATGAGTTTATTACAGGTGGATCTGCTCAAACGTTGGCGCGCCGGTGGCAGCACCGACGAGGAATTACTCCACGCCCTCTTCACTACGGTGAAAGGCATCGCGGGCGGGCTACAAAACACGGGTTGAGGAAACGAACCTTGCCATTATCCCGTACCAGCTTTATGTATCTACCCCCCCTCAGGTCATACAGCCCCCGGATTGGATCCCCATGTCGGAAGAAACCAGCAAAAACAGCGGACTCTTTTCGCAGGTCCGAGACATCTACCGAGCCTCTCGTAAAGACCGTGACATCTTCTGGAATGTCTACATCGCGCGACCCATCGCCGCGGTGCTGATCGCGATCCTCCGGCGAACGCCCATCACACCCAACCAACTGACGTTCCTTGGTATGGCCATCTTTGTGGAAGCGGCCGCCATACTCGCCTTTATCCCCGGTTGGAAGGGAATGTTGTTGGCGGCCGGTGTTCTCCAATTCTCCTATCTGATGGACTGTGCCGATGGTCAACTGGCACGCCTCAAAGGCATGACCTCGACGGTCGGCGCCTATCTGGACTTCCTTATCGACGAGGTTAAAGCGTGTCTATTGGTCGCCGCTGCTTCGGTTCGGCTCTATAACATCGACCAGGACGAACGCTATCTAATGGTGGGGATCGTGGGGGTACTGCTGGTATCCATCGCGACGTCACTGACCACCTTCGTGCGACGTCCGGAATACGCTGGCGAAGAGATTCAACCCGGGAAGCCGGTGGTAGACAAGGCCCCCTCCGGGCTGATCGCAATACTTCGATGGGCCGTTGGACGCTTTCTTCGTTGGATCGTCCACTACCCATCCTGGTTCGTCTATGTGGCCCTCCTCGACGGACATAAAGACATCGATGGCACCGTCTGGTTCCTGGCGGCCTACCTATCCGTCTACGCCCTCTACGTTGCCGGCACCGCCCTCTTAATCGTCGTAAAGCTGGGGCGGCCGTCCTTTTATAAATCCAAGGACTAAGCCATATCAGGGCGCACAGATCTCTGGGTCCGCCTTGATGTCCAGTAGAGGTGTGATCGCCTCGATGATGGAAGAGACGTCGTTGACATCCACGTGGAGATATTGCCCTCCACCGTGCTTAGCCAGAATCGAGTTGCTGTTCACAATACTCGAGACATCCACCACATTGACTGTGACGGAGATGGGCTCGCCCGTCGCATCACGAAGCACGTTTGCCCCGACATCGTCCGTAAACCCGGCTCCGGTCTCTTCACATTTGCCGGAACAGGTTGATGCCGTTCCGCCACATGGATAGGGGAAATCCGTGCACTGGCTATGGCTGGTACACGGAACATCCGTAAGGTGGCATACCTTCTCCGGATCGTTCAGCTCTGATGCCGAGCAGACCCCCTGGTCGCAGGTGGCACCATTCATACAGTCCGCGTCACTACTACATCCCAGACCGTAATGGAGTCGCTTGGCCTGTACCAACGGGTAGAAGAATTTATCCGGCCAGACATCGAGGCTCTCGACCCCATCGGTCAATAGAATGATCACATTGGGGCGGCAGGCGCGGAAGGGATCCGTACAGACTCCATCCACACAATCATAATGGGGGGAACCGCAGTCCGCTTCTTCCGTACAGGCCTGTCCTTCAAGGACAACCATATGCCGGAAGTACTCGCCCGCATAGAAGAGGCTCCGTCCCAACGGAGTATTGCCCATGGCGCGTAGTTCTGGCTCGGCCATCGTGACACACTCCCCCTCATGGCAGGCCATCTCGGTATTATAATCCGTACACTGGGTTAAAATACCGCAGGTCTCTCCCGTTGGAGTGTAGGTATGATCAAAGTCGACCCAGCGCATGATCTCATCATGAGTCGACTCTTCATCTACGTTAAAAGGCACAGGCATGATCTGGCTGAGAGAGCTGCCCGCCATAGCATTCGCGTCGATAGCATGTTCTAGATGAACAACTGTGTTGTCCGGCGAGAACTTGTCCAGTCCCCAGAGAGGAGAACCCGCACAGGTGGGTCCGCTCGAACCAAGAAGGGATGGAATATAGAAGAGTTGGGGGAACCGCTGTAGAGCCAACCGGAGGTTTCCCGCCTCGGGACTTATAAGAACATTCTGCAGGGCCTTTTTTACCTTGCCGAGCCGTGTACTGGGATTCTCCGGATCATCACAATCCGGCCAATTCCAGGGCGGGCAGGTCTCCCCCGTGCAATCGTCGGGGTAACTTCCTTCCGGGTTCATCCAATTCATGGACGCCGAGCTGTCGACGATGAAGATTACATTCGGTTGAATCGGAACACAGGTCCCGTCAACACAGCTGGTACCACCGGGGCAGTCGAAATAGTTGTAGTCCACCCCAAGACTATTGCATTCCTTACGCTGACCATTTTCGCAGACGGCCGGACCCTCGGGATCACAAATCGGTTCTATACATTCCCCCAGAAAACAGATCGTTGCTTCGGGGCAGAGGAACAGCTCAAAGGCTGACCCATCCTCATTGCAGACCTTTCTCTCCGAGAGGGACTCACAGGTGGCACCACCTTTAAGGCATATATCATCTTCGCATTCGCCATCCTCGGTACAATGCTTGGTTGGAGGGCAGATACAGCCTGTTCCGGTATCGACAGGAAGCTCTGCATCGCCTGCTCCTGGATCCGACGCCGTCCCACTATCCGCATCGCCGGCTTGCGTATCTTCAGTGCCGGGGTCCGATGGATCCGTGATGTCCACAGCCCCCTGGTCGTCGGAACCGCTATCACCAGTGCCCGCAGTCGAACCGCAGGCAAAGAAAAGCAAACATAGACAGAACACCCCAAGAACATGAAAGGCTCGCACCATCACCCCACTCCTTCCTAACCTACATAGACTCTAACGAATTTCAGCTGCTCTGTCCTGCTGCATCTGCTGCAAACAACGCCAGTAATAAGCCCACACCAAAGCCAGTCCCTCGTTCCTGTACGAAACTGGGGCCTGCGAGATCTACATGCAGCCATTGCCCCTTGAAACCACGAAGGCTCTCACCAATAAACTGACCTGCACACGACGTCTGAGCATTGAGGCGGTCTTTCACTGAATTCTTCAGATCGGCCACCTTACTTCGGAACTCACCACGGAAAAATTCAGGACAATACGGCAGCGGATGCACCAGATCACCGCTGATCCGGCCGGCGCCAACCGCTGCCTGCTCCAGGCTTTCGCTATTACTGACGATTGCCGCATGCCTTCGGCCCGTCGCGATCATCTGTGCCCCCGTAAGCGTCGCAAGGTCGACGATCACGTCGGCCCCAAGATCATGCTGCGCATAGGCCACACCATCGGATAATACCAGGCGCCCTTCCGCGTCGGTGTTATTGATCTCAACGGTCCGTCCGGAATACAGCTGAATGATGTCATCTGGCCGTGTCGCGTCAGGCCCTACCGAGTTCTCTGCCAGGCATAAGATCGCGTGTAGGCGTTGATCAAATCCACCCTGCACGATGGCCTGGAACGCCCCAAGAACAGCTGCAGCGCCGCCCATATCGCACTTCATACCAGGCATGAACGTTTTGCCTTTAATGCTCAGGCCACCCGTATCGTAGACGATACCTTTGCCGACCCAGGCGATCGTTTTCGTGGCTCCCTCTGGTTCATGAGAGAGGATCACGAGTGCTGGTTCTTTCACCGATGCATGACCCACGGACACCAATCCACCAAACCCGCCTTTCTCTAATTCACGCGCTCGTAAAACCCGAATGGACGTTCCCAGTTCCCGAGAGACGGCCTGGGCCTCCTCCACAAACTCGTCGGTATTCAGTTCGCTGGTTGGCATATCTACCAGACGAGCCGCCAGACGAACCGACTCGACCGCCTGCTCCACCCGTACTCGAATTGCGCGATCGATAGTGCCACCAGCTTCCGAGATCAGGCTGATTTCAACGGTCGGCATCGTAACCTTGCTCTTCCGAGAGTAGGTCGGAAAAGCACGAGCTACGGCACAACCCGCCGCACGCGCATGGTCGTCGGAGTCTAGCGCAACCCATACCCGGGTGCGGCCCTTACCGAGGCCATGTGCTTTCACTTGTTTGGTGATGGCATGTACCCGCGCCGGGCTATTATGGCGCGAACAATTTTCGGGAAGAACACAAACGGACAACTGGGTTTCACTCGTTCCCAGATAGGTCGTCGCCGATCCACCGTCATCCCCAACGGTTGTGTTGGCCAGAAGCTTCTTCCAGACACGCTTCGCGTCGCTAGGGAGATGCTTGGTCACAGCGGGCGATTCAAGTCGTGCTTTTCGCCCTACAACAAGAAAACGGGCTGTCTTCGCAGGGAGACTGAGGGGACCGGTAATTCGTATCTTCTTTGCCATACTATCTCCAATCGTTTCGGGGCAGTGTAACACCTTGGCTGAAGGATGCATCCCCACAGAGCACGCGCCCCCGACTTCTGAAATGAATTACCCTACGCCACCCGTTAATTCTTCATCACCCGGCAGGTCTCGCACCACTCCAAAACACAACCTCTCGTACGCGTGGGTGCGCGCTTTCCGCTCTAACATTTGCCAAAGCCTGATTAAATTGTTTACTTTGGAAGCGATGTCTCGCGGATTTTTAGTCGGGTCCTGGGTTAGCACCGAGTGCACTGAAAAGGTGCGGCGATGTATTGGACTATCTGCGCTTGTCTTCTTAGTTGCACTCACCGGTTGCCTTACGCCCAAAGCCCCGACGGAAGACGCCACGACAGACACGGGAGAAAGCGCAGACACTCTCGTCACACCGACACCACCCGAAACAGGAACTCCCAGCTCGGATGCTGGAATCCCCAGCCCGGATACAGGCCCAGAGATCCCCAGTATGGCCCCCACCGACACGGGAGCCCCCGTTTCCGAAGACACTGGCTCTACCGATCCAAAGTTGGCAGACACCGCCACTGCAGACGAATGCGTCGATGAATGTGAAAAGGATGTCGTAGAGTGCAACGCCGAAGGGACACTCGTGCAGACCTGTGTGACGGATGACGACGGCTGCCTGGTTTGGGAAGAAACGGAGAATTGTGACGACGACAACGTCTGTACGGACGATACCTGTGCAGATGCGACCTGTAGCAACACCAACAACACCGCGACCTGCGACGACGACGACGATTGTACGTACGAAGACCTCTGTGATGTAGGCAACTGTAAAGGTACGCCCTATCTATGTGACGATAGCGACACTTGTACCGACGACGTATGCCTTGGAGATGGGACCTGCGATCACCCGTA
This sequence comes from Myxococcales bacterium, assembly GCA_002728755.1. Taxonomy (GTDB): domain Bacteria; phylum Myxococcota_A; class UBA9042; order UBA3505; family UBA3505; genus UBA3505. Next base: position 19,387 of record PBVT01000115.1, read on the forward strand.
TAACACCGTCCCCTGTGATGATAACGACTATTGTACCCATACCGATGTCTGCGCCGACGGTTTCTGCCAGGGTGAGTCCTATGTCTGCGACGATCTGAACGTCTGTACCGACGACACCTGCCTGGGAGATGGCTTCTGCTCTTTCCTACCGAACGCAGGCTCCTGCAACGACGGAAACCCCTGTACGACTCTGGACATCTGCAAAGCCGGTGTGTGTGAAGGCTGTTCGGCAATGGTCTGTACCGCTCTCGATGAATGTCACCTGCCAGGCGTCTGTGATCCAGACTCCGGGGGATGCACAAATCCACCCAAAGCCGATGGGACGGCTTGCGATGACGATGACCTCTGTACGGAAGTAGATAGCTGTGAAGCCGGTGTATGCACTGGAAATTCCCCCGTGGATTGCGGGGTGTCCGCCGAGTGTCAAGGTGCGCTATCCTGTGACCCCGCAACAGGGCTATGTAGCTCCGACACGACAGATCCCGAGGGAACTAGTTGCGATGACGGTGATGCCTGCACACAGATTGACACCTGCCAGGCCGGAGCTTGTGTGGGTGGTACACCAGTGATCTGCGGTGAATCCACCCAATGCACCGATGGAGGCACCTGTGATCCGATAACGGGCCTCTGCGACGCCACCCCGAAACCGGATGGTACGACCTGCGACGACGACAACGCCTGCACAGTCGGTGACACCTGCGAAGCCGGCGACTGCGTATCGGGCCCTGAGACGACTTGTACCGCATTAGGCGAATGCCATACGGTCGGCACCTGCGATCCGGGAACGGGTGTTTGCAGCAACCCTGTTAAGGCGGATGGGGTAAGCTGTGATGATGACGACGCCTGCACACAAGTAGACACCTGTGAGGCCGGCTCCTGCGTTGGCTCCTCACCCATCGTATGTACAGCGACAGATCAATGCCACAACGAGGGAGCCTGCAATACAACGACCGGTGTCTGCACCGATCCCGTCAAAGCGGATGGTACAAGCTGTGACGACGACAATGTATGTACTATTGGTGACATCTGTACCGGCGGCGTCTGTGTGGCAGGTGCCAACGGCTGCGGTTGCACAGTCGACGCGGATTGCGCGTCTGAAGAAGATGGCGACGTCTGTAACGGCACCCTTATATGTGACACGAGTGGAGACCCCTCCGACTGGTCCTGTGTCGTCGATGAAGACACGATCGTAGTGTGCTCTACTCTGGACGATACGGACTGCAAGACCAACCAATGTGATGCGGCTACCGGTGCCTGTTCGATGCAGGACACCAATGAAGCAGGATCCTGTGACGACGGCGACCTTTGTACGCAGGTCGACACCTGTGAGGCCGGTGTATGCGTTGGTAGTAATGAAGTGGTCTGTACGGCCAGTGATCAATGTCACGATGTCGGCACATGCGAGCCAACCACTGGAGAATGTACCGATCCGGCTAAGGCCGATGGTACGACCTGTGACGACGAAAACGCCTGTACGGAAAACGACACCTGCGAGGCGGGGGTCTGTGAAGCGGGCACACCGAAACTCTGCCCTGCGTCTGACAATTGTCATACGGTCGGCGTCTGCGACGCAAGTACCGGCGTTTGCTCCGATCCGGTCAAAGCCGATGGAACCAGTTGTAGCGACGGAGACGCCTGCACCCAATCCGATACCTGCCAGACGGGCGTCTGTGTCGGTGAATCCCCGGTCGTATGTACCCAGCTAGACTCCTGCCACACCGTCGGCACCTGTGATAGCACCACCGGGTCCTGTTCGAACCCCGTTGAACCCGACGGCACGGTCTGTGATACGGACTACGAATGTGAATCCGGCGTGTGTGTACCAGCCAAAGAATGGACCGTCATGGCCTATATCATGGCGGATAACAACCTCGAGGAGATGCTGACGGGTGATATCGGTCATATCCTGGCCAATTCCTGGGGCTCCAATGATGAGGTGAACCTGGTCTGGGAAGTCGATTTTTATCCGGGATATAACAAGTTAGGTTGCCCCACCGGCTATACCGGTGCTCCCTGTATCGCGTGGCGCTCCACCGATTATACCAATCACGTTCGGTGGTTCTGGAATAGTAACTCCGCAGTGCACCTGGAAACGCTTCCCGAGGCATCCGACACGGTAGAGTCCTATCATGACTTCATCGTATGGGCTGTTACAAACTACCCTGCAAAGAAATACGCCGTTCTGTTCTGGGATCACGGCGGTGGTTTCTACTTTGGTGAAGATGAGTCGGAAGGTGCAGGTCTCTACCGAATGACCAACACCGATATCGCAGAAGGGATATCTACGGGTCTGGCAGATGCCGGTCTAGAAAAGTTCGATCTCATGATCTGGTACGCCTGTTTAATGGCAACATGGGAGAGCGTACTCGAATTCGCCGATTATACAGACTGGATGATTGCATCCGAAGAGATCATCTATGGTTACCGGTGGCGAGCCATGCAGGATCTTCTCGAAAACCCCACGGCGACACCAAAGGAATTCGGTCAGTACTGGATCGATCACTTCTTGCCGAACTGGTCAAGCCCGGGCCTACGAGACATGCAGCTCGTAACTCTTTTCGACATGTCCTATGCAGACGTTTTCATTGATGCAATGAACGATGTCATTGACCTTTTGTCTGATAATCTAGAAGACATCTATCTCACTGTGGCTTTAGCTCAGGCTGACGCCATAAAGTTCCAGCCCAGCCTTAATTGTCCTAGTGGGGTCCAGCTGGATCTAGGAAATGTCCTGGACTACCTTGTGGCCAACATTGACGGCCATCCCGACATCGTGAACGCAGCACAGACGGCACGGGATCATATCGATGACCTGGTCTCCGTCTTGGATGTAGGAAAAACTGTTGAAGACGCTACAGGTATCGCCATTTATCTGCCTGACGAGGGTTGTTATAACGCAAAGTATGACAAACTCGGTCCTCTGCACGATAAGTGGAGAACGTTCCTAAAGGATTTCTGGGAGGTTTTCGAAGAAGACACCACTCCGCCCGTATTCGCCAGCGAAAATATGGTGCAGAGTGGCTCCGGATTTACCTGGAGCGGTCAATTGGACCCGACTACCGACGATCTAAAATCGCTCTTCTGGGGATGGGCCAAATTCATGGACGAAACGGATCTAGAAGGCGGGTGGATGTGGCTGCAAGGGCAGGAGCCCATCGACTACAATCCCGATCTAAGTTTCAGCTTCGAACATGACCGCAAACGGCTCGTCGTCTACGATGGGGATACGTGCTCAGGGGCCGGCTCCAACCTCTGCGCCTGGGGCCTGATCCAGGACCGTGAAACCACATCTGCAAATAGCGAACTCCTTACAATCCCCATGTGGTATAACGATGCCGAATGGGTGAAATGGTATGGCTCGTACGACTTTATCCAACAGGAAACAACCACAGCCGATTACTTTATTATCGACGGTGATGCTAACTCCGGTCTGGAACCACTTCCGGGCAGCACATTCAACGCGCTTTATCTGGCGAAATGGGCCTATGCGAAATACCCGGACCTCTTCGGCTGGGGGACAAACCCAACGATATTTGACGCCACAGCCGATATGAAGGCGACCTATGTGGATATCGCAGCACAATCGCCGATGGTCTATATTCTGCGTGCTACCGACATCTTTGATAACCAATCAACGGTTATACGATGTTCCGGCAATCCAAACACATATATCCTGGATTTGATTGTCGATGGTATTCGAGCATCGGATGGTGCGGTCTATCCGCATGATGCACCCGGAGATCCCGCGGACTTTAAGTGGCGCATGTGGAAAAACGGGGTCCTTTTCTACAGTTCCCCGTACGTCCTTAATGAACATAAGGCACAGTTCCGAGCCTTCTTTACGGCGTTGCCTGGCGATACGTTCTGGATGCAACTCCTGGAGGTCGATGCTGGGAGCGTCGACGAAATCTACCTTAGCACGACGCTGCTTACTACGATTGTGAACACTGCTAGAGTCACGGGATTTGGTTCAGCGTCAGGGTTGGTCGGTACCTACCCATACAACGCTCATCTTGACCTCAAAGTTCGTAAATGCCTGAACTACTAACATCCTACAAATAGCAGAAGAGATGGAGTAGAGGTCTTGGGAGCACCTATATGCAGATGTGCATGGTTGGTAATTCTACTCTCCCTGGTTCTATGGAGTTGTGACCCCAAATCGCCCGGAACATTGGGCGACGCCGTCAACACAGATGTGCCAGATCTTCCAGCCAGTGCGGAGATTATTCTTCAGGAATTTACGGTTACCGACTCGACCCGCTCGACTCCCCCAATCGTAGTAGATATGGCCGCCGACAGCCGTACATTCCGTGTGGTGATGTGGTTGCCCCCGTCCAGCAGCAATACACCGATCATGGTCTTGGCTCATGGGGTCGACGGTAGTCCGGAATGGTTCGGATATTTTGCCCAGGAGATGGCATCCCGTGGGATCGTGGTGGCCGCAGTGGCCTTTCCTCTCTCCAACGCGCAGGTAGGGCTGAGCATCGGAGCCCTCGGAGACCTTGAAAACCAGCCGGGAGATCTGAGCTTCGTCTTTTCCTGGCTTGAAGACGAAGCTCAAAATCCCGAAAGCTCTCTTTTCGAGCGCTATGATACCAACCAACTCATCGTGCTTGGACATTCTATGGGAGCAGCCACGGTACTGGCCCTGACCCGATCTATTTGTTGCACGGATACAACACCCATCGCGTCGATTCTCATCTCCACTCCAACCTATCTCATGGATATCGCCTTCAACGAGACAGAGGTACTGGCTGATGGCCCACCCACCTTGTTGATTCACGGTTTGTCCGATCCGGGTATCCCCTCTTCCCTCAGTTCGGATCTCTACCAGGCGATTTCTCCCCCACGTATCTTCGTCGGCCTACCGGACACAGACCATACAAGCATGATGGTCTCCCCAGCGGACGAGCCGACCACATCACAACTGGTAACCGTTGACCTGGTCGATGCGTTCATCCAACGACAGGTGCATGGAGTCGAATCCAGCCTGCAGGAGCTACTCACAGAACTGCAGGGATCCGACTACACGGTGGAATACGAGTTGCCCTGAACCACGCCAGCCGACTTTTCAGTCTTGAAAAGCTCGCGTATGCTCAGATCTATGCGGCCCGAAGATCAACCGAAAATCCGTTCCGAAGTGAGCAGTCGACTCTTCGACAGCGTCCTGGCGCAGACGCAGCGTGGTGACCAGCATCGGCTATCCGAGGTCATCAACGACAACCTCTATCATGAGTTGGAGCGCCTTCGACGCGGCGATTGCGATGGAGACCCTGCAGCAGACAAGTCCTTCTATATGGACCTGCGACGAAAGCTGCCCCACGCCAGCGACGCCCAACAACAAAAGATGTTACGTACCCTGCTGGATCGCTTTGTCGACGAAATCTGCGGCAATTTCGATGAACGAGTCTACCGGGTCTCCACTCGCTTCGTCCCCCTGGCATTGGGAGGACTACTTACGGGGCTATCACCCGGACGGCTCCTGGAGGGGCTCGATGTACAGGGTTCCCTCGACCGACATGTCGTCATAGACGGTGATGTGGAGCAGGTACATCGACTCAACGAGCTTGGAACGCTGGTCTTCGCACCCACGCATGTATCGAATCTAGATTCCGTGGTTCTGGGTTACACCTTCCACCGAATGGGCCTCCCACCGGTGATCTATGGGGCGGGACTCAACCTGTTCACGAATCGGCTGATGGGCTACTTCATGCGCAATCTAGGCGCCTATACCGTGGATCGTCGAAAAACGGCTCCCTTATACAAAAACAGCCTGAAGGAATACGCCACAGCGACTCTGGAGATGGGCTACAACAACCTATTCTTTCCGGGAGGTACCCGTTGCCGAAACGGAGCCATCGAGACCCAACTCAAAAAAGGGTTGCTTGGTACCTCTATCGGCGCCTACCGCAATAATCTTACGGCACGGGCGGATACAGGCCGGATCTTCATTGTGCCTGTGAATCTGTCGTTCCCTCTGGTGCTTGAAGCGGCCACCTTGATCCGGGAGCATCTGCGACGTTCCGGACGTGCACGCTATATCATTGTGGATGACGAGTTTAGCCGCGCCCGTCGGTGGTTCGATTTCATACGTGGCCTGGTCACCATGGATGCCAAGATCCACGTAACCTTTGGAGACGCGCTGGATCCCTTTGGAAACGACCTGAACGAAGACGGGGATTCTCTCGACCCCACCGGACGAGTTATCGATCCCGCGCGCTATCTCCATGTCGATGGAAAGCCCGCAGCCGATACTCGCCGCGATATGGAATATACGCGTATGGTGTCCAGCAAACTAATGGACCGATATCGTCAGAATAACGTGGCTCTTGAGACCCACGCCCTGGCCTTCACCTGTCTTGAGCTGTATCGCCGTAATGCCTCGGAACAAGATCTCTATCGTTTCCTTCGTTCCCTCGGCCCCGAGATGAGCCTGAATATGGACGAGGTGGAACAGACCCTGGGCGAATTGATTGACCAACTCCAGGCTCTGGAAGCAGCCGGCAAGATCCGTTGTACGGATGCCATACGTGAAGGTGACATCGACACCATTATTCGGCGAGGACTGCGTAGCTTTGGCACCTACCATACGACGCCCGTCCTGGAACGACGAGGCGTTCGTATCCATCTGGGTGATACCAACCTGCTCTTCTATTACCGTAACCGTCTCGAAGGCTACGGGCTCCTCGGAGCACCGAATCTTCTCGAGGGAGATACCATCTCATGAGTGCTCCGATCACCGTATTGGGGGCTGGCAGCTGGGGCTGCTCCGTCGCCCACCTCATCGCGCAGAACGGCCACGCCGTGCAGCTCTGGTGTCGGCGTGAAGACCAGGTCGAAGAGATCAACACACAACATACAAACGCACGCTACCTTGGCGATTTCCCCCTGCATAAGAGCATACAAGCCACGACCGATTTAGAGGCCGCCCTGCGGGGTGTCCCCATCGTCTTTATGATCGTCCCAGTGAAGGCCTTCCGTTCCGTTTGCAAACAAGCGGCTCCGATCCTTGAACCCGACCAATATGTCGTGCATGGATCCAAGGGAATCGAGGCCGACACCTTCTGTCGAATGACCGAGGTGATCGTACAAGAAACCTGCATACGACAATATGGCGTTCTCGCCGGCCCGAATATCGCCCGGGAGATTATCGCAGGAAAACCGGCCGGAGCCGTCATAGCTTCTCGGTTCCCAGGGGTCGTGCAGGCCACTCAGAATGCCCTCGTCTCCGACCGTTTTCGTATTTACAATAACGACGATGTTCTGGGGGTCGAGTTAGCCGGAGCTCTGAAGAACATCGTGGCGATAGCGTCCGGCCTATGTACCGCTTTCGAACTGGGAGAGAACGCACGTGCCCTTCTCATTACTCGGGGGTTATCAGAGATCGCACGCGTCGGCGTCTCCCTTGGGGCGGATCCCCTAACCTTCTCAGGGGTGGCCGGAGCGGGCGATCTCATCGTCACCTGTATGAGCCCCCACTCCCGAAATCATCGCGTTGGAGTGGCCCTGGCACAGGGGAAAAAGCTCGACACCATTATCAACGACCTCGGTATGGTCGCCGAGGGGGTCCCTACCACACGGGTCGTCCACCAGATTATCAAAAAGCGAAAGATCGATGCGCCGTTATTGGGTGGAATGAACCAGGTAATTGAAGGAACCCTCGATCCCACAGAGGCGGTAGCCTACTTCATGACCCTGGCGGCCAGACAGGATATTGATCAGGCTCTTCGCTGAGCGGTCCCACTTCTCTGTGGTCAAAACATTTGGGTCTGGCCAAGCCAGAAGCCAATGCCTATAATCCCTTCCAAACACGCCTCGGAGGGCTTCGGAATGCGACTGCAATGCTTTTTTCTTATCGTACTACTGATCGGGTTTGGCTGCGGAGATGACTCGGTAAACGAACCGGTTGTAGACAAAGACAATGACGGATTGTCCGAAGTCTTTGATTGCGATGATAACGATCCAGAAAAGCTTGCCTGTGAGACGGGCGACGCCTGCCAACACGAAGAACAATGCCCCCTCGGTTATTGCGTTGGCGATGGGGTCTGTGTCTGTGAGAGCGCCAACTTTACAGGCGCCGATTGCACCGAATGCGCAAAGAACTGGGAAGGCGAGAATTGCGACGTATGCCCTGCAAACTTTACGGGCGAAAATTGCGATCAATGTGCCAACGCCTGGGAGGGACTGAACTGTAGCGGTTGTCCTATCAACTATACCGGGGAGAACTGCGACACCTGCGCAAACAACTGGAGCGGCGATAATTGCGAAGTATGCCCCGATAATTTCTCTGGACCAGACTGTGACACGTGCAATGACGGTTGGACCGGAGAGGCCTGCGACGTATGCCCAGCAAACTTTGCCGGTGACGACTGTGACACCTGCTCTAACGCCTGGTCCGGAGAAAACTGCGACACCTGCCCCGACAACGTAACCGGTGATAATTGTGACACCTGCGCCAACGCCTGGAGCGGGCCGTCCTGTGAGACCTGCCCCAGCAACTATACCGGCGATGCATGCGACACCTGTGCCGATGGTTGGGAGGGCGACGACTGTGAGATTTGCCCGGCAAATTTCCAGGGTAACCATTGCGATGTATGCGCAGAGGGTTGGCAGGGCGAGGCCTGCGATGTCTGCCCAGAAAACTTTACGGGCGACAACTGTGACGAATGCGCCAACCAATGGCTGGGTGGTTCATGTGACGTCTGCCCCGATACGGCAACAGGTGAAAACTGCTCCTTATAGACCGCGGATGTTACATCAGCGTTCGGCCCTTTTCACCGGCCCTTCCTGTAAACCCGTCTGCTCGTCGGGGGCCGTATGAGCTCGTCGAACCATCATACACGACGTAGCCAGCCCTACCCCATGGTGCGGCTGACGCATCGCAAGCTGGCAGCCGAATATGACGGCCCCGTCTATATCTGGGATGTGGACAAAACCTATCTCGACACCCGCTTCTCCAGCCTCAAAGGGCTCGCGAAGATCCCCTTTGAGTTTGCCCAGGACAAAAAGGCCGTCCCGGGCACCGTCGAGCTTCTACGAGCGCTCCGAAGAGGACCGGATGAGACAAGACACCGCCCTCTCTACTTTGTGTCAGCCAGCCCGCCTCCATTACGCCACGCCATTGAACGCAAAATGTTACTCGACGGGGTGGAATTCGATGGCATCAGTTATAAAGACCCGGTACGCGCTGCGATCCGGGTCAGCATAAAACAGATTCGACGACAGTTCGCCTATAAGCTCTCTGCACTACTCACCCTGACCCACGAAGATCTTGCGCCCGGAGCACAGCTTCATCTCTTTGGGGATGATGCGGAAGCCGATCCCCTGATCTACGCCCTATTTGCCGACATCATTGGAGGACGCTTACAGGGGGATAGCCTATACCGAACACTGCGTAATCTGGATATGCCCACGATCTTTGCGCGTCGGCTTACGCAGCTAGGCAAAGAGATTGGTCCTGTCCACGGAGTCGTAGGCATCTACATTCACCTGGTTCGCAACCTGGATGGCGGCTCTCTGAGCACGTTCGATGAGCGAATGATGGGCTGGCCAACGACCGCTTCTCTCGCGAGACATCTGCAATCCGCCCACTTGATCAACGAAGCACAATCGGGGAAGGTTCGGGACCAGGCCGGTCCATCCGAGGCTTTTTTCGGTGGGACCCCGACCGATCCTACGGGTTTTTGGACCCCCCTTGCTATGCGGCGTTAACTTCGATCTGATGGCGTTTTCACTCTCCAATCTTCGACGGGAAGTCGACTGGAACCTCAAACGTGTCCTGGGCTTCTCGCGCGGCATAAAGAAGAAAAAGCTTGGAGATCCCACCAAGCTGAAGACTCTCTTCTCCGAAGAGCAAAGGCAGCGTTTCGAAGCGCTCGAGCAGACCTATGATCTATCGGTTTGGAGTGATCTTTGTTCCGAGAAAGAGCTGCGCTACAACCTCTACTATCTCGATATCTGCGACCGTTATCTTGCAGACGAGCAGGCCTCCGGCCCCAGTCTCGATATCGGCTCCCGCAATTGGTATTACATACCCGCATTGATGTCTTTCTGTCCGGGTTCATGGGACGGCGTCGAGGTCGATGGAAACCAGCGGTATCTCAATATGGCCACACGGCGTACCTATGCAGAGCATATGAGCCGCCTCTTTCCAGAGGCGAACTATCGGGTCTGTTCTGTCCTGGATATCCACGACAGGTATCGCTTCATCACCTGGTTTCTGCCCTATGTATCGC
>PBVT01000116.1 GCA_002728755.1 Myxococcales bacterium
CCTGAGCCAGAGCCCGTCCTGGAAACGACCCCTGAGCCAGCACCTGAGCCAGAGCCCGTCCTGGAAACGACCCCTGAGCCAGAACCTGAGCCAGAGCCCGTCCTGGAAATGACTCCTGAGCCAGAACCTGAGCCAGAGCCCGTCCTGGAAACGACCCCTGAGCCAGCACCTGAGCCAGAGCCCGTCCTGGAAATGACTCCTGAGCCGGCGCCTGAGCCAGAGCCCGTCCTGGAAATGACTCCGGAGCCGGCGCCTGAGCCAGAGCCCGTCCTGGAAACGACTCCTGAGCCGGCGCCTGAGCCAGAACCGGAACAAGACGACACATTGGACTTTGTCCTTGAGATGGCACCGGACACGGCAGCAGAACAACTTGCAGCCGAAGAGGCGGCCCTCAAGGAGATTGAAGCGGCAATACCATCCAATGTGGAGCCAGTACCTGCCGACGAAGATCCGGAGCTCGAGCCCCTCACTATGAATAGTTGGTCGAAAATTATGGGCGAACTATCTCGAACCAAGGGTTCCACGGGTATGGCCGCAGCCAATGCTCGAATGCTGATTCTCGACTCCCTTACCGACGAGGGCGTCGTTCTCCTTGCACGCCCGGAACATGAATATATCGTGGATTCCTTTCAGAAAAGTGGTCTATCCGAATTGGCCGAAGCGTTATCGCCCTGGTTTGCAGATCGGACACCAGAGATCGAATTCCGGGTGCAGGAACCGTCCAAGGAATCATCCAGTCCGGCAGAAGAAGCACAGGCTGAACGTGCCGACCAGGCTTCTGCTCGGCGTGATAAGCTGACGGGGCATCCGATCGTTCGCAAGGTGGTTGAGGAGCTTGGAGGCCAAGTTGTCTTGCTTGATACCGACGCAACGGGCCTGGATCAGATCCTTGCGAAAGAACAACCCCATCAGAATGGATAACCCCTATAGAGGAAGAAGCATGACGGACGATTCTGGTTCCTTTGGAGACATGTTACAGAACCTTCAACAGTTACAAGGCGAGATCCAACGTGCATCCGAACAATCGCAGCGGCTTGAAGTCGAAGGTACAGCGGGAGCCGGCCTGGTAACAGCCAAAGCGAATGGGAAAGGAGAAATCGTATCCATCGCTATCGACCCCAATCTCTATAAAGACGGCGACCTGAATATGATGCAAGACCTCGTCCGCGGTGCCTGCAACAACGCCTTAAAAGGTGCCCGGGACAAGATGCAGGAAGAAATGCAAAAGGCGGCCGGAGGGATCCTTGGGGGGCTGGGATTTCCTACGGGTGGAGTGGAGACGTGAGATTACCTGCTGGATTTTCCGACGCGACGGAGGCGTTGGCCTGCCTACCCGGTGTTGGAGAGCGAACGGCGACGCGATTTGGCTTTTTCCTTCTGGAGCGCCCGGACGCAACCAAAGCCATCGCAGAAGCACTCGCAACGATGCACCAACGCGTTGGTACATGCGGGCAATGCTATAACCTTGCCGACGCCGAAGTCAGCGATGGTCTATGTGAAATATGTGCGGATACGTCGAGATTCGATGCGCGAACGTTATGCGTGGTGGAAACTGTACCCCATCTACTCGCCATTGAGCGGACCGATATCTTTAAAGGGACCTACCATGTTCTCCATGGAGTTTTGTCTCCGATTAAAGGTGTCGGGCCGGACGACCTGCATCTCCCCTCGTTGATCGCTCGTGTACAACGCGACGAGATCACCGAAGTGATCGTGGCAACAGATGCCGACGTCGAGGGAGAAGCCACGGCTGCCTATATCCGAGAGATACTACTACCGCTGGGCGCATCCGTAACGCGCATCGCAACAGGCGTTCCCATGGGCTCCGATCTGGAATATCTGGATGGTACGACTGTGGCTCGGGCCCTTATGGGCCGTAAACCCCAAGCGACCTAAACCGTGTCGTTCCGTTCGGCTCGTTCGTCAGTACACATCGGAGCTTGCTGTAACCCGTAAGACCTCCTGGAAGGTGGTCAAACCCTGGGCAAGCTTCTTGATGGCTCCATCTCGCAAGGTCACCATTCCATCTTGTCGCGCCGCATCTCGAAGCTCGTGAAGAGTCTTACCGTCGGCAATCTTTTCTCGTAACGCCACATCGATCGGCAGCATCTCATACACACCGGTTCGACCTCGATAGCCAGTTTCCCGACAACGCTGACAGCCGATCCCCTGATAAATGGCCAACTTGGGAGGTTTACCTCCCTTGAGTGGAATCCTGAGCTCTTTGCATTGCGCTTCTGTAAGCTCTTTCTGTTTCTTACACCGGTTACAGATACGACGAACAAGGCGCTGGGCAACCACACCAATGAGGGTGGAAGATAAAAGATAATTGGGAACACCAAGATCTCGTAATCGAGTGATTGCGCTCGTGGAATCATTGGTGTGGACGGTGGATAAGACCAGATGTCCAGTCAACGAGGCCTGAACTGCCATGCGGGCCGTCTCACCATCTCGGATCTCACCAACCATGATGATGTCGGGGTCCTGTCGTAGGATCGTCCGTAGCGCATGGGAGAAATCGAGACCAACGGCCGTATTGACTCCAACTTGATTGAACTGGTCGATCACCATCTCAATCGGATCTTCGATGGTGGTTACATTTACATCCGGCGAGGCTATTTCCTGTAGCAGGCTGTATAAGGTCGTGGTTTTACCAGAACCTGTAGGACCCGTAACCAGAAGCAGGCCATGCGGTCGATTAATAAAGCCCTGAAGGATGTCGACTTCTCGCTGATACAACCCCAGATCGGTGAGCGGGCGCACCAACAACTCAGGATCCAATGCTCGGATAACAACCTTTTCACCAAAGGCCACAGGCAATGTGCTGATTCGTAATTCGATCTCGCGCCCCTTATGAGCGGTCTTGATACGCCCATCCTGTGGACGCCGCTTCTCCGCAATATCCAGGCGCCCCATAGACTTGATTCGCGAAATCACCGGCGGGTGTACCTGTGCCGGGATACGGTAGATCTCATGAAGCACACCGTCGATACGCATCCGCACGGAAGTATCTTCACGGTGAGGCTCTATATGAATGTCACTCGCCCCCTGCTCAAAGGCGTATCGCAAGAGATATTCCACTGCATTCACGACGTGGGTATCGCTCGCTTCGATCTCCTCGCCACTCTTGAGGGTTACGAATGCTTCGAGATTTTGGAGGTCCGGTAGGCGGCCGAACTCGGTAGCAGCTTGCGATACACTCGCCCGAAACCCGAAGAGCTCACGCAGTATTCTCTGGATATCCGCACCCGACGCCACCCAGACTTCGACCTCTTTCTTCGTCAAAGCACGAATCTGATCCAGTACACCAACTTCGTAGGGGTTATCTGTTGCCACAATGATCTTCTGATTGTTCATGAAGATCGGAATGATCGTATGTTGGCGCGCAAACGGAAGAGTAAGAGTCTCCGTTACGAGCTTGCTATCAATACGTAGAGGATCGAGTTTTACGTATTTGAATCGCGCGTGCTTAGAGAAAACCTCGGCGATCACGTCCTCATCGACAGGGTCTCCTTCGACGTTCCGAAAACTCATTTCAGAAATCAATCGCGCCGGATCCACCGCACGACTTGGACTATATTTTCGCCCCTTACCTTTCTGACGAGCTTCGTCCAATGCCACAGGATAACGCCGCTGTGCGTCCAACGCCTGCTCTGCTGTAAGCAGATTGTCCTGCTCTAAGATGCGAAGAAGATCGTCAAAGGTGCGACCAATCGCGCCAGGTCTCGAAGATTTTCGTGCGGATTTCATGGGCCCAATTGTACCCGTATCCGACAAAATGAAAAAGCCTTAGTCTAAAATAGACTAATTATCCGCTTCTCGAGCCGCCATTACTTCGGCGACTACCTTCTCCTGAAGCTGCGGTGGCATCTCTTCATAATGGTCGAATTCCATGGTGAAATTACCGCGCGCACTGGTGATCGATTTCAGATCGGAAGCGTAAGTCAAGACCTCCGCCATCGGAACCATGGCACCAACTTCCTGGTTCTTGCCCTTGGGAACCATCCCCAGAACACGACCACGGCGCCCATTCAAATCACCAATTACATCGCCCATGCAGTCATCTGGAATTACAATTTCCAGCTTCATGACGGGCTCAAGAATTACCGCGCTACAGTTCGGCATAGCCTCTTTGAATGCCAACGAGCCGGCAATCTGGAAGGCCATATCGGAGGAATCAACCGCATGATAGGAACCGTCGTAGCATGTGGCCTCCACATCGACCATCGGGAACCCGGCAAGATACCCGCGTTTCATCGCGTCCTGGATGCCCTTGTCTACGGCCGGAATGAACTGGCGAGGAATGGATCCTCCGACCACCTTATCTACGTATTCGTAGCCTTCACCACGAGTTCGCGGTGAGAATTCAACCCAACAATCACCAAACTGCCCACGTCCACCGGACTGTTTCTTATGGCGGCCGCGTGCCTTGGCGCTGGAACGAATTGTCTCTTTGTACGGAACTTTCGGTGTCTGAAGATCGACCTCGACATTGAAGCGAGACTTGAGTCGACCTACGACCGATTCCACATGGGCCTGGCCCAGTCCAGAGAGCAGGAATTCATGGGTGATTTCATCACGCTCAAACCGAACACAGGGATCTTCTTCCATCAAACGGTGAAGACTGGGGCCCAGTTTTTCTTCGTCACTCTGCGTCTTCGGCGAAACAGCGAAGGATATCGCTGCTGCAGGAAGGTCCGGCATATCAAATTGTACACCATCACGGCCCGAACCAATCGAATGGCCTGTGCTGGTCTCTTTCAACTTACTAAAGATAACGATGTCGCCAGCGTTGGCCTGGGCGATAGGATCTTGCTTCTTTCCCTGAATCACATGCAATACGCTATATCGTTCTTTACCGCTGTGGTTCGAAACCAGGAACTCACCGGCCCCTGGAAGTACACCGCGACGAATACGCGTACAGGTAATCTTTCCAGCGAAAGGATCGACAAAGGTCTTGAACACAAACGCAGCGAGAGCACCGTCGTTGTCTGGCTTGATTTCCTCAGCCTCTCCCGCCTGGTTCTTGGCACTAACCGCGTCAGCCTCCAATGGAGACGGCAACGTCTCAGTGATGAAGTCCATCAACTGAGCGACGCCCACGAGCTTTGTGGCAGATCCACATGTTACGGGTGTGATTTCACCCGCCGCGATACCCGCGCGGAGCCCGGCCTGGAGTTCACTCTCCGTCAACTCGCCTTCGAAAAACTTCTCCATCAATTCTTCGTCACTCTCGGCGACATTCTCCACCAGCTCGGTATGAAGGGTTTCTACCCGATCCGCCAAGTCTGCCGGAACATCTGTAACCTTGAATTTCGTCGTGCCCTGGTCTTCAAAGATATAGGCTTTCTGTTTTACGACATCGACAACCCCTTGGAAGGTCGCCGCATCTCCGATGGGTAGCATCAATACGGTGGGGCGTATGTCCAGCGAGCTTTGGATATCCGCCAGGGTTTTATCAAAGTTCGCGTGTTCACGATCCATCTTGTTGATGACAATCGTTCGCGGCAACCCGCATTTGGTCAACAGGTTAAAGGTCTTTTCCGTACCCACTTCAACGCCATCAACAGCGCTGACGAGCACCATGCCGACATCTACTGCCTCCATCGCGTACCGAACATCGGCCTGGAAGTTCAAATCACCGGGTGTGTCGATGAAGTTGATCTTCGCCTTATTCCAAACAGCATAACCTAAATGCATGCTGGTACTGATGCGTCGAGACTTCTCTTCCTCTTCCGTATCGAAATTGCTGTTTTCCTCGTCAACGCTATGCAAACGGTTGGTCGCCCCGCTAGCAAATAAGAAGGCTTCACAAAGGGAGGTCTTCCCGGCTCCACTATGCGAAAACAGTCCAACATTTCGAATGTCTTCAGACGCAAATACCTTCATCCCACATCTCCTATTTTCATTACCCCGAGTATCCTGGAATCTATCCAAGGAGCCGAAAGAAGTATCGCGGTCTAACGTACCCGTCAATGGCATTTTCACCGGGTAATCCCTTTCGAATTATTGCTCCGGTCCAGTCGTCCCAATCCAAAGGCTACGAATCCGTAGAGAATTCTTTTCAGGGCGACCTCTGGAGATCTCCTTTACGATGAGGAATGAACATGCCATGGTCGAGGGCACACACGAAAAGCAACACTTCATGCGTATCTCTCCTCCCAATCCCGTCCCTGGAAATGGCCGAATTATCGCGCTTGAAGGACTCGATGGCTGTGGAACAACCACACAGGCCGCTCGACTTATAGAACGGCTTTCCAGTGAGGGGTTCTCTCCCCTTTCCACCTGTGAACCTTCGACTGGTCCGATTGGTCTCATCATACGGAAAGTGCTGGGTGGAGATCCGGAACTTCAACATAGTAATGCGGCAAGTCTGGCCCTGTTATTCGCAGCGGATCGACTCGAACATTATGGGCGCCTTGTGGAGCCCGCCCTGCGAAAGAACCAGATTGTGGTCACCGATCGTTCTGTATGGTCCTCACTTGCGTACCAGGGACTTGATCTAGCACCAGAATGGGTCGCTTCTATCAACGGGGCCGCCGTCCTACCGCATGTCGCTATTCTAGTCGATGTGCCAGCTCATCTTTGTATGGAACGTATCGCCGCTCGCTCCGACCAGAGAGAGCGATTCGAACGTCTCGAGACCTTGAAAGCACTACAAACGCGTTATAATGATTTGTTCCACGCGGAGCACGCAGATGCGACCATGTTACGTGTTGACGGAACAAGCTCTCCAGAAGAAGTACACGAGGCGATCTGGCAGATTCTCGTGGATGGAAACCATCTACCCTTTTAGATCAGTTTTCAGGTAGCTCAGCGGACTCAAACCAGAATTTATATATAGTCTGCATCGTATCCAGAAAATCGTTCAGCTGAGAGGCCTTGGTAATGAAGCAATTCCCATGGCTCCCGTAGACGCTTTCGATATCTGCCTGTGCGTTCGAGGTAGTCATCACGACAACGGGTATCTGTTTCAGATTGTCGTCGTTCTTAATAACATCAAGAACTTCCCGGCCTGTTTTCCTGGGGAGGTTCAGATCCAATAAGACCAGATCCGGTCGAGGAGCCTGGGCATATTCGCCGCGGCGCTCCAGAAACTCCAATGCCTCTTCACCGTCCCATACAACGCTGACCCGAACAGGCTTGTCCCACATCTTGATCGCTTCTTGCGCCAAGCGGACATCCGCCGGGTTATCATCCACTATCAGCAATTCCATCGAACGTTCTCCCGATCAGGAGCAGGTGAGCTCATAATGCCGTAGAATGCAGTGTAATTTCCGTACCGGTAACACAAAAGGCCTCCCGTACGACCCCTCTCTACATTGCTTCTCTTTTCTACCTTGTTTACGCAGGTCCAGCAAGCCCCGAAAATCCGTTGTGGAAGGTTCCGCTGGAAGCTTACCGCGTACCATGGTATGCCGCAGTTACACACCTGACGACGCGCCAACAAACGACGGGGTAGACCGGTGTCAGAATCCAAACCAAACCAGATTATAGTCGTAGGAATCGCAGGCCGGATGGGCCGAGCGATTGTAGAAGCGGCGAACTCTATCGAGGGGTGCACCATCGTCGCTGGAGTGGAGCGTGCTGGCTCGTCCCAGATAGGGCAATCCATGGACTCTATTGGGCTTGAAGCCGAGGGCCCGATTGTAAGCCGTCTCGAAGACGCTCCAAAGGCCGACGTGGTCATCGACTTTTCTACGCCGGATTCCACCATTGCTATCGCCAGAGCCGCGCGAGACCGTGGTCTCGCGGTGGTCAGCGGAACCACTGGATTACGCCCCGAACAATTGGAAGAGCTACAAAGCCTGAGTCAAACCATTCCTATTCTCTACAGCCCGAATATGAGTGTAGGGGTCAATGTATTACTGAGCCTCATCGAGACGGCCACATCGCAGCTCGGTTCCGATTGGGATATTGAAGTCACTGAAGCGCATCATCACCACAAAGTCGACGCTCCAAGCGGTACTGCAAAGAAGATCCTGCAGGTCATTACAGAATCCAGCGAAACGGAGCATGCCACCGATGTTCAATATGGACGCGAAGGGCATACAGGGGCCAGGTCTTCACGGGAAATCGGTATGCATGTTATCCGCGGCGGTGATGTTGTTGGTGACCATACCGTGATGTATTACGGTGCAGGGGAACGGTTGGAAATTACACACAGAGCCACCGATCGAGCGATCTTCGCCCGCGGCGCATTGCGCGCTGCCAATTGGTTGGCGGGCCAATCCCCTGGCTACTATACCTTGAAGGATATGTTGGGCTGACCATCAGCCGATACGCTGCGCTTGCTCCTGGCAGATATCCTGAAGGCTAATATATTCTTCCTGGCTAAAGGTCGGAACCTCCGTTCGAATCAGCTCCACCGCGCCATAGGTTTTACCGCGAATACGAACCGGAGCAGAGATCACACTCTGGACTCGCGCGAACGCTTCCTCAAACTCACCGATCAAGTCCGGTCGCAGATTGAGATCATCTACATGAATCGCTGTTTCGAATTCAGTGCAGAACCCTCCAACTCCATCACCATATTTAAAACGCCGCACCTTGAACGATTTCGGGAGACCAAAGGCCGCCGCAACAATGACGTGCCGTTTCTTTCCATCGGGCACCAGAACCACACCGGCCGCGGCTGGAATATGGGTCCGTACCACACGAAGAAGTGCCCCCGCGACAATCTCAAGGCTCCGACCTTTTCGTAGATCACGATATTGGGAATCGGCGCCCAGGCCAGCTGTCGACTCATAGGGGGATTGGGCCGGAAGTTCATCCAATGGTGGAACCGGTGCGTCCGGAGCCTTTAATATCTGCGTTGGAACATCCGACGGGACTTTTTCCTCCGAGGAAATGGAAGCTTTGGAGAGTGCTGGCGTCGGAGTATCCGTTCGTTTCTGATTGGGAACGGTCGAGCCTTCCGGCCCCCCAGTGGTGGGCTGGACATCGCCAATCACCAAAATCGGCAATGGCTCACCGGGAACCGTTGGAATCCGATTTTCATCCCTCCTTTCAGGGACTTGTTCCATGTTTACAATTACAGATGGCGGGCGCGTCTCGGTCTCTTCCGCTGTTCTACCGGCATCAGACTTGGGGCTGGTGTCGGCCGCGCTTACTTCCATTTGCGGTCGTGAGGGATGGGTTCGCTTAACCGTCCCTGGAAGAGGCTGCGGGCTCTTCTTTCGTGCAGGTGTCGGAGTCACCGGGGACCGCGCAGGTTTTTTCTCCATCGGCGGCGATGCTGCGGCTACCGGCTTACTCGGCTTACTCGGCTTGACGCTTGGCTTCGCTATTGGCTTCGACGCGGGGGTCTTCATGGTAGACTGACCATCCGCAGGTCGAATCTCATACAAGCGAAGTGTCTCTGGATCTTCTACAGAAATTCGACCATCCGATCGGGTATGGCTCTCCGCTCGTTCCAGAATCGTCGTATCTTTACCGAATTCCTCCAGCGCCAGACGGAGGGCTTCTCGCCAACTATCCGCCTCCACCCGGGCCGTAATTGCGACCTTGGGGTTCTGGGTGGGAATTCGTACAAAAAATCTCATAAAAGACCGTTCAAAACCAGGAATAGAGCGACAGTACTGCCTACTCCCAAGACCCCTGGCATAGTCGCCGAAATATCGGCTTTAATCAAACCGGAGTGTGTGTCAAATCCAAGGAGCTGACAACACACAGACAGGGATATTAACCAGCCTTCGCGTCAGTTGTCGACTGCTCCGGAAAATTATCTCACTACTCACCGGAAAGACTCGCAAGTGCTGCTTCTCGAATCGCGGGATCGGAAGCCTCTTCGGCAATAATCCGCAGGGTTTTTTCGGCCTGATCACCACCAATATCAGAGATCGCATGTATCGCCGCGATGCCCTTGATCGTGTCATCCGATGCAATCAACTCGCGTAGTTTACCCACGGCCGATTCAATTCGAAAAAGTCCCACGGCAAAGATTGCTCGCTGCCGAACCTCGGGATCGGAATCCGAAAGAAGAGGCACGATAGCAGGACCCAGCTCACGAAGCTCACGGTCGATAATGAGATTCAGAGCGACCTCACGATGATCAAGCTCCGATGACGCTAACCAATCTTTTAAGGTGTCCAGGGGAGCGTGACGCCCCATATGCCATAGCATCAAAGGTCGTCCGACAACGGGTACCAGGGTTTGTACGGCAGGTGGAGTGTCGATTCCATCGATCTCCACCGCACGAGAGACCGAATAACGGATACGAAGTCCTTCCTTATTTCTACGGCTCACGGTGACATTTACACTGACAAAACAGGCTGTGCTACCGCAGGAGTTCACCACGCGAACCGCCATCTCATATGCCTCTGGATCCGTGGCATCAATTCGGAAAAACCGACCCGCCTCTTGCAATCCAGCGCAGAGCCGATCCTTTAAGCCGTCGAGGCGCGCGCCAACATCGGACTGGTCCACACAAGATACCGTACGTATAGGCAAAGCCCCCTGCTGTTCTCGTTTCTTTCCAAGGATGATTCGAAAGAGAGGACCATACAAAGGCGCTAATTTTCGATACACATTGATGTGGTAGTAGGTCGTATTTCCCGCGTTCGCCAATACAAATATGCGATCGGGCGACGAGGGAGGAGTGAGAAATTCGTAGATCTGCCCCCCCTTTTCGGACGCCAAGCCTCCACGCCTACAGACCGCATTACCGCGGATACAAGCACGTATACGAGTCAGCACATCACCGAATTCCCGCATACGGGCCAATTTGCGCCGGGACTGTCTCTGAACCCATGTTTCATTGGTAAGTTGTGCGATGAATACATCGAGTTCTCGCCCCATCAAGGAGGCTGGGATAGCCCAGAGGTGCTCTCCATAGGGACCTCTGGCCTCCACCGGTAGACCAACAGGCTTATGCTTCAAATCGTGAAGCCAGCCACGCGGGACCACCATATTCCGGTCAGTCTCCTGTATCACAGCCGTTGGAACCGATAGGCTACGGCCAGCTGCCCGCCAGCCAATCATGACTATCGCGAGGACACATACCAGACTCGATACCAACCATAGGGATCGGTGCAGAACATGTGGCATGCGGGCTGGGCGCATTAAGATCTGATCGCGCATCAAGGGTGCAAGACAGAGCCCCGCCAATAAACCACCACAATGAGCAGCATGGTCCACGTTGGGCACAAGCAGAGACACCACAAACTGAAGACCGATCCACACCATCGGCATGACCACCAGCAACCGTTTCAGGCGTAGCGGTATTCGGTTTCGATTGGCCAATCCGTAATAGACCGCCACCCCCAACAGCGCCATAATGGCCCCGGATGCCCCCACACTTAAGGCGTCCATAAAGAAATAGCTGGAAAATGTGGCGACGATTCCGCCCAGGGCAAAAACGATCAGAAAGCCAGCGGAACCGACCACGTTTTCTACAATACGGCCAAGATACACCAGAGCCATCAGGTTCATGATCAGATGCAAAAGGTTCGCGTGCAGGAACATCGGAGTGCCCAACCGCCACCACTCTCCGGCGTCGATGAAGCCATCGATCTTTGCCCCGACAATCGCAAGGGCGGTGATATCGTCGAAACGCCCACCGACCAGGTACGGCGTAGCTAGCCAGACCACCACATGAACAGCCACCAAACAGATCGCCAACATTCGGGTAAGTGGCGCCTGGCGCGTGAGCATGGTCGCATAACGAAGCTCCCAGGCTCGTTCTTCAAGCGCTCTGGTGAATTCGGCCGCTTTCTGTTCTTGCCCTGGCTCCATCAATCCCTTCCCTGACGGTTCTGGCCACGACGTGCCGTAGGGATAGTTCGTTTCAGAAACGATTTCAGCTTTTGTAGGCGTCGATCTCCAGGATTTGTCTTTAGAGCAGTATCTACAACCGATTTCGCCTTATCCAGCCGACCGATCTGGGTGAGAATGAGCCCACGGGCCAATGCGCCAGGATACCCTTCATCCAGTTGTTCCAATTCGACCAGGAGATTCAGGCGTCGCTGTGCCGGTAAACCACGAAAGCTCTCCACCTGATAGGCAAGAACCGTTCGTTTTTCGATACGAGTAAGATGGAAGTTGGCGTCTTCGATGCGACTCGCCCATTTCAGCCAACGGACCTTGAACAGGGTCGCAGCGAGGAAGAGTTCCTGTTCTCCAGCCTTACCATCCCTTGGAATGATCCCCTGACCTACCGCCCAATTGAGAAATGTGCCCGCCAACTCGTGGATCACCGCCAGCTCACTGTCGGCCTTCTCTCCACGGATTTTTTTTCGAAGCAGGGAACGTAATGCGGTCATGAAGCGGTGCTGTTGTACGACACCGAGCAAAACATAATGTTGGACTCCATAGTCGCGCACAAACCACTCGACGTCATTGGTATAACCCTTACTCGCCTTCTGATACGCCGTATTTTGCCCATCACTATGGGTTTCAAATTCGATGCGATGAAGGATCGCGAGCTTGGCCAATAGCTCTCTATCCGCTTTCGAAAGAGAGAAATCTTTCACTTTATTCGTATCGATCGCCAACTGCTTCTTGATCAAGGCGACCGGAGGTGGCCAGGTATGCAGGGTCGGGAGAACAGATTTCTTCGCCCGCGCTTCCATATCGGCCTGCTTACGAGGCGTCGGCCCAAAGAGCGTAACAGACGCCACAATCAAGAACATGACCGCAAGAAAGCGCTCCAACAGCCGGTTATCAACGACGTGCATGCCCCAACCGTTCGAAGAAATTTCGCATTTCCCAATGGGTCCAATCCCGCTCATTCACAAACTTGTAACGAATCCGACCATCTATGATCAGATAGGTCTCTGGGAGTTGCCGCGTACCGTATCGTGTCTTCATCATCTCCGATTCGGTCGTGTTGGGGTCTCGTAATATCAACGCCAGATCAGGATCGGGGATTGAGCCCCATTCCGGCATCTCGATCCCGCGGAAAAAGTCCTCAATTACAGCGTTATTCTCGTCCTCACTAATAGAGACGATACGTAATTTATCTTTACCCAGAATATTCGCCAGGCGAAGCATCGACGGCCACTCTCGCTGACATGGCCGACACCAGGTCGCCCAGAACGTAACCAACGTCATCTGGGTATCCAGCGAATTAACAGAACCAACCTTTCCCTTCGCCGCCTGGGCATCCAGCCATACCATCTTAGACAGGTCATCCTGTTCCTTCGTAAGCGGCGCACTCATCGCCTGCGCACGCACCATGGGCGAGTTGGCAGCTTCATCCAGAGCAGCACTATCACCACCGGTCATCATTCCCCCACGAAGGACAAACAACGTCATCCCAAGTAGAAAACCAAGAGTGATCAGGCTGTAAATTTTGGTCTTATCCGTCACTGTGGCCTTCCTCCACTGGTGAACTACAGCGCGCGGGGACTGTAACATGGACGGATTCCTTTGCAACGTCCGATTCTCCAAGTGCGTGTTATACACCACTCGCAATATCCCTCGGTTTGGTATAGGTAGGGGATGCATTTTGCGGAGTAGTTCATGACATCACGCCTTCTAGAAGCACTCGACGAAAGAGTACTCGTTATTGATGGCGCCATGGGAACCAAACTCATGGACCAGGGAGTTTCTGTCGGTTCTGGTCTCGATTACGCCAATCTGGATGCCCCCGGGGTGGTCCAGGCGATACATCGGGATTATCTCGCTGCAGGCGCCGACATCCTGGAGACAAATACATTTGGAGCCAATCGCTTTCGGTTGGCAAAGCATGGTCTCACCGACAAAGTGCGTCGGATCAACCGACAAGGCGTCATGCTGGCTCGAAGTGTAGCAGGCAACGAACGATTTGTAGGTGGGGCAATGGGCCCTCTCGGAAAACCCCTTGCTCCCATCGGTACAGTAAGCACCGACGAAGCACGCGAAGCCTTCCACGAACAAGCATCGGCCCTGATCGAGGCCGGTGTAGATCTGATCCTTCTGGAGACATTTTCGGACCTGTCGGAGATCAAGATTGCCCTTGAGGCCGTACGATCCATTGACGCCGAGCTTCCTGTTGCCGGGTTCTTATCGTTTACAGACGAATGCAAAACAATCTACGGGTACAAACCGGAGGAGTGCGCACGAAGTCTGATGGAAGGCGGAGCACAGCTGGTCGGAGCAAACTGCTCATCAGGCCCTGAGCACCTTCATGAAGTCATCGATCGCATGCACCGAGTCCAGGATGCACGCGTCCTTGTTCTTCCCAATGCTGGACTGCCAGCCTATGTGGATGGTCGCTATGTCTACCTGACCGGCCCCGAATATTTTGCACGTCATGCCCAACAATTTATTGAGCAGGGTGTTCGCGCTGTCGGCGGGTGCTGCGGAACCAATGAACACCATATTCGTTCCGTACGAGCCATCGTGGGCACAAGAGCTCCTGTCGCGGTAGAGGACCGAACCAAAGCTCGCGAGATCTCTGTCGTCGAGTCGGAAGAGCCCGCTCGAACCGATACGAAACAAGCCGCAAGCGGTGGACGCTTCATCAAAAAGATCGAAGAAGGAACATTTGTTGTCAGCGTTGAGATTGACCCTCCCAAATCGGTCGATGCCTCCAAAATGATCCGCGGTGCGGCGATGCTGAAACAAGCCGGGGTTGATGCGATTAACATCGCGGACAGTCCCCTGGCTCGAGCACGTATGAGCCCCCTGGCACTCGCCACCCTGATCCGCCAGGAAGTTCCCATCGAGATCATTCTTCATATGTCCTGTCGGGATCGAAATGTTCTTGGGCTGCAGGCCGAGTTGATGGGTGCACAGGCCCTCGGTGTAATGAATATTCTTGCCGTAACCGGGGACCCTCCGTCGGTGGGAGACTATCCGGATGCAACCGGAGTCTTTGAGGTCGACGCTATCGGCTTGATTGGCATCATGGAGCGATTGAACCAGGGCGTGGATCTGTCGGGTAAGCCGCTCAAGTTCAATACCGAATTCGTCATCGGCTGTGCCAGTAACCCTACGTCAGACGATGTGGATCGCGAGATCGAACGATTCCTACGAAAAGAAGAGGCTGGCGTCCATTTCACAATGACCCAACCACTATATGAGCTGGAGAGCCTGGAGCGCTTCCTGGAGAAGACAAGCTGTGGGGTACCTGTCATGGTTGGTATCCTTCCTCTCCGTAACGGGCGCCACGCGGAATTCCTCCATAATGAAGTCCCGGGCATGTTCATCCCAGAGGACATCCGCGCACGAATGAAAGCCGCAGGGGACCAGGGCCCCCAGGAAGGAGTTCAGATTGCGCGTGAATTTCTGGAGCAGGCCAAGCCCCTCGTACAGGGAACGTATCTCATGCCACCCTTCAATCGATTTGAAATGGCCGTCGAGGTTATCAAGGGTCTCGTTGAGGACTGATTCCGAATCGCGCCTTGACAGACAAACCTGGCGCAGTAGAATGTTTTCAGTAAATGAATGAGTATTCATTCAGCCTCTTTTTACGGAGGTTATTTTTCCGTCCAAATCCCCTTTGAACGAAGTTCGAGCGAGGAGATTCGACGGATCACTTCTTTGATTCGTTTCAGGTACGAGCACGCCCATGAAAAAACGTAGTCCCGAGGGAGGTTCTTTCCTCATTGACCCGACACTCTCCCACCAGATCTTCCGTCCGGAGGATTTTGACGAGGAACTACTGGCCATCGGACAGACTGCGGAGAACTTCGTGTACAAAGAGGTCCTTCCACGGGAACGTGAGATGGAAAGTGCAGAGGGGAAAGCCGCGAAGCTACCTATCCAGCTTCTTCGTAAGGCGGCAGAGCTCGGCCTATGCATGATCGAAGTTCCGGAAAAATACGACGGCCTGGGCCTGGGGGTTATTGCTTCCATGCTGGTCAACGAAAAGCTGGGGCATGAGGGCGCCTTCTCGGTCACCTATGGTGCACACTCTGGCATCGGTACCCTGCCCATCGTCTTTTTCGGTAACCACGAACAAAAGCAACGCTATCTGCCGCGTCTCGCCACCACAGAGATCATTGGTGCCTATTGCCTCTCCGAAGCGGGTAGTGGATCCGATGCCCTGGGCGCTCGAACTAAGGCTGTCCTGAATGAGGAAGGCACCCATTACGTGCTCAATGGCGCCAAGATGTGGATCACCAATGGAGCATGGGCGGACACGTACATCATCTTTGCAAAAGTAGATGGAGATAAATTCACCGGGTTTATCGTCGACCGGGATATCGCTGGAGTCGAACCCGCAGCAGAGGAACATAAACTCGGCCTACGCGGCTCATCGACAACCGCTATCAACCTCGAAGACGCCCATGTCCCCGTAGAGAACGTTCTGGGGGAGGTCGGCCGTGGTCATAAAATCGCCTTTCATATCTTGAATATGGGGCGATTCAAGCTCGGCGTAGGAACCACCGGTGGCATGAAGCGTATGATACGAGTCGCAACCGATTACGCCGCGGAGCGGAAACAGTTCAATACTCCCATCATCAACTTTGGCGCGATTCGGGCAAAGCTCGCGGATATGACGACTCTTACCTATGTCTCCGAGTCTCTTTGCTACCGTATCGGCGGTTATATGGAGGCAGCTTTTGAGGACGTAACCGCCGACGACCCCGAGCGTGAAAATAAGCTCCGGGCAGTTATCGAGGAGTACGCCATTGAATCGAGCATCGCCAAAGTGTTCTGTTCGGAAGCTCTGGACACCATCATCGATGAATGTCTCCAGATTCATGGGGGCTATGGCTTCGTAGAGGACTATGCCCCGGAGAAATTCTATCGGGACGCACGTGTTAACCGGATCTTCGAAGGAACCAACGAAATCAACCGCCTGCTCATCCCGGGCATGCTTTTGAAGCGTGCGATGAAGGGAAAGCTCAATCTTATGGGTCGGATGCAGGAGCTGGAAAAAGATCTTGAGAACAAGTCTTTCTCGTTCCCCGACGGAACCATCCTTGAGCAGACGCAACACGCGGTCGAATTAACCAAGAACCTGGCTCTTCTGGCCGCCCATGCCGCAACAAGCAAGTACATGGCTGCCCTCGAAAAACAGCAACAGGTCCTGCTTCATATCGCAGACGGTGTTATCGCGTCCTATGCGGCAGATAGCGTATACTGCAGAGTCCATGAAGGCGTAGAGCAGGGAGAGATCGACCACGGTAGCCCACAGGTCGCGGCCGCAGCCCTCTTCGCTGCAGAGTCTCTCGACGACACCATCCGTTGGTGTAAGAACACAATCCTTGCATGCTACGGGCCCGATGAACGTGGTCCCTGGCTGGCCCGCTATCAGAAACTAGCGCAGGATTTCGACATCAACCGAGTCGCCTTGCGGGAGAAGATCGCCAACCACACCGTGGAAATGGGACGGTTTGGCTTATCGAACTACTAAGGCGAACACCGACCTGGATCGGAACATCTTTGGCCCATCACCGTTGTCATCTATGACCCGGTAGAAGTTGGCCTCCTGGAAAAGCTACCCAGTTCTTAGCTTGCCCCCTGAGTAGCCCATATACTCCGTAGAGATACTAGTTTCTATCGTGTGTAGACGCGCGTGTTTTTTACGCGCGCGTATGCACGCGTATATCCAGCCCTCGATTCTAACTCTATGGTCCAAACACTCCGTACAACCCATCTCCCAGTCAAAGCGCTGGCGTATTGTCACCGAAGGTGGCGAGTCGAGGTGGCGTTATGAGTCGTCTGGTGGCATTTGCCCTTCGAGTACTCCGCATTGTCTCGAAACTCGTCTCTGCAATTCTCGAGGCAATCTATCGAATCACCCTACGCATCGCTTTCAGCGTAGGCCTGATCATCGGGCTCATCTACTTCGCCTTGTCGGACCCGGGTGTTACTCGATGGATTGCAGCGGATGCTTCGTCGGATATACCAGGGACCATCGAAATCGATCGCCTCTACGTCAGTCCCCTGTATCGGGACGTTGTCGTTCATGGGTTACGGATCCTGTCCCCGAAAGATGAGGTTG
The DNA here is from genome assembly GCA_002728755.1 of Myxococcales bacterium. Classification (GTDB taxonomy): domain Bacteria; phylum Myxococcota_A; class UBA9042; order UBA3505; family UBA3505; genus UBA3505. Next base: position 17,882 of record PBVT01000116.1, read on the forward strand.
TCGCTCGCATCGATACCTCTCGAGCGAAGATCGATCGAAGCGTACTACCTCTCACCATCGCTCACTCCCTTTCACCCGAACGCTTTGTATTGGTGGGGTTGAACCGGGTGGAAGTGCGCGGCGGTTGGGTCCACTGGGACAACCGGATCTACGGTGAGAATCCTTTGATCCGAGCGTTCTCCGAGCGGTTTCCCGAAGAACACAAACCACCGCGAGGACGCTACATCACGGTGGACCGATTCGATGTCAGAGGATTGGCAATCAAATACCAGAACCGCAATAGCCTGGTGGAGATTCCAAGCATACAGACGACTGGGTCGGTCATCATAGAGGATCAGGACGTGCGGTCTCGGGTCAACCGGGTTCTTACACCGGGCGGAACGATCGTGATGAAGAAATACCCTCGTCTTCCACCCGTCATCATGAAGGATGTGGATGTAATTGAGGTCTATAACACCAACGACCGCGTCGAATTTGACGGAATCTCCCTGTCCCTCTCGGGAATCCAGATTACGGGAGAGGGTCGACTGGGGCATAATCAGGACCAGGCCGTAGAAGCCACATTCCGAACCGACGCCGAATTGAACAACCCGGTAATTCGAGCCCTATTCGCCATCAAAGAAGTGCAGCCCGAACAGGGGCATCTCGCGTTGGTGACCAAGGTTAGAGGCTCCATCGCGCATCCCGAACTGGACATCGACATCTTCGCCGAAAAGGGCACCTTGAAGGGCCTGGAGATCCGTCGGGTTAGCGGGCAGATGCTCATGGCACGAGTAAAGCCCCACCACTCCGCAAGCAACACCGTTCCAAACGACGCAATGCCAATCATGCGAGATGTGGCGTCGGAGCTGGACAAATGGGATTACACCATCCCCTATATGCGTGTTCGAGGTGACTTCGGCCGTATGGAGATCGAAGATCTACAAGGGAATCTTCTGAACGCAAATCACCTGGACGCTAGCGGCACTGGCACCTTCAACATACGACGACTCGACAGTACTCGTTTGCTAAACGCCTTCCGTCCGCAGCCCGCTGGTGCGAAACCACGCCCCACCGTTATCCTCGATGGATCCGCACAAGGGCGTTTCTGGAGTGGACTGACTCCAACAGAGGCCGGGCCGGTCGACCGGGAATTTCGACTGGGTGCAGAGGTCTCTATCCAGGCCAACGTAGATAATGTGCGTACCCTTCACTTCTCCGGAACACCGGTGGTCCGCACCTTTGGTGACACTCTTCGACTGGAGAGCCGTGGTCTTGATCTGGAAGACCCGGTAATGCGCCTCGGTATGACTGGAAACATAACCTTTCCTGCGGGGCCAGCCGACCTGCAAATCTCGGGTCGTATCGAACGCCTGTCACGGTTCATGAGCCCATGGAAACCCCTGACCGTACGGGGTGGGCTTTACGATCTGAACGCGAAAATCACAGGTACTGCGGACCGGCCCAGCTTCGAAGTTCGCACGCAGATTGTGGATCTACTGCCCTACCTCGATCCGAAGAAAACAGATATGCGCTTAGACCCGATGACCGGGTTTACCTCTGTCTCCCTGCCACCCGATGGAATCTTACGCATCAATGAGTTGGTCCTCTCGAATGAAGGTGGCTACACCTCTTTCCGTGGTGCCCTCGACATATTTGAGCCCAACACCTACCAGGCGGTCTTACAGCCCTCTCTCACCCTTCGAAACCTGAACAGTCGATTCCAGCTACGAACGGGTGTTCTGGGGACCGATAAAACCGGCTATCTGGAGACACGAAGTTCCAAGCTCCGGTTCCGACTCGATGCTCCACGAGAAACCCTCCAGGGTCGGCTTCAAGTACTCGGGCGAAATCTGAAACTCGATGATCGACGGTACAAGAATCTCAATGTAGTTCTCCGAGCCCAGGGAAAGACCCTGCGGTTCGATACGATCTCCGTCGAAATGGCCGACGGAGGCAATATCACTGGTCACGGCACGCTTACCGGTCCCAGGAATGTAGCAAACCTCCATTTCGATGTAGAGAAGGTGAACATTCTGGGTTTCCAGGAAAAGCGCATCGCGGAAAAGAAAGAACCGGTGGAGGGCCGCGTCAACGGCCAGATCGATATTACGGGTCCCCTTGAGACTCCCCGTCTAGCCGGCGAATTCCAGGCGGGTAATGTACGAAATAAGAGCGTTGTCCTGCCCGATTTCAAGGTGCGGCTACAGCCCTTAAAGGCCGGTGGAGCTTCCCTGCATGCAGAGAACCTCCCTCCTGGATTTGAACTTATGCAGCCGAGCTTTCTGCGACTCCAACGAAAGAAACGTGTGTTGCAGCTGACAATGGCCCTACGCAACGCAGAACCACTCAAGTTGCTTCGTAAGGACGAGAAATCCGACGAGACAGATCTACCCCGAACTAAGGTTCGTGGACGGGTATCTGTTGAAGTCCCACTCACTGAAGAGCCCGAATCGAGCCCAACATTACGCGCCTTTATCCCCAAAGGTGGGCTGCATATGAACACCGAAAACCTTACTGAGCCCATCGAAAATATAACCCCCATTGAAGCCACCTTTGTGCAGAACGAATTTGCGCTACCCGATGTCCAACTGGAGACGTCTGGTGCCATCTTCCGCGCCTGTGCCTTCATGGACAAAACGGGACGACTCGATGTGGCGAGCCAGGGCGATGTCCCCCTGAGCATGCTTACGATTTACCGGTCACTGGTTTCGGAAGGATCGGGGCGTGGCGTCTTGCAGGGCTCCAATCGTAAGCAACTACCATCGATCCTCATGGATCGTTGTTCCGTACAGCTGACCAATGGTGAGCTCCCGCCACTTACCATCGGTGGCACCATAGAAAACCCGGTGGTCGACGGTGAGTTTCGAATCCGCAATGGCATGATCAAACCAACCAGTCTTCGTGATGAGGTTGTTTTCCCCCATAACTGGGGTGTGCAGTTGGCGACCCAACGGGACCAACCGGGTCGCCCATTATTGGTCTCCACCATGCCCAACGAAACCAGACCCCTGAAGATTGGTGAAGGCACCGCCTTCATGACCGGCACCATGCGATTCTTTGGGCTACGACCGTCCGATCTGGATTTAAATGTCGTGGGTAAGTCGATCTCGTGGACGTCACCAGGTATATCCCAACTGATCTTCCAAACGGAGGAAGACGAACGAAGCTTCGTGATCGAAGGGCGTAACCTCTCCGACCCCTCTCTACGCTCTCTCTCTACACGAGGAACCATTCGAATCACTGAGGGTCGATACAATCGCTCCTTTGATGCCTTATCTCGTGCGATCGGAGGGGCCTTGGGGCGCGAGATGGGAACCTTCTCCCGACCCATCACCGAAGTGTTCCCCCTGCTTGGCGAAACGCGTCTCGACATGCAGGTATTATCCAACTCATTCCGTGTCGAGAGTCCCTTCCCCCTGGGCCGCGCATCTCTCGATCTGGAAATCAACGTGAATGTTGGTGGAACCCTGGGCACTCCATCTCTTCTAGGCCTGGTGAATATCCGCCCCAATAGCACCATCAACTATGCCTTTGGCCGCGGGCGAGAGTTCCAGATTAAAGAGGGGGTAATCGAATTCCAGGGTGATCCGAGTCACCCCTATATCGAGATGTCCGCCGATTGTGAGATCACCTACGCCCTCCCCACCGATCAGGATATCTCCACAAAGGTGCAGACCCTCGACTTCGATCTGGAAGAAAATGTTATCGTGACCATTCGAATCAAGGGCCGCTATCCGGATCTCAAGGTCACCTTTGAGTCCGACCGCCCCGATTTCGATATGGCAGATATCCAATCGTTGATTCTCGCCGGAGTACCAGCCGGTAGTGGTACCAGTAATCTGGATCCCCTTGCGGATACCACTCTACAGATCTTCACCGAAGACCTCTCCAACCTGCTCAGCGGCTTATTGCTGACGCCATTTATCGACTCGGTAAACCTCGGAGTCGACCAGTACGGTGGGTTGAGCGCAGAGGTGCTGGCCCAGCTTGGCAAATTCCTCAAAGTAGAAGCGAGTGTCTTCCGCGTAGGAACCGACACACGCTACGACACAGGCTTCAAGGTAAAATTCACGGACAGGGTATATCTGGAAGGAAAGTTGCGCGTACTGCAACAGGATGAAGACCAGACCCAGACCTATGAATCGAAACTCAAGTACAGGATCCCCCTCGATGAATAGGTCACACCATAGATTCGGATGGCTCCGAGCAGTGGTGTTCCTACTGTTTGCGGCGTTCCCATGGTCGACCCTGGCCCAGTCACAGGCCCCCGTGCAGGAACCTATCAGCCCGGAACCGATCGTTCCTTCAAAATTCCCTGGCTGCGAGAACGGTATTCGTATCTCTTCGGTACAGTTAAAGGGTTGTACAACAGAGCGCTGTTCACGCTCAGACATCCGGGAAAAATTGCGTAGCCTGACGGATCTCTGGTCAGGCTGGAAGATCACCGAAGAACGCCTGGATATCGCCCATAAACGACTCCTATCCACAAAAGTCGCCGCCGAAATCAAGTTCATCTGTACGCCTGCCGACAAGGGAGCGGTGGACCTGACCATTGAACTGATCCCTCAGCGGTTCGTGGAATCCGTAAAGATACGAGGTAATAAGACCTTCTACCGTTCGGAGATCAAACGTCGTCTTTTGGTGGAATCGGGCAATGCCTTAACACCAGGAACGGCTGCTGCAGATAAGTTCATCCAGAACCAGAAAGATCTGTTGCAACGCATGTACCGCGAAGGAGGTTTCGATGAGACCGAGGTCGCCGTGGATATCGCCCCTTCAGGCAGGGAAGGGACCAATGTTGTCATTCGAATTCGAGAGGGACGTCGTAAGCGAATTGCTCGATTATCCGTAAAGTCACGCCCAAAAATCACCGCAAAACCTGGCCTACCCACCTGCCGAAAACCGGACAGCGAAGAGATAAAGAAAGTCTCCGGGTTCTCGGTGGGCGGTGGATTCACGAGTCGAAACGAGCGGGAGGCCAAAAGAAAGATTGAGAGCTATCTCTGGTCTCGAGGTTACGAAAAGCCCGACGTGCGCATCTCCTATACGGAGCAATCATCCGGCGCTCGAAAGATGCTCTACGGAAATGGAGTCACAGAGATCAATATCCGGTTCTCGACCTGCACACTCATTGATGTACAAGCGCGTGATCAGGCAGGGGATCCCTTCCACGTCCCCGAGACAACGACCTATCTCGACGCGCTGTCCTTCAAAGAGTCGGGGACGTTTGATTGGGCCGAAGCCCAATATAGCCGTCGTAAACTGATCCAATATCTACAGAGCAAAGGACACTTCTTCGCATCGGTCGACGTGGACTACCAACTTACGCGTGAAACCGCGCCGGAGATCAAAGATTCCAATATTCGTGGGTATGTTCGTTTTCGAATCACCAAAGGTCCATTGACGGAAATTCGAGGGGTGACCATCAAGGGGATCCCTGCCGCTCATCGTAGCGAAGCACTACGATTGATGCAGACGAAGCCCTATGACTTCTTCGGGGTTGGGGGCTATTTGCAGATCCCAAGACTTGTGGCCGATCTCGAGCGCGTAGCCAACCACTTCAACTCCATTGGCTACTTCGATTTCCGCTTCCGTAACACAACCGGCCGCAAGGAATTGGAGGTCGTTCGTAGGCGATCGCCAGAGGCCGAGATCATGGAGGTTCGTTACGCCAACGTAGCCGCACGCATCCTGCGCCCCCTGGGTGAGAGTTATATCTATATCTCTGCTAAAGCAGAGCTTGGAAACCAGACCCGTGTCGAAAAACTCCAGTTCTGGGGCGTAGAACATCTATCCGAGAAGGAGGCGAACGATGCAATTGGGCTCAAAAGAGATGGCCCATTTTCACGCCAGATTCTCGCTCGAGGCATCAAAAAGCTTCGGGCCAAATACCAGTCTCGTGGCTACCATAACACCACCATTCGTGCGGATTGCTCCAGCTCCGACCGCCCTGATCTGGGTAAGGTCTCGTGCTTCCTTTGGAATGTATCCGTTCGCGATCTGACGATTCACCTACAGGTGAATGAAGGGCGAACCTTCACGGTTGGCGAGGTCTTCTGGACAGGTAACTTCCGAACTCGTCCATCCATCATCGCCCGCGACCTGCCCAAAACCGGCGACCCCTTTGATGCGGAACGTATTCGATCTGGCCTCCGAAAAATCCGGCGATTGGGTATCTTCTCGTCGGTGCGCCCAAACTTCATAGGCCTGGATGAAAAACCGCCACGAGATCGGATCGGGGTGGTTCTGGAGCTACACGAAAGCCCCGCCCGCTCCATTGATATGGCGGCTGGCTTAGAGACCATCAGCCGTATCCAGGATTCCGCCTCACCGCGCCTTACGGCGATCATGCAGAACAGTCTTTCCGTATCGGATGTCACAAGCTACGGCCAAAGCCCTACCTACGACTTCATGCTCCCCGACTTCTTGATGACGTTCGAAACCGCCTATATCGACAGCAACTTCCTCGGTCGCGCCATGGAGCTCCAGATCCCACTAAAATATGGTCTGAGCACCACCGATCTTTTCCGTTACGGATCCTTTACCCCGACCTGGATCAACCGACGTCTATTCGGTACGGAACTACGAGCCCGCTTCACTCCCTTTGTCATCTACGACAAAGCCTTCCAATCTCTCGACATCTTCGAGTTCGGCGTGGAGACAGAACTTAGTCAGAGATTTGCGGAGAAGGTTCTCTTCGCTCTGCAGATCGAAGCAAGCCGCATCCAATCCAGAATACCCGGCCAGGATTTCGACCCCTTCTCCACGCAGACCAAAATACGACCCCAGCTGGCCCTGGACTTCCTGAACAGTCCTATCAACCCCATCTATGGCCAATACCTGTCCGCCTCAGTCGCCGCCATCAACGAAATCGAGGAAGGCGAGAGTCGTAACTATGTGAAGTACGATCTACGCCTCAAATTGTTCCGCAACATTCGAAAGACGCTGACCATTGGCCTCCTGCTTCGATTCGGCAAAGGAAACTCCCTCGACGGAGGACGCCTTCCGGAAAATGAACGGTTCGTATTGGGTGGCAATAAAGGGGTTCGAGGATTCCAGGACGACGGTATCTTTCAATACGATGAAAACGGCTGCATCCGACTGGAATATAAAGACGCCGGAGGCAATACCCAGCCCGTACCTCTAGACGCCAACTGCCAACCACTGCAGCCCATCGGAGAGGGAACTGGCGCCCAGCCAGTTTTCGGCGGCGGTATGCTCGCCTTAGGAACCGTCGAAGTACGCTTTCCAATCCTACGCAGGTCCGGCGTATGGGGCACTCTGTTCTACGATGTCGGAGCGATTGCGGACAACTTCGAAACACTGACAGCGTCTTCCTTCCGACAATCGGCAGGTCTCGGGCTTCGATATCTAATCGGCAATTCGATTCCGGTCCGGTTGGACTACGGATTCAAGCTCGACCGGCGCTGTGCGGAAATCGACACGGAAGACGGGCAATGCCTCCAGGAGGAGCCCGTAGGCAACCTACACTTCGGGATCTTGTATACCTTCTAGAAAATAAGGGGATTTGCCCATCGACATCGGCTCGAAATTTCTGGTAAGAGGGCCCTGCCCTGAAAATTCGAGTCAAAAAACATGAAGCCTCTGATTGTTACCCCTACGTACAACGAAGCCGATAATATCAACCGGCTTTTCGAAGGAATTTTCTCCGTCGTCCCTGACATCCATGTGCTGGTTGTCGATGACAATTCTCCCGATGGCACCGGCGCGATCGCCGATGAGCGGGCGGCGTCAGACCCTCGAGTACACGTCTTGCACCGTGAAGGAAAACTGGGGCTGGGCACCGCCTATATCGCCGGTTTCAAATGGGCATTGGAACGTGACTACACCCATATCTTCGAGATGGACGCCGATCTCAGTCACCAACCCAAATACCTACCGGACTTCCTCAAAAAGGCCGAAGATCATCAACTGGTTCTCGGCTCTCGGGCCCTACCCGGAGGCGGCACCGAGGGTTGGGGCATGGGGCGAAAGGTCTTATCCCGTGGTGGTACTCTCTATACCCGAACCATTCTATGGCTTCCCTATACCGACCTCACCGGTGGCTTCAAATGCTTCCATCGCGAGGTCCTGGAGAGCATCGATCTCGATAGTGTGCAGAGCGAAGGCTATGCCTTCCAGATCGAATTAACCTGGCGCGCCCACCGACGTGGATTCAAAGTCGGCGAAGTACCCATCATCTTTCCCGATCGGACACTTGGGAATAGCAAGATGAGCAAAAACATCTTCTGGGAAGCCGTCACCATGGTCTGGAAATTACGTTTCGCCGGCTATCCGAAAAACAGCTGAATCCATCCCAGTATAGTATTGACACCAGTAGGACTGCCATATATGTTGCGCCATCCTCGCCCAGGTAGCTCAGTCGGTAGAGCAGCGGATTGAAAATCCGCGTGTCGGTGGTTCAATTCCGCCCCTGGGCACTCTAAGGCCGCTCATTCGAGCGGCCTTTTTTTGTTCCAACTTGCCAATCCATCAAACACCGCATAGACCTGAACCCAGGGTAAGCTGCTACAATGCCGCAGGAGGGTTCATGCGATTCACTACAATTCTTACGCTTTTCGTCTGTCTATCCATGGGCTGTGGAGAAGGAACATCCACTCCACCCACCGACCAGGCACCCAAGCCGAAATTAAAAAATCGCGGGGGACTGCCAGATCGCACGGACGCCGAGTGTCGTGCTGAATCCATATGCAAACGTTCGGGACGATGTTCGGCGGACCGAAGACTCTGTGTGGCCAAATCAAAGAAAGACTGCCAGGCCTCCACGGAATGTGAAAAAAATGGAGCCTGTTCTCCCCTCGATGGATTCTGTGAGGCAGTAACCGATGCAGATTGCAAAGGTTCAAAGAAATGCAAAATTGAAGGCAAATGCACCGCGCGGGACAAGATGTGTGTCGCCACCAAAGCCAAAGACTGCCAGGCCTCCTTTGGGTGTAGAAAGATCGGCGAATGCAGCATAGGAAAAGAGCGCTGTGTCCTCTCCACCGATGCGGATTGCCGCGCCTCGGAGTTCTGTTCTGAAAAGGGTCAATGTTTCTTCCTGAACGGAAAATGCCAGGCTAACGACGATGCCGACTGCAAAGCCTCCACAGAGTGTCGAACCCAGGGGTTATGTACGGTTCGACTCAACCAATGCCGTGCCGTTACGGACGAGGACTGTGCGAAAGCAGATACATGCACCAAGAACCGCTTATGCTTTGCACGGATGGGGCGCTGTTCAAATCGTCGTCGATAAGAGCTGGTAATCAGGTCACAGGGATGACCTCGGAGTCTCCCACTTCTTCAAGATAACGGCTCCAGATCCCACCGCATCGTTCCTTTAATGTGCATTCGTCACAGGCGGCGGCATAGGATTTTCTCTCTTCGAGATAATCACCTGGAGTTCGGTCCCACTCAGAATTTCGTTCTCTATGGGTCTCTGGGGTTACACAGAGCGGGAGTCCACAGCGAGGCGGGATCCGAACATCCAATCCCTTCGCGTCGCCGATAGTAAAGGCCTGCTTGAGCTCCGCATGTAGTCCCGACAAGGGTGGCATCAATCCAACGCGCGTTGCCCCATCACCAAAGGGTCCCATCCCTGATAGGAGCACCAGGCTGATCCCCTTCCCATATCTCTCGCCGACCTTCTCTACAAAAGTCGCCATCTGGTTGTAGTTTTGGCGTGTAATCACAAATAGAAGACGAACATCGGCAATATTCGGGCCCCGACCAAATCGCCGAATCATATCGGTTAAATTACGAGCCGGCATGGATGTGCTCACCAGGTTGTCCAAAGCCTTCAACGTCTTTTCCAGCAGATGCGCCTTGCCCACCAACATCTCAAAGGTCTCCGGAGAAAACGTATGTAACGAGATGTGGAATTCGTTCACTCCAGCTCGTAACAACTTCTTTAGATAGGAGCGCTTCTCGAGCCGCGTCGCGTTCGTCTGCAGCATGATGGACTCAAACCCCACATCACGGGCTCGACGAACAAAAGTCGGCAGCTCTGGATGTAGGGTAGGCTCTCGCCCGGTTATAATAATCTTCGAAAATCCACGCTCTCGCTCTCGCTCGATGGTTCGAAGGATTACGGCGCTATCGGTCAATATATCGGGATGCTCGGGAGGTGTATTACAAAAGAGACAGCGCTCATTGCATTCACGGCTGATTCGTATTTCGACATGGCCACCATAGACTCCGCCGGACTGGCCCTGGTCCGGACCCGAGAAGATCGCATCTACGGCCTCTTCGGATAGCCCTTGTTCCACATCCTTAAACCTTGCAACCAAGGCTTCGATGAGCCGATGGGCTTCCGGTCCCTCGAGACCTGCAGGAAGATCACCATGGGAAAGGTTCAGATATTGGGTGGAAACGAGACAATGTACATCCGAGCGAGGCTCGGCAAAGATAAGAAATTGGTCCGCATCGCGCTCTGTACAGAGTTCAAAACCTCGACGAACGAGACTGTTTTTCAGACTGGTAACGATCCATCCGTCAGATAATTCGAGGGGGATGTCACCCATAAAGGTCTGGATAAAGGCATCCTTATCCGCAGCCCATTTCCAGGACGCCGGAGCCTTCTCTTTCTTTTTCCATAAATCCGATAGTCCCAAACCTGTACATCCCGGCCACGTCTCGCAGCCCTGTATTTCCAGCAAACCTGATTATAGAGTCCACGCCCAGGAAGGACCAGTCCTTAGGGAGTCGTCTCGGAGGAACCGCATCGCTTCTTCGCCCGGGGCCCCAGATCACTCCCAAAACAGGCGATACCTGTTCCATCTCGACGTACCTCAAAAGTGAGCGCGGAATCGCCAACAGAGCGTCGACTCAAATCGTTCAGCACCTTGATTCGACGCGCTCCTCCCTCCGCTTTTCTGGGACGCGCGATATAGTGCATTCCAGTTAAGGCCACGGCCTCCACAGCCTGGGCTTCAAGGCGACCACTCTCTTCGTTGAAGGCCAGATACAATCGACCGAAGAGGCCATAATCCTGTGCATCGGGGAACGGTTCCATATTGCGCGCACCGCGAATCAGATAATTCCCGAGGCCATAGAAGATGAGTTTGTTCTTCTTACGTTCTACAGCGCGAACCACATGGGCATGGTGACCCAGGACCAGATCCACTCCAGCCTTCCGAACGGCTCTCTGGAAACGGGCTTGTTGACCACGATCCAGCTTTACCTGGCGTTCCGTACCGTAATGTATCGATAGAATCTTATAATCGGCCTTCACCGCTGCCATGGCATCGAGAACCCGTTCGTAATCTCCCTTGAAGCGAAACCCCACCATACCCGGACGTTCCGGTGTCGCGCGCTCGTTTCTACGCATATTGGTTATGATCCCAACCGCACCGAACGCGAATGTATGTCCCCCATACTCAAACACCACGGGCTCTATGGCCTCGGCATCGTTGTTTCCCAACCCGGCAAAATACACACCCTTCGTTTTCGTTAGTCTGCCGCTATGTTTTAAGGTCTCCTTCACCCCTTCTACACCAAAGTCAAAGGCATGGTTATTGGCCAATGACATCAAATTGAAGCCAATCTCTGCCAGGTATTCCACTCCCTTCGGATGGCTTCGAAAGACAAATTTCTTGCCACGTGCCGATATCTGATTCCGACCCGTTACCACGGTCTCAAGATTGAGGAAGTTCAAATCGCCGTCGATGAGAGGCTTGATTCCACTCGCGAGTTTCTCCCATGAAACCAATCGTCCCCCTACCTTTGTGCCATCGGGTCGAGATTTCAGACCATTACGGTTCAGGCAAACATCACCGCCAAAGGTGATCACAATCTCCTGTTGCCGTCCTGCACCGGTCAGAAAGACCGTGGAGAATATTACCAGTATTGCAATAATTTTCGACATGCCTGTCCTTCCACAGCCCTGGGTTAAACCTGGTTCAATTCGACTTCGATGCTTCAACAACATGGGGTCTAAGACAAAAAGTCCGCCCCCCCACATCACTATTCAGGTGTAGAGACCACCGGAATTTCAAAGTACGACCCGTGCGTCGATAGAGTCCCGTCAAAGTCAGCCAAATGCTCTCCGTTCACATAGAACGACCCGCTGGCGTCAATAACGCCGGCCGTACCCCATAGATAAAGGCGGTATATTCCCGGCTCGAGGGACCAATTCAAGTAGGTGAGCACATCTGCCTCGGTCGGAGCCCCCTGCGCCACGACCGCATCATTCACCAATTCTTCTTCGGCATTATACTTCGTACTTACAAGGCTCCAGCGGTTCTCTATAAAGTTGCCCTCGAAACCCAGCCAGATCCAGAGATTGCCACAGGCATTAAGGTCACCACCCCATTCCCCGTTGCAGTTCTGTACGCAGTCGTTGTTTGGATCGGCATCACAGACGCCACATTCGTCTTCAACGGCTGGTCCGCC
>PBVT01000117.1 GCA_002728755.1 Myxococcales bacterium
CGCTATCGTCGTTACAGTCACCTTCGCAGATGCGGTAGCCGTCGCCATCGTCATCCGGCTCGTTGTACGGGATTTCACCATCACAGTTGTTGTCGAGTCCGTCACAGAGCTCTTCGGCACCTGGATGGGTGTAATCGCGGGTGTCATCACAGTCAGAGCCATCGTCGACGTAGCCGTCAGGAGTAGAGCATTCGCATGTGGCAAGACTTGTATCACCATAACCGTCGTTGTCTGCGTCACGGTAATACCAGTTACATGCCCACGTCGGATCACAGTCGTCACAGTCTTTCACACCGTTTGTACAGGTGGAGGGTAGACCGACAGAATCAAGGAAGCGATCACAGAAGTTGTCGTCATCCATGTCACAGATTTCATCGACGACGCCGTTACAGTTCTGATCGATATTGTCGCACGCACCTGGTGGCTGTGAGCCGGTGACACGGACACGCTGCAGGTTGTACGGGCAATCATCAACGGCGAGGTAGAAGTATCCGTCTACATGGTAGAACCCGGAGGTCGCCACGGACATATGCTCATTAGAAGCCCAACCCTGCCATGAACCGAAGGCGAGACCGTTCTTACCATAGCCCCAGCGACCCACGTGGTCGTTACCGATACCGTTACCCTGTCGCTTACCATATAGATGCACACCATCCGTACCGAGGATACCGAAGGACTGCTGTCCCTGTACGTCGAAGTTACAGGTAGCGCTTGAAGTACTCGATGGCGCCCATCCATCACCTGTGACGGACCAGTAACAAATGGTCGGGATGTCGAGACCACCCATGACGATACGCTTGTTGATCCAATCGTATTGACCACCCGTCAAACGATATCCTTCACTTTGCGGTACCCATGGGTAGGCGATCTGGTTGGCATCTGCGTTGTCTGCACCGGTATATCCGTTCGGATACATGGATGACAGGTCGAAGAGATCCTTATTCCAGTAGATTCGAGTGATCTTGCCCTGGTCGCCCGTCCAGCCCACACCATAGACGTAGTTCTGGTCGGCGATGACACCGGTTGTGTAATAGGAGTTGTCGTCTGTTCCGGTCTCATTGTCGTCGGAGAGACAGGTCTTAATTTCGCGGGTGATTGCAAAGCCGGCTTGCGGATCAAAGACACGGACTGTCCAACCACTATTGAGAAGACCCTGGCAACCATTCGCGAGGTTGAACATCTTCTCACCGTTACTCGTGGCCAGATATTGACCCACATCGACAAGACCGCTGCTGCGCTCAACCATACCTTCGGGGATTGGAACCTCACTGCGATATCCGTAATCCGAGAGATCTGGCTTACAGAAGATACCGCTACCGTCGCTTACGATGGTTCCTGTGGAACATTGTCCTGGTAGACGGCTGTCACAGGTTGGCCATGAGCCAGGAGTACAACCCGGCACATCTTCGTCGATTTCCAGGTCACAGTCGTTGTCTTTTCCGTCGCAGATTTCCGGCGCGCCAGCGTAGACCATATTGTTGCTGTCGTTACAGTCGCCTTCACAACCACGTTGCCCGTCATTGTCGGAATCGTATTCGAGATGCGAGAAGCTTCCATCACAATCGTTGTCATGGCCGTCACAAATCTCCGGTGCGCCCGGGTAGACGGAGGCCAACTCATCGTCACAGTCTCCTGCGCATACGCGTATGCCGTCACCATCTAGATCGTTTTCAATCTCCGGAACGGTTCCATCACAGTTATCATCGATACCGTTACAGAGTTCGACCGCACCAGGATGTACATAGTCATCCAGGTCATTACAGTCGCTACTGTCTTCGACGTATCCAGCTGGGGCGGAACATTCACAGACGCCAGTGCTTGGATCACCATAGCTGTCGGAGTCATTATCTGCATAGAACCAGGTACAGGACCAGCTTGGGTCACAGTCGTCACAGTCGAGCATACCTTGTGAGCAGGTACTCGGGAGTCCGATGTTCTCCAGGAATCGGTCGCAGAAGTCATCGTTGTCCATGTCACAGATTTCGTCTGTGATGCCATTACAGTTCTGGTCGATATTGTCGCACGGTCCTGGATGTGAAGAGTTGTTCACACGTACCCGCTCAAGGGAGTACGGGCAGTTCTTGGCGGCGATATAGAAGTAACCGTCTACATGGTAGAAGCCGGAGACCGCGTTGGACATATATTCGTTGGACGCCCAGCCCTGCCAGCTACCCATACCCATACCGTTCAAGCCGTAGCCATGGCGCGCAAGACGATCCGAACCCGGACCATTACGCATACGGTGTGCGTAGACGTAGACGCCGTCTGTACCGACGATACCGAAGCTCGCATTCTTCTCTCCGGTAAGGTGGTTGACCCCGTCTGCGTTGGAGAAGTTACAGGTCACATTATTGGTGTTATCCGGTGACCAGGCCGAGTCTCCGACGTTCCAGTAGCAGAAGCCTGGTTCGTCGAAGGCACCCATGAGAATGCGCTTGTTGACCCAGTCGTATTGACCCGTCATCAGTCGATAGCTGGTGTGTTGTGGTACTCGAGCCCAGCTGTTGAGGTCGATGTCGTCGTAGCTATTCGGATAAACGGTAGCTTTCGTGTACTCGGAAGTATTCCAGTGGATACGCGCGACACGGCCGACATCTCCAGTCCACTCGATCGCGTAGACGTAGTTCATATCGGCGATGACACCGTCGGTGTAGAAGGAGACATCATCCGTTCCGACGACATTGCTGTCGTTGTAACAGGTGGTGATCTGACGATCGAGAACGAAGGAGCCTTCGTCGTTCTGGTTGAATGCACGTAGGCTCCAACCGTTGAAGGTACCCTGGTTACAGGCCGGGCCTGTGCTGATATCCATCTGACCGGTTCCGTACCAGCCGGAGTATCCAGTGGCGCCACCGCCGGCCGGATCACCCGTCGGTGTTGTGCGGTATTCCCACATCTTGGCCAGAGCCCACTCCACGTTATTCTCGGAGTATTCAATGGCCAACATTACGCCACGCTCACTACCCGAATAGACACTGAAGAGCTTCACTTCATCAACGACCTGTGGGGCTCCGAAGTCGACGGAGAAGTAGGAGTCGTCGTCGACACAGAGGCCGGTACCACCGGGTTCGGTGTCGCAGATCTGTGCCGGGTACCAGATCCAGCCGTTATCGCTACTATTGTTCAGGAAGCCATACGGAAGAGGTTGACCGATGGAGCCTGTGTTTGTTCCGCCAGGAGCATGACTGGTGATCATGCCTGGGGAGAGGTTCAGGTTCTTACCGTTATGGCGAAGTTCGATCTCTGCCGTGCGCGGCATGTGAATCTGCGTCACACCAGCAAAGCGAACACGCCAGTACCGTGCGGCGACCTCTGGGTTGGCGTCACAGGAGTAGGACAGGTTGAACATCTTCTGTCCGTTACCAGTGACCAGATATTCACCAGGTTCAACGATACCCGATGCGCGATCGAGTAGACCGTTGGGTACCGGTGTTTCCGATTTATATCCAACGTCCGGCAGGTCGGCCTTACAGTAGACACCCGAACCGTCCATGATGAGCTGACCGGTTGCACACTGTCCCGGAACCTTGGTGTCACATGTCGGCCAGGAACCAGGTCCACAACCCGGTATTCCTTCGTCTACGAGGGTGTCACAATCATTGTCCGTGTTGTCGCAGATCTCCGGCGCGCCGGTGTACACCATGACATTGCCGTCGTTGCAATCGCCGGCACAGATTCGTTGCCCGTCACCATCGCTATCGTTCTCTGTGGACGAGACGTAACCGTCACAATCGTTGTCTACATTGTCACAGAGTTCGAAGGCACCTGGATAGGTTGTTGCTACGCCGTCGTCGCAATCACCATCACAGATACGGAAGCCGTCGGCATCACTATCGGACTCATCACCCGGGACCTGTCCGTCACAGTCGTTGTCTTTACCGTCACAGAGCTCGGGGGCGTAGGGATAGATGGTGGGATCGGTATCGTTACAATCCGTATTGTCCGTTACGTAGCCGTCCGGAGGTACGCATTCGCAGACACCGGCAACCGGTTGACCAAAGCCATCCTGATCATCATCCGGGAAGTACATGGTGCACTGCCAGGTCGGATCGCAGTCATCACAATCCATCATGCCACCACCCATACAGGTCGAGGGCAGACCGATATTATCCATGAAGCGATCACAGTAATCGTCGTTGTCCATGTCACAGATTTCATCTGTTACGCCGTTACAGTTCTGATCGATGTTGTCGCAGATACCTGGTGGTTGCGATGCGGTTACATGGATTCTTTCCAGACCATACGGGCAATCGTCAGCCGCCATATAGAAGTAGCCGTCGACATGGTAGAAGCCTGACACACCCTGGGATAGATGCTCGTTCGATGCCCAGCCCTGCCATGAACCAAGACCGTATCCATTTGTGCCCGAACCATGTCGTGCGACTCGATCGCTACCGACGCTGGTGTTGCCCCAGCGGTGACTATAGAGGTAGGTACCATCCGTACCGATGACACCGAGACTACCGACATTTTGTACCTCAGAACAGGTAGCGCCACTCGTTCCATTGGGTTCCCACGGGGAGTCGCCAACGTTCCAGTAACAGGCAACACCTTCGTCTAGACCACCCATGACAACGCGCTTGTTCACCCAGTCGTATTGGCCGTTTACGAGTCGATATCCGTGGTGGTTGTAGACTTCTGGAGTCTGCGGCACGGTTGGGAACGGAGCCATGGTTGCATCACCATTGCTCGGTCCGACAAAGCCGTTGGGTGTAACCGGTGTGAACGTGGCCCAGTTATCCTTGTTCCAATAGATTCGAACGATGCGGCCCACATCACCGGTCCACTCGATGCCGTATACGTAGGTCGAATCCGCCACGACACCGTTGGTGTAGAAGGAGATGTCGTCGGAGCCGACGTTGTTCGCATCGTCGTCACAGGTGTTGAACTCGCGCAGCAGGTCAAAGTCTGCTTGCGGATCGAAGATACGTGTCGTCCAACCGGCGGACGCGGTTCCTTCACAACCGGAAGACAGGTTGAACATCAAAGTTCCGTTACTCGTGGTCAGATAGCTACCTGGCATGACCAGGGCCGAGGTGCGCTCGATAAGACCAGCTTCGATGGTTACTGATGTCTTATAACCGTAGTCCGGGAGGTCCGGTTTACAGTAGATACCTGAGCCATCGAAGACGACCTGTCCGACCTGACATGGACCCGCGATACGGGTATCACATGTCGGCCATGATCCTGGTCCACAACCACCGAGGCCTTCGTCGACCAGACCGTCGCAATCGTTGTCTTTATTGTCGCAGAACTCGGGCGCACCCAGGTAGATCATGATGTTGGCGTCGTTACAATCACCCTGGCAGATGCGCTGGCCGTCACCGTCGTTGTCGTATTCGTCCGATGGCATGAAGCCGTCACAGTCGTTGTCGAGGGTGTCGCAAAGTTCTGGCGCGTCGGGGTAGATCGTGGCGTTACCGTCATCACAGTCGTCATGACAGATTCGATATCCGTCGCCGTCTGAATCGTTTTCGTTGGAATCGATATAGCCTTTGCAAGCGTTGTCGATACCGTCACAAAGTTCCGGCGCATCTGGATAGACAAAGTCACGGGTATCGTCGCAGTCACTGCTATTGGTGACGTAACCTTCGGGCTGGATACATTCACAGGTGCCTGCGCCTGGATCACCGAAGCCATCACCATCGTCGTCGACGTAGTAGACGGTACAGGCCCAGGAACCATCGCAATCGTCGCAGTCGGTCATACCCTGACTACAGGTGGACGGTAGGCCAACCGATGGGAGGTAACGATCGCAGTAATCGTCGTTGTCCATATCGCAGATTTCGTCAGTGATGCCGTTGCAGTTCTGATCGATGTTGTCGCAGGGGCCGGTCGCTTGAGAGTTCGTTACATGGATACGTTCCAGGTTGTAGGGGCAGTTGTCCGCGGCCGAATAGAAGTAACCATCGACATGATAGAAGCCAGAGGAGCTTTCCGACATGTAGTTATTGGATGCCCAGCCCTGCCAGCTACCGAAGGGAAGACCGTTGAATCCGGCTCCGTAGCGTGCGACCCGATCCGAACCGCTGTAGCTACTGAGTCGAGTCGTGTACATGTAGGTACCGTCGGTTCCTATGACACCAAAGGAAGGTGAGGCCTGTACGTCACTGTTACAGTGCGTGACATTACCTGTGAGGTTGGGTTCCCACGGGGAGTCGCCAACGTTCCAGTAGCAGATGTTCGGCTCGTCCAGACCACCCATGACGATGCGCTTGTTGACCCAGTCGTATTGACCCGCCGCGAGGCGATAATCGGTGTGTTGCGGAACGCGTGGGTAGTTATCGATCGGATGGACATCGTCTCCTGTGTAGCTGTCGGTATAGCCGTTCGGCACCACAGACGCCTTATCGTAATCTACGGAGTCCCATTCGATACGAACGACGCGGCCTTGGTCGCCGGTCCATTCGACTGCATAGACATAGTGCAGGTCAGCGATGACACCGAGGGTGAAGAAGGAATTGTCATCAGTTCCGTCTTCGTTTCCGTCCGCAGAGCAGGTTCGGGTCTCGCGCCATAAGGAGTATTCATCCTCGGGGTCGAATATACGGATGGTCCAACCACCCATGATGTGGCTCTCACAACCATAGGCCAGGTTGAAGAAGTACTTCCCGTTACCTGTGATGAGGTATTCACCAGGCTCGACGTTACCTGTGGTGGATTCGACCAGACCGGCTTCGATCTCAAGCTCTTGTGTATATCCGAAGTCGGGCAGATCCGGCTTACACCAGAGACCGGAACCGTCCATGACGACCTGTCCAAGGGCGCACTGGCCTGGGATGCGTGTATCACAGGTAGGCCACGAGCCTGGGCCACAACCGCCGAGACCTTCGTCTACGTCTCCATCACAATCGTTGTCTTTATTATCGCAGACCTCAGGTGCGCCAAGATACACCTGGGTATTGGCGTCGTTACAATCTCCATCACAACCACGTTGGCCATCACCATCGTTATCGGTCTCAGAGGAGGAGAGGACGGAGTCACAGTCATTATCAAGGCCGTCACAGAGCTCTGGGGCGCCTGGGTAAACCGTAGCGTTACCGTCGTCACAATCGTTTTCACATACGCGGAAGGCATCGCCATCGTTATTGTTTTCGTCGGCTGGGACGACGCCGTCGCAGTCGTTGTCGAGACCGTCGCAGAGCTCCGGAGCGCCCGGATATACATCGTCACGACTATCGTCACAGTCGTCGCTGTTGTCCACATGACCTTCTGGTTTCAGGCAGTCACAGGAACCGGCGCCTGGATCTCCGTAGCCGTCGGAGTCGTGGTCTGGGTAGTACCAGGTGCAAGACCAGGTTGGGTCGCAGTCGTCACAATCGGTCATACCCTGGCTACAGGTGCTCGGCAGGCCGACGGAGTCCATGTATCGGTCACAGAAGTCGTCATTGTCCATATCACAGAGCTCGTCTGTGATGCCGTTGCAGTTCTGGTCGATATTGTCACACGGGCCCGTAGCCTGTGAGGCGGTGACATGGATACGTTCCAGGTTGTACGGGCATTGGTCGGCGGCGAGATAGAAGTATCCGTCTACATGGTAGAAGCCGGATGCGCCTTCGGAGAGGTAACCGTTCGATGCCCAGCCCTGCCAGCTACCAAGGCTATAACCGTGGGTGTCGTAGCCGTGGCGACCTACACGATCGGTACCAGCCACGCTACCGATACGGTGGCTGTACAGATAGGTACCATCGGTTCCGAGGATACCCATGGAGTGGATATTGTCGACGCTGTAGTTACAGGTCAGGCCGCTGGTTCCGTTCGGGCTCCAGGTACTGTCGCCTACGTTCCAGTAACAAATGACGGGCTCATCCATACCACCCATGACGACTCGCTTGTTGATCCAGTCGTATTGACCACCAGCCAGACGGTACAGAGCCTGCTGCGGTACGCGGGGATAGGAGATCTGGGAAGCGTCGTCGTTGTCGGCACCCGTATAACCGTTCGGGTATATGTAGGGCAGGTCGTAGTTGACCTTATCCCAGGTGATACGGGTTACGCGGCCGGACTCACCATCCCACTCAACGGCGTAAACATTCGTGGTATCGGCGATGACACCGGATGTGTAATACGAGTTGTCGTCGGTTCCGAGCTGGTTGGTGTCGGCGTTACAGGTCTTGATTTCGCGCCAGAGGTCGAACGAATCTTGGGGATCGATGATACGAATCGTCCAGCCTGTGTTGCCTACACCCTCGCAACCGGCCGCAAGGTTGAAGAAATACTTACCGTTGCTGGTCACGAGATAGCTACCAGGATCAACATTACCTGTGCTGCGCTCGACTAGACCGTTGGGAATGTCCACTTCTTGTTTGTAGCCGTAGTCGGGCAGATCCGGCTTACACCAGAGGCCGGTTCCGTCCATGACGACCTGTCCAAGGGAGCATTGACCTGGGATGCGTGTGTCGCATGTCGGCCAAGATCCTGGACCACAACCGCCGAGACCTTCGTCTATGTCACCGTCGCAATCGTTATCTTTATTGTCACAGACTTCCGGTGCACCGGCATAGACCTGGGTGTTGGCGTCGTTGCAGTCGCCATGACAACCACGTTGTCCGTCGCCATCGTTGTCGTATTCATCGAAGGGTAGGTGGTCGTCACAGTTGTTGTCATGACCGTCACAGATTTCGGGTGCGCCCGGATAGGCTGACGCGAGATTGTCATTACAATCGCCATGACAGATGCGGTAGCCGTCACCATCGTCATCTTTTTCGTTGTCTGGTACGAGACCGTCACAGTTGTTGTCGATGCCATCGCAGAGTTCAAGCGCACCTGGATAGGTGAAGTCCTGTGTATCATCACAGTCGCTTGGATCTTCTACATAACCATCGGGGCGGGTACATTCGCACACAACAGCGGAAAGGTTTCCGTAGGTGTCACCATCGTCGTCCGGATAGTAGTTGGTACAAGCCCAGCTTCCATCACAATCGTCGCAATCGAGCATACCGCCAGTACAGGTGCTCGGCAGGCCGACGCTCTCCATGTAGCGGTCACAGTAGTTGTCGTTGTCCATATCGCAGATTTCA
>PBVT01000118.1 GCA_002728755.1 Myxococcales bacterium
CATGCCCTTCGGCTATCATCTGTCGTAGGGTCTGTTGACGTTGCTCGATAGACTCGCTGCTGGTAGCCGCCCCGCCTTCGTCCGTTGCGACCAGATCCGATGCAACCACAAAGAAGGTGGCGCGGATCCCCAGGTCTTTAAACAACTTCATGAAGCGGGGAACACCTAGCTCCCAGATCGGATCAGCCGTTGCGCTCTCGGATGATTCCAGACCCCAGATGGCCTGGTAGTGCCGCATAGCATCAATATCTACGTTTACGGCGAGTTGTCTGGTTTGTGTGGAGCCCATGGGATGCCGTCTTTAGACGTCACGATTAAACCGGATCGCCATGATCAGCCGCCCGAGGTTTTTCAAGACATTCGGTACGCGACGATACAAGTTGATGGACGGTGCGCGCTTTTCTTCGATCTCTACCGGTATTTCCAGAATCCGGTAGCCACCACGTTCGGCGCGGATAACGAATTCACTGGCAAAGAGATCTTTGTCGACGATGCACTCATCGACCACAGGTAATAATCGTTCACGGCGGAAGGCTTTCAAGCCGTGGGTATCGGTACCTTTGAACCCCAGACTGACTCGGAGCATCATATTGATGGTCTGCGTTGCTACACGGCGCATCATCGGACGAGGGTCGTTGGCATCTTTATGTGCTTTACTGCCGACAACCATATCGCATTTGTCGGCCTGAAGAATGTCCATCGCGCGGCTATGAAATTCGACGTCACAGATGTCGATCTCATCGCATAGAACATAGGTGCCCCTGGCCTCTTTGATACCTCGGCGTAAAGCCAGGCCGTAGTTTGGCTCTCCCGTATGTAGAAATCGGACGTTCTCGATTCGTTCGGCGAGGGCGGTCGCGATCTCCACGGTCTGATCTTTGCTTCCGTTCTCGGTAATGATGATTTCGTACGACCAGTCGACCGCTTTCAGGGCTTCCATGAAGTCGGTAACCGCCTGCTCCAGCAAGATCTCCTCGTTATATACGGGGATGACCACCGTTGCGTCCGGAGCCTTTGTCCGTTGCGCGCCATTTTCGGATGTGTCCGAATTGCTGGGGTTGGCCTTGTTTTTGGTCATGAAATAGCTCCGAGACGACTTAAACAGCCGGGTCAAAGTGACCGGTGGCTTGTACCCGTCGATCCACATAAAATCAAGCAAATCCAGATCTTGCGGCTCAGTTCTGCTGGCATAGAGCTACAAAAACGGTGATTTCTGTTCGCTATGATTGCGTTTCCCGCCGGTAATCGATACTAAAGAGACTTGTCCGACCAGGCTATGTAAGAGATAGGACCTGCGTCGACAGTTTGATTTTGGCCGCGCTGTCTAGGTGTTTTGGGGAGCGGAAGGGACTTTGGCGAAGTTCCTGGTAGCCCGGTCGAGTCGATTGTTCCCAGTACGGAATGGAATTGTGGAGTATCAATCATGGTACAGCCGACGAAGTACATATGGATGGATGGAGAGCTGATTTCGTGGGATCAGGCGCAGGTGCATGTGTTGAATTACACCATGCATTATGGCCTGGGTGCGTTTGAGGGGATCCGCTCCTATGAGGTGGGCACGAACGAAGGTGCGATCTTCCGGTTATCCGATCATTCGGAGCGGCTGGTCGAATCGATGACCATCTGCAATTTGAAGATGCCCTACACGGCGGACGAGATTGATAAGGCCGTTATGCAGACGTTCCGGGCCAATGGTTTGTCGGAAGGGTACGCAAGGCCTCTAGCATTTGTCGGCAGCGGCGCGATGGGGTTGTTCGCGTATAACAATCCGATTCATCTCTGTGTCGCCGTCTGGAGTTGGGGGGCATACCTTGGCGAAGAGGGAATGAACCGCGGTGTTCGTTGCTGTGTTTCCTCCTTTACGCGTCTAGGAGGCGCTGGCGTTCTCGCGAAAGGAAAGATCCCTGGCCACTATGTAAACGCGATCCTTGCGAAAGAAGAAGCGGTTCGAAATGGCTATGACGAGGCTTTGATGGTGAACCATGAGGGCTATGTCGTCGAGGGTACTGGAGAGAACCTCTTCCTTGTTCGCGACGGCGAGATTCTAACGCCTCCGCTTCAGGCCGACATTCTCGGCGGTGTGACGCGTGACTCCATTATTCATTTTGCGCATGATATGGGGATTCCCGTACGAGCTTGCCTGTTCGGCCGTGATTCTCTGTACCTTGCAGACGAGATTTTCCTTACGGGTACAGCCGCCGAAGTTACACCGGTGCGTGAGGTAGATGGCCGAGTGATCGGCAGAGGTGCTCCCGGCCCGGTCACACGAAAAATGCAGGAATGCTTTCAGAGTGTGGTGCGAGCGGAAAATGACAAATACTCCAACTGGCTGACGCGTTATCAGGTAGAAGGCTGACATCTATGCGCGACTATCCGTCTAGTTCCGGCATACGACCGACCCGGCGATATCATCGAGGTTTTGCCTCGCCGTCGGGGCCCGGCCGCTTGCTACAAAAAGCCCGGCAGGCGCTGCATGAGCGCCGACCCGAAGAGGCTCTTCAATGTACGGAAGAGGCGATGCAGCATATGGGTCGGGTGGGCGAGCTTCTTCTGATCCGTGCGGCAGCCCTACTCGATATGGGACATCCCCGGATTGCCCTCTCCTACCTCGATACAGCGATTGATATGGATCCCAAGAATGGTGATCTTGCTGTGGAGCGGTGCCGTGTCTATGTGGAACTTGGCGATGTTCTTGGAGCTGCTGACGATCTTCGAGAATTAACCGAACTGTATCCATCCGATCCGGAGATTCTTCATCTTCGTGCTATGTCCGAGGAACTCCTGGGCAATAACACCGATGCAGAGCGGTTCTATCGTGACGCTGCGGCTCTCGATGACAACGCGTTTCCATCACCGTTTCGAGTTCCCGCCGAAGTAATTGTTAGCGAGGCACGGGCCATACTTCAGGCGCTACCCAATACATTGGAAAAGCAGGATATCCGGCCTGGACTCCAGGTATTCCCTGTTCCACCCATGGCCTTGAGCCCGGGGGAACCGGTTCCGTTCCCACCGACAATGCTCGGTGTTTGTCTGGAGGTAGGCGACTTAAACGACGGTGGTATGGTCCGCTCTATCGCTGATCCAATCTGCATGATACTATTCCAGCGGAATATAGAGCGATCTGTTCGCTCTATGGACGAGTTGAAGGACCAGATTCGCCAGACCATTATTATTGAATTAGCGCACCATCTAAAGTTATCCGAATCGGAAACAAACCAGGCTTTGGATGGGCTATAGTTCGCATGAATTGATTTGCCAAATGCGACGGAATGGGTCATTAAACCCATCCGCCACGAATGACCCAGTGAAAGGTTGAAACATGACCAAGGAAAGTGTCACCATCACCGATAACCGTACCGGTCGCACGTATGAACTGCCGGTTGAAGATGGAACCATCCGCGCGATGGATCTCCGAGCCATTAAGGTGTCTGAAGAGGATTTTGGGCTCATGGCCTACGATCCTGGCTATAAGAACACCGCGGCCTGCCGGAGTAATATCACCTTCATCAATGGAGGAGAGGGCATCTTACGGTATCGTGGTTATGGTATTGAGGATCTTGCGGAGCGGTGTACGTTTCTTGAGGTGGCCTACCTGATCATCAAGGGAGAGCTACCCACCGCGGACCAGCTGGCCGATTGGACGGACGAGATCACCCATCACACCTTCCTTCACGAGAATATTCGTCGATTCATGGAGGGTTTCCGTATTGATGCCCATCCAATGGGAATGTTTGTGGCTACCGTCGGGGCGCTCAGCACCTTCTATCCAGACGCCAAACGGATTCAGTCTCCAGATTCTCGCGAACTCTCTATGATTCGCCTGATCGCCAAGGTGCCGACGATCGCAGCGTTTAGTTACCGACATGGTATGGGTCTACCCTTTGTATACCCGCTCAATACATTGTCCTATCCAGCCAACTTCCTCTCGATGGTCAAAAAGATCGGTGTTGAGACCTATGAGCCACACCCCGATCTGGTTCGAGCAATGGATGTTCTATTCATTCTCCATGCCGACCATGAGCAGAACTGTAGCGCGACCGCAATGCGTGGTGTCGGATCCAGTCATGCCGATCCATTCAGTGCTACGGCTGCAGCAGCGGCCGCATTGTACGGGCCACTCCACGGTGGCGCGAACGAGGCTGTTCTTCGGATGTTACGGGAGATCGGTACCATCGATCGAATCCCGGCCTATATCGAATCTGTGAAAAAGGGAGAGCACCGCCTGATGGGCTTTGGCCACCGTGTGTACAAGGCCTATGATCCCCGTGCTCGTATCATCAAGAAGCTCGCATACGACGTCTTCGATGTGACGGGGAAAAACCCGCTGATCGAATTGGCCATCGAATTGGAGTCGATCGCGTTGAGCGACGATTATTTCGTATCGCGTAATCTGTACCCGAACGTAGATTTCTATTCGGGTCTGATTTATGAGGCAATGCAGTTCCCACCGGCGTTCTTTACGGTATTATTTGGTATCCCGAGAACGGTTGGCTGGCTTGCGCAATGGGAAGAGTTGCTGAAGGACTCGGAACAGAAGATCGCGAGACCTCGACAGATCTATACGGGTATAGAATCTCGTGAATTCGTCGAGATGAGCCAGCGCTAAGAGCCGAATCTTAGTAACCGCTAGGATCTGGTAATAAGACCAGCGGAGTATCTGCAGGAAAGGGTAGAATGCCCGTCTGCGCTTCCAGCGTTTTCGCTAGATGAAGCAATTGGCTGACACCATTCGTGATCGTTGAGCGGTCCTCATTATGGAGCGCTTCGTCGACGTCGTCTGCGATCAGGCGAATGCGACGAAACTCTTCGCGTAGGGCGATTCGCGAGTCGCGTTCCATGAGCATTGAGCGATACCAGCGGACGATGGCCTGGGCCCGTACCGCTTGCAGATTCCATTGTATCTCTTCGGATATGGGTGTTGCTGTCGACGGGAGCGGAATGGTCGCCGGTGCAGGAAGGGATGCCTCGGAACCACGAAGGAGTTGGCTGGTGATATGAATCGTGGTCGATTCGTTCGATTCGAAAGTCACCTGGAACAGGACTTCACCACAACGTACACCGTCGAGCGGTACGATCTGCTCATGCAGGGGTTCTCCTCCACCCACTGGGAGAAGGCGAAAAAGGCCACTCTCTTGTCGTGGTCGTGAGTTAGAGCAAAAGACCGTAACTGGTGTCGATAGATCGGGTCCGAGAACAGGCAGGACGTGCCCGCCAAGAGAGAGTAGACCTACCGACATGGCTTCAGAAGTCATGTACAGGTTTATGTCGCACGAATATTGAAGAAGTCCTTCGCGCGCTGGTCTTGAGACTTTTCAATGGCCATCTGCGCCAACTTCACGACCGTCTTTTCTGCGATCTGCTTGTAGCGTTTGCCTTGTTCACCGTCTGGGGAAGCCGCTGTAATGGGGACCCCAGCATCACCGGAGGGAGCAACCGCGAGATCGATCGGAAGTTGGCCCAGCGGGTCGATTCCGATGGATTCTGCGAACTCGGAAGTCCGACCTTCTCCAAAGATATGGTAGGTCTTGTCGTTATCTGGGCAAACGAAATACGACATATTTTCTACGAGGCCCAGGATCGGTGTGTTGAGCATTTCAAACATCTTGATCGCACGGCCAACATCGGCGTGGGCAACATCTTGCGGTGTTGTGACAACCACAGCGCCAGAGACTGGAATCAACTGGGCCAGGGAAAGTTGTACATCACCCGTGCCGGGGGGCAGGTCTACGACAAGGTAGTCGAGCTCTCCCCAGATCACGTCTTCCAGAAACTGTTGGAGTGCTTTGCCGAGCATGGGTCCTCGCCAGACCACCGCGTCGGTTTCTTTAAGCATAAAACCAATGGACATTGCTTTCAGACCATGGGCCTCAAGAGGAAGAATCTTTCGATTGGTCTGATCGAGAATCGGAGTCTTACCTGTCAGACCCAACATTGTTGGAATCGATGGTCCGTAGATATCTGCGTCTACGATTCCCGTCTTTGCGCCGGTCTGTGCAAGGACCATGGCCAGGTTTATGGCTACCGTGGACTTTCCAACACCGCCTTTGCCAGAACCCACCGCAATTATATTTTTCACGCCTGGGATCCGGTTGTTGTCACCTTGCGGTGATTTGGAGACCTGGACCTGAAAATCCATGGTTACGTCGACCTTATTTACGCCGTCCAGGGAGGAGAGCGCGTCGGTAACCGTTTGTTTCAGGGCGTCGCGTTGCGAGCTCAATGGAATTGCCTGGACGATCCGGCACGACACGTTCCCGTCGCTAACCTTGATGTCTTGAATCCCGTCAAATGATGCAAGTACCCGATCCAAATCAGGATCTTTGATGCCCCTGAGGGCCTCTTTAATCGTTTCGGGGGTCATGCGGACTAACCTCTCGTAGCAATGGTTTGGTGCAAGCTAGGGATGGTTGGGCGTTCTGTCAATCCCTTGTTGCCGTATTTATGGGGGAAACAATAGATTTCAAGCCAGAAAATGGGCTTTTACGGACCGATCTATGGGCTCAAATCCAGGTCTGGGGGTGGCGCAATAATCGGCTCATCTACCTTGGGCGGTGGTGTTTGCGTAGGGGTGGGATCAGCCGTGGGGTTATCGACAGAAGGATCGTCGCCTAAGGGTTGCACAGGGGGGATGATTGGTTCCACAGGAGCCAACCGTTCCGTAATGGGGGCCTTGGCCGTTACAAGATCTTTCGCTCGTTTCGGCGGAGGTGACATCCACGGACCAAAACTCAGGGTGTCTGAACCTTCCAGGTACTGGCGACTGAAATCCAACCAGATGGGGGCGGCGTACCGACCTCCTGTTCCTTTCTTGATACCGCGCCGATCATCAAAGGCGAAGAGAACTCCGGCAGAAAAGCGAGGTGTAAACCCGACGAACCAGAGATTACGACCACGATTGGTGGTACCTGTTTTACCTGCCGCCGGTTGTCCCAATTTTCGGATCGAGCGGGCCGTTCCTCGTTGTACGACTTCGGCCATGAGGCGCGTCATTGTCCGGGCTGTGCGTTGACTAAAGACCTGATCGGTTGTGGGACAGTCCTTACGCCCCGTTTTTGTACATTGCAGATGATCCCACCAGGCGCGGATTTCCAAACCGGGTGTTTTGGTCCCATCGGGCCATACGATGCGTCGTATAAAACCTGTGTTCTGGTATAGGCCTCCCGCTGGAATAGTGGCGATAGCATTGGTCAGACCGAGGGGGCTCACCTCTGCAGAACCCAGGGCCAGGGTCAGGTTGGGCTCCATATTTCCATCCAGGCCAAGCCGTCGGGCAACGGTGATGATATCCTTCACGCTAAATCGACTCAGAACCTGAACCGCGACAACATTGACCGAGTGAGCGACTGCGTCGGCCAGGGACAGGGCCGCGCCATCATAGGTTCCACTATAGTTACTCGGACTCCACAGTCGCCCATCGGGCAGGCGGTAGGTCTCTGGTGTATTGAAGAAGAGTGTATTCTCATCGACGACCTTCTTTTCTACGGCCGTGGCGTATAGCAGTGGTTTGAACGCGGATCCGGCCTGTCGACGAGTTTGTATGGCTCGATTGTACGGATAGACCTCGGCGTTGGCGCCACCCACAAGAGCGAGAACTTCACGGCTTGTAGAATCGAGAGCCACAAGCGAAGCGTGTGGGGCCATGTCCGGTTGGTATTCTGGAATGCCTTCCGATTCCGCCGCTCCAGGAGTTGCTGGCTGGACGTGCTTCCCAGTGAACATGACCTGTAGGTAGTCTCCGGGTTTGTATTCGAGGCGTTCGGGTACAGTGGGGGCCTTTTTCTTTTTGAAATCGGTGTTGGCGACGAAACTCTGCGCCGCAGCGAGTCGAACCTTGGCGAATCCGGGACGTAACACGCCTGGTCCCCATGGGGTTTCGATGAGCCAGGAGTCCAGGCCATCAACAGCGGTAATAAGACCAGGTACGGTTCGGCCACTCACGGGTTTCTTACCCCGTTTTCTCTTCTTCAATTCGGCTCGACCGGCGTCCAGATTGTCGAAGTGTTTGGTTATACGCCAAAGAGGTTGCTTTGATGTGGCATCGAAACGGGCCAGGCCTCGGGATACAGCAGCGTCCGCTGCTTTTTGGGCACGAGTATCCATGGTTGTTTGTATCCATAGACCGCCTTTAGACAGGGCGTCACTCGCGAGGGAGCGGGTGACTTTTCGTCGTAGCTCATCGGGTAGGGCCGTAATCTGTTGACGTGTTAGTCCAGCCCGGAGATCCGCTCTTCCAACTCTACGAATGAGTCTGGATCGAAGCTTTGGATCCATTCGCTCGAAGGCCCCAATGGAGACCCCTCGTTCAAGAATAATGTATCCGAGTGTGGCTTTCAGACGCCGCTCGGCGGCGTCCACAAAATAGCGTCCCACCTCTGTGGTCTGGGGAGGCTTACTCAAGACACCAAGAGGGGATTGTATGGCACGCTCTCCTCGCTCACTATCTAAGAAGCCTTTGGCTACCATCTGCTTGATCACGTAGTTTCGCCGTGCCATGGCACGGTCCGGGTAGCGATACGGAGAGAGCCGGTTGGGACTTTGTACCAGGCCGGCTAGAAGCGCGGCCTCTCTCACGGTCAGGGAACATGGGGCACAACTCCAGTCGCCGCCTTCCTTATGGTTTGGGTTTGGAATCCAACGACATTGTTCCTGGGTATCGCCGCTATTTTCGCCGCGGACTTCCTTCCAATCACAGCCATAGAGGGCCGACTTACCGAAGAAGAACCGGCTCGCGGCCTCGATCCCGTAGCGTCCATGTCCAAAGTAGATGCTGTTGAGATACAGAGAGAGGATCTCGTCCTTTGTGAGCTTTTGTTCAAACCGTCTCGACAGAATCATCTCGCGAAGTTTACGGCGCAGAGTTTTCTTTCGGCTCAAATGGAACGAGCGGGCGACCTGTTGGGTAATTGTGCTGCCGCCCTGGGCGTATTTGCCCCGCAATACGTTCTGTATTGCCGAACGGAATATCCCCCAATAATCCAGCCCACCATGGCTGAAGAAGTCTGCATCTTCCGATGCCACGAAGGCCAGCTGAACCACCTGCGGGATATTCTCTTTGGGGACGATAATACGACGGTCCTTGTAGAATAGTTTCAGATCGGAACCATCGTTAGCCACCATTCGACTCATCTGTGGAATACGTCGCAGGTACTCCTCATAATAGACGGTCTGGGGGACTTTCTTCGCTTCGAGATAGATCAGCGTTGCGAGACTGATGATACCGAGGATCCCCAGAACGAAACCAATGATGCTGAGTCGTAGGGCCCATCGAAGTAGAACCTGCTTTCGAGTTCTCTTCGGCGTGTTCCGCTTGGTGTTTCGTCGTTTTCCGCCGGGTGTAGTGGTTCCTCGGCCGGAATGACTACGCTTTCCAG
Source organism: Myxococcales bacterium (assembly GCA_002728755.1). Taxonomy (GTDB): domain Bacteria; phylum Myxococcota_A; class UBA9042; order UBA3505; family UBA3505; genus UBA3505. Next base: position 9,372 of record PBVT01000118.1, read on the forward strand.
AATCTTTCCTCATAACGAGCTCATCGGGGTGACGGTACCAGGCTGCTCATGTCAACGTGGTCAACCCCCGAAGCTATTCCCAGATAGGGATTTCAGGAACCAACTTCCGACGTTTCCGTTTCGCTGTCTGTGACCGCTTCCGTCACACTTTGCGATTCCAGAGCGTCTGGTCTCTGGACTTCGACCTGTACAACCGTAGTGGGAGCAGTGGCCTTCTTTGCGTCGGCCTCTTCTTCCTCCCGCATGGACTTCTTGAAGTTCTTAATACTTTTTCCGAGTCCCGAACCGAGTTGTGGCAATTTGGTCGATCCGAAAACCAGGAGAACGATGATCAGGATGATGATGAGTTCCTGTGGTCCCAGCCCGAATATGGCGAGGCTCATTTGGGGAACAGTGTCGAAAAGGGAAATGAACATTACATCCTCGTTGGAGATAAGCCTATGTAGTATATCGTTTAAAAACCGGGCACGCGATCAATTACGCGTTCCACTTTGTTTGTTGAATTTTCAATGCTGTTGCCGATTCGGTCCGGAGTGCCTAATACGCGGTCGGCCTTATTAAGAGCACGCGTTGGTTTTCGCAAGGCTTCATCTTCCTTTCGTTCGATAGATCGTAGCTCTGCATCTATATTATCCGGGTCTATCTTGTGGGCGACACTCTCTGGTTGTAGTTCGTCATACTGGTTTTTTACAAGCTTTACACTCCAGGAGATCACCACATCGAATGGGTAGTCTGGTTGCAGGTTTCCGTTGATACGGGTCTTGGGGTGGTCGACCAGCTCTCTGGCAATAAGGGCCTGTCGCTTTGCCGCAGGCTTATACCAGATCTCCGGATAGGGCGGGGCGTTGTCCCGGCGATCCACCCCGACTTCACCAATCGTATAGTTCAGTTTCTTCAGATATTTCTGGATACGTTTCACTTCATCACGGCCCATTTTACCAATGGCATTCAGAAGCCGGATACGTACAAAACCGGTGAGGGAACGAAAGGTCTCATCATCATGCATGCCCTGAAAATCGTCGGAGCCCCGTGCATCAAGAAGGTGTTCGTTCGCTTTGGCTGAGTCGATCTGCTTTAGCTGACGCAGATAGACGTTGCATTTCTCGCGGTTTCCCTCGGCGGCATGGGCTGCCGCAATACGATAGATGCCGGGCAGATAACTGTTGCAGCGTTTCAGTGCGCGTTCATATTGAGACACCGCCTTTTTGTAGCGTCCTCGCCGGTGGTGGCGCTTACCCGCTCGGGTATATTTCTTCGCGTACCGTGTGGAACTTTTGGTGCAGGTCTCTGGCGTGTAACGCGGCTGTCTGGATTGTGTCGAAGTCGTAGCCGTATGTGTGCTTTTGGGGATCACAGTGGGAAGCGGGGCACCCAGTTGCTTCAGTACAATACCCGCTTCGTATTGTAGCTGTGGGTTGGCACGTGCGTATACGTACTGTGTGGCGAGTACAACCGTGTTCTTATCGTTTGCAGAGAAGTTGGTAGTGTCCACGTACATGGCCAAGGTGCGAATACACGAGGCCGTACGGACCGGATCCGCATGTTGCACGGCCTGAAACACCTGCATACAGGTCGCGGACTCCTGTTGCCAGGGGGTCTTGGGTGAGCTTGTTGCACAGGCAAAAAGCCCGAAGAGCAAGAGGCTGATGATGGGTGTCCGATCGACTCGCATGGTTCGCTTTGTATCCCTTCCAAGGCGAATGGAGTACATAGTCTAGAACGTTCGGTGCCGATTGTCATTCCCAACCAGCCGTGAAGAGGTCGGCCGCCCTGGGCTCGTAAACCCTACGGTTTGGCCGGTGATGACAGAGAGCGCAGAACCTCGTAGACTCGGGGTTTGGTGGTAGGGACTGCCTTGGTGCGACGTGGAAGCGCACCTGATCAATCCAACCCCGGCCAGGGGGGCGTCTAGTCCAGTGGGAAAGAAACCGACCAGAGATCGAGTGAAAGACCAGGTCAAAGACAGAGGTCAGTCCATCGCAAAGCTGGTGCCTCTAGTAAAGAAGGTGGCTTATAATGTCTGGCGGCGGGTGCCTCGGCACATCGAATTAGATGAGCTGATCTCAGCGGGTATGGTCGGCCTTGTTGAGGCTGTTGATCGCTTTGACCCAGAAAAATGTGGAAGCATTGAGCGCTACGCCGAGATCCGGATTCGAGGCGCGATTCTTGATGAACTTCGGGGCTTTGACTGGGCATCTCGAACCCTTCGAAGACAAGCGTCCGAGGTACAGAATACAGTGGTTCGTCTAGCCCAGGAATTGGGGCGAACTCCGGAGCCGCAGGAGGTTGCGGACGCGATGGAGCTTGATATCGAATCCTATCATGCTCTGATGAAGCGGGTGCGACCTGTATTATTAGTCCCCTTGGACTCCTTCGGATTAGAGGGAGACGGTCCGAGAGGACTCTCCTCTACCCTGCCAGATGAGCGTTCTCTTGACCCCGCCTCGATCATGGAGCGGAAAAAACTGTACGATCTGATTGAGTCCGAGCTACGGACGATGTCAGAGCGAGAGCGCCTGGTCGTGACCTTGTACCATTTCCAACATATGACTCTAAAACAGACAGGCGTAGTGTTGGGAGTGACCGAGTCCCGGGTTTCTCAGATTCTGACCGGTGCAGTGAAGAAGTTACGGTCACGTCTTTTAGCGAGGGTCAAGGGCGAAGGTGTACAGTTCGACTCGTGATCATGGACCAGGTTGGGAGCGCATAAGCCGTATCCTGATGCTGTTGTTCGCTTTGGTGGTCGTGGCTTGTCCGAAGCCACCAGAGTTGAGGCAGCCCTGCGAGCTGGCCTCGGACTGCCCAGGTCTGGAAGCCTGTTTGAATGGGTTTTGTCGGTCAGAATGTGAGGACGACGCCTCATGTCAGGAACAGGGGATCGGCGTCTATTGTGTGTATGGCGGTTGCACGACTATCCCTTACGACGGGCCATTCTATGTGCCCGATGGAGAGCCCCTGGTTGTGGATGAGGGAACGACGGTTTCCCTTGATGCGTCGAATATGGATTATGTGGGCTCTGGTCTGATCAATGTGCAATGGGTCCAGGTGGCTGGCATTATCGTAATTCTTTCGGATGAGAATTCGTTACAGCCTTCTTTTCAGGCCCCACAGGTCTTCTCAGATGAAGAGCTCGTATTCCGACTGGTGGTATCGGACGGTAACGATACCGCGACAGCTGAGCATCGAGTGACGTTGCTCGATAGTATTAACGAAGCACCCGTAGCAGCAGTTCGTGTATTGCCTGGTGTGTCGGTTGTTGAGGGGCAGTATATTACCCTTGATGGGCGAGCGAGCAGCGATCCGAATCCAGGGGATACGCTGACATTTACCTGGACGCAGCTCCTGGGTCCTGAAGTGCAACTCGGCGATCTGCGAGGTCCAGTTCCGTTTAGCCTTGTTGGCTTTGTCGCTCCCGACGTGGAGGAGACCGTAGAATTGGTCTGGTCCGTTAAGGTGTCGGATGGGCGTGGGGGAAAGGATTTGATGGAGGTTTCGGTGCTTGTTCGTGATTTGAGCACCCAGCCCTGTCAGAACGTTCTGGATTGTACGACAGACGCACCCTGCGTGAATGTCAGTTGTATTGATGGCCTTTGTCTCGACCAGGTTATCGGGTGGTGCTGTGATGGGGCCGTCTCCTGTGATGATGGTGACTCCTGTACTCTAGATACATGCCATCCAGGGTTTGGCTGTATGCATCTGCCCTTACCGGGCTGCTGTGTTGAAGATAGTGATTGCGGCGGCGGTGGAGAGTGCTGGGAGTCTCTATGCAGTGAGGGAAGCTGCCAGCTGGCATGGGAGCCCGGTTGCTGCGTAGAGGATTCGGATTGTCCGTCAACAGAGTCCTGTGGCATCCCGTTTTGTTCGGAAGGACAGTGCACGGAGGTGATACAACCCAATTGTTGTGCTTCGGATTCAGACTGTGGGGATGCGGATCCGTGTACGGTGGACAGTTGTGATCCTCAGAACGGTGGTTGTGTACATACCCCCGATCCGGATTGTTGCACCAACGATGTGATGTGTGCCGACCCGAGCGCCTGTACCATCGATAGCTGCTCTGCCGAGAGTGGGGAATGTGTTCATCTGAGTCTGGCCGGTTGTTGTACATCTGGTTCCGATTGCGATGACGGCAACCCCTGTACCGTGGATAGTTGCGATGCGGAAACGGGGCTTTGTGAATTCGTCGAGTCTGAGTTGTGTTGCCGAAGTGAACTGGATTGTAGCCCACCGCACCCCTGCGTTGAGGGGGTTTGCGTGGACAACGGTTGTGTATGGCTCGACCTGGATAATTGTTGTTCAGAGGGAGACCAGGATTGCTCCGATGGGAACCCGTGCACAGAAGATCTTTGTTCGCTCGAGACCGGTCGTTGTTTCCATCATGAGCGCCTTATGTGTTGTGGTGAGAATCCCGATTGTGATGACCAGGAGCCGTGCACATTGGATGTCTGCAATAGTTCATCCGGTGTTTGTTCCCATATCCCCCGGGATGGATGTTGTGTAGACGACCTGAACTGCGATGATGGCAACCCATGTACCTCCGATCGTTGCGATGCTGGAGGTTGCGTGCATGAGCCGGTGGAGGGGTGTTGTTCCAATAACGATGCATGTGACGATGGCAACGCGTGCACCGTTGACCAATGCAACCCGTCGTCCGCCACTTGTGAGTCTCTGGATATCCCCGGTTGCTGCCTGGACAATGCCGACTGTAGCCATCTGGAAGATCTCTGTGTGACAGCGCAGTGCCAGGGGAGTAGCCGCACTTGCATCACAAAGACACACCCCGATTGCTGTGCCGATACGGGGGTCTGTGAGCCCGCGGGGGCCTGCGTAATTCGCATATGTCAGGATGGATTTTGTGCATCCGAGAATCTTCCACACTGCTGTGCCAACGCATTGGAGTGTGATGATAACAACCCGTGTACCATAGATACCTGTGACTCCTCAGGGGGGATTTGTTCCCATGAGCTGGTTGATGGTTGTTGTCGAGTGGACGGAGACTGCGTTTCTGAAAACCCATGTGATATTGCCACATGTGAAGGTGGGAACTGTCTGTTTACGGCTGATCCAACCTGTTGTGAGTCGGATGAAGACTGTACGGATGTAAATCCCTGCACAACCGACCAGTGTGTTTCGGGTCAGTGCTCGTTTGAGCCCATAGATCAATGTTGTCTTGGGACCAACGATACCTGCATTCCCAGTGGTGTCTGTGATGAGCCCATATGTGTCTCTCTTATATGTGAAGAGCGACTTATCTCTGCATGTTGCGATAATGACGCGGATTGCGATGATCAGAACTCGTGTACAGATGACTTTTGTGATCTCCGAAGTCTACGTTGCTTGAATCTTCCAAAGACCGGGTGTTGTACGACCGCCGAGGATTGTAACGATAACGATCCGTGTACGCTGGACGCCTGTGACAACGGGCTATGTAGTTACCAGGCCAATGAGTCGGAGTGCTGTCCTGGCCTGGGAGGGTGCAACGACAACCAATCCTGTACGCGCGACATCTGCCTCACAAATGATGGAACGTGTGTATTCCCAGAGGTAGGTGGTTGTTGTGAAGAAGATCAGGACTGTGCCCTGACCGAGTCTTGTGTTGTTCATTACTGTGATGCGTCGACGCAGGAATGTGCTGTCACCGGTGTCGCTCCCTGTTGTACCGACTCGGATGAATGTGATGATGGTGATAGCTGTACCATGGACGTTTGCCGGGACGAGCGCTGTGTCCACGCTGTTAGCTGTTGTACGACAGACTTTGACTGTGACGATGGGAACCTTTGCACTACAGACCTCTGTGGTCCCGATAGCGTCTGCCATTACGTACCGGACGTTTTGGGATTACGTTGTGAGGACGGTGATTCCCGATCCATGGGTGATTTCTGTTCGTCGGATGGTGCTTGCCAGGGCTTTCGAACCTCGGGCCTCCCCAGCGGACTGGAAGCCGGTCGATTACGCTCTATCGATGGTGGCGCTGGCATTGTCATCGGGGCGACGGGTAGTTCTGCGGAGCTGGTTGGTCTGTGGGTCGCGCCAGAATCGGGAGGAGGTTACCCCCATGTATGGCACCAGATCCTGGATGTGGACTTTGAGGATATTGACCAGGGTTTGGCGGTGTCCACAGATGGAAGGTTCTGGGACTTCGAGACGGCCGGTGCCCCGGTTGAGAAGATGCATATCGACAACGATCCCGTCGCGTCGGTCTGGAGCCAGGTGGCTCAACAGCTTGAAGGTGACGGTTCCCTTACATCCGTTCTGGTTTCCGGAGATGGGGACACGGTTCGTTTCTGTAGTCCAGACACATTGACGGAACAGTTGGAATGCCAGTCATACGATGTGGAAAATATTGGCCGTCCGGATGCCATTGCTGCTGGTGATGGAGATGTCGACTATTGGATTCTTGGTCGTGATGCGTTGGATAACTCGCAGATTATCGGGCTGACGATAGAAGCGGGGGAAGCCAGCTGGGATAATGGTGCTCCTATCGGTTGTGGCGGTATTGAGAGCTGTGCGGCGGTCTTATTAAACCAACTACGGACTCTTCAATCTCCTTTCCAGGCGTTTTCTCTGGGGCCACAAGGGACAGTCCTTCAATGGAACCCATTGATTGGTTGGGGACCTGTAGGGCCACAGGCGTCACCACAAGGTATGGATCTGGAACGTTTCCATTTCGTGGACCTGGATAGAGGCAATGGGCTGACGCTATTTCTCGGGCAAGAAAATCGATGTATTACGGTTGGTCCGGACAACGCATGCCTGCTGTCGGTCGATCGATGGTGGTTATGGCCGGCAGAGATAGACGCATCGTCGCCTGTATGGATGCAGCCCATATTGCTTTTCGAAGATACTTGTGGCTCGGCGATTGGTGTAGAGTGCAGTCTGGGAGGAACGGGACCCCGATCGATTCGCTTCAGTGTCGACGACAGTGTCTGGCGAATTATTGGCTCGATCCATGGGCCGGAGGGTCCCAGACAGCTGCTCCTCTGGAGGCGTTAGGGATGGCGGCCGATAAACGAATCGACCAATTTCACGCCACATTTCTGGTCGTGGGCGGTGTGGTCGGTGCTGGTATTCTATACACCGTAGGACAGGTCTATCGATCGGGAGGAAGTGAATCGGGGGCCTTTCTTGCGTGGGGACTTGGGGGGCTCATGGCCCTTTGTGGAGGTTTGCTCACAGGTGAATGCGCCAGTCGTATCCCTCGAAATGGGGGCGAATATCTCTATCTATCGGAAGGTATGGGGCGTCCAGTGGGCTTTCTTTCTGGCTGGTCCGCCTTTCTAGTGGGGTATCCTGGAAGTATCGCGACGTTGAGCATGTTTATTTCGATTACACTCGTCCACGCTCTTGGTTTGAACGAATTCACGATTGGGGGCATCTCTTCGACGGTTGTGATCGCTTTGCTGGTAATTGGATTGGTCACAATCCTCACCCTTTTCCCAATTCGTATCGGCGCGCGTGTGAATGTCTGGGTAACGATCGGAACACTCTTATTATTGGCTTTGATCTGCCAGGTAGCGCCTCTGGAACGCACCATTGAATGGAAAATACCAGAGTTTGATGGGGTGGGTCGCGCTCTTGTACCGGTGTTTTGGGCCTATACGGGATGGAATGTGGTCGCCGTTATCGCGGGGGAATGTAAAGATCCCCACCGAGTTGTTCCACGCGCGATGGTGACCGGAACCCTCCTGGTTCTGGTTTTATACCTATGGTTCAACTATGCCTTATTTCGGGCACAATCCCCCGATACCCTGGCTGCTGTCCCCAACGACCTGGGAACGATTCAGTTATCAGAACGGGTTCTTGCTCCCATCGGGCCTTTTCTTGTGACGATTGTTGCTCTGGTGGCGATGACATCGAGTCTTATTGCAACAGCACTTGCGGGTCCAAGGCTCACGTCAGCCATGGCACAGCGGGGCGATTTCTTTGTGGGGCTGGGTCGTTGTAAAGAAGAGTCAGGCGTTCCCCGTCGCGCAGCTCTTGCTCAGGGGGCCATTGCTGGAACTCTGGTGCTGATGGGAAACGCGATGCAGCTCTTAGAGTGGACAACATGTGTAATGCTTTTGTTCGGGTTCTTGACTGCTTTAGCGCAAGTGCGTCTCCGCAGAAGTGATTATCGAAGCAATAAAGGTCGTGTTTTTCGAGATCCTCTTTTTCCGATTTCGACCCTGATTTATGGTGGAGCTTGTCTGTGGGTTCTTTGGTCCCAGACGGAGTTTCAATTGATCGCTAGCATCGCGTGCATTGTAAGTGGGGTACCGCTGTATCTCGTCTTTCGTGCACGTGCCGCAAATCAAGAGAGGAAGCTCTAAACCCCCGGAGATGATGGGGAAGCCGCCCCTCGCCTTGACAACAGAAGACTATTCAAGCTATAAGCCGCGCGCGATTTCGCGGGTGTAACTCAGCGGTAGAGTGCAACCTTGCCAAGGTTGACGTCGCCGGTTCGAATCCGGTCACCCGCTCCATTTCTGGAAACCAAAAAACCTATTGTCCTTCGAATGATGTTGGACCGTTCTGCCAGGAGCTATCGATGGCGAATACCAAGAATATGACACGCGATGAACGTCGCACCAAGAAACGTGAACAACGTCTGGCCCTGAAAGGTCTATATGCAAAATTGACCAAGGCCCAGCGTGGTCGTCTGCGCGAAGAGAATCTTGGCTTGAAAGCATTCCATAGCGTGTTGGAGAAGGAAGCCAATGCTGCCGATGAGGCTGCGAAAGCGGCACGTGAAGCTGCGGCAGCCAAGGCTGCGGAAGAAGCAGCCGCTGCGGCAGAAGCTGCGGCCGCTGAGAAAGCTGCTGCTGAGGAAGCTGCCGCCGCTGAGGAAGCTGCTGCTGCTGAGGAAGCTGCTGAAGCCACCGAGGAAGCTGCTGAAGCCACCGAGGAAGCTGCTGAAGCCACCGAGGAAGCTGCTGAAGCC
>PBVT01000119.1 GCA_002728755.1 Myxococcales bacterium
CACGACTGGGCGGGTCGGCCGGGTTGGCTGCAGAGTCCACGTACTGCACGTACAAATACAACCTACGTATTCGTATTCGTATTCGTATTCGTCTGCGTCTTGGCGGAGCCTCGGGAGTGTTCCTTCACTGAACGGAAGGACTGCCCGACCCGGGCCCGCTGGAGAAACAGCGGAGCCCGAGGAAAATGGGGAAGTTGCGTGCGCGCGAATCTAGCTACATCTCTCTGCCTCAACTCTCACTTCTACCAAAAGGCAGGCACCACGCTCGTCAAACGTTCGACCGTTACCCAACTCGGTACGGGTGTTGCAAGCCACGACAGGCTTCTGACCCAGCACAGCTCAGCTGCGCGCACACTTCCGAAAAAGAACACGAAACACAAATGCGCAACTAGCGCCCCAACGTACCCGGGGGCGGCCCTCACGAGCCGGCGCTGCCGCTTGCCGCGCTCGGAAGGTCTTGCCCGCCGCACCCCGCTGCCCTCGATCCCACGAGGACACCGGTGTGGTCCTCCCCGGCCTGCACTGGGGACCACTGGGCGCGGGCTCAGTCGGCTGAAGCTTGATCTCCGGGTGGTACAGCTGGGCCGGCACGTACCTGCGGATCGACACCCATGCGCAGCACCCAGCAGCGGCACGTATACATCGACGAACGTGCGGTAAGCGTCATCATGCTTCAGCGACCGGCGTACACGTGCGCACACACATGCGAAATCATGTGAAGGGCGAAGGCCACGGTCTGTGTATGTTTGCTTGTCTGAACTGTCACTGGACCAGCCCACGTACACGCGATGTACACTGCCATACACTGCCGCACGACCCAACGGCCCGAACTATCCCGAACTGTCAATTTACAAGCGTCGCGGTAATTCACGCGACTTTCAGCATGCACCAGCAAGCTGGTACCCCAGCGTTCCTCGCATTTCCTCGCGCACGTTAACTGTGGTTCACGTAGCAGTGTTTTCATTTTTCATGTATTTTTCCTTAAAATGCAAAACTAAAATTCTATGATTTTCGAAATGCAGAGAAAACACAATCAAATTAACCATTTTGAAAATCAAAATTTACACATTATATTTCAGGAAAAAAAGAAAAGAAAAATGAACTAAGAAAAAGAAAACGCTTAACGCTACTATAGTGAACCACCCATACTGACCTGCAAATTGACACATGCACTGCTAGTCTAACCCGTACTGCAAGAGGGCGCTCGACCCGGGACGCACACGCCCCGGGGGAGGAGTCGTATACATTGCCAGCTGCCTTTAAAGTTAGCAAGCTGACGTTACGTGTTTTTGGTTTAGGTGTTCGCACTGTTAGGCTCCTCAAGATCTTCGACCAGCGTCATAATCTTGGCTGCACGTTCCTTGGATACGCCTAGCTGTAGCAAATGATTTTGGACAGCGCGAACACGGCTGTTTGTTGCGTGTTGGAGCGTGCTTCTTCGCTCCCCTTTACGCCTACCCAAACGACGGCGCTCTCTATCCGCGACGGTCCCGCAATCCGCTGGGGAATAGCGCTCCGCAAATCGGGCCACTCCACCCATGTCAGCCGCAGATTTGTGGACAAGTCGGGGCTGCAGCAACAGAGCCCCCTCCTGCGCTAACTTGTCCGCGCGCACGTTACCAAAAATGCGCGCGTGGCCTTTTGCGTGCAGCAATCGTATGGTGTGCGTTACTGAAACGACGCACCATAGATTGTGCACTTTCTCAACCAAAGCCACGTTTCTCCGGGCGCGGAAGGCGCCTATCGCCAGCATGATTGCGGGGATGCAATCAAATCTCAATAGCCCACCGCTGCCGGCTGGCAGTTTTTGAATCTCCGCCAAAGCATGGAGAATGGCCAACAATTCTCCTGTCATGTTCGTTTGCTGGCTCTGGTGACGTTCCTGCCCGTCACTGTGGCAGACATCGACCGGGCCGTTCTCCTCAACGATTCGGCCGATGCTGCCGTCTGCTGCAAAAAATACGCCCCACACGCCCCAGCCCGCCATCTGGTTGCTTTTCGTTTTGCTCCCATCCGTGAACAATTCGAAAGAAATGTTTTTGGGTGGGTCGTCGTTTGGGCCGAGAAAAATGGGCCGCACCTCATGCAGCTGTGCTGCATCTGCAATGAAGCACTCCTCCTCGTCGAGGGCCGCGTCGATGAGAAATTGAAGCTCCGCCTTTTCGCTATTTTTCAAATTCCGCTTAAATTTCCATCTCATTTCCAATTTGCGCGCTGCGAGCCTCCACCAAGCTCCAGTATTTTTAGCGTTACGCGGCGGCGCGTCGCTCCAACTAGGCACAGGCTCCATGTGTGCCAGAGCCGTGCATTTGCAAAGGAAATGTTCCATGTCTCCTAGCTGGCCGTTGCAATCTTTGCACAATCGCTGCGATTTTTCAATTTTGTGCCATCTACCAGTCTCAATCTCGATTGGCAAGAGACCTAGCCTGGCCATCGCCAGTAATCTTACATGATACTTGCTCGAGACATGCGCGGTGTAGCCCGCTTGTAATTTTTTCCAATCACAATGCGAGTACTGTAACTCTGCTGATTTTTCCAAGGCTTCACCGTACGAAAGTAGCCTGGCATTATTTTTCATTCTATGTATCCTCAACGTGAATTCAGTTTTGAAAAATACTTTGTTCAACAAATCCTGAAATGCTACTCTCGGTAATTTGCGTAGTTCTGCAGACGGTAACTTGGTTAGACTGCTAAAGCGCTGGAGCTCTGTGCGTGTCGTGCGCCACCAGTCGTAGTCGCTCGTGCCGATCTCGTCGCGCCCCTCGTTGGCTTCGATCTCCGCGTTGTGGCTCTGCCACTCGAGGTCGCGCAAGATTTTTGACTCCGTCCTTCCTAAGCGCCACCAAAAAAGCAGGCGCTGTTTCAGTGCGAGTGTGCTACTTGTCGCCCATCCTAGTTCCGTGAGCACACCTTCCGCCTCAGCGGTACTGCGGACGTGCAAAATTTCTTTAGCAACACTAGCCTGGTTTTTGTTTACGGCATTGTTTTCGGCAGAGTCTTTCGATGATCCCCAAAATTCTGCGCCGTAAAGTGCGCCTACTTCCCCTGCCGCTGCTCGAACACTCGCAGCTGTTTCTAGAGTTGCTCCCCCGTGATGCCCTAGGAGTTGCCGTGCAATAGTGTCCCACTTTTCGGCCTTACTAATCCTTCGGTTTACATGTGGAACCCATGTGCCCTCCTGATGCAAAAGGTAGCCCAAATAGACCGTCTCCTTGACAATTTTCAAAGTTTTGCCCAAGAGTTTTAAATTTGGCCTTGGGGCAGCGCCCCCTTTCGCAAAGACTATCACGACGCATTTGTCGGGGTTGGGACTGATCTGCCATTTCTGGCACCATCGGTCCACCGCGTCTAGAATGATTTGGGCGTCCTCCTCGCACGTGGCTAGAAGTACGGTGTCGTCTGCGTGCTTGAGGACCGGGATACGGTCCCCAGCAGCTCCGTCATTATTGCCAACTAGGGGGATCCCCAATTTTCTGCCCGTTCTGCGTTCCGCTCTTTCTATTTCTTCATCTAAATCATCAATGAAGAGCGCAAATGCGTCGGAGCTGTCTACTTCCCCCTGGCGCACCCCTAGCCCCTCGTCTTTGCACTTTTTGCTAAAAAGGGACCCCAACCTCCCCTGCAGTGTGCAATTTTTGTATCCCGCCCTCAAAGCCCAATACAACTTTCCGCAAATTCCCTTACTCCGGTATCGGGCCCATAATAGTTTGCGGTTGACTGTGTCGAACGCCTTGACAAGGTCGATAAAGACCGCATACGTCTTCATCGATCTCGCCAAGCGTTCCCCTACTTTTTGGGTGACGATCAACGCGTTCGTCGTACACCCCTCGTTGGTTTTCAACGACTGCGACTCGCGTAGAAACGCGGACGTTATGAGCCTGAACCTTTGTGCCAAGACTTGCCGCCACAATTTACCAAAACAAGAGAGCAGCCGAATGCCCCTTTTTTGCTGCAAGTCTTGGTGGTCCTTCGTGGAGCTCTTATCTAGAAAGAATACAATACTGTTGCTCCACGGTTCTGGTAAATACAACTCCGCATCCTCCTCCCCATGTACAAGTTTAGTGCAGAATTCACTGTAGCAGCTGAATAAAAGCTGCAGAAGACGGCAAATGACCTCTCTATTCATGACATCTAGCGCATGAAAATTTTCATTTTTCGTGTCGTCCCCACCCGCCGCCTTGCCTGCCTTGGTCCGTTCAAATGCCACTTCTATTTCAGCATACTGTATATCTTCGTGGCATATTGACTGTACTGTGCCCGGCTCCAAAACCGGAGTTGACAAAACTTGTTTGTCTTGCACGCAGCCCCTCCAGCCCTGGAATCCACTGTAAATCAGTGCAAATTCTTGGTCGAATGACAAACCTTCGACCTCCCAGCTTTGGGCGTTAAGGCGCATCGCGTACGCTCCAACTTCATCGGCTGCTTTCTGCCCTTGCAAAATGCGCGGGGGTCCTTGGTACGAAGTAAGGCAGCCGGCCTTAACGCTTGCTGTTTGCTGCGCAAGTCCTGTTTCGCTCAGGAGTTTCTGGGTTTTTATTTCTTTCCATTTAAATTTCGCATCATTTCTGAGCCCGTGTGCCCATCGTATCGCCGTGGCATCAGCAATTTCAGCAGTTCGTTTTTCGATCAGCTTTTTCAGTTCTTTTCCGGCTTTCTTGCGTTCTTTCGAGCTCCTGTCAATTTTACGTAGCTTTCGCACACGTTTGCGCGCATCTTTTAATTCTTCGTTCCAAAATATGCTTGTTTTAGACTTCTGCTTCGCTGCCTTTCGCTCGTTTTCAATTTGTTGCGCGCACTGCACAAGTGCGCTCCCGCAGGCAGGCAAATCCGACGCATTTTCGAATTTTTGCGCCTCTTTCGCAAACAACCAATTATATCTGTCCTTATCTTGCGTGTCCCACTGCGCGAAATGGGTTTTCGTCTTCATGCGCGTTTCATCTTCGCTCGGCTGTTCGCTATTTTCCCGTTCGGGCTTCCACTGAACAACGATGGGGTGATGGTCAGATAATACTTTTTCTTCCCCATCTTTGTTCGTGTAAGTTGGAATGTCACAGGCCTGGATTTCAGTGGATTTTGCTGCATCCACCGAAATCCAGACCTGATCCAGCATGTGACCGGACGTGTGCGTAGCACATCCGGCAGTGCTCCAGAGACCGGAGCGCAGCGTAAGCTTCCAGCACCGCACTATCTCGAACTCAACATCTGCGATAGCTGTGGTGAAATTGCTACTCGCCCTCTGCGATGATAACGGCCCGTCTATAACATTGATCTGGGAATCACTGAAACCGATATTAAGATCGCCGATAAGTAGCGTCGTGTCACCGCGCTCTCTGGCCTCACTGGCGTAGCGAGCTATTGCGTCTAGCGTGTGGCACCGGATCGTCCGTTCTTTTTTATTGGAATCAACAATCGTGCGGTTCGGTGTCACATAAGCGCCAATAATTGTAAAACTACTTGCACCGAGCTGCCCGCGCAAGTAGTTTGCCTCTCCGCAACGCTGCTGTCGCCCCCCACTCCACCGAATCCCGGCCCTCCGGCGTGCTAAAATCGCAACGCCCCCGCCCCCTTTGACGAGGCGACCCGTCCCAACGACTGCCCATTCCTCCAAGACTTCGCGAAAGCGGAGCCTAAACGCAGAAATACTTTCTTGGGTTTCGTTTAGGATGATTACGTTTGCGGCGTGCGTCTCGGCCATTTCAAGAATTGCCGCAATCTTTTTGGGATTAGCGCCCCCGCGCATGTTCCACATTAATGCTACAATCCCTTCGCTCGCTTCGGTATTTCGCTTATGTGCTGCGGCCTTTTTTGTTTGCTTTGGGTCGGCTGGCTTCGGTTTTGAGGGGTCAATTGTGCCCTGGCGTGCTAGCCAGGTAACTTTGCGCTTCGCGTGACCAGCAGCAGTCTTTTCCAGTACTTTCTGTTTTGCAATGCACTTCTGTTGTAATTCGCACTGCTGCTGATCTGCTAGTTGCGCAGGAGTGGTCGCCTTATTGTCTACACAATTTTCAACTATGGGTCGGATTCTATTGCGTGGTACCGCTTCATTGTACTCTTTGCCATTGTGCCACGTGTAGATTACCCAAAGCCACCCCTCACTCGAATTACCCCACCGTTGTTTGGGAGCTGCATTCCATGTGGCTTTGAACCAGCCGGTATTCGCAAAAACTTCGAAAGGGCCATCAAGTGCCCACTCTGGCCAGCCATGGTCCAAAGCCAGCTGCCGGCGTGACTCGCGACTTCCGACAGCGGGTGCAGCATTGTTTTCTGGGGAGTTTTCCCAACTCTCCCCTTTTTCTTCTACATGCCGCCGCATTCTATGCAGCACCCCTGCCAGTTCTGTGGTGTGACTGCTGTCCTGCACGGAGACCGACCCGAACTTCGACCTTCGATCTTCCGATTCCTCTTGCACTTTGCTACCTGTGCCCGAACCGTCACCGTTGCAA
>PBVT01000120.1 GCA_002728755.1 Myxococcales bacterium
CGGAACTCAGGAGCTTGAACTCTGAGAGACAGACCCGATCTTTTCGTTTCATTCACTCATAAGGCGGAGCCCGCAAGGACTCCGCCTTATGTTTTTTTGTGTACTGATTGACAGTTTTCGGCCCGCGCGTTTCACTATTGAATATGACCTCTGCCTGCTCAGGTGCCGAACGACGGCGGATATTCATCGCCTTGAATCTGGTGATGTTTCTCGCGGCAATTGAGGTGACGATTGTCGGCACAGCGATGCCGACGATCATGGCGCGTCTCGGCGGTGTCCCCTATGTGGCCTGGGTGATTGCCGCGTATATGTTGGGTGCGACGTGTACTGTCCCGATTTATGGGCGGTTGGCAGATATCTACGGGCGGAAACGAATTCTATTTGTGGGTATGACCTTATTCCTTCTGGGGTCGGGCCTATGTGGTTTGGCCTGGAATATTGGATCTTTAATCGCGTTTCGAATGCTGCAGGGCTTTGGTGCCGGTGCGGTGATACCCATTACAACCACCATTGTGGGCGATCTATATCCAGGTGAGGAGCGACCAAAGGCGTTGAGCTTGTTGAGCGTCGTATGGGGAGTATCATCCGTGATCGGCCCCTATGCGGGTGCCTATCTGACCACGGAGATCTCCTGGCGGGCTGTGTTCTATGTGAATATCCCCTTTGGTATTCTCGCGATGGTGGTTCTCTGGCGTACCTTTCATGAGGAAAGAACGCCCCAGTCCCACCAGCTCGGTATCTGGGGTTCTGTTCTATTATTTAGTGGGTGTTCTTTTCTTCTTTTAGGATTGCTGCACGATCCGACCCAGGTCCAAGAGGGCTACTGGCCATTCGTACGTCCCGCAGCCTTAGGCATTGGCACGATTCTCATCGCCGGGTTTATCGCCTGGGAGAAGCGCGTAGCCGAGCCGATTATGCCACGAGTACTGCTCCAGGACCGGTTCGTAGTAATCGCCTTAATACAAGGGGGATTGATGGGGGCGGTGCTGTATGTATTGACCACATATATCCCCTTATCTGTGCAGGGGATCCGGCAGTCTGGGCCCTTGCTGGCAGGGCAGGTCCTCTTAACGATCTCGATCGGTTGGACCAGCAGTAGCTTGATTGCGGGGCGAACCATACGAAGATTCGGGGTGCGGATTCATATCTGGATTTCAGCAATGTCCATGTGTCTCGGGGCCTATCTTCTATTGCAGCCGCAGCCCGATACACCGCTTCTTCGGATCATCCTGGCTATGGTGTTGATCGGTGTAGGAATGGGGACGAGCGCTCTCGCCCTTTTAGTGGCCATTCAAGATCGTAGCGGGTACCAGCACCGGGGCATCGCGACGAGCGCGATTACGTTTTTTCGGCATATTGGCGGCGCCCTTGGGGTTGCCGTTAGCGGCGCTCTCTTTAATGGTGTTGTTGGCAGTTTGCGTACAAGTCGTCCTGAGGAGACCGCATCTCTACAGGCGCAGGGAATCGAGGGTTGGATGGAGGGTATTCGAACGATTCTCGATCCAGAGGAACGTGGTCGACTGGGCGAAATGGCCGATCCGGTAGCCGACGCTATGGCCCAGGCGATTGTGCCGGTGATGTGGGTTGGTCTTGGTGCTGCAGCCCTATACCTGACGTTTATGTTGTTCTGGCCCCGGGAGATGCGGAGCAAGACATGACCGTTCGATGAAACACGCAGGCTGGCAGGTCCTCTGGCTGGTTTTGGTGGCGGCAGTTCTCGGTGGTCTCGGGCTGAGCCTATTCCTGGGGATCGATCGAAAAACGGACCGCCCAATCATCGAACCCGATGTTCGACCATCGGGGAGCCAGACGAGAATAAATGGTGCGATACTTGTCAGAAGTAGTTCGTCTGTTTACGCTCAAGGTATTCACGCGGTGACTTCATGAGGCGATTACGAAACGGGATGTCCTTGGGCGCGACCATTCTCGCTATATGCGGGATGCTTTTGTCGGCGTGCGCCACATTGAGTTCATCCAAGAAGTCGAACGCTCTGGACTCCGGGGCATGGCGTGGCCAATCGGTCTCATTACGGGTCGGTGGATACCGTTTCGCCGGGAAGAAATATGTGAAGCAGCAATGGCAGGGGAGTGGTGTCTGGATCGCGGAAGGGTTGTTGGCGACCAACGCCCATGTAGTGATTCGAGGTCTTTATATCGATGGTGAGGATGATCTTGGAAAGCCCGTCTCCTTCGACCGTGTGGTAGCGCTCGATACGGAGAAAGATCTGGCGATTCTGGCAAGCAACCGAAAGGCGCGCGTAAAGCCAGTAAAACTGGTTCGTCGTCCGAAAGACGCCAAAGGGCTTCGCGGTACGGAGATTTTCGCCCTCGGAAATACGGCAGGTCTGGGATTGAGTCTCTACCGGGGCCGTATTGTTAACGTAGAGCAGGTGGAAGGCAACGAGAAGCTGATACACGACGCGGCCATCGCACAAGGGGCGAGTGGCGGACCCGTTTTTCAGATCTCGAATGGTCGGCTTCTGGGAGTGAATCACGCCATTAGTCATCGTTTACGATTTTCTCTGGCCATACCGGCCTGGAAACTGGCCGACCTCATGGAGCGAACAGGGAACCGGCATGGCGTCTCTCTGAAGGCTTTGTTTAAGCCCGAGGATATACGCGGGCTTTTGACCCAGAGAATCGGTAAGAAAAAGATCTGCGCCGATCCGGATGAGACAACGGAGGTCGCGATCCCTATGTTGCAGGGACGCGATCTGGTTTTGGATATCCAGCCAATTGATAGCAACAGTGGCCTTCAGTTCGGCGTTCTGACCAAACGGAGTGAACGCGTGGTCTCAGCCAAGATTACCGGGGCAACGCGCTGGGTGTTCACCCAGGGAGATGAGGGGGGATACACGCTGGCGGTCACCAATCCGCATAAAGACGGTGATCCGGCATGTATTGGCGTTGTTCTATCGACCGTGGATTGGGATGGTCGGTTGAACTAGCAGGATTCAACGCATACCCGTCTGTTTCGCCAAGGTCATATAGCGGAAGATATATTCGCTCAACTCGATATATACCTTTGCCTCTTCCGTCGACCGCCCCCATACCGTAACCCCATGGTTACGGATGAGAAGGGCTGCGAGCTGGGGAGATTTATGGGCAAAGCGGAGTTGGATTTCACGCGCGATTCGTGGAACATCCAGATGGTTCTCAAAGATTTCTATCTGGATCAGAGGATCCTGTTCCCAGATACCGAAGCCTTTGAGCATCTCAAGAGGAGGTAGTTCGAGCTGGTTGCCATCGGTCATATTGCTGACCAGGTTGGCGTGTATGGAATGCACGTGGTAGCAGGCGCCGGCGTCTTCAAAGAGCTCGTAGACGATACGATGAATAGAGGTCTCCGCGGATGGTTTGTTGTCGGACGCCCCCACTTCAACCACGTCGCCGTTCAGGCCAACACGAATGAAATCCCCTGTGCTGAGTTGCCCTTTCTGGCGTCCACTCGCGGTGATCCAGAAGGAGTCATCATCGGCACGAGCGGAAAGGTTTCCGGCGGTTCCAACCATCGTCCCCTGATCGTAGAAAAGACGGGCGTGTTCAACCATCTGTTCGCGGCTCATGGCGTACCCCATTTTTCAAGTGCACGACGTAATGGGCCCGCCTCGATTTGCTCTAGCTCGAACGATACCCCCGGTTTTGCCTGTGCAAGAGCCTCGAAAAATGCGTGGGTTCCGGCACCGGGACCGTCCGGGTGGTCCATGATTCCTGTTCCTGCGTTCAAGACTACATCGGTACCGTAATCCGCCAGCGCCAGGGGGACAACACCGGGGTGGAT
The DNA here is from genome assembly GCA_002728755.1 of Myxococcales bacterium. Taxonomy (GTDB): domain Bacteria; phylum Myxococcota_A; class UBA9042; order UBA3505; family UBA3505; genus UBA3505. The sequence goes on from PBVT01000120.1 coordinate 3,782, forward strand.
TCCAGCGGATGGGACCGGCAGAACATTGCGATTTCGAAGTCGGTCTCGAATCTCCATCTCCGTCTCCTTTGGAAACGGTAGACTTCCATAATGCGCAGGATAGAGGACAGCGTCTGCGCCAGCATGGGCCATCATCGTTCCCAATACAACGGGGTAGGAGATCCCGTGGTCCGGTGCCGCAGATAAAGCGCCCGCCAGCGCCGGGTGGGCGAAGATGGGGACGTTGATCTGTGGATCTGCCGCCAGTCCTTCGAGCACCGAATAGCCGTAGGAGAGGACGTTGAGAAGCAGGGCATTAGCACCGGCCTCGACCAGACGATGCGCCCGCTCAAACAACAGATCGGCTCGGCCAGTTACATTCACCGCATAGAGGACATTTTTGCCCGTTTGCGCGGATACGGTCTCGAGCTGCTCGCGGCAGGCTTTGAGTCGGTCCAATGTCGGCGCGCCTTCCAGATCACCCAGGATCTCATCGTCCTTGATGACATCGATACCGGCTTGTGCGACGTCACGGAAGATTTCACCATGATCGTATGCGCTCAAGCCCAACGCTGGTTTGAAGATAGCCATGACCAGGGGGCGATCGTAGACACCTAATTGTTCGCGGATACCGGTGATCCCAAAGGTTGGCTTTTGCCCATACTCGTCTGGTAGGCGGATATCTTCGACCCGCGCGGTACCGGCCATGGAGTACTTCCCAAAGACCATCGTAAGGAGACTGCCGATATCGTCTTCGACGTTTGCCGTTGGGAAACGAACCGTCGCAAGGTTGGAGCCGTCGCTCTGGGGCTGAATCTGTTCGACGACACCGAGATGTTGTTCGAAATGGTCGCGGCGATGTTCGAATCGAGCGCTCCATGTACCGGCCGTCTGACCGACGGCAATCACCTTGGCATGTTTTTCGGCGTCGACGCCGGCGGCTATTCGGTAATCGACCAGGATGCTCATGATGCCTCCCCGGCAGGAATACGGATGGCGGTGTTTGTGTAATTGGCGACCCAACCATCGGTGGAAGAGAAATACCGGATCGCCTTGATCCGCTTGGTTCCGGTCAACACGAACCAATGTTCGGTGTTCGCGGGTACGTTGATGTATTCACCTGGTTCGATGGTGAGTTCGGCTTGCTCTCCGTTGGGAAAGACGAAACCAAAGACACCCTCGCCGGAAACGATATAGCGTACTTCGTCATCAGAGTGGGTATGACATCGATCAAATTTCTGTAGGAGATCCGCCAGGCCCGGGATCTCTGGATGGAGCACGATCAAGTCACGCGATTGGTAACCTGCCTCGTTTTGGAGACTCTCGAAATAGCTGTCATGGGCCTTGAGAACCTGCTCTTTGGCGTCGGCATCCAGTTGATCTTCGGCCAGCAGGTGGGCCACGTCTTGCGCAACCGGCCAATATTGTAAACGCACACCCAGGGGGGCAAGGGCCGCATCAATGGCGCTGACATCCGAGAGAACGGGTCCTGTTTCCTGTACAAGTCTGGCCATAGTGGCGCTCCGCTCCTGTGGCTTTATGCCGACCCGAAATTCCGGATACGTGCACAGGCCTCCTCGAGAACCGCATCTTCTTTGGCAAAACAGAAGCGAAGTAACCCTTCACCCGTGTCACCATTATAGAACGCGCTCCCTGGAATCGAAGCCACTCCACCTCGTTCCAATAGATCCATAGCCCCTTCCCGCGCGCTCCCATATCCCCGCTTGGAGATGTCAGCCAATACATAGTACGCGCCTTGCGGTACGATCGGTTCCATCCCCGCCGCGCGGAGAGCATCACAGGTTAGATCGCGTTTTTTCTTATAGTCGGTCTGGAGGCTATCGAAATAGGATTGCGGCGCATGGAAACCCTGGGCAACCCCATGTTGCAGAGGCGTAGGTGAGCATACGTAGAAGAGGTCATTGACCAATGTGATGGGCCGCGCCAGCTCCGCGGGCGCCACGGCATAGCCCAGTCTCCAACCGGTAATCGAGAAGGTCTTGGAGAGACCCATGATGGTCACGGTCCGCTCCCAGAGACCATCGACAGTCGCCGGTGAGATATGGGGGCGACCATCGTAGCGGATATATTCGTAGATCTCGTCGGTAATCACGAGAAGATCATGCTTATGGGCGATCTCCGCGAGAAGCTCCAATTCCGCCCGACTGAACATCTTACCGCATGGGTTCGACGGTGTGCATACGACCATCGCCCGGGTGTGCGGTTGAATCGCTGCTTCAATACGATCCACATCCAACGCAAACTCGGGAGGGGTGAGGGTCACATATTGCGGATCGAGACCGGCTACAACGGCTGAGTTTAAATGGTAGCCATAATAGGGCTCAAAGATAAGGATGCCATCGCCTGGATTCAATAAGGCCATCAGAGTTGCCGCGAAGGCCCCGGTGGCACCGATGGTGACGACGATATCCGTCATTGGGTCCACGTTCAGCTGGTTGTCTCTCGCGAGCTTTTCGGCGATGACTTCGCGTAATTCAAGAGCCCCTTCTGGATAGGAATAGGTACTCTTCTGTTCGAGAATGGCGTCGATCGCGCCATCGCGTACGAGCGGTGGTGTCGGTAGATCACAGATCCCCTGTCCAAGATTGATCCCGTCTACACGCATGCATTCACGAGTCATTCTGCGGATGTCGGATTGGACCAGACCAGCGAGCCGGTCCGCGAGAAATTGCGCCATTCGTCACCTCAATATTCGGACAAGGGGCGCACCATAGCGCACTCGCTCTGCATGTCCAGCCTCAGGCGGTCCAACCAGCGAAACATAAGGCCATTTGATTGCAATGGAATTCCATCTCTTTGGCGAAAGTTGCAAATACTCCAACTTATCGCCAGGATTCTCCCAGAACCCCTCCACTGGAATCGGACCCTTGAAGAACCTCATAATACGACCCGCCGCACTAGCCGACGTAGGAGTCGTTGACTCTCTTTTTGAGCGGGTCTTTGGGTTTCATAGAACGCCTGGAATGTGGCAGTGGCTCTATCACGACACACCGGCCGGTGAGGGGATCTCCTTATTGGCCGAAAAGAACGGTAGAGTAATCGGCCACGCGGGGGCGGTACTTCGGGCGTTCCGTGCTGACGGTCAAACGACTCTATGCGCGCAGTCTGTAAACGCCATGACGGATCCAGACTACCAGCGTCAGGGCATAAATAAGCAGCTATTTCAGGCTCTTCTGGAGGAGTTACGTAGTCGTGACGTTCGCTATCTATGTGGGTTCTCTAATGAGAACTCCACCCATGGAGTGTTACAGCATCAGGAGAGGACCGCTCTTGATCCCTTTCCTGTCCTGATCCGCCCATTAAAGGTTGTACGGCGACCCTGGCGCACCTTCATCCGGGACCGCTCCGAGATCCCTCCAAAGCCGGCGGACATCCCCAAGGCGGTTGAGGCTCTGTATCAGAAGGCATGGGGTGAACATCAGATTGGCAATCTACGGGATCATACCTATCTGAACTGGCGATATGCTCGGCCGGGTGGGACCTACCAGGCCGTTGAGGTCTGGAACCAGGCGCAACTGAGCGCATTCGCGGTGTTGGGTTTGCGCAGGCAACGCGGATTCCGGGTTGGCTTTGTGATGGATTGTGTGGCGAACGAACCAGCGGCTTGGAAAGCGTTACGACAAGCGATCAAAAAGACAGCAGTAGGGTTGGATTGTGATCTGCTTTGTGCCCTGGGATATGAGGGGAGCATAGCTCGCCGGCAGTTCAAACGTGGGGGGTACATACCCGTACCGCGCCGTGTGAACCCCGAGGAATTGGTCTTCAGTATTCGGGGCGTACCCGAACCGCTGCTCTCCGCCTCGATGCAGGATAAATCCCAATGGATTCTGACCTGGGGAGACACCGACCTCGTCTGAACGTCAGGAATTCTGACGCGGGCGACCGAGGAGCTCCAGGACGTGTTGTGCCGGGACTCGACCGCTTCGACGTATCTGGGGGACAGGCGTACATACATCGACGATCGTGCTACCTTGTCCACTTGGAGGCGGCGCGCTGTCCACCACAAAGGCCGCAGCCCGAATTCCCGGATCGACGTCTTCTAGAATTCCCGGAGGATCTTGACCCGTACGATTGGAGCTCGTGCTGATCAGTGGTTTTCCGAACCCTTTGCAGAGGGCCAGGGCCGCGGGGTGGTCATCACAGCGGACGGCGATGGTCGGACCGGTCGCCCCATTCACACAGACGGTTCGAGGCGCGCTCTCGCTGGCCGGTAGAATAAGGGTGAGACCACCTGGCCAGAACCGCTCTACCAACCGAAGGATCCGGGCGACCATTCCACTGGGTAATTTTTCAATATCGCAGACATCGCTGAGCCAGCCGGATTCGATGAGGATCACAAAAGGTCGTGGCCCCGGTGGCACCCATTTGGCAAGACGAAGCCGGTCTACGGCATCTTCGTTGTATGGATCGGCTGCGAGTCCCCAGAGCCCTCCCGTCGGATGGAGAACGAGGCCTCCGTTCTTGATGACAGAGATGGCTTCACGAATGTTTGGTTCCGATTTCATAATGTCCCCTCCTCGTCTTCGTAGGAGTCATCTTCGTGTGTAAGGGAAAGTCGCGCGGTAGGGATCGAGTGCGCAATATCGGAGGCTATGATTCCTGCATCTCCTCGTGCATTCGAAGCAATATCGCCGGCACGTCCATGGATATAGACGCCGGCCCAGGCCGCTTCGAAGGGCCCGACGCCCTGGGCCAATAAGCCCCCAATACAGCCAGCGAGAACATCTCCGCTTCCCCCTGTGGCCATGGCCGGACCGCCCGTTGGGTTCCAACGCACCTCGCCAGTCGGGGAAGACGTGATGGTTCCTGAACCCTTCAACACGACGAATGCGTTCGATTGTTTCGCTACCCGGGTCGTCAGACTTCGTCGCTCGAGCTGGACCTCTTCGGTTGTCATTCCCAGGAAACCAGCCATCTCACCCGGATGGGGAGTAAGGACTGTATACCCCTGTCGACTCGTCAGGGCTTGATGACCGTTTTCGAGCAGACGGAGAGCGTCGGCATCGAGAACGACTGGCAGGTCCGTCTGACCCAGGAGCGCGATAAGTGAATCACGCAATGCGTCCCCATGCCCGAGTCCCGGTCCAATGATCAGACCTGTCACTTTCGAAAGATAGGGTTCGATGGCATCAAGATCTAGAGCTGCTTCGGGGCCGTTTCCGACTCGCATGGACGCGGTCATCGCCTCTGGGAGGCTCTCGGTCAGTCGGGCCTGTGTTGGCTCATCCGCTCCGATGGTCACCAGTCCAGTACCACTGCGAAGCGCGGCAGCTCCG
>PBVT01000121.1 GCA_002728755.1 Myxococcales bacterium
ACGATGGTGAGCTGGCAGATACAGATCGGTATGCGCCTGGGAACCCTGGACCTTGATGTGTCCATCGAGGGGGGCGACGAGCCGATTGCTCTGATCGGTCCCAATGGCTGTGGTAAGACCACGGTATTACGTACCATCGCCGGGGCCTATACTCCGGAGCGGGGACGGATTCAGCTCGACTCCCAATGCCTCTTCGACGCCGCGGAGGGGATCGATCTTCCCCCCGAGGAACGTCGGGTTGGTTATGTTCCACAGGGCTATGGTCTTTTCCCCCATTTGACGGTGGTCGATAACGTCGGCTTTGGCTGGACGGTTCGTGAGGAGAGTCGCGATCAGCGACGACGGGCCGCCGCAGAGCTGCTGGAACGAATGGGTTGCGTCCATCTGGCCGCGCGGATGCCTTCGGGGCTATCGGGCGGGGAACAGCAGCAGGTCGCCCTGGCGCGCGCTCTGATGATCGAGCCTCGAATCCTCTTATTGGACGAGCCACTGGCGGCCCTCGATGTGGCAGCCCGTAGACGCCTTCGAGGGTATCTGGCCAGTCATCTACAAGAGCGGTCCGGTCCGGCTCTCGTGGTCAGCCACGATGTGCGCGACGTGCTGGCCTTGAACGCTCGGGTCTATGTGATGGAAGCGGGGCAGATCGTACAGGTTGGTACGGCCACAGAGCTGGCGGCCAAACCGGCCACGGAGTTCGTAGCGGAATTCTTTGAGTCGAGCATCGCGCGGAAACCGGCGGCGCTCCACGGCTAGGTCGTTGGGCAGAGACGGTACCGGGTTGGGCTAATACGGTGGTATACTCCGGCTGTGGGTATCCTCTACATATCTCTATGTGTCTTCGCTGTGCTTGCTCTGATTACACATATCGCGGGCTTTTATCAGGCCAGCCATCTTCTGGAGTTGGGCGATAGGGACGACCCAGAGCCCGATGAATGGCCGACTCTCAGTGTTGTGATACCGGCCTGCAACGAAGGGGAAACCATCGAAGCGGCCCTCAGCTCGTTGATGGGAGTGGACTATCCCAATCTTGAGATCATCGTGATCAACGATCGCTCGACCGATGATACGGGAGCGATCCTCGATCGATTGGCGGCCACCGATCCAACGGTTCAAGCCGTGCATATTGAGACGCTGCCGGAGAAATGGCTGGGTAAATTGCACGCCGTCCATGTGGGCACAGAGGCGTCGACCAGTGACTTTATTCTCTACTGTGACTCCGACGTTCATTTCGAAGAAGACAGCTTGAAGAAAGCGATGGCCTGGATGATGAACGACCGATTGGATTTCTTGAGCCTGATGCCGCGGATGGTGGCGAACTCGACGTTCTTGTTTGCTCTTGTACAAACCTTCGGGGGGTTATGGTGTGTGGCGACTCGTCCGGGGGGTATCAACCAGGACAAGCCGAACTGCTTTGGCGGTATCGGGGCTTTCAATATGGTACGCCGAGAGGCCCTGGAGCAGACCGAAGGTTGGCCCTGGCTCAAAATGGAGATCGCGGACGACGCGGGCCTGGGATATCTGCTGCATCGCCACGGCTTCAAAGCGCGTATTGGGATCGCCGTCAACCATCTGAGTCTGGAATGGTATCCGAGCGCGTGGGCGATGGTCTTAGGGTTGGAAAAGAACGCCTTCGCTGCGATTTGCCGGTTCAGTATTTTTCGGTCCCTGGTGATTGTGGGGATGTTTTCAATGTATACATTGGCACCCTGGATTTTGTTGGCGACGCCGTATTATTGGCTTGGGATCGCCTGCTTCAGCTTTTACATTCTATGTGGTTGGTTGGGCCCCGAGATGGGGATTAGCTGGCTGCAGAAGGTTCTGGCCTCACAGCTGAACATTGTGGTGGCCTTCGCGCTCCTTCGCTCCACCATCAAGACGGTGGCCCGTGGAAGTGTCGACTGGCGTGGCACCGAATATTCCATCCCCGAGTTACGGGCTGAACAACGTGTAAAATTCTAAGGGTTACGCTGGTTCGAGCGGATCTTTCTTGCGATGAAAACGTAGATCGGGGAGTGTCGTCTCATGGCTCGATTGGGAATATGGCTCGTCTTGGCGCTTTTTGCGACCAGCTGTGGTGTGGTGGGGGAAGACCCGGCTGCATCTCTGGGTTCGCAATTACCAGGACCCAATACGGTCGGGATCTCGTCGATGTACGAATCCGACGAGGAGCTCGATCCGGCCGCCAAGGCCGACGCCCTCAAAGTGGTGGGCTCCTTCCCCGAGATTTACGCGGAGACCAAGCCGCCACCCGCCGGCAGTCGACTGGTGGCCGAATGGGCGCCTGGGTCGAGTGTTCTGGTGGCCTGGAGAGAGGACTTCGCCGCGTACTTTTTCGATCTGATCGTGGCGGTCTCGTCGGTGCATCCCACCTGGATCATCACCGCCAATGTGGCCGAGAGCAAAGACCTGGAGGCGCTCCTATTGGTGTCGGGAGCGACCGCTCGGAATCTCTTCTTTTTAGAGTATGAGCACGAGGCCTTCTGGGCGCGGGACTTCGGTCCCTGGTCGGTCGTCGACCCGAACGGTGTGGTCCATTTCGTCGATCCTATCTATTATGCCACTCGCTATCGAGACGACGCCGTTCCTACCTTATTGGCCCCCTATTTTGAGGTGGAGGTCTTCCGGCCCGATCTCGACGCGGAGGGTGGAAATATCATGACCAATGGGGCGGGGCTCTGTGTGACCACCAGTCGACTGGCCTATAACAATCCACCTCTATTTGAATTTGAGGTGGCCGATCTCCTGGGAGAGTGGCTGGGTTGTTTGCGCACCGAGTTTTTGGAACCCCTTGATGATGAGCGCACCGGCCATGTGGATCTGCTGGCGAAGTTTGTTGCGGCCGATCATGTGGTGGTCTCCCAATACGATCCCGAGACCGATCCGGAGAACGCGCGGATCACCGACGACGCGGCCGCGCATCTCGGCAGTTTGCAGTTGACCGATGGGCGGCCGATGCGGGTCACTCGAATCCCGATGCCCTCGAGTGTCGACAAGGTCTTCCGCACCTATACCAACGCCCTGCAAACCGACACGGCGATCTTTGTGCCGGTCTACGATGGCTACGACAAATTGAACGCCGAGGCGTTGGACATCTACCGGTCGGTGTTGCCCGAGGGGACGGTGGTCTTCCCCATCCCGGCCTCAGCGGTCATCGAGTGGGGTGGGGCGGTGCACTGTACCACCATGCAGATGCATCATGGAGCCGTGGTCGCCGAACAGGAACTGGCCGATGAGCCTGTAGCCTGGGCGGTTCCCGACGGAGCCTTTGGAGAGGTGGCCAAGGCCCAGGGCGAAGAAGATGTGCCCATTATTCGAACCGTAGAAGGGTTCTTCTCTCAGACAGCCAGCCTGGGCAGTTTTGAGATCTATATCGACCTGGAAGGCAGAATGCCCAACCAGGTACGCATCACCCTTCGAAATGGGGCTGTAGCGGCGGTTCTTCACGATGGGTCGGGGCTGTCCTCTCTGGATGAGATGCCCGATCGATTCACCACCGACGCCTTCGTGGGACATACGGATACCGGGGTATGGCAGTTGACCATCGAGGTGCTTCCTACCCGTTCCGATGTGGGACTACATCGCTGGTATATTCGCCCGGAAGTCACCGCGGGGCAATAGCTCACCAGGTCGTAAGTTGGAGGGCCTCGAGGCTGCCGTTGAAGCGGTCCAGGTCGACGCCTCCCTGGATACCTGCGACGGAGCCTGAATCTGTGGTCTGCCAGAAGGTCCAGGTGTCCCAGCCGGTGACCATCGAGGGACAGCTTACACCCCAGTGGGCGATCCAGAGGGGGTAGTCTGCATAGTCGGCGGTGTTGATGGGGGCCCAGGCGTAGGGAGCCGTATAGATGATGGGTTTGACCCCGAGGGCGTTCTCTACGGTGTCGAGCCACAGGCCGATGGCGATCGCCCATTCGGCGCCCGAATATACGGTGTCATCATAGGGGTCGGGCTCTACATCGATAACGGGTGGCAGATCGCCCGGTTGCAGGGGCCCCATATGATCGAGGAGCACCTGGGCCTGGGCGATGGGGTCGTGTTTCATTCGAAAGAACTGGTAGGCGCCGCGAACGATCCCTACATCAGCCGCGCCCTGCCAATTGGCGTCGAAATAGTCGTCGATATGGTAGATGCCATAGGCGACCCGGATAAAGGCGAAATCGATGCCATCGTTACGCACCTGTTGCCAATCGATGACTCCCTGCCATTCGGATACATCGACACCGTTGAGCCAGGGATCGGAACAATTCGACGACGGGGTGCAGGTCTGGCCATCGCCGTGGAAGGTCGCGCTGCAGGTACATAGAAAGTCGCCGGGCATATTGGTGCAGAAGGCGTTGGGGTCGCAGTTGTGGAGATCGAGGCTGCATTCGTCGATATCGGTACAGTCCTGGCCGTCGCCCGAATAGCCTGGGTCGCAGAGGCATCCCAGACCGCCTTCTCCGAGAACGACGCAGCTGGCGTGTACACCACAGTCGTCACTATCGGGAGAGCAGGCGTCGAGGCTGGTGCAATCGACTCCGTCGCCGGAATAGCCTTCGTTGCAGGCGCATTCGAAGCCGCCAGGGGTATTGGTGCAGGTGCCGTCGGGGCTACAGTTGTGGGACTCGTCGGAGCATTCATCGATGTCGACGCAGCCCAGATCGTCGTCGAGAACAAACCCCGGATCGCATGGGGGCTGTTGGCTGTCCTCTGGCGGGGCCGTGACGTCGGAGTCCGCCGTGTCGTCAGAGGAGGTGTCGGCCTCCGAGGTGTCGACATCGAAGCCTTGGCCTCCGTCGTAGTGAACACATTTCTCGTCGGAGCAGCCGTGAAGCATAAGGGCACTGCCCAGGAAAACACATACCAACCAACGCATCGACAAGCTCCCATTTCATCTAGAGCCGGGAGTATACCCCAGCCGGTGAAAGCTGGGAATGGGGGGTGTGAATCGTCGCACTCGGTAATCCCGGGCTCGTAGTAAATGTCTGACGTCTCCCGACTCGGTTGTTTTCCGATGGTCGGATACCTACCCTATGACTAGCAGAGATTGGAGGTTTATTATGCGTATTTTTGTTGGAATATTGGTTCTGTTTTTGTCGCTGTTTGCGGTGTCCTGTGCGGAAGACCCTGCGCCCCATGTGGGATCGCAGGACTGTGTGATCCTCGACGAAATCCCTATGAGTTCGGGTCAATGCACTCAGTGCCAGGGGCAGGCGTGCGAGGAAACGTGTGGGGAATCGGCGGATGTCGACTGTGTTGGTTGTGAGCAGTTCCCCTGTGTGGATGGGGTTCGAGTGGTCCAGGGCTGCGATGCCGATTCGGACTGCGCCGAATTCGAGGGCATGTACTGCGGCTTGGGCATCTCGCAAAACAAGAACCTCTGCGGCCTTGATATGGGCGATATGTAGGTCGTGAATTGACCCTCATCGATTTCTTGTGCACCCTCATAGAAAGGGCTGGAGGGGTGCGTCTTGTTTGTATGTCCACGATGTAATGATGTTCTAGCGCGTCAGAAGTCGGCTATCGGCCATTACTGGTCATGCAAGGCTTGCAATGGGCGACACGCCAGTCTCGCGACGGTGCGCAAGATCTCGGGCTTGGGGACTCGTAAAGATCTATGGGAACAGGTGCGTAACGCGCCCGCCAACGATAAGCTCAACTGCCCGACCTGTCCGCGTTCCATGAAGGAAGTCACGCTCGCCATGGACGGCGGAGATCTGGTTCTCGATATTTGTCCGTCTTGCCAGTTCGTATGGTTCGATCCGGGCGAGTTTGAGGAGCTCCCACAGGCGAGAAAAGAGGAACCGCCGCCGGCTGAATCGGCGGAGACCATCCAGCCGGTGGCCCGTGAGGTGATCGCGGCGGCCGAGCTGCAGATGTCACTGAATCAGGTCCGTAAGAACGTAGACCGGACCTTCCGGCCCCATGAACACCAGCTACCGTTGGGTAAGAGCCTGCTAGCCTTTATCGTCCCCGTCGAGGGCCATAATCCCCTCTATAGCGTTCCGGTTTTGACCTGGCTTCTTTCGGCGTTGGTGGCTGTGTTCGGGATTTGGATGAATTGGGGGGGCGGGCTCCTGGAGATGCCCTATACCGAGCGGGTGATAGGGGTGTCTGCGGATTACGGGCTGGTACCGGCGGAGGCGGGTCGCTATGGGGGGCTCACCTTTTTGACGTGCTTCTTTGTCCATTTCGGGTGGGCGCATCTCGTGGGTAACCTCTGTTTTCTCTGGATGTTCGGTGACAATGTAGAGGACTTCCTGGGCCGTCGACGTTTTCTATTGCTCCTTCTTCTGGCGACGGTCGCCGGTGGGCTGGCGCATATATCCATGGATAGTAGCTCCCAGGTCCCTGCGGTTGGGGCGAGCGGAGGTATTTCGGGAATTCTGGCGTTCTATGCTCTGCGGTTCCCGCGGGTAAGGCTTCACTTTCGCTTTCTTGCTCTCGGGTACGCCAGGATGTGGTTTCCCATCTGGGGTATCTTTCCGGTGTGGATCGGCTACCAGATTTTCTTGGCCAAGCAGCAGGCCGCCGGCCTGTCGAGCGTCTCTGCGGCGGCCCATCTGGGCGGCGTCGCCGTCGGGGTGATATTCTTCATCCTCTGGCGAAATAGAGAATAGCCCGGATCTGGAATTGGTGCTGCAGCGCCGGCGTTTGACCCTCATTGATTTCTTGTGCACCCTCATAGAAAGGGCTGGAGGGGTGCGTCTTGTTTGTCTGTCCACGATGCAACTATGGTCTTACTCGGCAGAAGTCGTCTATCGGCTCGTATTGGTTTTGCAAGACCTGCAAAGGGCGTCATGCCAGTCTTGCGACAATGCGGAAGGTGTCCGGGATGGGGACTCGTTCCAAGCTATGGGACCTGGTCCGTGGGGCGCCAGCGAACGAAAAGATCCACTGTCCGAGTTGCCCTCGGCCGATGCAGGAAGTAAATCTCTGCTGTGACGATGGGAACCTGGTTCTGGATGTCTGTCGTGCCTGCCAATTCGTATGGTTCGATCCGGGGGAGTTCGAGGCACTACCAGCGAAACCCGTAGTGCCACCGCCCGCAGGAAGGTCTTTTTCTGAGAAGGACCGCGAAGAAATCGCGTCCGCCGCGGCTCAGAAGATAAAGAAAGATCTTGATGTGCCGGAATACGTATTTCCAGGGCGAGTCGAAAGCTTTGTTACCATGCTCGTCCCCTTAGAGAAGGGCGATACCGTCAGCAGTCGCCCAATCATAACCTGGATTCTAACGGCCCTCTTGCTGACGATTGGTATCTGGATCAATATGGACGAAGGGCGTCTAGTTGAGGTGGTTTCGCGGTATACGATTATGCCAGGGGAGGGCGAGGGGTTTCTTAGCCTCGCCCTGTTTACCCACTTCTTCGTTCATATTGGGCCTTTGCATCTTGTAGTGGCCGTTTATTGCCTCTGGGTCTGCGGGGACAATGTAGAGGACTATCTGGGGCCTATAGACTTTTTATTGCTACTCGTTCTATCCATAACCGGAGGGGTGATACTACCTCTTCTGGTATCGTCCTACGTGAAGGTGGAGGTCTGGGGTGCATTTGGTGGGCTCTCCGGGGTGTTGGTCTTCTACTTGTGCCGGTTTCCTCACGTTAAATTCACCACTTTTGATTTCAGGTTCGGACAATATTTTACGGTCAGCGCAGGGGTGTTTGTCGCTGCCTGGTTTGGGTTTTTGGGGCTCTCGGTACTACCGGCCGAATGGGAACTACGGCTGTGGAACCAGTGGAGTGAATTCCAGGGGCTCATCTGGCAGGCAGGGGGTGGTGCCATAACCGGTGTCATTCTCTTCTTCATCTGGCGAGACAAGGAGCAGGTCTAAGTCTTCGGCTCGATGGTCTGCGTTGCGTTATGTCGTTACACCCAGCGGGCTTTGTACCCGTAAAGAACGTTCGCTTCGACGAATCTCATATCGATACAATGCTGGATATCTTCCCCCGCATCCGAGAACGATAACCCCCGCCGGTGAACCCTGGCGATGCGGCGGTTGGCGTAGGCTTGGAATGGGGCTACGATACGGGGGCTTGTAGGGGCTCTACGGGTGACGGAGGTTCACAGATCGCATTTGTAATCCATATCCTACTGACTATCGCGCTTGTTGTAGGACCAACCTGGCTTGTCCATTGGTCAAAATCGCGAAGGCGGTCCGTGCTCTGGTTGTTCGTGGCGCTTTTCATTGGCACCGGGGGGAGTTATGCATTTGGCCTGGCGGGGGGTTTGGCTTGGATACCGGCTGGGGGTCGCGCTGTAGTGTTCTTCTATTTTCCCGTAGTACTACCTCTCTATCTGGGCCTGAGCCTGCGCTTTGGGCGGGATGACCAGAAAATCTGGTCAACGTATTGGTCGAGGCATGGGTTTTCATACCGATTGCTTACCGCGGTAAAAGACGTTGATGAGGCGGTGCAGGGTTTCCCCGGCATTCACAACTACTTTCGCTATCGTTTAGCGTACGACCTTGAGCGGCTTCGAATCTCTATCACTGGCGAACGTATTATCCCCGATAAGGTAGTGGTCGCGGATCGAAACGGGCCGGGAGACACAGTTCGGGTTTTGCTCTTTCCCGACGATGCCACAAAACCCATCGCAACCTGGGTCATCATGGCCTGGTTTGACTCGGGTTCCGCAGGGGTTAGTGGTATGGATGAGGAACGGGAATCCTTCAACCTTTTGAAACGAACGTTATTGGCCAGAATGAACCGGATGGGGAAAGGGTTCCGGTTTAAGAGACGCCAGTTTACACGCCGCTATATCGCACGAAGTGAAGAGGTGAAGGTAGACGAGATTGAAGCTCTATTGGAACGTCCAGGGGTGGCAGAAGGTATGGGCAAGTTGATTCGTTCCGGCTCTGTTACGTTGGATTATTACAAGGCTGGTCGTTCCGATGGTCTGCGTTGCGTCATGTCGTTACACCCAGCGGACTTTGTACCCGTAAAGAACGTTCGCTTCGACCAATCTCATATCGATACAATGCTGGATATCTTCCCCCGCATCCGAGAACGATAACCCCAGCCGGTGAACCCTGGTGGTGCGGCGGTTGGCGTAGGCTTGGAATGGGGCTACGATACGGGGGCTTGTAGGGGCTCTAAGGGAGACGGAGGTTCACAGATCGCATTTGTAATCCATATGCTACTGCTTATCGCGCTTGTTGTAGGACCAACCCGGCTGGTGCTTTCGTCAAGATCGCGAAGGTGGCCCGTGCTCTGGTGGCTGTTGGCGCTTTTCATTGGAATGTCTGGGCTTGGTGCAATCTACATGGCGCCGCCATCGTCTTGGATTCCAGGTTGGGTTACTTTGGTGGCGCTTCTCTATGTAGCCCTTGGGTTGCCTTTCTTTTTGATATTTTCTCTTTACCACAAGGTACCGAAAGACTGGTCCACGTTTTGGTCGAAGCGTGGTTTTTCAAGCTGTATGCCTTTGGGGGAGACTGATGTGAATGCGGTGATGGAGGACTTTCCAGGCATTCACAACTACTTTCGCTATCGGTATTTATTCAAAGTTGAACATTGTGTAACCAAGGTTCTCGGACTCTTAATTATACCTCCTCGTTTATTTCGCGCCCTTTTGACGCCTTTTCGTTTCGTTTCTTCCTTTCGCATGCCACCGCCTCTTGTTTCGGTGGTGGAACGAGAGGAGGCCGGAGACACAGTCCGGGTTTTGTTTTTTATGAAACAGGCCTCAATACCCATCGCAAGCTGGGTCATCATGGCCTGGTTTGACTCGGGTTCCGAAGGGATTAGTGGTATGGATGAGGAACGGGGATCCTTCAACCTTTTGAAACGAACGTTATTGGCCAGAATGAGCCGTACGGGGAAAGGGTGTCGGTTTAATAACCGTGGGCTTACACGACGGTTTATTGCGCAAAGTAAAGAGCTGAAGGTAGACGAGATTGAAGCTCTATTGGAACGTCCAGGGGTGGCAGAAGGTATGGGCAAGTTGATTCGTCACGGCTCAGTTACGTTGGATTATTACAAGGCTGGCCGTTCCGATGGTCTGCGTTGCGTTATGTCGTTACACCCAGCCCTCCTTGTGCAGATGGTGAACATTCGCTTCGACGAATCTCATATCGATAAAAT
>PBVT01000122.1 GCA_002728755.1 Myxococcales bacterium
CGTCGGGCATTCGTACTCAGATCCCGCACAAGTACCATCGGCGGCACAGATATCGTCTTTCGTATTGGGGTTCTCGTCGTCACAAGCCGCCCCACCCTGTGGAACATGATCACAACCAAACTCGGTGCACTCATCGGTCGTGCAGGGGTTGTCGTCGTTACAGGGGTCGTCTTCGTCCACGGCCTCGTCACAGTCGTCATCGAGACCATTGCAGCTCTCGGGCGCAGGCTCGGGTGCATTGCAATCGGCCAACCCATCGGCCGTACAGGCCCGCACGCCGTTGCAGGTACCAAATTCATTGGCGACCGAACAATCGGTCACAAGGCCCATGCTCACCGCATAATCCGAACAGGCACAGACACCGTCCTGATGAATACATTGCTTCGAGAAACCGCCCTGGGAGGTCGATATCTCCTCACATACATAACTGAGAGGACAGTCGATATTGTCTTCACAGGGTGCACCACAGAATTTACCCGCTTCGCCATAATCCACGCAGACGTTCTGCACATCGTTAGCTGAGCAATCACTGCTGTCGACACAGGGTAGACAAAGATGGGAGGCGTTCGAGACACAGGCAAAAAGAGAATCCGTGCTGCCCGTATTGACCGTTCGACAGCTCCAACCCTGGGCACATTCATCCACACAAAGCTCCGAGCAGACCGAGCCGCCCATATGCAGGAGGCAGATCCCCGAGATGCAGTCCCCGTTCTCCTGGCAGGGGTCCATAAAGCAGCCCGTACCCGCTTCACAGTCCGAGGCATCCGGCGGGATCCCTACATCGGTGCCCACATCCGTTCCTGCGACATCGGAATGCCCCTGCTCGCAGATCCCCGCCACACAGACCAGTCCCCCATTACAAGTGTTGTTGCCATAGCACGCCCCACCAAGATCGCCCTGTTGTGGTGCCCCCGTATCGACCTGGCAGAGATCATCCAGGCAGATCAGGTCGTCATTGCAGGTGCCATTGGGATAACAAGGCCCGCCATCCTCGCCCATCTGGGCAACAGGTCCTTCAACACAGACCTCATCTAAGCAGATCAGCCCCGTATCGCAGGTCCCATTTGAAGAGCAGGCCGCCCCAAGAGAACCAGTATTGCCTATGGTGCCGCCGTCCCCGCAACCGACAAAGAAAAACGCCACAAGAAGACCCAATCGACCCAGCTTCATCTCACCACTCCAACACATCCCGGAGACAGGATTTTAGGCTATCTACCAAACGATGACCAGTGGGGATTGGAAGTCGAAGCGCAGGAGACGGCGCCCGTCGTCGATCCATCGTTGACAGCGGCGAAAGGAATCCATATTAAGGGTGGCTCGCCCTACGGGCGGTTTTCTCCGGTCGTCTAATGGCAGGACGCGGGCTTTTGGTGCCCGTTATCGAGGTTCGAGTCCTCGCCGGAGAACCCTATGGATCAAAAATTCTTCGCCAGTTGTGTGCAAGGTGCCGAAAACATTCTCCTCGGAGAATGTGTAGATCTCGGACTACGTGGCGTGGAGAAACGGTCTGGAGGCGCCGTCTTCCAGGGCCCGTTTAGCGATGGAATGCGCGCCGCCCTATGGCTACGGACCGCCCACCGGGTCTTTCTATCTCTGAAGACCTTTGCCTGCACCACTCCCGAGGAATTATACGACGGCGTCCATGCTCTCGACTGGGAAGAGCTGATTCGACCCGAACAGACTCTTGCGGTCGACGCGGTTGGAATGACCCCCAAGCTCAAGAACACGGTCTTCACCGCCCAGCGAACCAAGGATGCCGTTGTAGACCGGATCCGAGAGAAGGCAGGACGACGCCCCGATGTCGACCCCAAGAAGCCCGACGTGGCCATCTTCGTACATCTCACCGGAGGACGCGCGCGAGTCAGCCTGGACGTGTCCGGACAGAGCCTTCATCGCCGCGGCTATCGCAGTGTTCAGGTGGAAGCTCCCCTGAAAGAAAGCCTGGCCGCCACCATTTTACGCTGGACCGAATGGGATATGAAACGTCCCCTCATCGACCCCATGTGCGGTGGTGGAACCCTGGCTATTGAGGCCGCCCTCTGGTCCCAGAACCGACCACCGGGACTCCATCAACGACATGCCTTCTTAAAATGGCCGAGCTGCACAGACGAACATAAAGAACAGTGGCGTGAGCTCTGCGCCGAAGGCCTGGCCGGCATCCGACGGGAGAATCTACCCAGAATTCGAGCCGCCGATTGGAATCGAAAGACTCTCGATGCCGCCAAGAAAAACGCTAAAACCGCTGGAGTCGCCTCCAATATTCAGTTTCTAGCGGAAGATTTTCTGAACGCTCCTCCGTGTACCGAACCGGCCGTTATCGTCACGAACCCACCCTACGGTCATCGAGTCGGCGGAAATCGGAAACAGATCGAGTCGTTCTTTCGACGTCTGGGTCAAACCATACGTGAATATAAAGACTGCGATGTATTCGTGCTTTCTGGAAACGCGGACCTCCATAATCTCTCCGGAATGCGCTACGACACCAAGATCAAGCTCATGAATGGGTCCATCCCCTGCGAGCTTTTATATTATCGGCCATGACCAGGCCGTGATTAGAAACCACCGCGTTGACATGGACCCGACCGTCCCTTAGAAACGCACCGAATCATAGGGAGCCTTACGATGACAAAGTCTGTGCGCACTGCCGCCGTAATCGGAGCCGGAGTCATGGGAACCGGTATCGCTGCACACCTCGCCAATGCCGGTGTTCGCGTTCACCTTCTCGATATTGTCCCGAAAGATAAGTCCGGCAATCTTCCTTCGGATCCAGCAGCACGAAATGCCCTGGCGACCGGAGCGATCGCGAAAGCGCTGAAACATAAGCCGAAACCGTTTATGCACCCAGACCAGGCCGCCCTGGTACGCCCTGGCAACCTCGAAGACGATCTCGACCAACTTTCCGAAGCCGACTGGGTTATCGAAGCGATTATCGAAAACCTCGATATTAAACGGAACCTATATGCCCGCATTACGCCCCACCTGGCGCCCCATGCGGCACTCACAAGCAATACCAGCGGCATCCCCCTGGATGATCTCACCCAGGATATGTCCGCGGACCTGAAGTCTCGTTTCTTCATCACCCACTTCTTCAATCCGCCCCGCTACCTGCGACTCCTCGAAGTTGTACCAGGACCCGAATCGAATATCTCTCTGGTCGAAGGCATCGCGCAGTTCTGCCAGAACCGCCTGGGCAAGGGGATCGTACGAGCCAAGGACACACCGAGCTTCATCGCCAACCGTATCGGCGTCTTCGGAATGGCCGTGGCTCTCCAGATGCTGGAGTCAGGATATAGCGTCGCAGAGATCGACGCCGTGGCGGGTCAGCCCACCGGACGCCCGAAGAGTGCCGCCTTCCGCACCGCCGATGTCGTCGGACTGGATACTCTTGTTCACGTGATGAACAACTGCCATGCAGCCCTCACCCAAGATCCGATGCGGGACAGTTTTGCGGTCCCCAACTACATCCAGACGATGCTCGAAAACGGCTGGATTGGCTCCAAAGGTGGTCAGGGATTCTACAAAAAGACCAAGATCGATGGGCGCAAAGAGATCCTGGCCCTCGATATCAACACCATGGAATACGGCCCCAAGGAGAAGATTCGTTTCGCCTCTACGGGTAGTGTCCGCAAGGTAGAAGACGCCGGCCAGCGTCTCAGCATGATGCTCTCGGCCGACGATCGTGGTGGTGAAATTGCCCGCAAGCTCGTTCTACCTTCTCTTAGTTATGCCGCCGGCCTGGTCCCAGAGATCGCCGACCGCTTCGAAGATGTGGACCGCGCGATGCGCTGGGGTTTCAACTGGGATCTCGGCCCATTCCAGGCCATCGACGTTCTGGGCGTAGACAAGGTCATCGAGCTGATGGTCTCCGAAGGCGTCGAGGTACCCGAGCTGTTGAATCGGGTAGCAGACGGCCCCGGCTCGTTCTACGGAACCGCAGATAACGGTGACGAGACCGTCATCGATCCAGCTAGCCTACAAGCCGGACAGCCATCGGAAGTATCCGCCGGTGCCATCATCCTGAAGGACGTCCACAGAAATGGAAAGCTCGTTCATAAAGAGACTTCCGCCTCGATTCTCGATCTGGGCGACGGGGTTTTTGGTCTGGAATTCCATTCCAAGATGAACGCTGTCGACGACAGCATCATTAAAACCCTGGGCCTGGCAGTGGACCGCGCCGTCCGTGATGGCGTGGGGCTGGTGATCTCCAACGACGACGAGAACTTCTCTGTCGGAGCCAACCTGCTGCTCATCCTCATGGCGGCCCGTGGGCAACAATGGGACCAGCTCGAACAAATGATCCGTAACTTCCAGGAAGCCAACCGCGCCCTGCGTCAGTCCCCCGTTCCGGTTGTAGCAGCCCCGAAGGGGTTGACCCTCGGTGGCGGACTTGAAGTATGTCTCGGAGCCGACGCGGTGCAGTCGCATATTGAATGCTACCACGGCCTCGTCGAAGTCGGTGTCGGGCTCATTCCCGGTGGCGGCGGCTGCAAAGAGGTCCTCGTTCGCCTGCTGGAAAATGTGCCGAAGTCGGCCGATCCCTTCCCCTACGTACAAAAGGCATTTGAGGCTATCGGCATGGCCAAGGTAGCGGAGAGCGCTGCCGAAGGCCGCGACTACGGCTATATGCGTCGTACGGATGGCATCACCATGAACCGTATGGATCTGACCTCCCACGCCAAAGCACGCGTGCTCGGTATGGCACGGTCTGGCTATGCGCCCACGCCCGATCCGGTCCTGCATCTGCCGGGACGGGAAGGCATGGCCAACCTCTCCGTGGGTATCCAGGGGATGGTCTGGTCCGGCTATATCAGCGAACACGATGCGCTGATCGGAAACAAGCTCGCCGAAGTTCTTTGTGGTGGAGATGTCGCTCCTGGAACAGCCGTTAGCGAAGAGCAGATTCTAGAACTGGAACGCGCCAATTTCCTCTCCCTGGTGGGCGAAGAAAAATCCCAGGCGCGAATGGAACATATGTTGATGAAGGGAAAACCCCTTCGTAACTGATCGAAATGGGCCCAAGTGGCAACCCTTGAGGAGAGAAAATCATGTCCCACGCGTACGTCGTAAGTGCCAAAAGAACCCCCGGTGGTCGCGCCAAGAAAGGCTCGCTCCGCGAGACGCGCCCAGAAGATATGGTCAAGGCCGTCGTCCAGAGCAATCTAGCGGCTCTACCAGGTCTCGACCCCAATCAAATCGATGATTTTGTTCTAGGCTGCGCCTTCCCTGAAGGGCCACAAGGACTCAATCTCGCGCGGCTGGCCGCACTTCATAGCGGTCTCCCGGACCGGGTACCAGCCGTCACAGTCAACCGCTTCTGCTCGTCGGGCGTACAGACCATCAGCCAGGGGGCCGCGGCCATTCTGTCCGGATGGAACGACGTCGTCGTCGCCGGTGGTGTAGAATCGATGACGATGGTTCCAATGACCGGATTCCATTTCAGCGGTCATCCCGGACTCGCCACAGAGCGGCCCGAAGCCTATATCGCCATGGGTACCACAGCGGAAAACGTGGCCACACGCTATGAGGTCTCACGAGAAGACCAGGATGGTTTCGCGGTCGAGAGCCATGCCCGCGCCGTTGCGGCGACCAAGGCAGGCCACTTCAACGAAGAGATCGCCCCGGTCGATTACCAGGTGCTGGAAAACGGCGAGCGTAAGACGGGGACCCTGAGCCAGGATGAATTGATTCGCGAAGGAACCAGCCTTGAGGTTCTGGCGAAACTCCGTCCATCCTTTTCGGTTCGTGGAACGGTTACCCCCGGTAACTCCAGCCCCCTCACGGATGGGGCCGCAGCCGTAGTGCTGATGAGTGAAGCCGGCCTGAAGAAGACCAATAGCACGCCTATGGCACGACTGGTCACCTTCCAGGTAGAGGGCGTCGCCCCGGAGATCATGGGTATCGGCCCCGTCGCGGCGATCCCCAAAGCCTGCGAGAAAGCAGGGATTCGCCTGGAAGACATCGACCTCATCGAGCTGAACGAGGCCTTCGCAGCCCAGGCGGTTGCCTGTGTCCGCGAGCTTCATCTCGATCCAGATAAGGTCAACGTCAACGGCGGCGCCATCGCGCTGGGTCACCCCCTCGGAGCCACCGGCTCGAAGTTGACCGCCACCCTCCTTCACGAGCTGAAACGTCGCAATGGACGCTACGGTATCGTCTCCATGTGTATCGGTGGAGGAATGGGCGCCGCGGCCATCTACGAACTGATTCAATAAACACGAGTTCCTGCCTTGCGTGCCGTCGTACAGCGAGTTCATGGAGCCAATGTTGAGGTCTACGGCTCCGTCGTAGGCACCATTGGTACGGGTTTGCTGGTGCTCCTTGGTTGTGGTCACGAAGACGACTCCTCGGACGCAGAGTATATTGCAAAAAAGATTGCCGAGCTTCGCATCTTTGAAGATGACGACGGCAAAATGAACCTCTCCGTGGAGGACATCGAGGGCAGCGTTCTGGTGGTCAGCCAATTCACTCTGTACGGCGACTGCCGCAAAGGCCGACGCCCCTCCTTCGTACAAGCGATGGAACCCGGTCGTGCCGAACAGCTGGTGGAAGAGGTGGTCAGCCTTCTTCGAACTCGAGGCCTTCCCGTCGAAACCGGCCGCTTTGGTGCCGATATGGACGTGCACCTGGTCAATAATGGTCCAGTCACGCTACTGTTACAGAGCAAGCGAGATCTCTAAGCAAAGGAGTCATCCGTATGCGAGCCATTCTCTTATGCTGTTTTGTTCTTCTTGGATCCTGTGCCACCACCCGGGCACCGGTGGAAACAGACGCCCCCAAACCCGTCAGCCCGTGGGTCGAAAACCTGCGGCCCACGACCGATCGCATCATTCAATATGCTCGAACCAAGAACCGGGGTTACGAGCGTCTCGAACAACTTTGCGATGGAATTGGTCACCGCCTGAGTGGCTCCAAATCCCTGAACAAGGCCATCGAATGGGCCCTGCACGTTCTACGAGATGACAAACAGGAAAACGTTCACAGCGAGCCCGTCATGGTGCCGCGCTGGACCCGTGGGAAAGAATCCCTTGAGATGCTGAAGCCACGCCGTGAACCCCTCGTTATGCTCGGGCTGGGCGGATCGGTAGGCACCCGCCGTTCCGGACTGAAGGCACAGGTCGTCGTCGTCCATAACGAAGAAGAGTTGGAGCAGCTCGGAACGGGTGTCAAAGGCAAGATTGTTCTCTTCAACAACCCCATGCCCAAATACGACCCAGCCACGGGTTCCGGGTACGGACATACCGTACGATTCCGAGTACACGGCCCCAGTATGGCCGCGAAATATGGTGCCAAAGGAATTCTCGTTCGCTCCGTAACAGCCCATAGCCTGCGGTCCCCACATACCGGAGCCACACGCTACGCCAAAGACGTGAAGCAGATCCCCGCAGCGGCCATCACCACGGAAGACGCCGAGATGATCGATCGACTCATAGCCTCTGGCGAGAAGGTCGTCGTACGTCTGAAGATGGAAGCCAGAAACCGAGGGAAAGTACCGAGCGCGAATGTAGTCGCCGAATTGAAGGGCCGTGAGTTGCCCGACGAAATCGTCGTCATCGGTGCGCATATCGACTCCTGGGACGTGGGCCAGGGAGCCCATGATGACGCCACGGGAGTGGTTATGGCCATGGAGTCTCTTCGTATCCTGCGGGAGATGAACCTTCGACCACGTCGTACGATCCGCGTTGTTTTATGGACCAACGAAGAGAACGGCCTCGCAGGAGGCCGAGCCTACGCCAACGACCATAGCACCCAGCTGGACAAACATGTGGCTGCCATCGAATCCGACTCCGGTGGATTCCAACCGGTGGGATATTCCATCGAGTTGGAAAACAAAGCCCGTGAGGCCGTCGCGGCCGAGACCCTGAAGGAACTTCTCCCCCTCTTCAAGTCCATTGGTCCTATGACCATCAAACAGGGATTTTCCGGCGCCGACATTCGCCCCATGAAACCGTATAATGTGCCCCTGATGGGATTTCGGGTCGATGGGAAAGACTACTTTGATTACCATCATAGCCACGCCGACACCCTGGACAAGGTCGATCCCACGGAGTTCTCCAACTGCATCGCCAGTATGGCCACCATGGCCTATGTTCTGGCCGAAATGCCGGGTAGGCTGACGCAAACCGGAGTACGTTGATGGCTGCCATTCGTAGGATTGCGGTCTATTGTGGCGCGAGCAACACGGTTCCCGCCGCCTATCTACAAGCTGCATCTGAGGTCGGACGAACCCTGGCCGAACATACGATCGGAGTGGTCTTCGGTGGAGGCCATGTCGGGCTTATGGGCCGACTCGCCGACGGGGCCCTGGAGGCCGGCGGCGAAGTGATCGGAGTGATCCCCGAACGGCTGAAAGACCGGGAGCTCGCCCACCCGGGCTGCACAGAAATGATCGTAGTTGAGACCATGCGGCAGAGAAAAGAGCAGATGGAACAACGGGCCGACGCCTTTGTCGCTCTACCTGGTGGGCTTGGAACTCTGGATGAGATCTTTGAAGTCGCCACACTTCAGCAACTGGACTACCACTCTAAGCCCCTCGGCTTTCTGAACCTGAACGGGTATTACGACCATCTCGAGAGTTTTTTCGATCGCGCCGTAGCTGACCGCTTTTTATCACCGACACAACGTGCGGCGTTTTCCTTTCGCGACAATTTCCCCAGCTTACTCGAAGAGCTGCGAGCCCACGAGTAGGAACTAGGTCTCACCCTCGCCCGGTAATCCGAGCGCGCTCGCAGCCCAGCGCGGGCCGAGCATTTTCACCAGGGCGTTAAACTCAAGGGCGTGTTGCCGGGCATCATTCAAGGCGTGATGCGCCTCACCCTCCGGTAGAGGGGGAATCTCCAACCACACATCCATCTCTTCACGACTGAACCCCCAGGGAACTCCCAGAGCCCCCATCGCCAATGGATAGATGTCGACGTGTTTATAATGAAATGGGTTCTCATCGGGTCCAAGTTCCCGCTCAAACAATTCGCAGATCCCACGCCAATCCAGACCTGTCACATAGCCGACCATCACGGCGGGCTTATCACCGGTGATGGAAACAACCCACTCTTTGAGTGCTTCGGCCGCCGCCTTTGGCTCCTGACCAGTCTCTCTGGCCGCCGCCAGGACATCGGGGATAGTCTCCTCTACCCAGGAACTGACGACACCACCTTCCGGTGGTTTGAGACGACAATGGAAGGTGTTCTCCAGATTGCCCGCGTGCACTACACCAATCTCAATCAACGAGTGCACGATAAGATTCGGACCCGTCGCTTCGACATCGATCACAAAGAACTCTGGAGCTGGGTTTGAATCGGCCATTGAAGGGTTCCCTCGTTTCCCATTGCCTCAGGGCAACGGATACGGTGCTCCAAAGTAAAGGATGCGGGACGAGACCTTGGGGCTCAGGTTTCCGATAATATCGGTCGCCTGCACATAGATCGCCGTATGGGATGGAAGCGTTACCGGATCAAGAACACCTACAAAATTGCCGCCCCCCGAAGGGTTCATGGGAACTTCGGTCCAGATCGCGTCTCGGAAGTCGGAATCCACGGTCTCGGCGTGGACTGTAGTGGCCCAGGCCTTAACCCCTAGACAGAGACCATTAATCGCCTGGCAACCCGTAACAACCGCCTTGATGAGTGGTGTACCCGATGTGTCATCGATCTCTGCCACCACTTTCGGAGGCTCCAGCCCAAACACCTGCCGGTTGATCACGGTACGCCATAAAGACACCATCGCAGGATCATCCATTCCCCCACCGTAGTTGGGCAAATAGAGCAGCATCAATTCGGCGGGTAATACGAGGCCGTAGAGGTCGAGCGCCCCCAGTGGAAAGCGTTCATCATTGGTCCCCCGTGCGAGGGCGAGACGTTTTCCGGCCAGAGAAGCACCGAAGGAGCGAATATCAAAGGTCTTGATATGGGCCTGACCGATCAGACTATTCGATAATTTTGCGATAGAGTCCGGTGACAGCCAATACGGCCCCTCGGGCCATACTGTTGCTTCCAAAACACCGAACCGGGCGACATCACCAATATCCGCGCCAGCAGAGAATCCGGCTTGTGCTCGTGGATCCACAGCCATGGCCTGCCGTACGCCCACGCCCACAAGGCTTTCCCCACCGTAGATGATGCTCGAAGCCTCCAGGGTCTGCATTGGGAACTCTGGCCATATAGCCGAAGCCATCCCCACTACCTGCTTGGCAGCTAAACCACCACGAATCAGAACACGGGCGCTGGCCGCGAAGGGGCACATGCCAAAGTCCCCGCTATTGGAGACGAAATCAATCCCACAATCCATTAACAACGTCTCATCCAACGGGGCATCAAAACAATGGGGTGCAATGGTCGTGAGCTGGGGGAACGCCGTAGAATCAATAACAAGGTTCTCCGGTGGTAGATCGTCAATCACCAGAATCGGAACCTGTAATAGGCGCGCGCTATCCAGACCGTAGACATCGAAGAAGGCCTCGTCTGGGTCCACTGCATCACTGATGGAGCCGGCCTGAACAACACCAAGGGCCGCTGCAGACGCTTTGGTCTGTTCTACTGGAATGTACAGACGTGCGTTATGGCGCCAGGTTTGCCCCATATAGGTCTGGCTCTCAAAGGAGAAGATGATCCGATAGACGTGTTCGGGATCACCAGGATCCGGTCCGCTCTGGCTCTGATCCCATTCGATATTGAGTGTTGTTATGTCCTGCAGTTGGAACGCATCGAGGATGTCTAAAGGACCGTTGGGGAGTCCGTTTGATCCGGTATCTTTCCCCGCATCGAAACTATCATTCATCGGTATATCGGGCAGTGGTACATCCAGGCTGCCGGCATCAAAAGTCCAGCCATCGACCGTCGTAGTCGGCTCACCACAACCCAACCAGAGGCTCAACGTCAGCAGGATCACTACCGCGCGAAGCGGCATACGCAAAAGTGAAAAGCCCCCCGGGAACACATCCGTATTTCGAACCATCCTCACAACTCTTTTGTCTCTACTTTCGTCTCGTTCCCTTGATCCTACGTCAAACCGACCGGAGACGCCAATCGCACAAATCCAAGAACACAACTCAAGTTGGTACCAAACGTTCCGATCTTGCTTAGCTGGGCACGAGCCCCTACGGGGCTTTTTATTGACCAGGGCAGGATCCGAGGGCAAACTTCCATCTTATGAAACGTACCGGTCATAGACTCCGTACCGCGCTGCAGCCATACCGCCAGTATGTCGCCCAGCTAAAGAGGACGGGAGTCTTCCTCGGTCTAGGCATCGCATTGATTAGCAGTATTCACTTTGCCTACGATCCAAGCCGTACGGCACGGGTTCGACACCAGCAACAAGAAGTGGAACGCCTCCACGCTCTAAATGCCGAGTTGTCCGAATCCATCGAACGCAAAATGGCGCAGCTTGCGGCTATGCGAAACGATCCGAATTACGTCGTACACCTTGCGCGTCGTGAGCTTGGGATGCTAAAGCCTGGCGAAATCGCTTATGAGTTTCAGCTTGGTTCGATTGGCGAACCAACGAAATAGAGTTCGTAAGACCGAGATCGTAGGTATAGGAGTCCTCCATGACAGACAAGCCTCTCAATGAAGAGACGGCCACCAGCAATTCGCCCGACACCGCCAATAGCGAGATGTCGGAAGAAGAACAAATGGAACAAGAGATCGAAGAGTTGAGCAAGTCGTTTTCTGCTCTCTCTTCCGATCTTGATGCCCTGATTCGCAGCCTGAAGCCGGCCCACGTCATCGACAATATACGACGGGTCGACCCTGTTGTATTCCAACGCTATTTCCGAGGGTTTCGGCTCGATAAGATCGGCCGTGGTCGGCTTGTTCGCATCCTCTTGCCCGAGGTGCGTGAGAAAGAAAATGTACGGGTCATGCAGCTACTTACTCTGCTCTGGAATAAGGCCAACGGTAAGGTCTACTCCGCGGTACGGGAGCTGGTCGAAAGCATCAACCCCGACGTAGAAGCGATCGAGTCCATCGACGATGAGACCGCCGAAGGGTTTGTAAAGGTGTTGAAGGAAAAGGGTTTCAAACGACCTGCTATTCATATCTGTGTTCGTCTTAATGGGGTTCGGTTTTCCGACGATTTCATCGAGAAAACGCTTAGTCCTTCTGCGGAAAACTAGGCCGCTCTCCGGTCGAACACACCTTTATGCCTAGTGCCGCGCACCCTATCGACGAACACCACGTCAGCGATCGCATCCACCAGATCACGGAGGATGTCTACCGCCTGGAATTACCAACCCCATTTCCTGTAGGCGATGTGAATGTGTTCTTTCTTGATGGTCCCGACCCGGTCCTCATTGACACCGGCGTCGCCACAGAAGAGAGCCTTCAGGCACTGGAAGAAAACCTGGAGACTCTGCATCGGTCCATAGCCGATATACGAACCCTTCTAATTACCCATGTTCATGTTGATCATGCAGGCGCCGCCCGCTGGATTCAACAACGTTCGGGCTGTCCAGTTTATATGCATCCTCGAGGTCACCGGGTGTTGAACCCGTCCGCCGATCAGGAGGAACGAGACCGTGCCTGGATGCGCGAGTACTATATGCGCAGCGGTCTACTGGATAAAGCAGCGCAAAAGGCCTGGGACTCCATGCGATTGGCACGTAGCCTTATGCAATTCGGAGTCGACCTGCTCCCTGTGAGTGAAGGTGCCGTGCTGGATCTAGGGGAACACCAGTTCCGGGTCATGGAATGTTTCGGACACACTACAAACCACGTCGCCTATGAACACACAGCAGCCAAACTGCTGTTCACGGCGGATCATCTACTCCCCGATATTACAGCCAACCCCACTCTGGAAGTACCTCTGCCCGAAGATACCGCCCCACTGAACCCCCTGGCCCTATACCAGGAGAGCCTTCGAAAAACGGCGCAGACCCGCGCGGGTATTGCCTGCCCGGGACATGGACGCCCATTTACAAATATCGAAGCCCGCTGCCAGGAGATTCAGAGCCACCAGGTCTCACGCTGTGAGGATGTTTTCACTGCCCTCGCGCAAACCCCTGGCGCTAGCCGAAAGGAGTTAAGTGAAGCGATCTTTGGTGCCGTACGTTCCATCGATGTCTATCTGACCCTGTCCGAAATAACCGCTGCTCTACAATATCTGCTCGAACTTCGGCGTATTCGAAAGATTGACGATTCCGACGTCGATCGGTACGAAACCCTTGGTTAAAGCGGATACAGCTGCTACGCTCTGAATCGAGGGGACTGGGAACTATGAACAGCCAAAAACCGCGAATCGCCCTTATCGGCCACGGCTACTGGGGAAAAAACCTGGCTCGGAATTTGTCGGAGCAGGGAATCCTGTCGGCCATTGTCGACAGTCATTACGAATCACTCGATGCGGCCCGAAAGCTGTACCCGTCGATCCCCTGCCTTAGCGATATCAACGAGGTTCTGACCGATCCGAATATCGACGCGGTCATGATCGCGACCCCCGCTATAACCCACGCCAGTCTTGGACTGGCCGCTCTCCAGGCCGATAAAGACGTCTTTCTTGAAAAACCCCTCGCCCTGAATATCCAAGAAGGGGCGGCCCTGGTGGAAGAAGCCGAATCACGAGGCCGCATACTGATGGTCGGCCATCTTCTGGAATACCACCCAGCCGTGCGCGAAATCGAACGGCAGGTAAAGAACGGCGATCTCGGAGGACTACGATACATCTACAGCAATCGTCTGAATTGGGGACGACTGCGCCGTGAAGAGAACATCCTATGGTCTTTCGCCCCACACGATATCTCGGTGGTGCTTCGCCTGGTGGGCTCTCTTCCGAAACGAATTCAGGCCACGGGTGGTGCGTGGATCGCCCCAGACGTACACGATCTGACGGTAACGGTTCTGGAGTTTAGTGGCGGAGTTCGTGCACATATCTATGTCTCCTGGTTACACCCCCATAAAGAACAACGTCTGGTGGTAACCGGAGAACGAAGCGTCATGGTCTTTGAAGACAGCGCCGTCGAACCCACCCGGAAGCTACGATCCTACGCACACAGCGTAGAATGGCTGGATAACGCCCCGGTAGCCCAGAAGGCTCCCGAAGAGTCGGTAGCGTTCGATTCTGTAGAGCCGCTCCGCCTGGAATGCGAAGCATTTGTAGAGGCCATCCAAACACGCACTCCACCGCGTACAGACGGACGAAGCGCACTTCGTGTTCTACAGGTTCTCGAAGCAGCGCAACGCTCTCTTGGGCTCGGTGGAGAATGGGTAGAGATCGAATCCCCAACCCCGCCCATCCCGGACGTATTCGTACATCCCAC
>PBVT01000123.1 GCA_002728755.1 Myxococcales bacterium
ACATCCTCCACCGCAGGGACATCCTCCACCGCAGGGACATCCTCCACCGCAGGGACATCCTCCACCGCAGGGACATCCTCCACCAGGGGGGTGTCGAGGCTTGACTCTACGTCCATATCAAGCGCGGCAGAACCACCACAACCAGCGCTGATTAGGCTTCCACATAGGAAGAATAACTGAACCAAGCGCACCCGAACCTCCGACATTCATATGCGAAGCAGGAGTATAGCCCAGCGCCCTTTCCGTGGCGAGGTGGCTCGAAGCCCACGGCTTACAAATCAGCCGGCGGTTTTTTCACGACAATCGTAGGAGCAGCCGCTCGCGAAGGGGCAGCGGAAGCGACAACCCAACTGATCCTGTAGATGGTCCAGCCCCGCGGTAAAGTCCGAGTCTGGTCCAAAGTAATGGGCCATATCTTCACTGAGCTGAATGAGATCATCCAGACTCTCTCCGTACAGGGTCTCGGTGAACCCCAACCGATAGGCGTTGGAGCGCGTAGCCCAGGTTGGAACGCAGGCCATCGCCCCAAAGGTCTCCGCATCGAGCACCCCACCGAGCACCGCTTCTCGAATCAACCAGAACGGAGCCAATGGATTCAATCGACCGAACATCCGCACATGCAGATGCTCGATCACCAATTTCGGATCGAGCGCCTTGATGTCATTGAAGCTGAGTTGCTCTGTTCGTAGAGCAAGAGACACATGCACAAGACGCGGTAGAACATCGAGGAAACGAGGATCGCCTCCCACGAGCGCCAGAACTCCAGCGTCGGCTATGGCTTCTTCTACAGACGCCCCTCCGGTCCGGACTCGATCCAGAAAACCGGACTCCGACAATGCCCGGTGCACGGCCTGGGCGGCGGTACCCCCCTCGGACCGTGATGCATAGATGGATGCCACCGCGAGTTTGAATAGAAGGGTGTCCGGGTCTTCATCAAAGGAGATCCCAAAGTCGGCCGCCCTATGGGGATGCCGAAAGACGTAACCCTTCCACCAATCGCATACCCGGTCCGCGTTGGCTGTCTTCTGTTCCTCCGTTAAGGGCTGAAGTAAGACCGTCCCCCCGGCAACGAAAACCGGGGCGATCTCCGTCGGCAGAACACGGGCCGGGGGCGGGGTTCCCGGCGTTACGGTTCCGTGACGGATCGGAGTTCCCAGATCGGCCACCGACCGCAGATGATTCTTCGACGTCGCCACCGCAGCCACGCCCTGTGGCGGTAGGGCGACCACCTCTCCTGTCTCCTCCTCGAACTGCTCTTCAGCGGCTCGTATTGCCGCTTCTGACGGGATCGGAGCTTCTGGTGGAAGGTCAGGCATCTCTTCCACATATTCCTCTTCAGCCACAGTCCCCACAGGTTCTGGCATCGTCTCTACGGGTGCGGGAGCCGACGGTTCGGCCACCTCCATCGAATCCCATTGGGAGGGAATACCATCGGCCTCGTCTTCCAGAATCTCATCGATGTCCATCTGCCGTATCTCTTCGAGCTTGGCCAGCCCCACATCACCATAGCCCCAGCGAATCCCCACCATACGAATTACAGAGATAGACTCCATCCAGGCGATCCAATCCCGAAAAGCAGGCAGAGTGATATGCTCCCCCGGATACACATAAGACGTCACGATTCGATACAGCTCATTTGTAGACTGGATACGCCCGTCCATATCCACATCAAGGGCCGTAAATACGGTCTTAATGAGCAGCGGGTTGCGATCGAGAAAGAAGGAAAACAGCAGTTCATTTTGACTCTCGCGATCATCAAGCTCATGGAATCGCGCCATCAGCTTGCCACCGGTGAGAGCCTTTTTATCTGCGAGGGAGACCCCCAGGAATTGGAGCGTAGAGGGGGTTCGCTCTTTTTCCCAGACGTTTCGCGTTCGTAATTGATCCCGCAACTCACGAAAGGTCGGATTCGACGTAGCAAAGGCTCTGGCCACAACACCCACCAACTCCAGCACCTGTGCAGAAGGAATGTTGGGAAATGTCGGAAATTGCGTAACCTGGGCCATAGGATGCCCCTCCAGACCTGGCATGATCCCCAAGACGGTCGCCACTACAATCCGCTCAGGGAACGCCATTACCCGACGACGGAAGCCACCAGAATATGCCGACGTCGTAGACCTCTAAATTACCAGTCATAGGCCTGCGCTGCAATCGCCCCGCAAATCGACCATTCAAGACACCTTGGAAAGCGCTCTCTTTAACGCTTTTTTCGTCGCTCCAGTCGGCGTGCACGACGTTCTTCGGCGGGTGTCGCCCCTTCTTTGTCCTTTCGGCTCAAGGGCTCCACTTTTGTAGGTCTATGATCGGGACCCATCGCAACAAAGGTGAAGTAGGCTTCCGTGGTTCGTTCCACCGGAAGGTTCCGATCGATAGGAACACGGTTCACCTCGACTCGAACCTCCATGGATGTCCGTCCCACGGCCGTTACACAGGCTTCCAGGGAGACGGTGTCTCCGACCTTCAATGGTCGAAGAAAGTGTAGATCATCCACGGAGGCTGTGACCGCCTCTGTTCCTGCATATCGTTGGGCCGCTATGGCCGCACATATATCCATCCAACCCATCACGACACCGCCGAACACGGTTCCCATCGCGTTCGCATGTGAGGGTAGAACGATATGTGCCGTACGAATCACTGGACCATCCAGTGCGACATCCCCTTGTGTCATGATCACGACTCCCGAACAGAAAGATTTCCAGCTTCAGATCACCCCTTCTGGGTGACCATCTGCCTGCTTTGAATCACTTCCACATAGGAGGCATGTTTGACAAGCTCGCTAAGCATAAGTGAGTAGGTCTCCACCAGCTCACCACGATTTCGAACCCGCGCGTTCTCTATGGCACCGGACATGATCCGAACCGCTCGTTCCGCGTTGATGAAGTGGCTGACGGCTCGAAGAACGACCCGAATAGAAGACCCGGTCATACTTCGCGATTTATCCTCAAACTCAAATCGACGGCCCTTGTCGTTCCGAATCACCAGACGAACGGTCCCCATCACATCCGATCCCATGGACACGCGTCCCGTGGTCATATCCGCTAATACCCGGAAATCATCGACCACAAGATGCCGCAAGGATGGATAGGTCTTAGCAAACGCACTCTTGGCCGCATTGAACGTTGCGTCGACAACGCCGACACCTGTTCCTTGTATCGACATCGGCGCTTCACCACCGGTCGGATTCAAGTCGATCTCCACACGGCAACGGTTTTCCTCGGGCTGCTCTTCAAGACGCATATGCTGCACCTGCAGGTCCGTGATGTCACCCGACAGGACCTCATGTACGAGTCGCTTTAGAGAATTGAGATCATGTTCCGTGCTCATCGACTACCTCGCCCTTGGACCGGTGGAAAATCTGATGTGGACGGACCCCCGATACTAAATAGGGTAACGATCTTTTTGTTCGAACACGAACGTCTTCTTGATAAAGGCACACCTGCGCTGGATTGGCTCAACCCATAGCGCAACGGCTTCATCAGGCAATCGTCCGGATGGGGGGGATTCAGCGGAGAATACGTGGTCATAAACAAGTGCTTCACCAGAATCTCTAGGTCGTCCAATACAACAAATCGGAACAATAATTCCTTCCTGTACCGAAGAATTTTTGAGACATGTGTACGCGGTCATTCCTTCGTTTTGCTTGCCCTCCATGGAGACGTCTTGCATGGGGTATTCCCGCGGTGCTAAGACGCCCTTCTGCATTGAGTGCCACAGATGATCTACCAAAAGACCAAAAACGATATCGATCACATCCGAAAGGCGGGGCGAATTCTGGCGCGAGCCTTGAATCGAACCCTGCAGGAAGTGAAGCCCGGCATAACAACACGACAGCTGGACTTTATCGCCGAAGAGTGGATTCGCGGTGAAGGGGGCCTCCCCACATTCAAAGGTATCTATGGAGATCCAAGCCGTGGCATTCCACCCTTTCCGGGCACCCTGTGTATCTCCGTAAACGAAGAGGTTGTCCACGGTATCCCTGGAATTCGAGTTCTCCAGGAAGGTGACATTATCTCTCTGGATTGCGGCGTAACGATCAAGGCCAATGGACGCCAGTATGTCGCGGACTCCGCGGTTACCGTTGGGGTGGGTACCATCTCCGACGAGGACACATATCTACTCGAGCTCACCGATACGTCCCTCGCGAAGGGGATCGAACAGACACGTATAGGAAACCGCCTCTACGATATCGGTGCCGCTATCGAAGCCCATATCAAACCATCCGGCTACGGTATTGTTCGCGAATATTTCGGCCATGGAGTGGGCTATCAACTCCACGAGGATCCGATGGTGCCAAATTTTGGCCGGGCCGGAACCGGTCCACGCCTGAAAAATGGCTGGGTGCTCGCCCTGGAACCGATGGTGAATCTGGGGGACGATGCCGTCCATACCCTTGACGACGCATGGACTGTCGTCACATCCGATGGGGCCCGGTCGGCACATTTTGAGCATACGGTTGCGATCACGGAGGACGGCCCAGAGATCCTCACGCGACGTGATCTCCCCGAGGTACAGGTTTGAGCCAAGAGACCATGGTGACTTCGTCCAAAAGCCAAGACGGTGTACCCAATGGGCCGATAAGCCGACAACAACGCGCACAGAGCCTGGGCGTCTCCCTGGACGCGGTCGAGCTATGTGACGAATCCGATCTGATCGATCTACATCTGGACACCTTCATCCCCGTTCGCCTGTATGGCTACGATCCGAACAGTCGCCATCGCAGCCGCTTCCTCGGCGGGCGGTTTATGGGTCATCTTGATCTACCACGGGCCGTCGACGGCGGCCTCTCTGGCGCCATGTGGTCTATCACCACCAACCCATTTCCAACGGCCGAATCACGCTGGGCCATCTTCAAGGACAACCTTGATCATTTCCAGCGCTTCGTAGCGAATTCCAATGGGGGCATCACCTTCGTTCGAAACGTCGCCGAATATCGAGCAGCCCAGAGCAACGGTAGCCACGGATGCTTTCTCTCCATACAGGGGGGCAACTCCCTGGAGGCCGCACCGAATGGTCCCCTGTCCGTCCCCGACGACCTGCTCCTTCGAGTTACCCTGGTTCACCTGACCCCTTCGGCCTTTGGAGGTACATCCTGTCCCATCGAGAAGGCGCGGCGTTCCCATGGGCTGACTCCGGCAGGTGCCCGATTTGTGGAGCAACTCAATGAAGGGAAGGTCTTTGTCGATCTGGCCCATATCCATGAAGACGCCTTCTGGGACGCCGTCGACGTACACGACTCTTCCCAACCTCTTCTGGTAACCCACACCGGCGTGGATGGCGTATCTCCGTCCTGGCGCAACCTAAACGATCGGCAGATCAAGGCCGTCGCAGAGACCAACGGGACCATCGGTATTATTTTTCACCAGGGCTTTTTAAAACGACCCAAAGGTCCCACCGGCGTGGAGATGGTCGTAGAGCACATCCAACATGTCATCGACGTGGTTGGCGATGACTTCGTCTCCATCGGAAGCGACTACGACGGTATGATTACCCCGCCGCGAGGCTTACGTAGTGCCGAACAATATCCATGTCTGGTACAAGCGATGCTGGACCGACACTGGACGCCAGAGCGCATCCAGAAGATCCTCGGGACCAATTTCCTTCGAACCCTTGCGCAACTGCGGCCGACCGACACCTCGAACCCCTGATGAAGTTCTCTAAGAAAACCATTATCGCAGCGGCTACATTGCTGATCGGTATCGCATTGGTGCTGGTATATCTGCTGGTCTTGTCGATGGCGCAGTCCCGTGTTCGAGATCGACTGGTTTCTGTAGGATTCAAAAAGTCGATGGACGTTTCCGTCTCGTTAACGTCGGGCGTCACGGTTCGAAATCTGGAACGGAGCCACCCTATGAGCGTCGGCGGCTTCGATGTGCAAGTGGATGTGGCGCAGGTAAAAGTCCCCCTCAATCTCTTCAAGGTGGTGCTGGGGAAAAACCCGGTGAAGGGTGAATTCCGGGTCCACGGAGGTCAGCTTCGAATTGCATCGGCGACCAAAGAAGAGACCTTTGAAGAGGCCCCCGCACAAAGTGGTGGACGTTTGCGCAGAGCTCTACGGCGGTTCTGTAATAAGACCTGCCGAATCAAGATGAGCGATATGGCGCTGATTTTCGATACGGCCGACGCCAATTGGGGGCGCCCGAATGCTCTCGGTGGTGTCGCAACAATTGACGCCGATGGTCTCTTTACAGCGGCCCTCTCCGACGCCTCCGGGCTTTCCATTGAGGCGAACGGGAACCTCTTTCAGCTGGGATCAACCCTCGTCGCACGCGTAGAGCAACCACCACCTCTGGAGATGCGTGGTGAATTCGCGTATCGACTGGAGAATCAACTTGCCGGCCAACTGGGGCCCAGTCTTGGCAGCGTCGTCACCAACCTCCAAAGTACATCAGAAGGTCCCGAATCGGTCGCAGCTGTCCCGATACAGAGCATCTCGTCCAAAACCGAGATCGGTTCGGTGGAGATCGACGCCGATCGTCGAATCCACATTCGTAAAGCCTCCTACCACCGCAGCCTGTCCGACTCGATGGAAGTCCGGGTCTCGGTGAACGATCTGGTTGTCAGCCGTGGTGGCCGCCCCGGGTGTGAAAACCTGCCCCTCTGCATACATCTACTCAATGGTGTCAGTCTCTCCGCTGGAGATCAGAAGCGAAGCCTGACGGCCAAGGCCGAAGCGGCCAAACCCTGCGGTGATGGTTGCCTTGCGGTCCTGAACGCGCGCCTTGTCTCCGAAGGCCTGGACTTCCCCTTCGTCGCCAATATCGAACGGGTACGTACCCTATGGGACCCAGATACTCGGCTATTGGGCGAAATACGTGCCGATAACGGCACCATCGCGGGCCTCCCCATACCACGGCTCAAGGCCCCTCCTCGGGACCCGACAACGGACGAGCAGAAAAAAGACCAGAAGGAGCAGTTAAAGCGTGAAGATCGGTTCGCTCGTTACGCCCGTGCCCAGACCCTACGACTGGACAACCGCTACCAGGACTTCTTCGATAAAACATGGGGGCCAGGCCTACTGAAGCTAAGCGACGATGGGTACCAGATCCCCGGTTTCCATTTATCCGACATCGAGTTCTCGACGATGCCCGACGCGGAAGTTCAGGCTCGCGGCATCATTCGTTCCTTTGGCTTCCGCCAATCCGGCGCGGGTCGACTTACCATCGATGGCCGTATTGATCTCTCCGAGGCGCGAATCCAACAACGTGTACTCGTTCCCGCCAGTGAAGACACAGAAGCCGAAGTTCGATTCAACACCACCGATATCTCCATGAGCGTCGCGGGGTCTGGCGTCTTGAATTACGATGGAAGCTTCACCTCTTCGTTCAGCGGACGTCTGCCGAAGATCGAGATCGACCATCCGATGATCGCCCCCAAACCGGTGGAATTCAGTCCCCTTGATTTCGCCGGCACCTTCACGCGGGTAGTCCGGCCTGGGCGGTCCAGTTGGTTCGCACCCAATCTGGAAGTCAAAGCGAAACGAGGCGGGGTTATGCGTCTCCATTCCGCGTTGGAGATCAATCGCAGCAATCCCAAGAGAAGTGGCATGAGCCTACGCCTGGAAATTCCGAAGCAGGATTGCTGGGTTCTCTTTAAGAGCATCCCCACCGCGATGATGCCTGGTCTGGAACAGGCCGACTTCCGTGGCAAGGCCGAACTTACCATCGACTCCAGCATGCGGTTCCACCGAACCTATAATATGGAGCTGGAGGTAGAGGCCGATTTCGACTCCTGCCGAATCTTGAGCCTGGGTCGAAAGTTCGACATCAACGCTATGACCTCGAACACGGTTGTATACCGCATCAAAGATCCGACTCTAGACGACCCGGTTCTGGTGGGTCCGGGTACCCGTGATTGGACGGAATTTCCAGAAATCCCGACACATGTCTGGGGCGCGGCTCTCGCCACAGAAGATCTGGCGTTCTGGAGCCACTACGGCTTTATGCCCTCGCTGATCAAACGAGGCATTATTCTGAATCTGGACCGTGGACGGTATGTCTACGGCGGAAGCACCATCACCCAGCAGTTGGTGAAGAACCTCTTTCTTTACCGCCAGAAGACACTCGCCAGAAAATTGGTAGAAGGCATTCTGGTATGGGCGGTCGAACGCCAGGTCCCCAAACGACGGATCCTGGAGCTCTACCTAAACTGCATCGAATTCGGCCCCGAAATCTATGGCATCAAGAAAGCGGCGGCGGTGTACTTTGGACAGCTTCCGGCCGATCTGAATCCAGTCGAAGCAACCTATATTATGAACCTGAAGCCGGATCCTCCCTACGGGTATCGAAACTGGCGACGACGTCGTACAACACAGCAGTTCATACGCCGACTGGAACAGGTGAAGACGCGCCTTTTGGACCGCGAATGGGTGACGCCAGAAGATGCCGAAATTATGGTCCCGGAGATCCTATGGGACCGAGCCGCCCCGGTACGACGTTGAAGTGTTCGCGATTCCGTGGGAAGAAGAATGTCTTGGACAGGACCCGAGACAATGACCACTCCAATCCGAATCTTAGTTCCAGGCGCCGGAGGACCCGGCACGATCAATCTGTGTCGTTCTCTTCGACGAGCACCGGAACCCGTCCATCTCATCGGCACCGACTGTGATCGCGCCTTTGCGACTCTGGCACAGACCGATGAAATTCATCTGGTCCCTCCGGCCCGCGACGAGAACGCCTATCTGGAACGTATACAAGAGCTGGTACATAGCCGAAACGTGGACGTGATCCTCCCCAATAACAGTATTGAGGTGCGCGCATTAGCCAAGAACCGCGACGATATCTCGGCGGCTATGCTCGTTCCACCGGTCGCGTTCCTGGATCTCGCTAATAGCAAGTGGGAGTCCTATCAGCGCTGGCGAGACCAGAATCTACCGGTCCCCCAGACGTGGTTATTGGAGCAACCGGACGATGTTCACCAGGCTTTCGAAGAGCTCAAGACTCGTCCCGTATGGGTTCGAGGTGCCGGTATACCCGGCCGAGGTATTGGTGTCGCATCGCTTCCGTGTAAGAACTCGGAAGAAGCCCGTGTCTGGGTGGACTACTGGAGTGGCTGGGGTGGGATGATCGCATCTGAGTTTCTGCCGGGAGCCAACCTGACCTGGATCGGACTCTTCCAAAACGGCGAACTCATCACCGGCCAGGGCCGAGAACGGGATCGCTATGTAATTCCTCATGTGTCTCCATCGGGGATCACCGGCGCTCCCGCCATCAGTCATACGGTACATCGCGAGGATATCGCTGAGCTCGGACTCAAAGCGGCGCGATGTCTCGATCCAAACGTACATGGGGTCGTCTTTGTTGACTTCAAATGCGACGAAAAGGATCAGCCGTACATCACAGAGCTGAACGCCTGTCGCTTTGGAACCACCCATTTCTTCTACACAGCGGCCGGCCTGAATCTTCCATGGCTTTCCGTCCTGCTCGCTCTGAACAGACCTCTTCCCGAGACGCCAAAAACGAATCCGCTACCCGACAATCTCTACTGGATACGAACTCTTGACGCCGGTCCTGTAATGATATCGGGTACCGACCTTGACGCTGGAAACCTCGATGCGGGAATACGCTTTAATGTAAATGGGACTCCGCTCCCCTAACCGTTGGTTTCCATACAGAATTATCTGCGAGTTATTCCCCCCTTCTCCTAGCGTGAACCTTGACATCACAGACGAAGAAGAATATTAGAGCCACCGCCTGCGAGAATGGTGGAATTGGTAGACACGCAAGGCTAAGGACCTTGTGGCCGCAAGGCTGTGAGGGTTCGAGTCCCTCTTCTCGCACTGCAATACCGCGAGCAGTTCTTCTGCTCGCGGTATTGTTCGTTTTGGGATGCGCAGATTCCCCAGAGAAAGCGGTCCATGCCCTGATACAGGCCGCCAATTCCAACGACACCAAAAAGCTGCAGGAGCGGGTCAGTCAGCGCTCCCTTCCCTTGCTCAATCTGGCTCTGGAATATGGCACAACCACATCAGCCATTGCTCTTCCGGCCAACACCAGCCCCTATCGCATACGAGAGGTACTGCCCGCAGGTAAGGGCATCGTCTATGCGGTTGTAGAGCAGGATTCCGACGTCTATCGTCTGCCCTTGGTTTTTGAACGGGGCCGATGGCGAATCGAGCTGCTCCTCATGGGCGACGATGCAAACTACCAGCCCCCGCCACATTCGCCCCCGACCGCCCCCCCTCTACCATAGTGCGAGACGATCCGGTGTTCGAAGACGAACAAAAAATGCAGCGTCTGAGTGTGGGCGTTCTGATCATGGGTGTGGCCATTGTCAGCACCGCTGCCGTCTTGATTCGACTCGCGGAGGCCCCCAAGCTCAGCGTCGCGTTCTGGCGTATCACCATCGCTGCATTGCTGCTCCTACCTGTATGGCTACGTCCCCAAAGACGGGCCGCGATACAGGCATTAAGTGGGCAGCAGAAGTGGTCTCTTATCGGAGCAGGTTTTTTCCTCGGAGTGCATTTCGCCACCTGGATCTTAAGCCTCGCCTATACCAGCGTGGCGGCCTCCGTCCTCCTGGTTACCACGAACCCTGTCTGGGTAGGCCTTATGAGCCCCTGGATTCTGGGCGAACGCCTTCCTCGCCGCACCTGGTTTGGAATTATCGTGGCCTTGAGCGGAACTGCCATCGTAGGAATGGACTTCCAGTCGGGTGATTTTTCGAACCCCGCGCTGGGCAATATGTTGGCTCTATGCGGCGCAATCGCCATGAGCTGCTATCTATTATTTGGGCGTAGGGTACGGCCGTCCTTAGACATATGGACCTACACATCGGCAACACTTCTGGTCGCCTGGTGTGTTCTGGCCGGTACGATCCTCGCGACGCAGACCCCAATCCATGGTTTCCCGCGCCAGGATTGGTTGGTATTTACGGCACTGGCTCTGGGCCCACAGCTCCTCGGCCATGGCTCCCTCTCCTGGGTACTGCGCTATATCCGAGCCGAAATGGTTGCAGTGGCCCTTTTGGCGGAACCCATTGGTTCCGCGGTGCTGGCGTGGGTGATCTTATCGGAGATCCCGGGTCAGGGCGTCTGGTTTGGTGGCCCCATCCTTATTCTTGGGATCGGAGTGGTGGTCCTGGGTAAACGTCCAAAAGGCCTGGAAAAATCAGGCCGGGCGTCATAAGGTCAGCTCTATGACTCGAAGACCTTTAGTACCCGATGCTGTCGCTAGACTTCGTCCCTACGAACCGGGACGAACGGAACAAGAGATCCGTGAAGCGTACGGTCTATCGCAAGTCATCAAGTTGGCCTCCAACGAATCCGCGTTGGGTCCATCCCCAGCCGTAGAAGCCGCTGTGCAGAATTCCCTGAAGAATGTGCACCGGTACCCATCGGCTGGGCAGTCCAAACTCCGCGCAATGCTCGCAGAGCACTTCCGCGTTAAGCCAGAGAATCTGGTTCTGGGATCGGGCAGTGAATCGATCATGGCCTGTATTATCCGAGCCTTTCTCCTGGACGATGATGAAGCTATTACCAGCGACAACACATTTATCGGGTTCAACGTCTTAATCGCCTCCCGTGGTGTGCTCACCCATCGCGTTCCGATGACGCCGGACTACCGATTTGATCTACAAGGCATCGCAGACCGCATTAACGAGCGAACCAAGATCATCTATGTGGCCAACCCCAACAATCCCACGGGTACCTATATAACCGCGAACGAGTTCACCCGGTTCATGGAACGGGTACCGGAACATGTTCTGGTGATCTGGGATGAAGCCTATTTTGAGTATGCGCAGGATTTGCCCGATCTACCCGACTCCATGCGCTACCGCCTGGATAATGTGATCACCTTGCGCACCTTCTCCAAGGCCTACGGCATGGCGGGCTTCCGGCTCGGTTACGGCCTCGCACATGAAAACCTGATCCGCCATATTCGCAAAGTACGGCTTCCCTTTGAGCCCAGCGTGCTGGCCCTGGAAGGTGGAGTCGCAGCCCTGGAAGACCAGGAGCATATGCGGCGTGGCCTCGCCATGAACCAGACAGAAAAAGTCCGCGTGATGCAGGGGCTGCGCGAGCTGGGATTCGAACCCGTCCGCTCCGCTGGGAATTTCTTAATGGTGCCCTGTGATACAGCCAACGCTATGGAGCTTCTGCTCGAACAAATGGTGCAGCGAGGTATCATTGTTCGTGGGCTAAAGGCCTTTGGTCTACCGAACGCGTTTCGGGTCACCATCGGTACTCCGAATGAGAACACCGCCTTCCTGAACACCCTGTCTGAAGTCCTCTCGACGACCGACGGACTGGGGTCATGAACCCGGGTGACATCGCCGATCTTTTGCAGATGTTCGGAGAAGATCTCGCCTCTCGCGTCATGGAAATACCACGAGAAGAGCGTACCCAGGCACGCCAGATCCTGGCGTCCACATTTCAGATAGAACAGAGACTTCGGGACGACCCCACGTCTGTACCGTTATCGGAAGTTCGCCAGATCTTGCAGGACCTGGACTCTTTATTGGTACAGGTTCTCCCCACCAGAGATGCCATCGACATTGCCCGCCTTACCGATGGTTGGCGCTCGTGTTGGCCCGTGCGAATACGTGAAACGGTAAAGGCTGAAATGATCCCATGGTTGACGAACTTTCTCGACACAGACGAGCGGTTCCAGGCGCGGATCGAATGGCTCTTCGAGCGCTCCGAGAAAGCCGCGCAGACCGTCGGTGGGCTCATGAAACCATCGGACAAGACGGCAGAGGATACCGAACGTCACGATCATTTAGAGCTTGTGGTGCGCAGATCTCCCAAGAAGCGACGCTGAAGAGTGGTGCGCCCGTGAACGAAATTGACACGCAGGTTGCACCAACCTACGCTCATCACGGTTGAAGAGAGGCGGGCATTCTCACCATGGCGAAGAACGAACAGGGACGAGCATTGGGCTCCGTAGCTGCCGGTCACCCGGACACAGCAGCCGCAGCACATGCGATCCTCCTGGAGGGAGGTAACGCGATCGATGCCGCTATCGCTGCGATCCTGGTCAGCACGATCGCTGAGGGCCCATTAACGGGTCTGGGCGGTGGAGGATATGCAACCGTTCGCGATACAAATGGCGAGGTCTATTCCGTCGATTTCTTCGTCGACACGCCGGGTCTTGGCCTCGAGCTGACCACAGAGCGCCGTACGCGGGGATTTCATGGGGTCGACATCGACTTTGGCAGTACGAACCAGGTCTTTCACGTAGGAGGTGGATCCATCGCGGTCCCCGGCCTGCCTCTGGGCGTGGAACACCTATCCAAGCGCTTTGGAACCCTACCCATGTCTCGTCTGGTCGAACCGGCCATACAGGCCGCGCGAGATGGCATCGTGGTCACAGACGCGCTGGCACAGATGGTAGACATTCTCCAGGATATCGCTTGTGGCTCCGACATGGGACACGCCTTCTATTGTCCCAACGGTGCTCTACCCAGGTCGGGCGACCGTCTACTATTGCCACAAGCGGCTACCTACCTCGAGGACTTCGCGCAACGTGGCGCAGAGCCCACCTACCGAGGTGATATCGCCCAGAAAATGATCGACGCTGTCGATGCAGCCGACGGGTATCTCACCTCGAAAGATCTCAGCTCGTATCGAGTCAAAGAAACACCTTCCGAACAAAGTAGCCTGGGGAATATTCGCCTACATATGCCCCCCGCACCAGGGCTGGGTGGCCCCCTCATCGCCTTCGCTTTGGATATTCTCGGGGCCGATACAGAACGCCTTCACGACTTCGGTGAAGCGGCTATTATTCGCCTTGCAGCAGCCCAGGCAGCCACCGACTCCTTTCGGAACGAAATCGTCGATCCACTTCTTTTGACGGGCTACGGCGGCGTGCAGCACCGAAACCAAGACATCCAGAACAGATACCGTCAACGCTATGAGGCGTGGCTCGAGAAGCCCCATGGATTGGCCACACCGGTCCCCTCCTCCGCTGTGGGGAGCACAACCCACATCTCCGTCGTCGCAGGCGAC
Source organism: Myxococcales bacterium (assembly GCA_002728755.1). Lineage (GTDB taxonomy): Bacteria > Myxococcota_A > UBA9042 > UBA3505 > UBA3505 > UBA3505. The sequence goes on from PBVT01000123.1 coordinate 13,946, forward strand.
GGCACCGTCTGCTCGGTAACGACCAGTAATGGAGAAGGTTCAACCGTGTGGATCGAGGAGCTCGGATTCCACATCAATAATATGCTTGGAGAAGAAGATCTGCATCCTGGCTCCTTCCATCGATATGACGCAGGTATACGCCTGCCCTCTATGATGGCCCCCACGATCGCCGAAACACCGGATGGACGAATTGTTGCCCTCGGTAGTGGTGGAAGTAACCGGCTACGCTCAGCCATTCTACAAGTGGTATTGCATCATCTGGCCCGCAATGAATCCATGGCCAACGCGACGCAACATCCGCGAGTACACCTGGAAAACGGTATCCTTGATATCGAGCCAGGTATCGACACGGCTATCGTGAACAGCTTGGCGCAGAAGGGCATGCATATCAACCGATGGAACCAGACCAATCTTTATTTTGGTGGTGTCCATGCGGCCGGTACAGATGCGAACGGACAGTTCAGTGCGGCCGGAGACCCACGCCGTGGCGGAGTGGCTATGATCGCCACATCCAGCTGAAAACAATGGGCTCGAAATCGTCGACGACAGCTCGTGTCAGGTTTTCTTTGACAAGCGCGATAAAATTGTGCGTTTTGGCTATCAGTACCGTGGATTCAGATCTACGAACCTAGACAATCCTACATCGAAGAGGACCCGCGCCCATGATATCTCTCAGCGTAAAGCTGTACCTCATGAAGGAAGGAACGATCGACGACGTGATCGGATCCAATGATCAAGACGTGATCGCAAACGCTCAGGAGAGCCTGTCTGCATCCAACTTGCCCGCTGATATCCAAGACGCCGTAGCATTAGCTATCGAGACCCTTATAACGACCTCAACCCCTCCCGTTCATCTCGACTTGATTCATACATTGGCAATCACCGAGATCGTGCGTCAGATTGGGACCGAAGTCGATATGGAAACGATGGAATCCGTTCCAAGCCTTCAGACCGTTCTCCGAGCTATGGGACACCTCATCGATTATAATCTGGACGCACACTTCTTCAGTAATCCGCCACCTCCATTCAAAGCGATCGATGCGGCCGGTACCCCTCATGATATTGGGTATCTCGACCCCGACGAAGTGACGGAGCTCGCAGACGTTCTCTCGGCTGCAGACCTGAACGACAACCAACTGGATGAGTTCAGCGAGGAGTATGGGATCGAGCTCATGGAGGAGCTTATAGAACCCCTCTGCGAGGCCTTGGACGAAGCAAGCGCGCAAGGACTTGAGATCGTCGTACTCTCCGGCTAATACGACGAACAATCGGCATACTCGTCCCCGGAAAAGTAGAAGAGACTTGACCCTGTTATATGGATCCGGCAAGGCTTTCATGTGGTCACGCTACGAAACATTCTCTGCATGAACCTTGGGTTTATCCTGCTTCTGAGCATGGCATGTGCTCCTACGCAAGAGCAGGAGAAAGAGAATAGGGATCCGGGTCAGCTGACCATCGAAGTCGGCCAACAAAGTCTCGTGCTCGACAATTGCCTGTTTCGCACAACGGAAAAGCCCCGAAGCGCACAGCTTGTGGGGACCAATGCTGACGGATCCATGTTCTTTCTGGAGATTAAAGAGAACCAGGGAAACCCCAGCGCAGGCATGTCCTTCGAAGCCGGGCTTTTTGTTTTAAAGCTGGCTGTCCCTGTTCAGTCGGGTGAAGACCGGGTCTATCAGAACCACAGCTACCGACTGACGTCGGAATACCGCGGCATGGAGCTCCGGCTTACGACCCTGGATGATAGAGCCAAAGGTCGTGTCTCCGGCCAGTGTGAAGATCTGGCCAACGGTCGTTCCCACGAAGTACGCGGTAAATTCGACTGTATCGTAGAAGCCCCCTGAGCCGACCGGCTATCCTTCGGTCTCGTCCTCGGTTTCGTCCGATTCTGTTCCTTCGTCGGCTGGCGTTGGATCCCCATGTTCGGGCGAGTCGGTACCGGTATCAGCAGGCGTTGGATCACCATGGCCAGCAGGATTGGAGCTTCCGTCGGCCGGGGTAGGATCACCGTGGCCAGCCGGCATCTCATCGGCCGGTGTTGGATCGCCATGCCCTGGCGCATCATCACCAGGTAGCGGAACCGCCGGAGTGGGATCGCCGTGATCTAACGGGTTCTCGTCCGCCGGTGTGGGATCGCCATGACCGTCGGCTCCGTTGGCATAGTAATCCGCACAGGCATCGATGATCTCCTGTGGGATCTCCACACCATATTGGAAGCTATTCTGTAGCCAGAAAAGACAGAGATCCTGTTGTGACCAGGAGGTCTCAACCCCGTTGGAGAGCCGGACCATAATCATCACATCGTTTGTCTCGGTCGATAGGGAATAGTCGGTGATAAAGCCCACCGATTCATTCGGATTGACCTGTGCGCCATCCTCAAAGAGGCCAGAATCAGATACCGGCTCACAGGCCTGGAGAACCAGGGCCAACAGCAGCAGAATCGTATGGAACCGAGCTATCATTTCAACCCGTACTCCTTCACTTTACGAGACAGTATCGTACGTGTCATTCCCAAAAGACGGGCCGCCGCCGCAATATTCCCATCCGATTGCTTCATCGCCTTGGCAATATATTCCAACTCTATCTGCCGTTGGAGGCGCTTGAGCGAGAAGCCGGGTGTCAGCTGCCAATCATCCAACGATACGGGGCGGTCCTCGGTAGAGTTCAAGCCCTTCGCTTCACCGGGGCCAAATAGGCGCACCAGATCGGCCGTAATACGACCGTTCTCGGAGAGGTGGATCAGTCGCTCCAGAACATTTCGTAGTTCCCGCGTATTGCCCGGCCAATCGTAGGTCTCCAGAACATCAAACGCGTCCGAATCGATTTCTACATCCTCTGCAAAGGGAAGCTCTGCAATAATCGAATGGGCGAGCGCCCGAAGATCGGAGATTCGATTGCGTAGAGACGGTAAACCCAGGGTCATGCCCGAAATACGATAATAGAGGTCGAGGCGGAATCGGCCCTGATCAACCAGCTCCTTCAGATTTCGGTTCGTGGCAAGCACAACGCGCGCATCGGAACGAACAATCTCCGTGCCACCGACACGATGGAAGGTCCCGTCTTGAAGCACGCGGAGCAAGGCCACCTGCGCACCCATAGAAAGATCACCAATCTCGTCGAGGAATAATGTACCACCATTGGCCAGCTCGAATTTTCCTGGCTTCTTGCGGTAGGCACCCGTAAACGCACCTCGTTCATGCCCGAAGAGCTCGGACAACAATAAGGTTTCGGCGAGTGCGGCCACATTCACACGTACCATCGGACCATGGCTTCGGTTCGACCAGGAATGAATAACCTCGGCCACCAGCTCTTTCCCGGTACCACTTTCCCCCTCAAGAAGAACCGGTGCATCGGACGATGCATACCGCTCGGCCAACGCGAGGGTGCGAAGTAAGGCAGGGTGTTGCCCTGCTATTCGGCCAGGGGTTCGGGACGGTTTTGTTACGATATCAGGCTGAGTCGGCTGTTCCATTCGTTTCTCCTGCCTCTGTGCAAACCCTTCAAGCTTCTTGAACCACGGTCGTCCAATGAAGCCATCACGGTCCGAATCCAATACCGACTCCCCTAACTCAATAATGATCGTTCGCGCCTCACGTAAGACACGATTGGCCTGCCCACTCTCCCCCTGGGAACGGTACGCAGCAGACAAGATGATACGGGCTTCCCAACGTAGCGCCGCGTCACCGGTCTGATCCGACTGCTCAATCAGAGGTGCAAGAATAGCAATCGCACGCTCTGACTCTGTCACCGCTAGACTCCAGGCCCGTGTCCAATCCCAGGCCTGGCGTGTAGAGAGTCCGATCTCCGCAGGCGCTTGGCCCGGATCGTTCAGCGTTCCACCAGCCAGTAGCGTGTTTTGCATTCGTAGAATTTGAATCCGGGCATCTCGCTCCGCTTCCGGCTCCACACATAGAGTCAGCGCACGATCCAGATGTCCGTCGGCTGCGACGTACTGTTCATCCATCATGAACGCACGGGCTCGCCGAATAATCGCATCGATTTCAAGTTTCGTATGCCCCGCCTGTTTCGCAGATTCTTCCGCCAGAGCACAGAGTCGCCGAGCCGAGGCTGCACGGCCAATGGTCGTCTGTACGTCGGCCAGAGCGAGAAGATTACGAATCCGCCCATGGAAAGACGGCAGAACATCCAGTTGCTGCACGCTATCTTTGAAGGCTTCCTCTGCGACTCCATAGTGGCCCAGATACTCACGGGCGATAGCCATATTCGCCAAAGTGATCGCGCGTTCCAATCCCAGCCCGGCCTGCTCAAAAAGCAGCGAGACGGCCTCAAATTCCGAGGCTGCATCCTCGTAGCGCCCCTCGGAAAGCAAAGCAATCGCCATATTTCCGCGAGTACGTGCCGACCCCACCTGAAGGTGCTCGCGTCCAAGAGATTGCAGATCCTCTCGTGCCGATTCGATCCGGCCCAGAAGAAGATTACAGCGAGAGCGTACCAGGCACGCGGTCGATTCCGAGTCGCCCACCTCCGCTAATAACTCCAAAGCCTTCTCGGCTTCTCCGTCCGCATAGAGGATATGTGCCTTCAGACAGGTTCCGGCCTCGCCATCAACCGGGTCTTGAGCGAGATGCCGAAGCAGATCATCGGCCTGGTTCTCAATTCCTTCTTGCACCAGTGCAGCGAAGCTCTGTCGTACGGTATCGGAGTCGATCGCCGGGACAGGTGTTAGAACTTCAATGGCTTCGTTATTTCGCCCCTGATCAAGCAGAGTACGCGCCAATTCCCATACGACCTCGTCTGCTCCAGAGCCGATAGAGGCTAGTTGAATCGCAGCCTCATGACGCCATTGTGTTCGTAATTGGCGAACCGTGTCGGGAACAAGGCCCCATAAGGATCCGGAGGCTACGAATCGAAGAGGCGCGAGTCGTGCCAGATCACATGCGCTGTCTGGATCGCGGGTGAATCGATAATGGGTGGCCAGAAGCTCGACAAACGCCGTTTGGCGGTCCGTCGCTCCACCCCCAGCGGGAAACGGAAGCCTGGTTTGCACATAATCAGAATCCAGCTCCACAACGTCTGCGTCGGCGAGTTCGTTCAATGCCCGTATTACATTGGTCTGCGACAACATCGTCAGCCCCGGAAGCGCGTCCCGGTGCACGAGTCGAGCCAATGTATCGAGCGCGAACCAGCATTGCTGTGCATCGTCGGACAGGTCCGGTACGATCAACCGTGAATACGCCATCGGATTACGCCGGACAGGATCCGGAACCGCCATCGCATGCGGGGCTTCAATTCGTGGGACATCGGTCTCCTGACCATCTGGAATAAGGAGCAGGAGTCTGCCCTTGGGCTTGCGATGAGAAAACCGTGAGAGCTGATGGTTTTGCCAGGGGTTCGCGAGGGATTCTGCCAATTCCACAGCGTCCGAATAGCGGCGCAGGTCGAGCACCAACAACATCGGGGTCTGTTCCATTACGGCATACAACATACGAGACAGGAGATGGAGAACACCGGCCCGTCTTCGTGGTGCGACTCGCCCCTGGGAAGGATAGCCATCCAGGCTACGCTTCAACGACGTTCCCAGCTCGCGGGCTTCCGTCGAGATGTGTGCATGACGGCGGTCATCGAGGACCACATCGACCAGGTCCTTAAGAAGGCGTGGCATGCTCTCACCAAAGGTGAGGCGCACAACTGGGCGTGTCTGGTCTCGAGCCAACACATCGACCATTCCATATCCCCCCGAAGGAGACATACAGGCGACAGCATGCAAACCAGCCTGCATCCACTCATTGAGTGTAAGTCGGCTAGAGACGTTCGCGTTTTGTGGCTGGGGCCGATTCATGGGCGGACAACCTAGCAGTTCACGCGTACGCGATCTAGTAGTATTCCAAAATCCCCCTTAATCTCATGGGGTTTCGGCGATCGTTGGATTGGCTGAATTCCCACGTATCTGCGGTGGGCCAATCCAAGCCAAACGGGAAAAGTCCGTTGACATGGCCCCGTCCACCGGGGCAAGGTGCTCTCCCTTCAAGGTTTACTATTCGAGTGGAGAGGTACATTCATGCGTGTAGCAGTACTTGGCGCTACGGGTCTGGTCGGTCGAGAGATGGTGCGAATTCTGGAAGACCGCAACTTTCCTGTGACCGAACTACGCCTCCTGGCGACCGAACGAAGTGCGGGTGAGTTCATCGACTTTCATGACGATCCCAAGCTTGTTGAAGCCACGTCGGCCGAAGCGTTTGAGGACATCGACCTGGTTCTTTCATCCGCAGGCGGTGGGCCCTCCAAGGCCTGGCTTCCGGTAGCTGTAAAAGCAGGCGCCACCTGTATCGACAACTCCAGCGCCTATCGAATGGAGGAAGGTGTTCCACTCGTCATTCCCGAGATCAACGCGGAACATGCTCGCAACCACGAGGGGATTATCGCCAATCCAAACTGCTCCACCATTCAGATGGTTATGGCCCTACAGCCCTTGCACGATCTGGCGGGACTGAAGCGGGTGGTTGTCTCCACCTACCAGTCCGTATCCGGTAAAGGAAAGAGCGCCATAGACGAGCTTCAGGACGAGACCAGTCAGTTGTTGAATGGTATCCCCTACGAGCGCCGTGTTTTCGATCATCAGATCGCCTTCAATTGCATTCCTGACATCGATGTTCCCGTCGAAGATGACTATACCCGGGAAGAATGGAAGATGATGGTCGAGACCCGCAAGATCATGGACCTGCCCGATCTGCCCATAACAGCCACCTGTGTGCGGGTCCCCGTATTCTTTGGGCATGCCGAAGCTGTATTCGTAGAATTTGAGCGTCCGATCGACATCGACGCTGCGCGGGAAGCATTGAATAGTTTCCCAGGTGTAACGGTGGTGGATGACCTCGCCAATCACGTCTACCCCCACCAAACCGCGACCGCAGAGCGTGATGAGGTCTACGTCGGCCGCATCCGACCCGACCGGTCCGTGGAACATGGACTAGCCCTATGGGTTGTCTCGGACAACATCCGTAAAGGCGCCGCGTTAAATACGATTCAGATCGCCGAATGGCTCCGTGATCAGAAGCTTCTCGGTTCCTAGATAACGTAATAAATCTCGTCTCCTGGCCCACAACCACTTGACGACATTTCCCGATCCCGGCCATGCTGGGTCTCCATTGCCACCAATGAGGGGTCCATGTCCGAACGGCTCGATCTGCTCAGTGAAATTGCCCAGGAAGCGCGTAAGCTCGGCTGTACAGAAGCCGACCTACGCTACGTAGACCGTCGACTCGAATGGGTCACAGTACGGAACGGCCGCTTGCAGACCTGTTCCGATCTATCCGATGCGGGTGTCGGTGTTCGTGTTCGTATCGGCCAGGCCACCGGCTACGCGGGCTGCCCAAGCTCCGATCCCAGGGCCCTACGAGAAGGGCTCGCACGAGCGGTCGCTATGGCGAAAGCCAGTAATACGGTGACGTACGAAACAATGGAGTTCGCGCCGCCCCCGGCCGAGCAGGGCGTCTATATCACCCCCACCCCAGGTGGTGATCCCTTCCAGGTGCCCCTTGACCAACGTATCGATCGTCTATCCCAGCTGGCTAGCGCACTGAAAACAGACGATCGAATTCAGGTCGCAAACGCGAGCCAGGTGATGATGCGCCGCCATACACTTCTGGCGACCATGCATGGCTCACGAATCGACCAGACCATCACCTTGAACGGTGGCGGCATGAGCGCCATCGCCGAAGACAACGGCCAGGTTCAACAACGCAGTTATCCCAAAGATTTCGAAGGAAATGTGCTCCAGGGCGGTGAAGAGGTTTTTGATTCTCTCGATCTACCGGCCCATGTGGATCGCATTCGTGAAGAAGCTATCGCCCTTTGCCATGCACCACCATGCCCCGAGATGCGCACCGATCTGGTCATCGACACCGACCAGCTTGGACTACAGATTCATGAATCCTGTGGCCATCCCACAGAGGCGGACCGGGCACTGCGGGAGGAGCTCTCTCTGGCGGGATCCTCATTCCTCACCCCCGATCTCCTCCAGAAGGAATTCAAGTACGGTAGCCCCGAGGTGTCCCTGGTTGCGGACTCCACAACTCCTCTGGGACCTGGCACCTTTGGTTGGGATGACGAAGGCGTACCCGCAGGGCAAGTCGACCTGGTTCGTGACGGTATCTTCCGTGGCTATCTTACGAGTCGAGCCACATCCAAGCGTCTGGGTTGCGATCCCATTGGGGCATGCCGTGCCGAGTCCTGGCATTCGGAGCCCATCGTACGAATGGTGAATATCAACCTGGAACCCGGATCGGGAGGCTCCCTGGACGATCTCATCGCCGGCACCGATCAGGGACTCCTTATCCAGACCAATCGTTCCTGGTCGATCGATGACCATCGGCTCAACTTTCAATTCGGCTGCGAGCTCGCCCGAGAGATCAAGGGTGGAAAACTCGGTCAACTCTACCGAAACCCGGTCTACACGGGGATCACCCCTGAGTTCTGGGGTAGCTGTGACGCGATCGGTGGTCTACAGGACTGGCGTATGTGGGGTTGGTTCTTCTGCGGAAAAGGAGATCCCCCCCAGATTATGCATGTCGGCCATGGAACCGCACCGGCTCGATTCCGCAATGTGCAGGTGCGTGCGTCATGACAATTCCCGTTGTGGATAAAGCCGAAAAGGCCCTACTAGCACTCCAGCCCGATCATTTCTCGTTCTCGGTAAAAGATCTGCGTGGTGAAGTGGTTCGTTATGCGAATAACGTGGTCACACAGAGTTCATCGGTGGCAAACCTCCAACTCATTGTTCGCATCTGGGCTGGCGGTGGCGTAGCAGACATTACATTACAGGGTGCAGGGCTGGAAGATCTGGATAACCAGCTGCGCCACACGATGCAACGGGCGGTGGCCGTCGGACGTACCGGTCTCGGGGAAGACACACCTCCCGACGCCAGCACCGAGGCGACAGATCTGGCTACGGATTATTCCGATCCGGAGATCCTGGAATGCCTCCGCTCTCCGGGCTACATCACAGATGGTCTGGTCCCCTTCTTTGCTCGTGCACAGAGTGACCGTGTGGAGTTGGCGGGCCGCCTGGAGCACCGCTCTACGAAGCTCTTTCTGGTCAACAGCAAAGGGCTACGAAAAGACTTCTCCCAGACCTGCGCTGAAGCCCAGGTCATCGCGGTCGATGAACATGACGATTATATCTCTGGCTATAGCGCTGGTATCGGCCATAGACGTAGCCATCTTGCGTTGACAGAGCTCGCGGATCGGGCCGTACAAAAATGTGTACGAGCGCGAACATATGTCGAGGTGGATAAGGGTGCCTACGATGTAATTCTGGAGCCAGAGGCCGTCACCGAGGTGCTCGATTGGCTGGGCTCCATCGGGCTGACGGGAAAAAGCCTGGAGGATCGAAGCTCCTTCATGACGGGCCGGGTCGGTGAAACCGTGATGAGCCCGAATATCACCCTCTCCGACGACGCCTTATGCGACCATGGCCTGGGCCTACCCCAGCCCTTCGATCTGGAAGGGACTCCCAAGCAGCGGGTGGTCTTCGTAGAGAATGGTGTCGCGAAAGGCGTCGCCTGGGACCGAAATACGGCTCGTCGCGCTGGTTGCCAGAGCACGGGCCATGCCAATAATGGAGACTTCGCTGGAAACACAGGGCCGACCGTGAACCATCTCGTTCTGGACGGAGGAAACCATACCGAGCAAGACCTCCTCGATCGGGTCGAACGTGGTCTATGGATTACACGATTCCATTATGTGAATGGGCTCCTGGATCCCCCCAAAGGCATGATGACCGGGCTTACCCGCGATGGCACATTCCTCATCGAAAACGGAACCCTCGGCCCCAGTGTGGGTATGCTTCGTTTCACGGATAGTATGATCGAGGCCTTCCAACGCGTGGACGCGCTGACCCGTGAACAACGAGCCGTACGCACAGGATGGAGCGTACCAAGCGCTGCCATCGTACCGACGGTCTTAATTCGAGGGCTGCAATTTACAGGTAATGCCCGCGGTTAATCGGTTGCGTTCCCACCGAAGATCGCTTCGAAAGGTTCGCTGTTCCCATCCATATGTTCGGCTGCAGCTCGTACCCAATCATGGATAAAAGAGCCGGACTTCAGCCCATCTCGGACCGCCTTTGGTAATAGAGGAACAAGAGGGCAAGCCAACGACGGTGAGGTGTACGGATTGTAGGCGAGCGCCTCGATCACCGACGGCCGATTCCCCCAGGCACCGTTCTGAAAGACGACTTCGAGCACACCGACAGGTACGGGGCGTCGACTGACGATACGAAGAACGTCGGACTCTAATATCCTTGGATTTCGAAGAAGCATCGCGATGACGCTCGGCTCGGTATCCAGGATAAGCTTCATTCGCATATCCCGATCGGCGGTTCTCGCCAGAGATTTACGACGCCCCAGAGTGATCTCATCCAATTCCGGAAGATTATACGCCACTTTGGTACCGATGGACTTCGACTGCTCAATAAAGGCCGTTCGGAGAACTGGATTCCCACTCTGGACAGCGCATATATACGCCTCTTCCCGGATAGAATAGCTCAACCCCTCGATATCGGAGAGCAGACGAAGGCAGTCCAGATAGACTTCACGTCCTGGTCTCTGATCGCGGCGCTCAAAGGCCAGAACGAACAAGGCCACAAACTGCTTGGGGGTCTTCTGCACCAGGTCGAATAGGAACCCCCGCCGAAGCTGCTGTTGTTCCAGCCCACGCAGACGACGAAACAGCCGATCGACTTCGGTCTGCTCTGCAACTTCTGGTGTATGGGTGTCGGTCTTCATTATCGTTTGGACGTATTCGCCATCTCGTTACAAGCCGCCACCGCTTTTAGATCCTGGGCCGCCATCACACATGTAGCCATTTTCGGGGTATGAAACGGCTCCCATTTGTTCGTGCACATCTCAACGCACTTGGCCGTTTCGGATTGGATCATAGCTTTATCCGACTCCGGCACCTCGCCGGATCGTAAGACCAGATCAGCCGTATGATTACAGACGGTCGTGCAGTCCGTACTCTTCTCGACAGATATCTTCGTTTTCGTATGCCCACATCCCAGGCCCAATACAAGACCTGTTGCCAATAGTGCAAGGTGGATACCTGTTCGGTTCAACACATCCTCTCCCGTGTCTTTCGCCAGTAGTGCTGGTCCATGATGAACTGCATTATGATGCATCCTGTATTTCCTCACAACGCAACGAATACCGAGCCTTCACCATAGATAGTCTTTGACGATGGAGCGTTTGTCGGGCCCGGAAAGAATATGCACCACGCGCAGCTTTTTCAGGGCCAGGGTCGACAGCGATCCCAGAGGAATATATGTGATCTTTTTTCCCCGCCGGCTTGCATAGGTATGCATCGCGGACGAGGGAGGCTTCTCGGCCACATGTACGACGATGGTGTCGACGCTATAGTCCACCGCCGCCATCAAAAGCACATCGGGCTTGGACTGTGCCAATCGATAATCCGGATCGGCCCAGACATCAAAGAGTCGCATTCGTGGCCAGCTGAGCATGAACCCGCCATAGGTCGCACGCATAATGCCGGGCCCAACGATCTGATTCATCGGATTGGTCGTATAGAAGGCCATATCCGATTCCTGATCGTGCTCTCCCAGCCAGGTCATCATATGAGGATACCGGGTACCTTCAACATCCGGATCAAAGATCACAACGACCGACCCCGCTTCTCCTTTAACCCGTCCGCGCTCCTGCACATAGATCCGACCGTCGTGCACATTTCGCATCGTCTCACGGATATCGATTCCGTCGAGCATGCTGGCGCTGAAGGGTTCCGAACGGCTTCGTTCGGCGGAAAGGATCGACACGGCCTTCTTTTGTAGAAAACGACCGTAATCCTCCAACACAATATCCTCCGGTGGATAGGAGACAATATGGTCGGAATTAAAGCCTCTTAGCCATTCATCTGGGTTGTCGGTCTCGGGCCGCTCTCGAACCGGTATCCGAACCGGACGCTTTTTGACACGAAAGAAGCGACGTCGAAAGCGAACCTTTCGTGTCCCCAGATCCAGCTCATCGCCGTCTATACGAACCACAGGAGCGTCCGACTCCTCTCCCTGCCAGGGATATGCAGACGAAGCAGCGAAGACCTCCCAGGCCAGGTTGTCGTCGGCTACCCCCCGAGCCGAAACAACCCACTCGTATAATCCGCCGAGCAGTCGGCCCTGCACCCGCGCCTGACGGCGGCTATAGTCGAAAAACAAGCGCTTTTGCCAACCTGCCACCGTTTCAAGGGTCTGGTTTTGATAGGAATGCGTGGCAATATGCCAGACGGCCCGTGCTACTGCCGACCGGTCCAGATACGAAAAGCCCGGCGCCAGATCCCGGACCGAATGGAAACAGGCATAGGCCACAGCCGCCTTTCGACGCTCCCTGGGGGTTGCGTCTGCGCCCCGGCTGATCAGTTGAAGATGTCCCCTCTGTAGAGAGATCCGTTGGGAAGACGCTTCATCAATCTCCGGGGCCTCGGATGGAACCCCTTGATGGAGGGTTTCGTAACAAGCGTGTACCAGAGGAGGATCCGAAAGAAGCGCTGTAAGACTATCGGGATGGACATGCCGGACCTCGATCTGCGTACGGCGCACTCGAGCCAGAGGCTGGGCAACATCCGAATTGATGTCTTCCGCCAGTCGGTGGGCGTGGGCGGCCCCGACCAAGACCAGAACAGGCCCAGTTGTATGCTTCTTGCGAATCGTTTGAATATGGTACGCCATACCCTGTTCGCGGCGGCGATCATCGGCGCTGGCACCACTGTCACCACAAAGCTCTGCGATAGTGCTAAGGAAGTCGGCTGGGCCAAGAGTCCATATGGCGTGCGTATCGGGTACCGGATCCACATGGCGTTCCACATAGCGAATATCGGGATCGATACAGAACATTGGTCGATCGTTTTCCTGTGCCCAACGTGCTGCAACAGCAAACGGCTCCGCCGGTGTAACGGTCCATACAAGAGCCTCCTCTCCCTCTGGAACGGAGAGAATTAAAGAGATCTCGGGGAGACGTCGAACCGCTCGTTGCACATGTTTTTCAAAGGTGGTTGGCAGCTCCAAAGCTATCGCGCAGGGCTGCAGTGTCTCTATAACCGCGCGGACCACGGCCCCCATATCGGCGCTATCATGGACCACTGGGAGTAACCGGACGCCATCCGCAACCTCCGGAGCCAACTTCCCATAGTCCACTGTGGCCGGAACCATTCTTAGTCCTCCGGCCCCACAACACCAATATCATCGGCCGCCAGAGATAAGCGCAGGGCCAGCTGAAACGCTTCACCGGGCGACGCACTCTCTTTTTCGTGAATCAGCTTCATGGCGTAGCGAACAATGTTAATCCCATCCCGTACCGTATAGCGCAGATCGGCCTCATGAGACGCACTTAAGAACTTCATAACGTAATCGACCACCTCGTTGTCCGCCCCGGGAACCTGGGATTCGAGAATGGCCCGCTCTTCGTCTGAATCGGGGAAATCCACATAAATCTGTGGCATCAACCGAGAGTGGATGTACTCCGGCACTTCATAGGTCGACGAATCTTCGTTCATGGTCGTAACGAACCGGAACTCAGGATGCGCGGTGATTTTGATCCCCGCGATCAGACTCTCCACATAGCGCCGGTAATCGAGAAGAGGAGCCAGACTGGCCCAGGACTTCTCACTCATTCGGTTTCCTTCGTCGAGAATACAGACGCCGCCCTGTACCATGGCCGACACCAACGGTGACGCCATATACCGAACACTTCCGTCGGGCCCCAGAACAGGAGCAACGATCAGATCTTCGGGGCGAGTATCCATCGTAGCCTGCATAATATAGACATCCAGGCCCAACTTTGCGGCCGCTGCATAGGCCAGAGTCGTCTTCCCAACGCCGGGTTTTCCCAACAAGCGCGGGTTCAAGGGCAGGTCCTGTTCTCCAATGACCGCCCAGGCCGCCAATAATTGCACCAGAACCTCCCGTTGCCCCACCCATTGGGTGTCCAGAACAACTGGCTGGGTCAAATGCAGGTCGACCCCTTCGATCGCAACACTTCGTTTCAAGATAAGACCTCTCGCTCTTTACGATAGTATACCTGGTTCAACCCCGAATCCGTAGACGAATGAGTTCACCTGCGACACGGAGGATACGACGTACATTGGTGACCTTGGATTGTCCACGCTGTCGGGGTATCGCCGTAATCTCTACCACCCTGTGCTCAACACCACGATCCATGAGGCGAAAGGGAAGTTCCAGGTTCGCCACGAAAGTCGACGTCTTCGTGGGAGTCTTCTCCACCAGCTCACGACGTACAATCATGGTTCCATTAATACGCGGGTCGTGTCGAAACATCAGCCGAACCATCGTCTGGAAACCGGCGGAGAGGAATTTCCTATGGGCACCATCCTCTCGCTCCTCATACACGCTCAGCACCATGTCTACATCGGCCAGATGCGGTAGGAATCGTTCCAATGTCTTGGGCCCAACCTGTCCATCACCAGGCAACTGGGTCACGAAGCAGCCCGTTGCCGCCGCATATCCAGTCCGAACGGTCGCCCCCATCCCCTTATTGGACTCGTGATGAACCACACGAACGCGCGCGTCGCTTTTCCCCAACGCATCGGCGACATCACCGGTGTCGTCGGTGGACCCGTCATTCACAATAATCAGCTCACCAAATTCTCCAAACGGGCCCGTACGGTGCTCCAGGAGATCCGGGCAGCAGGCGTAGTCACTCGCCTTTAATTCATCGAACCAGCTAAGAACTGCCGACACCTGACTGGAAAGATTCCCTTCCTCGTTATATGCCAGCACAACAACCGATAAGAAGGGAGCCGCTACTCGGGATGAACTATCATCGGTTGTTTGTTGTTTCTGTATGTTTCCCAAAGTGAATCGTATCCCAAAGGTTCGCGCCAGGCCCAAGAACACAGTAAAATCCCGATATGTGCAAACCATTTTCCACGTATAGACCAACGAATCAGGTTCGAATCACATGACAAGCCGCCTTCTCATCGTATGCGTATTCCTGGCAGGTCTTTCCACGACAGCGTATAGCCAACCCCCTGCCACACCGTATCGGCAGCTCCTGGAGCTTCCTTTTGGTAAAGACCGACTTACGAGCATCCAACATGTGCGCGAGGTTTTTGAGAACGGCCGTTTGACCAGAATCCGAAATACATCGGACCCCGTGAAAAAGGCCGAGATTCGCCGTGACATCAAGAATGTAACGGAGAAACTGGGCAGTGGGTTGTTCGACACAAGCAAAGAACGCGGTATCTATCGTTTGTCACCCCTTGCTGAATATGTGGCCATCGGCGAGAGCTCTTCTGTCTTTCGAGAGCTAACGACGGGACGTGAGCGATGGTTACTATTTCATAACGACCGTTTGTACGGCTCGGCCATCAGCCTGGATTCAGAGAGCCCGCTCCCCGAGCAGGTGGCAGCTCTAAGTGCTCTCTACGGCCGCCCGGATCAATTGCTCCGCGATGCCGACCGTTCCAGCGGGGTTGTGGTCGGCGCGCGCTGGACCGACGGTGACTACACAATCGTACTGCGCGCCTTTGATACGGAATACGGAGTACGTCTGGTTCTCAAACTCCACCAGAAATATTGGGCTGACGCCGAGAAGGCCACGAAGAAAAATCTACGCGACCGCGGCCCATCCGATAAGGCGGGAGCCGACGAACTCATGGACGAGTTTATTTCTCCCTGACAGCGCCCTTATTTCGCGCCAGCATCCTTGGCCTTTCGAATCCAGAAGTCCGGGATCTTCCATTGCGGCTGTAGCTTCTTGGCTCGCTGGAACTCCCGTAGCGCTTCCTGCGGCTTATTCGAATTCAAGAGTTTCGTACCACGACGCAGTGCGGCTCGTGATTCGACCTTTGGATCCGATGCCGGTTTTTCTGCGGCCTTCTTCTTGGCACGCTTCTTTTTCTTGGCCTTCTTTCGCGCTTCAGCACGAGCTTTCCGCTTTCGCTCTTTTGCCTGCCGACGCTTCTCGACCTGCTCCTCGTATTTTTCTTCCGCGCTCTTGATCTTACGACCGAGATCCGCGTCATCACTACCCAGTTTGGCAGCCTTCAAATACAGGTCCAACGCTTTCTTATATTTGGATTTCCGGTAGGCGGCATTCCCTGCGTCCACAGCGCTGCGGGCCTCCTCAAGAGCTTTGAGTCGCTCCTTCTCTGCCTTTACAGCTTCCGGATCACGGTAATCCTCATCATCGGTATCTTCCGCTGTGGTATCGGCCGTCGTCGCCACATCACCCGCGGTAGCAACGACCTCCGCAGGAGCCTGCGTTTCCGCCGTATCGGCTGGCGCAGACGCCGTAGCCTCTACATCGGTAGATGAGGAAGCAACGTCGGCCACAACCGGATTATCAGAGGGCGGTTCCTCAACGACGGCCTTCTTCTTGCCCGTATCGCGCAGGAACAAGAATACAACGGCTGCGAGTACGACGGCGACACCCGCAACAGCCATCATAAACCGCTTCGAGTCGCTCTTTACCCGGAAGTGGAAGCTCTGTTCCCCGTCATCATCGTCCCCGTCCGCGTGGTCAAACCAGGCAGAGAGGTCCTCGGACGGCGCTCGCTCAGAATCGGCAACAGGTTCCGGGTCCGGCTCGGGGCCAAAGCCATCCTTTCCATATATTTCCTCAGACGTTCCGGCTTCCTCCAGGCTCTCTGCATCCATCTCAAAGACTGGCATGGACTCGGGCGAGTCGGCCGGGATCCGGTATTGGTCAGTCTCCTGGTATTCTTTTTCCGGCGCAAACCACTCTGAAGGATCCTCATCGGGTGCGAGTCCCGGTTCGGCCTCTGGTTCCGGTTCGGGTTCCGGTTCGGGCTCGGGTTCCGGTTCGGGCTCGGGTTCCGGTTCGGGCTCGGGTTCCGGCTCGGGCTCGGGTTCCGGTTCGGGCTCGGGTTCCGGTTCGGGCTCGGGTTCCGGCTCGGGTTCGGGCTCGGGCTCCGGGTCAAATCCAAGCTCAGAATCCTCGGTATCATCAAAAGATTCGGGCTCAGGTGTAACACTGGTTCCCGTATATACCGCCGTCTCAATCGTCGGTTCCGCGGCCGGCTCTTCATAGGCTGGCTCGGGCTCTTCGATCGCTGCGGGCCCCGGGGGCATTCCCTGTGGCGTCCAGTCAAAATGACCGAGGTGGGACATTCGGAACGACTCCAGTCGTTCGAGGAGAGCTTCCGGCGACGCCATCCTTCGCGCTGGGGTCTTCGCCAGTAGTTCTGTAACCAGATCGTCAACGTCACTTACACCCGTTAAACCAGGTTTCGCGAGACGAAGGGGTAACGGCTTCTCATAGATCTGCCGTTTCATCGTTGTTCGCGGATTACTCGAGGAAAAGGGTGCTTTTCCTGTGAGCATGGTCAACAGCACGATCCCCAGACTGTAGAGATCCGACTGGATATTTCCCTCTTTGCCAGAGCAGAGCTCCGGCGACATGAACTCAGGACGACCCCAGAAGATTGGTCCTCGAAAACCAGTTGTATATCGGGGGAAGACATGGCGTCCCCCATAGCGAAGAATTCGTACGGATGTACCAGAACCGGAATCAGCCACCCAGATCGAATCGGTAGAAAGGTCATGATGGAAGACATCTTCGGCACCAGCGCTAACGAGCGCAAAGGTCACTTGATGAAGAATATCCAGGGCCGATTCAAGGCTTAGAGTACCCTTCTCGCGTATTGCCACAGACAAAGGAGTGAACCCCTCCAGCAACCATACGAGAACCACTTTACCGTCTTCGATGAGCAGATCGGCGAGAATGGGCACAGCGGCCACATCAGCACCAACAAGAGCACCTACATCATCTCGAACGGCTTGCAGCTCTTCTCCACCGGGTATCTCCGACACCGTCCAGACTTCTAGCAATACATTAGCATCCGCCTCTGTATCGAAAGCCGTCGCCGTATAGCCATAGCCGTCTTCAAACAGCGTACGTTGGTTCTGGAAACGTTCATCCATAGAGTTTCTTCCTATTGCCCGGTTCTCTAAGTCGATTGGATTGTAAGCCACACTACTGGCAAACGGCAAGCCCCGGAGAAATTGCCGTTCGGAAAGGCATTTAAGATAGGCGCTTTCGCGCTCATACCGTGGGGCTGAAACCAGCGTACGGCAGAATCACGAGTGGGCGTCTTACAAAAACCATTCATATCGTAGAAACAACTCATCATTCTTATCGAATAATCCACCAAGAGTGTTGGGCTCCCCATCCATGATGCGTGCACCTACAGCGAACGCGTGGCTCGGCCCAATCCGATATCGCAACTCAGCCATAGCGAGCCAATCGAACTCTTTCAGGCCAACCATGCCGCCCAACGACAGCTGCAAGGAACGGTCGTCCAGGAATCTCCATCGCAGGGAGCCAAAGATCTGCTCCCAATGATCATCGAGTACTAAAAGAGGGGTCTCCGGTGGATCGAGAAGAATAAGCGAAGTCCCCTCGATAACCATGTCAAAGCTATCGCCTCGTATATAGTCCATGCCAGCGGTGGCTACGATAACCGGCGACTGTATCGCTTGGAAATCCGTTGCATATAGGGTGCGCCGACTGAAGAACGCTACATCGGAACGAATTCCGATGGATCCCAGGCTGGTGCCCACGGAGATACCTGCCATATGCAACCGGCGATACCGACCAACAAGCAGGCTCGAAAGATCGGCACCATTCTCCTGCACGCGATCATACGCTTCTTTGAAATCCGGATCCGCGAGCAACTCCAGGAATTGTGCAGAATCGAACCCGGTATTCAGGCTTCCGATCAGAACTGTAGCCAGGTCTTCATTGAACTCCATTTCTGGGAACCGGTCGTACAGATACGCGTAGTAAAGCCCGAAATCGAACCCCTGAAGTCGAATATTTACAGCGGTCCCTACCTGCGCGTCCGTTATGGGGTGGGACGGCCTCTCTGTCGCCTGAAGCAAAGGCTGGGCAACATCCCATAGGCTGGGATCAAGGAAATCCGTAATCATCGGTAGGATCTGTGCGTAGACACCATCGGACAGAAGTCCCATCGGCGCTTGATCACTCCCAAAGACATGAAAGCGATGGGGCTCAAATGTGGGCAGATAGGCCGCCTGGAACGACACCTTGGAATTCGCGCGCCAGTCCAAACGGAGCATGGGTGTAGGCACAGCAGGACTCTCCGTGCTGGCCGCGAGACCATCTCTGTAGTCGTAGGGATTTAGCACGTCCAGGGGTCGTCCAAAGTCCGTCTCGCCCCATGGCAGAACCTGATTTCCCAGACGTACGCTGAAGGCCTCTCGATTCCAACCGACGAAGAGATCCTGCAATTCCAGGGAGGAGCTCCACCGACCCAGCTCTCCAGTGAACGGTATATCCAACCCTTCGGACTGATGCTCCCGATAGTTGGTCCGTATCCGCCCCGATATCTTGGTAAAAACCCCTGGCCGGAGGTCTACCGAGCTCGAGATGTCAAAGCGGCCATACTGCTCAAAGACATCTTCATCGGCTTCGTGTTTCAGATCGTCACGAAGCTCTATCACAGCCCGGGTTGTGACTATAGAGGAGGGACGATACACCGTGGGAGGGGGCGTCGCGGACTCCTCTTCAATCTCCAACTCGAAATCGTCGTCCTCGTGCGCGCTCTGTGCCTGCACTGGCCCGACAAGCCCTGCAACAAGGGCAATGACCACGGCTGCGGGAATCCAGGATTTCATCGGTGCGCTCCGCTTATCGCGCCAGAAGACTCGGATCGAAAAGATTATCAGGAATATCCTTTTGTTCCTGAAGCGAACGCACTTCCATGACGGTCGATGTATTGGCTTGTACGTTCCTCATCCGAATCTTACTCGCATATGGCTTACCATCACGCTTCTTTAGTTTTAACACGGATAAGATTTTCTGCAGCTTCTCCGCCCGATCATAGAATTCAATCTTCAACGGAAGGTAAAAGCTCTGATCAACCCACATCACGATCTTACTATAGCCCCCAGTCTTTGCTTTGGGCACGACCTCTATGATCCATACGGGGCGTTTTTTCTTTCCCAGGGTCCCATCCGGCAGTTTACGCACCGCTCCCTCACGCAGATCTCCAAAATCCAGATCGGCATAACTGAAATCGGTTCCCATAAACCGCCCCTGTTTGGCGGCGCCACGGATGCGGCGTTTTCTGCGGAGCGCAGGGAGATACAGCCATTGTTCATCCTGCCCGTCTTTACTCTCCAAAGAGAGGAACTTCGTACCGGTTACATCTTTGGGTAGAAGAAATGTAATCAGAGCGCGGCGCATACCTCCCGGCCCTTTCTTATCTGCTTTGCTCTCCAACACCTGCTTCTTCACATAGCCGTTACGGTCGGTGACGTTTAGATGCACCTCTGCCACTCCGGTATCGAAACCAAACCGGTTTTCCTCAACCATACGGTCGACGATCTCCTGGGGCTCTTGCGCCATGGCGGACGGCACAACGACGAGACCAGCACCAAAGGTACCGAGAGCGAGGAGAAGTATGGGAAAGTATCGGCGCATCATGACTTTGCTCTGTTTCAACCGACGACCCTTCACAAAGATTTCTACGTTCAACTGCGCGTCTTCTTATTCTCAATCGCAGCTTTCACAAACGCGGAAAACAATGGATGAGCTTTGAATGGTCGGGATTTAAATTCCGGATGATATTGGCAGCCAACAAACCAGGGGTGATCCGGTAGTTCGACCACCTCTACAAGGTCGCGGCCTGGACAGATACCGGCAACTCGTAGGCCCTTTTCGGTCAGCGTATCCCGGAAATCATTGTTGAATTCGTAGCGATGACGATGACGTTCCTGAATCTCACTTTGACCATACGCGTCAATACTATTGCTGCCTTCCACCAGCTCACAAGGATACGCCCCCAGACGCATTGTGGCGCCCTTGTCCGTGATATCGCGCTGTTCGGGCAGTAGAGCAATCACAGGATTCGGGCTCGCCTCATCAAATTCGGTGCTATTGGCAGCTTTGAGCCCGGCAACATTTCGAGCAAACTCGATGACAGCGACCTGCATTCCAAGGCAGATTCCGAAGTACGGGACCTTATTTTCACGAGCATAGCGAGCGGCCAGGATCTTACCTTCAATCCCTCGTTTTCCAAACCCACCAGGGACCAGGATTGCGTCTACCTCTTCCAACGCCTTCAGACCTTCTTTCTCAAGAACCTCTGCATCAAGGAACGAAAGGTTAACCTTATGACGGTGTTCGATTCCACCATGGGTGAGGGATTCATTCAGGCTCTTATAGGATTCAGCCAAATCGACATATTTCCCCACAATACCGATCCGTAATTCACCGTCTGGATCGGACACCACAGAGGAAATACGGTTCCAGGGTGAAAGGTCCGGCTCACGGGCCCAGATACTAAGCTGGTTGAGAACCACCTCATCCAGGCCCTCCTCATGGAAGGCGAGGGGAAGATTATAAATCGACTTTACGTCTGTCGCGCTAATGACATGTTCACGAGCGACGTTACAGAACAGGGCTATTTTTTTCTTCTGTTCCATGGGGACAGGAGTCTCACTGCGGCACAGAAGAATATCTGCCTGCAGACCCAGGGTACGAAGCGCGGCCACACTATGCTGCGTGGGCTTGGTCTTAAGCTCACCGGCGGCCTTAATGAACGGAATCAATGTGACATGAATCGAGACACAGTCCTGCGGACCAATCTCCAAACGCAGCTGCCGTATGGCTTCCAGGAACGGCAGGCTCTCGATATCACCCACAGTCCCACCGACCTCGATGATCACAACCTCTGCGTCACCATCCAGGGCACGGATACGATCCTTTATCTCGTTCGTAATATGCGGAATTACCTGGACAGTACCTCCCAGATATTCTCCCTTGCGTTCTTTGGTGATGACCGAGTCATAGACCTGTCCGGCTGTGAAGTTGTTTCTTCGCCCCATACGTTTGCGCGTAAAACGCTCGTAATGGCCAAGATCGAGATCTGTCTCCGCTCCATCGTCCGTAACGAAAACCTCGCCATGTTGCGTCGGGTTCATGGTTCCAGGATCCACGTTGATATAGGGATCCATTTTTATGAACGTCACTGTAAGACCACGGGCCTCTATCAACGCTCCCAGAGAGGCCGCTGACAATCCTTTCCCTAGCGACGAGACGACACCTCCGGTGATGAATATATACTTGGTTGGCTTCGAGCGCTTGTTCATATGTGCACCAGAGTAGGTTTGCTCGGATCTATCTCAAACTATCGATGTGTCGCAAGCTCAATCGAAAGAGAGGTTTTTTGGCACGAATGGAATCGCTTCTATGGTATCGAAATCATAAAAAAACAACGAAAAAAGCTCGTTGACAGGACCCCCTGATCTCGTTTACCTTTTAGGTAGTGGTTATTGTCCGTTTGGGAGATCCGCGATTAATGACAGGGACAATGGGTGCAGCCAAGACTACCGACGAGTTACCCGAGCATGGGGAACCTGTCGGGTCCTATTCGTGTATTGACTACAGCCCTAGGCGGCTGTGTTGAAGGAGGGCACATGGAGCTTACTGGAGAACCAAAAGTACAGAAGAACGAACTCGACCAACTCCAGCAACAACATCGGAAACTAGACGCCGATGTAAATAGTATCACTGGCAATGTATATTTAACGGCCCAGGAACAATACGACCTGGCCCGACTGAAAAAGCTCAAACTTGCAACAAAAGACCGAATCTCGAAGCTACAGCTCGAGGTTGGTTGAGCGAACATCCGCTACCAACCCGGTAGCAACGTACGAAAGGGTGCGTCGGCCAAGCCGACTCACCCTTTTTTTTTGGCCTGGTCGAAGCCCAGGTCACGGTCCGTTCGTCGAATATAGCTTGGAAGGACACGCTTCAGATTCTCATGGTCGAGCTTTTGCGCGGCAATTCGGGACCACCCAATCCGCGCAATGGTAACTGGGTCGACACTGTTGGCACAGTCGGAAATTTCCCCACCAGCCACTGCCCACGAATCACCGTAGAGCCCAACAGCGTCTCCGATAATCGTCACAGTTCCGCTCTTCAGACGTTCCTGAACCGCACCGGGCACCTTATCCGGTTTTTCAGTAGTCGCCGGCCCTTCCGGTTGGCTCGCACCAGGCGCAAACCATTGTAGATATACTTCGCCCCGTCGGGCATCCAAGGCCACAAGACGCCAGCTATCCGTAAGACCCGCGTCGTCAGCCTGCGCGATCGCGGCATCAAAGGTGTCAATCCCAACGATCGGCAACGCATGACCATAAGCGAGGCCTCGAGCGACAGCCATACCAACACGAATACCAGTAAATGAGCCGGGACCAATACATACCGCAATCCCGCCCAATTCCGAGCATTCCAGCTGGGATTCCGTAAGCATGGAAGAGACCTGACTCAGGAGCACCTGACTCGGGCGCGGGCCACGATCGACCAGACACTGCCCCCATACACCGCGCTCGGGAGACCAGAGAACAGTCCCTCCGGGAGAGGCTACGGTAGTCAACCCCAGGACGCAGGTATCATTCTTTGTAGACGTATCGGTCTGCATATCCTCAACCGCCAAAAAATCCGGCTATCGACGACCAATTCCGCTCAATATCGTTTTTGAACACCATAATCATCAACAATAAAACGAAGGTAAGTCCGACGTACGTGGCCGTTTGTCGGACACGCATGCTTATCGGTTTTCGTTGGATTGCTTCAACAAGAATAAACAGGATATGCCCACCATCGAGTACCGGTATGGGTAAAAGATTAATAAGACCCAGACTGATCGATAGGACCGCCATAATCTGGAAGAAATACATCCAGCCCTGTTTCTCGGTCTGCTCGGCCAGGTTGTACACCATGATCGGGCCACCGACGTTTTCCTTGAAAGATATCTGGCCTGTAAACAGTCCCTTGATTCCCATCACCGTAAGGTAGATAGCTTCCACCGTATCGTTCATCATCACATGGCTGGCGTAATTCCATCGGTGGTTATTCACGATACGCGCGGGCTCCGCTCGTTCCCAATAGGTATCCAGCCCCAGATAAATCACCTTCTCATTGGTCTTTATTGCGGTCTTTACTTCGCGTAGTCCCGGTGCCAGCTTCAGCTCCAACGACTCTCCATTACGCACAACACCTACGGTCATCGGCCCGGGTCCGGATTTTCCGGAGGAACCAGCCGCCGCAAGATCCATAGCCCGCTGCGACAGGGGTTGAGCCATTCCAACAAACGACGCATATCGCTGGATTCGAGTTATTGGAGAGCCTTCGGCGATCGGAATCTGTAGATAATCCAGTTGGTCTCCCGGCTGCAGGCCCGCCTTGGCGGCCGGGGAATCTGGCAGGATGGTCGAGATGACAAACTCTCCGGAACGTAATCCGGGGACGGTCCCTGACCCGATCGGGATCGAACGCTCCACCAGATCTTCCTTCGCAGGGTTCAACGAACAGCGCTGTGTTCGAATCAAAGCTGCAGGCGCATCGGATTGCCTCGTCATACCCACCTGAATGGCCTTATCAAGCATCGGGACACGACTGGTCAACCAACGCAATACGGGCCGGCGGCGTTCCAACGTCAGAGTGGCTGATTCACCGACATGCTCTTGTATCCGGCGTTCCAATTGACCAAAGGTCTTGACCTCCCGTCCATCCATCGCCCGCACGCAGTCGCCATCTCGTAAGCCCGCTTGATAGGCCACACTGCCCGGAGCAACCGAAAGAACCGGCAGAGGATAGGACGTCCCTATTCCGATAATTCCTATCTCGCGATGGATCCCCAGACGACGCAGTTCCGGATCGACAACCCGGTCGGGGGTAAGCTCCACCGGACCACGACGCTGTCCATCACGTTCATAGGTTAACATCACCTTCTGCCCGGGCTTGGCGCGTATTTTTTCTCGGATCTCCCACCAATAATGTACGGGATCCCCATCGATGGCCACGATACGATCCGCCGCTTGTAGCCCCGCCACTCCAGCAGGACCTCCAGGGCGAACCGAACCAACCTCGGATGAGCGTAGGGTCTGGGTAGCAAACCCAACTCCAAAGAATAGAATAAACGGCAGGATCAGGTTGAATAGGGGGCCGCCAAAAACAATGAGAAATCGGCGCCAGAGGGATTTGGCTGCAAAGGAATGCAGACGTACCTCCTCCAGAATGGTCTCACCCGGCTGATCCCCAAATAACTTCACATAGCCGCCGAGAGGTACTATCGCGACCTGGTATTCTGTCGGGGCCAGAACGGCCCGTGCCTCATCGTCCGCCGCCTCCTGGACGGGGACTGGTTTCCCCTTCCACTTGAATATCGCGGGACCAAAACCGATCGAGAAAATCTCTACATGCACGCCGGTTAGACGGGCCATGACGTAGTGACCCAGCTCGTGAAAGAAGATCAATCCACCGATCATTAATATGAAGTACAAAAGCGTCATTGGTACCAATGCTAGTGTAAATTCTGCTCAGGTCGCAATATCCGTCGAGTCGGCAAAGACTGCAAATACAAACGTACTAGAAAGAACACTTGTTTCCCTGGCCGCAAAACGATAGCCACCGGGCTGTGTCTAGTTTCGTAATCCGCGTCGCTGAGACGGTCTCTCTTTGCCTCACCAGGAGATCCCCATTATGAGCACACCCGCAAAACCAATGCCTCCATGCCCGGTTTGCAAAAAAACAGCCATGACGAGAGAGAGTGCGGTCTTTCCCTTCTGTTCCAAGCGATGTGCAATGGTCGACCTGAGCCATTGGCTCGATGGTTCCTATCGGGTTCCCGGTCTCTCGGATATGTTCCATAGTCCGACACAGGAGACCTCCGATTTCGCAGCAAAACTCCCGGGAGAAGAGGTCTAATCCCAAGAATGGCACCAAAAGAAACATACCCGACGGTTCGTCCCCGCCCACGTTGTTTTCAACGGATTGGAGCCCTTATCCTATGCCTCTGGCTAGCCTACGCCTGCGCATCTTGTGGCGCCGCCTCTACCATCTTCAGCCCGTGTCAGGTCGACGACTCCGCACAAAATGACAAGGGCTTAAAGCTACCGAAGATTGTCCGGCATACCACCAAGAATGGCATCACCGTATTCATTTTACAGGACACACGTGCCCCCATCTTTATGCAGCAGTTCTGGTTTCAGGTGGGCTCTGCAAACGAAGCCGAAAAGCGACCGGATCAAGACCACGGTACGACGGGTCTGAGCCATTTCTTCGAACATTTGATGTTCCGCGGAACCGAAAAGCATCCCGACTACTTTGATGCCATGAACCGGATGGGTGCCGAAGTCAACGCGTTCACCTGGTATGACGAGACCGTGTATTGGGAAAAGCTTCCATCACGCTTCCTCGAAACCGCCGTGGAGATGGAAGCCGATCGTATCCGTAATCTGAAGATGGACTTCTTGAACTTTGAGCCCGAGCGGGAGGTCGTAAAAAGCGAGCGACTTCTTCGAACAGATAATAGTGTCTCGGGCAAAATCTCCGAACGAGTATCCAGCCTGGTCTTCCAGAAGAGCACCTATCGATGGCCCGTAGTCGGCTGGATGCGTGACCTGATCGCCATCACCATCAAGGAAGCAGAGGCCTATTACGCCGTTCATTATGTTCCTAACAATCTCTTCGCGGTCTTCGTCGGCGATGTGGATCCAGCACATGTGATTCAACTCGTAGAGACGCATCTTGGAGATCTGGAACCAGGGCCCCTCCCTGAACCGCCCGATCTGTCCGAACCCGAACAAACCCAGGAACGTCGAACCTCGATTCTGATGAATAATAAGACGGCGCAGGTGGAGATAGCCTATCCGACCCCATCCGCCACCGACCCGGACTGGGCTACATTTGCTGTACTGGACACGATCCTATCCGATGGACGCTCCAGCCTTTTTGAACGCGATCTTATCTATGGGGATACCCCCATCGCCACTGGTGTTGGGACCTTCTTATTTCCACTTCGGGGCCGGTACCCCTACACCATCAACGTCCGAGGACTGCCCGGCACCACGGGCTTTGCTCTCGCAGAACGAATCCAGCACGTGCTGGACGGACTGATGGACAACCCCCCCTCGGACGCAGAGATACAACGTGCCGTGCGAAAGCTGCGCGGTAACCTGGTCCGCTATATGAAGAGTGTCTATGGTCGGGCCCAGACCGTCGGATTCTGGATCCGCGCAACGGGAGACCCCCTTCGACCGTTCAAGCTCCTTGAGGCGTATGGCAAGGTAACGTCGGAAGACCTGCAACGTCTTATACGCACACGGCTCTCACGGTCTAAAAGGACATGTGGCTTCGTGATCAGCCCCGATACGGTGGAAGATCTTGCGGTCAAACTGAGTGCCAAAGACCCCAACACCAAAGATTCCGTACCAGCCATTCTCAAGCTGCTTTCCGCGGGGAGACGCCTGCAAGCCATGAAGCAGGAATACGCCATGGAAGACACGGCGATTCAACGCTTAAAAGAACGGGCCGTCACGGCGGCTGCCGTCTATACGAGTCAGAACGACACGAAAGCTCTCGAACAACTCGACAAATTCAATAAAACAGCTGAGAAGGGTCCAACCAAACGAGCCGAACGGCTGATGGTACTCCAAAAGCAGATTGCGACCATCGACGGCAACACAAAGGTCGCCCTCGAACAATTCAAGGGGCGGTCGAAACTGCCTGACTGGATGCAGTGGATCGCCCACACCATCGAGTCGGGCTCCTACCAGAACGCCCCTCCAACGATGACCGGTCCCATCGATCTGTTGATGGTGGCCTATACATTGAAGATCTATGACGGTCCTCTCGCCAACTGGATTTCCGCAGGGATCGCTCCGATGCAGGAGAGCCTGAAGGCGAAGACCTGTACGCCTTCGACCGCCTGTGATCCGGGTGAAATCGCCGAGCTCATTGCTCTCCTGGAAGCGTTACGTCCCATGGAGCCCGCCATGCTGACATCGGGAGGGAGCACACCATGAAACGCATCCTTCTTTCCGTCGTCTGTCTACTGGGTCTGCAACTTGCTCTTGTACAGACATCTGTGGCCCTGGACGTTCCGAAGCATGAGCAGATCATTCGAGAGAGTGGTCTACGTGTTCTGGTAATTCCAGACACATCACTCCCCTATCTACGGATAACTCTGGCGATGCCCGTGGGCTCCCTCGAAGATCATATGGGGAAAAGCCAACCCGTAGTGGGCCGCGCTGGTTTTGCCGCAGGTCTTATGGAGTATGGAACGGGCGTTCTTGACGATCGAACCGTGGCACAAAAGCTCGATGGCCTCGCCGCCAATTTCACTGCCAGCGCATCCAGAGAGACCATCGAAGCCACCGGCGATGTCATCACCATCGAGCAGACCACTCGCGATAATTTCCTGGATATGTTCTTCCGACTCGTTCTGGCTCCGAGTTATACCCAGACCAGCCTGGAAAAATATCGACGGATCCATCTCGGACAGCTCCAGGGTATTCTTGATAGCAATACAGCTCTGGCCGACCGCGCGATGGGTATGTGGGCCCTTCGGGGGCAGCCACACGCGATGCCTGTCTCCGGCACGCCAGACTCCGTAAAGGCTATTACCACTCAAGACCTACGCGACTTCCACGAACGGTACATTATCCCCGAACATACGACCCTCATCGTCGGTGGTGATATTACGAGCGCGGAAGTCCATGAGCTATTAGACACCCACCCGGTCGTACGTGCCTGGGAGCAAGCACGGAAAGGTCGCTGCAAGGGCCGTGATACAGCGACGGGATGGTGCCAGTCATTTTGCGTCAAAGACGATTGCACACCGAACCAACGCCTGGCCCTTACACCGGCCAAGCTCCCGGGAGCCGCCCTCCTATTGCTCACAAAAGATGACCCCGAGCTGAACCAGGAACATTTCCGTATTGTCTTTCCAATGGTTCGAAGTCTGACCCATGCCGGCTGGTTCAACTATCGTCTGGGTGTCCATATCCTTGGTGGTGGATATACCGCGCGCATGAACCGCGTTCTTCGTATTGAGAATGGGCTGACCTATGGCGCTCGGATCTCCAACTCGTATAGCAACCCCTTCCCGGGCTTCGCACATCTGCGCACCTATACCCGGCCCGAAGATGTCACGCGCGCTCTCGACCTGGCGCTGGAACAAATGGACCTCTTCGTAAAGAAGGGACCCAGCCCCACAGAGCTAGAGCGCTTCCGGGATATGATCATCAATAAGCGAGCATTTCTTTTCGAAAAGATCGATGGTTTGATGGATCAACTCCTCTTCGTACAGATGTACGCCATTGGCCTCGATTTCCTACGCAATTACGAAGACAATATTCGAGCCGTAAAACGCCCTGGTCTGATCGAGGCGATTCGAGAGGTCTTCTCCACGCAGTCCATGCGTATCGTCGTTGTTGGTCGCGAAGCCGACGCCCCGGCCTTGAAACAATGGATCGAGGCGCGAGGTGGTACATTTGAAATGCAGCCATCTACAGCAGTATTGGACGCCACCCTTACACAAGATGCGGCTCCATCGGACAAACGATGACCCGGCCATCGACCATCATCTACCGCTGGTTGGGCCGAACGCCCTACCCGAAGGGTCTAGAAATTCAAAAGGCGACCCATCAGCAGGTCTTGGATGGGGGGCCTCCGACCATCCTGGCTTGTGAGCATGAACATGTCTTTACCATGGGTCGACGAAGTAGCTCTGCGGAGATCCTCAACGCGGGAGGAATCCCAACCGTAGAGGTCGACCGAGGGGGACGAGTGACCTATCACGGGCCGGGTCAGGCGGTGATGTATCCCATCCTCTCGTTGCAGGACCTGAACCTCGGCGTGCAGGAATACGTGCGCATGTTGGAAGAAACCTCGATTCGCTCTCTGGCAGAGCACGCTATCGTCGCAGACCGAGACCAGGTCAATGCGGGCGTTTGGGTGGGCGACGAAAAGATTACCGCAATCGGCGTTCATGTGGGCCGAGGAGTTACAACCCACGGGCTCGCTTTAAATGTGCAGACCGATCTGTCGGCCTATCAACGTATTGTCCCCTGTGGTCTGGCCTTTCACGGTGTCACATCTATGGCCCGGCTCATCGACAATCCGCCGTCTGTAATGAACATGGCAGACCAGTTGGCAAATCAGCTAGCCGTATTACTGGAATGCAAACTCGTGGTAGCCTCGGATCCATGAGCGATACGATCAGCCGAAAAGACTTTCTTCGGAGCGGTTGGCGGCAACTCTTCAAGCCATCCGACGATGGCCCAGAAAAAAAAGTGCCACCACCACCGCCCTTTCTGCGTCCACCGGGTGCACTTCCCGAAGCCGAATTTCTGGAGACCTGCGAACATTGTGGTGAATGCGTAGAAGCCTGCCACCAGGATAGTATTCACGTAATGCCAGAAGCATTGGGTGAGCCAATGGCGGGCACACCGGCTATTTTCCCCCAGATTCGCCCTTGTTTTCTCTGTACCGATGTCCCCTGTGTTCCGGTATGTCCCACCGGAGCGTTACAACCCATCGCCGTGGCGGACATCCGCCTGGGCACAGCGGTTGTTGACCTCAATCTATGTATTGCCGCAAAGGGCGAGACCTGCGACGCCTGTGTACCCGCATGTCCATTTCCCGGAACGGCCATACGAATCGATACGACCCTTAGCATCCCGCTGGTTGATCCAGTGCATTGTACGGGCTGCGGTATGTGTGTAACGGCCTGCGTCGCCAAACCCGGCGCCATCACGATATTCCCCTTTGAACAGGTTCAAGTGTAACGTATGTTGCCTCGAACCAATTGGAACAGCGAACCCTATGCGTGTACTTGCCCTTGAATCCTCATGTGATGAAACGTCTGCCGCCGTCGTACAGGTAGATCCGGGACCCGTGGGCGCCAACTGGCGTCCGGTGGTCGAAGGTCATTATGTGGCCTCCCAGGTCGATCTCCATAAACGATATGGTGGAGTCGTGCCGGAGCTTGCGTCGCGCGCTCACCTGGAAGCCGTTCTACCGGCCGTAGGCTACGCCATGGACGAAGCCAAAGTTGAGAGAGCCGACATCGACTTCATCGCGGTAACAAAGGGCCCTGGCCTGGTGGGAGCCTTACTCATGGGAGTGGAGACGGCCAAGAGTCTATCGTTCAGTTGGGGTATTCCCCTTCTGGGTGTCCACCACCTGGCTGGTCATATTATGGCGGTCTACCTTGATGAAAACCCGCCCGAACTGCCCTTTCTCTGCCTGCTCGTATCGGGCGGTCATTCCGCTATCTACCATGTTCATAGCCCGACACAGTACGAGTTGCTTGGGCAGACCCGTGATGATGCGGCGGGAGAGGCCTTCGATAAAGGCGCCCGTATGTTGGGACTTCCCTACCCGGGAGGCGCAGAGATCGACCGGTTGAGCTCGAACGGAGACACCGCCGCATATACATTCCCCATCGGAATGAAACATAGCGGAGACCTCGACATGTCCTTCAGCGGTCTAAAGACAAGCTTGCGCCAGACCGTTCAGAAGCTGGACTTGCCGCTGGACGATACGAATATGGCCAATATCTGCGCATCCTATCAGGAGGCCATCGCGCAGGCCCTCGCACGCAAGACATGTCTGGCTCTCGAGCAGACCGGGCTCTCACGTTTGGTCGTATGTGGTGGAGTGGCTCGCAACCGGAGGATTCGGAGCCTTGTCACAGAATCCGCACAAGCTATGGATGTAGCGGTTCACCTCGTCCCATTCGAATATTGCACCGACAACGCAGCTATGATTGCTGTGGCCGCCCTTGCGGCTCCGAACAGCTCCTGGTTGGCATCGGGCAGCCCAGAAGCCATGAGCCTGGATGCGGATCCAGCCTTTCGTATTACGACCCCATTTGGGACGAATTATTCGGTTTGAGTAGCCCACGCCCAAAAAAATCACTGGGTCAACATTGGCTTACGGACCAGTCCACCAGCGATAAGATTGCAGCCCTCGCAGCCAAAGAGGCGGGGCAATCCATATTCGAGATTGGGCCCGGCGCAGGCGCACTTACACGGCCGTTACTCAACCGGTACGAACGAGTGGTGGCGCTGGAGACAGATCGCCAGGCCCTGGCCTATCTAAAAGAAGAGTTTGCGACTGAAATCGCCGACGGCCGACTCGAATTATTTGAAGGAGATGGCCGCTCCTTTGCCTTACCGGAAGCTCCCGATGGGGCTTGGACCGTCGTCTCAAACCTACCCTATAATGTAGGGGCCATCGTATTTCTGAACCTGCTGGCCCAGAGATCGAAGATTCGTCGTATGGTTCTTATGTTTCAGGCCGAGGTTGCGACTCGCATCCTATCGGGATCCGGTTCCAAGCAGCACGGGTTTTTATCCGTTTTGAGTGCCCTGGAATGGAGCCGAACACGTGCGCTTCGAGTAAAACCTGGCGCCTTTTTCCCTCCTCCGAAGGTGCAATCCAGTGTGATTGTCCTCGATCGAGACGATGATGGACCGGGTTGCCCTGCTCCAAGAGAGATCTTTGTTCCATTCGTGGATGCTTGTTTTCGCCAACGCCGAAAGACATTACGAAATTGTCTGACCCACGCCGGTTATTCGGCCGAAGCGATCGCGCAGATGTTCCAGGCCGAGGGACTCGCGCAAACCATTCGTGCAGAACAGCTGGACGCTGGTCGTTTTCGGAGTCTCTTCCTCGCGCTTCCCCTGACCATACACCAACAATGTATGGGACTAAGTGCTCCGTCAGAATGAGGTGACGTCCGGGCCAAGGAATGATATTTCATATCCAAGCCCTGGAGAGTCTCTCGATGTCGAAAGAAATTCCATTTCTGGTCGTACCGAAGCGTAACCGTCTCGCCGTCTTCCCAGAGCGCCTTCCCCAGGGACTGGCGCCGTTGAAGATGTACGACCCACAGCTTCTGCAAGACGCCGAATTTGTGACATTGATTCAACGGTTGGACGATCTGTCCTTTGGTCCCAGGGGACTACATATGCCCGGTTGGGTCTTTTACGACTGCGGTGTCATGCCCGGTGTCGTATTTGGGTTTGGTCGTCCGCGACATGAAGTACGGCCATGGATATTGCGCGTACTGGGCGTGCCGGACGATTACGACGGCCTGGTGCCTCTTACTCTGTTCATCGCCATCGCGATGCTGCCTCCACGGTCCTGGCTTGTATATACCCTCACAAGCCTGAATGAAGTGGCACCGGGGGCCACGTCAGAGCGCCTGATTCGAGATACTCTCGCGTCTGGGTTGGGCCTACTGAACGTTGAGACCCTCTACGGCACCATCCAGTGGCGTAGCCGCTCGTTGCCGCACTATACCGCGTTGGGGCCCCTGGATGTCATCAGCGCCTGGACCCCTGCCCATGACATCCCATCGACGCTGACATTCCAGGTAAAGATTCCCCCCTCCGGGACCTCTCGTTTATTGCATAGCTCCCATGAGATCACATCGGATGCCCCTGCACCAAACGGTCTGGTCAATGTAGATGACCCGGCGGATCTCCAAAAGCTGCAAAGTGCAGTAGAAAAAGGAAAACGGATTCAGGTTGTCGCCCCCCCGCAAACCGTAGGTCGCTACACTCTCGGGATGGTCCACGCAGGAGACCTGAACCGATGATGCCCCAGCTACAAGGAACTCGCGTACAGCCTCTACTGGAAACGCTGACCCCCTTTCTGGTCGTAACGCCCTATAACCGCCCCTATATGAATACGAGCCCGTTTGGACTCACGATCCCTGAAGAGAACATTTTCGATCCCACCCAGGTCGGATCCGAGATCTTCCTGGACCTTCTTCAAACGATGGATGCGTTAACATTTGGCCCCGAGGGGATGCCTATGGCCCGCTGGGTGTTTTATGACGCCAGCGAATTGCCAGGCGGCATCTACGGGTTTGGAATGAATGCTGGCGATATCCCGGAATCCGTCCGCGCAGAATATGAGATACCGTCGGACTATACGGGGCTCGTGCCCTTCTCCATGTATATTGCGATCCCAACTCCTGAGAATGGAACCTGGTTTGGGCACAACCTGGCGTCTTTGAACCCTGTCTTTCCGACCCTCGGGTTGAAGAGCCTCGGAACGGTTACCAAAGCCATCGCTTTACGTACCTTTCAAGCCGAAGTGCAGGTTGGCGCCACGCAATGGGATAGCGAAGCGCTCTTCATCCACACCCGCTTCGGCCCTCTCGATCTGGAGACAGCCTACACCCCCGCCCATTCGGAAATTATCACATTAACATACGTCGTTCCCTGCACAGAGAGCGCGATACTGGGGGCATTAGGGGATTCCGAACACCAGATTCAACGACCGGAACCCCATTGGTGGATGCGCGCAGATGACCAGGAGCGGATGCGTATATTGCAGCAACGCATCGAAGCTGGCGACCGCTTTACCATACCGCACAAACCTCGTGTTGTTGATGACGGTACGACTCTAGAAGTGCCTGTTCACGAATACGGCGCCTAGAAGTTCCCCATCAGAGGAGTCGCCTTATCCACTCGGGTCGGTTTGAGATTCTGGCTCTGGAGACGGCGCAGCTTGTGCCTTACGCATCTGACGACGTTCACGAGCCTCGCGCCGCTCCCGACGTACCTGACGGGTAAGCCATAAGGCGACCCCTACACCACTAAGGAAACCGAAGACATGACTCTCCACGGACGTAGCGGTATGCCAATCAGAGATAAGAACCAGGAGAATTAGCCCATCGAACACTACAACCAGGATGATTATGAAGAGGTTCAGGACCCGGCGTTCCAGAACAGAAACCAGGATGAGGCATCCCATCAAACCAAATACAACGCCGCTTACACCGATATGTACACCGGACGATCCAACCAGCCAAACGGCCGCACCACCCACCAGAATTGCGGCCACCACGGTGAACAAAAACTCGCGTATGCCACGAAGCATCATCAAGCAACCGAACACCAGAAACGGTAAAGCGTTGGCCGCGAGGTGCTCCACCCCCACATGTAAAAACGGCGCGAAGAGAATTCCGATCAGACCATCCAACTTGCGCGGTTGAATCCCATATCGACAGAGCCCCACGCTGTCCGCTCCGTAGATAGCCCAGTTGACCAACAACACCAGCCAAAGAAATCCTAGAATGAATCCCACGAGCGCGAAACGACCTAGAAGCGTCTCCCATAACACTCGGATACCTTTGGGTTTTCCGTCTTTCGATTTACCCATATCTATCGTCCCGCCTGCGGTGTGTCAGCTATCTATATTCGTCTATGGTGAGGCCAGGTAGGGCCGCCGGCAAATCTTTTACCCAAACGAATCCTGAAACGGATCACCGCCAAACCAGAGATTTCACACTGACTTTTTTATTCACGGTAACCCTAAAAAAAGACACGGTTTTTTTGCCCAAAGCCCCGGTCGATGGTATCGCCAAATTGTGGTCCTTTTTCCTGGTAGTGCTCCAATGGGTACAGTCCGTACGCAAGAAAGAAGTCCTCCGGGTG
The DNA here is from genome assembly GCA_002728755.1 of Myxococcales bacterium. Classification (GTDB taxonomy): domain Bacteria; phylum Myxococcota_A; class UBA9042; order UBA3505; family UBA3505; genus UBA3505. The sequence continues at coordinate 49,227 of PBVT01000123.1, forward strand.
CCTCGAAGAGAGGTGGTCGCGGACATTCGGGCAATGAGCTTCGAGCCATTCTTCTACTGGGAACATCTGTGCTGTTATTCCTGAGTCTGATCTCTTACGAGTCGGCTCCACCAGGGGTTGAAACCGGTAATCTGATCGGCCCCGTAGGACAGCGGGCAGCCGAAATTCTATTAGCACTTACCGGTATCGTCTCCTATGTCTGGCTGGGGGTATTTGCGGTCATGGCCGTCGGTCTCTTCTCCGGAAATCTCGTGCGACTACCGGCGCGAAGACTACTCGCTGCCTGTGGCTGTCTTCTTGTCATGGGTGTGCTTATCCATCTTTTCATGTCGCCAACTCGCGTTCATGGATTTCCTCCAGCGGGTGCATTGGCCTCCTGGAGTGGCGAGATCAGCCGCGCTCTCTTTGATGATGTCGGTAGTATCATCATTTACACGACTTTATTCGTGGCCCTCTTTGCCATGGCGATCAATCGCTCCATCTCCGTGATGGCGCGCCTTGTGGCCATGTCTGCTCGAAATTTCCTTTCTGGAAACAAAGAGCCCGCGTCTACAGACGATAAGAGTGTCGCCACAGCACCCACCGAACTTCGCAAAGCCCTGAACGCGGACCCCGTTATCGAGACCTATCGTGCCATTGAAGAAACCGATGCAGGTTTAGGAGAAACCGAAGTTTCCAGACCGGATTATTCAAGTTCGCAGATTTCAGCCGATAAAGGTCCTGGGGTCGGAAAGCTTAAGGGCTTGTGGAAACGATTCCGGAAAAAATCAGAACCGGCGCCCAAGGAAGCCGCGCCGAAACCCCGTGGGGCCGAACCAGTCGATGAATCGGCTGGTTCGGTTTCCCCGGCGGGGGAACCCTTCTTCGATATGTTCGATGGCATCCATACGGATACCGAGCTCGAAGCGCTCGTCACTCTCGAAGAGGATCCGATGGGCATGGATGTAGAAATCCTGCCCACAGACACGACTCCGCACCAGATCGTAAACCCTGTCGAAGACTGGGAGAAAGAGGTCGCAGAGGTCACAGAGGCCATCGAAGACACATCGGGAGACGAAGTACAGGCCTTACCGAAAGTGGTCTCATCGGACGCGATGAGCAAGCAACCCGATGAGGTGATGTCGGCACAAAACCAGGAGCTTCCCCTGGCCCGCACCCCTTATAATCTTCCAGCGGTCAGCCTTCTCGATTACGACGCCCCCAAAGGCCGAGACATCGATGAAGAGGTACTACAAAAGAACGCCGCCGTGCTCGTCGAAAAGCTGAAGGACTTCGGCGTCGAATGCGAAGTCGTAAAGATTCGACCAGGCCCCGTCATCACCATGTACGAGATTCGTCCCGCGCGTGGAGTAAAGATCGCAAAGATCACGACCCTTACGGACGATCTGGCCATGGCGGTACGCGCCGAACAAATCCGTATTGTCGCACCGATTCCTGGCCGTGATGTGGTTGGTATCGAGATTCCGAACCGCGCGCGCGAGATCGTATATCTGAAAGAGATTATAGCCTCCGAGGAATTCCAGAAGCATAAGGGCAATCTTCCTCTCGCGATTGGTAAAGATATCTTTGGCCAGCCTTGTGTCGCGGACCTTGGAAAGATGCCCCACCTTCTCGTCGCTGGTGCAACGGGTGCCGGAAAATCTGTGGGGATCAATACGTTTATCGTCAGCTTGTTGTATCGCCATACACCAGCCGAATTACGGATGCTTATGGTGGATCCCAAAATGCTTGAGCTCAGCATCTACGACGGGATTCCCCATCTACTTATGCCGGTTCTCACAGACGCCAAACGAGCCACGATCGCGTTACGTTGGGCTGTGAAAGAGATGGAACGACGCTACGCGCTTTTGAAGCCTGTGGGAGTACGCAATATCTCCGGCTATAATAAACATGTAGAAAAGATACGGAAGAAGGCTTCGCGCAAAGCCGATACAAGCCAACTTCCAGAGCCCATGCCCCATCTGGTGGTCATTATTGACGAGCTCGCCGATCTTATGATGGTAGCAGGCAAAGATGTGGAATCGAGCATCGCCCGGCTTGCTCAGATGGCGCGGGCCGCTGGGATTCATCTTATCGTGGCGACGCAGCGTCCGAGTGTTGATGTAATCACCGGACTCATCAAAGCAAACTTCCCCACACGCATGTCGTTCCGCGTCTCCAGTAAAGTCGACTCACGGACAATCCTCGATTCGATGGGAGCTGAACGACTCCTGGGTATGGGTGATATGTTGTTCCTGCCGCCTGGCTCGTCCCATCTGAATCGAATTCACGGAGGCTATGTCTCCGACGAAGAGGTCCAACGGATCGTGGAATATGCCAAGTCGCAGGGTTCCCCACGCTATGATCAACGAATCATCGACGCCATAGAGGCCGCGGAAGAATCCGACTCCCCCAGCGGTAGTGGGTCGGATAACCTTGACCCCCTATACGACCAGGCCGTCGCTGTCATCGCCCAGAGTGGTCGTGCGAGTATATCGTACCTGCAGCGGCAACTGGAGGTCGGATACAACCGCGCATCTCGTATTATGGAGCAGATGGAAGCGCAGGGAGTGGTTGGTCCACAGGTGGGTAGCAAGCCCCGCGAAATTCTTGTACAACCGTAGCCGTAACGGCGAGGTGCGATGAAAACCGAGGGATTACCTGTCGGCGTTGTAGGTGCCGGCTCATTCGGTACAACTCTGGCAATCCTGTTAGCAAACGCAGGTTGTGACGTCTCGTTGTGGGGACGTTCGGAAGACGTCGTACGTACGATCAATGAAGAGCGGGAGAACCCACTCTATCTTCCAGATGTACGTCTACCCGACAATATCTCGGCCACCACAGACCTGGAACAAAGCGTCGCCAAGAAACGTATCATTCTCGGCGTCACACCCAGTCATGTGATCCGTGAGATCTTCGGTACAGCAGCGCCCTTTATCGATCCACAGACCATCGTTGTCTGCGCTTCGAAGGGTATCGAACAATCCAGCCTGGCAACCGTGGACCAGATGCTGATGGAGACCCTCCCAGCGGTCGCACCGGAGCACATCCTGGTGTTGTCTGGACCGTCCTTTGCTGTCGAATTAGCACGAAACGTCCCCACCGCTGTTACCCTGGCGGGCCCCGATGAACAAACGGCACGACAGGTGCAATCGGTTCTTATGCAACCTCATTTCCGGGTCTATACCTCCCCCGACGTGGTCGGTGTTGCGGTTGGCGGTGCCATTAAGAACGTAATCGCCATCGCCGTAGGTATCGCCGACGGTTTAAACCTCGGACATAATACCCGTGCTGGTCTGATCACCCGTGGGATTCGCGAATTGACCCGCCTGGCCGTCGCGCGCGGCGCGCACCCCATCACCTTAAGTGGTCTCTCAGGGTTGGGGGATCTGGTCCTCACATGCACCGGTGACCTGAGTCGCAACCGCCAGCTTGGCCTGGAATTGGGACGCGGTCGAACCGTACAAGAGATCGTCGACGGGATGCGCATGGTCGCAGAGGGCGTAAAGACCTCGCGAAGCGTCATACAGATGGCCGAACAATACGACGTCGATGCTCCTATCTGCCAAGAAGTCTATAACGTCATCTATCGAGACAAACCTGCGGATGAGGGAGCACGAGACCTTATGCACCGGCCCCCACGGTCGGAGCACGAATTTGATGACGATAACCCGGACACCTAACCGAAAGTCTCCATTGCGACCTGAGTGGGGTTTCGTTAAGGTTCGGCGAATTGGTTCATCCAACCCGTTCCTGGAACCGTCCTCGGGGAAATATCAATGCGAATATCCGTAATAGGCACCGGCTATGTCGGACTGGTCACCGGGGCGTGTCTCGCTGATTCTGGACATTCTGTTTGTTGCGTAGACATCGACGAGGCCAAGATCGCGAAACTCAATGATGGGATAATCCCTATCTACGAGCCCGGCCTTGAAGATCTGGTGGAAAGAAATACGCGCGAAAATAGACTCTCCTTCTCGTCGAACGTAACCGAAGCGATCGAATCCGGAGCCATTCTGTTCATCGCCGTTGGAACCCCTCCGGGCCCGGATGGTGCGGCCGATCTCAGCCATGTCTTCAACGTGGTACGAACAATCTCTGCGACGGCTACAAGCCCCAAGATCATTGTAACCAAGTCCACGGTCCCCATTGGTACGGGCGAGAAAATCCGAGAGATTCTGGATACCAACGGTATCCGCCATGAAGTGGTCAGTAATCCCGAATTCCTTAAAGAAGGGGCAGCGATTTCGGATTTCACAAACCCCGATCGCATTGTGATTGGAACCAACAGCGCCCAGGCGATGAAGACCATGAAGCGTCTCTACCAGCCGATCGTAGACGCTGCACCGTCACGCCGTGCCTCGGTTATAGAAATGGACATCGCCTCCGCGGAGATGACCAAGTATGCCGCTAACGCCATGCTGGCAACACGAATCTCCTTCATGAATGAGCTCGCCCGGCTATGCGGCAAAGTGGGCGCCGACGTAAAGCTCGTACAAAACGGCATCGGACTGGACCCCCGCATCGGGCAACGATTCCTGAACCCGGGAATCGGCTATGGTGGCTCCTGCTTCCCCAAAGACGTACAGGCAATGATCGCCACGGGGCGTGAACACGATAGCCCATTTCAGATTCTAGAAGCGGTTCACGCTGTAAATGAACGCCAGAAGAGCGTTTTGGTGGAGTTGATAACCTCCTACTATGGTGACGACCTCTCCAACCATACGTTCGCTGTATGGGGCTTGGCGTTCAAGCCAAATACGGACGATATGCGTGAGGCGCCATCCATCGTAATTATCGAAGCATTGCTATCCCACGGGGCTCGCATTGTTGCGTTCGATCCCGTGGCCCAGGCAAACGCGGAGAGCATCTGGGGCGATCGGATTTCCTACACAAACCTCAACAAGGACGCCCTCAAAGGGGCCGACGCGTTATTGGTGCTCACCGAATGGAAAGAGTTTCGAGTGCCGAACCTGGCTCGTATGAAAGATGAACTCGGTGCAGCCGTGGTATTCGATGGTCGAAACATCTACGACCCCGACGTCATGCGTAAAGCAGGGTTCACCTACTTTAGCATCGGGCGTCCACCCGTACTTGCAGATACTGACGCCTAGACCGTCGCAAACGGTCTGGCGTTCGAGACCCAAGAAAATATGATCGATCCCAATACCCTGCTCACAGAGCTGAACCCCGCCCAACAGGAAGCTGTACGCTGGGACGGCCAAAACCTGCTGATTCTAGCGGGTGCGGGGTCGGGTAAAACACGTACTCTGACCTATCGGATCGCCTTCGGGGTCTGCACCGGACAGGTCGAACCCTACCAGGTTATGGCCGTCACCTTTTCAAACCGTGCTGCTCATGAGTTGCGTCATCGGATCGAACAACTTCTCTACTCCGGTCCCACAAGCCTGGGGCCATCCATCGCGGAACCGTTTCTAGGGATTACATTCCACGCTCTTGGTCTGCGTATCTTACGAGCTGCCGTACGAGCCGAGCATCCACGGATCCCCCTGAAGGATCGGTTTACCATCTACGATGATGATGATCAGAAGTCACTCCTGAAGCGAATCCTTACGGAACGGAAAATGTCCCACGATGCATCGGATCTACGATCCTATGCAGGGGCCATTAGTTGGGAAAAGTCCGCCGGTCGAAGTCCCGCGGACTGTGCGAAGCAAGCTGTGCCGCCCCGGCTGACCGACTTCCATGAAGTCTATGGGCAGTACAACCAAGCCCTACGGCAAAGTAACGCTGTCGATTTTGGCGATCTGCTCTGCCTCCCCGTAGATCTCCTACGCGAAGATGTCGAATTACGACTGCGCTACCAACGGCGATTCCCCTGGCTTCTCGTGGACGAATTCCAGGACACCAACACCATTCAAATGGCCCTGGTTCGCCTCTTAACCGGCCCGGAGACTCGCCTCTCTGTTGTCGGAGATGACGATCAATCCATCTACCGATGGCGCGGCGCCCAGATTCAAAACATCCTGGGTTTTCCCGAAAACTTCGATGCCACCCATGTGATCAAATTGGAACAGAACTATCGCTCCTCTGGGCATATTCTGGGTGCAGCCAACGCGATCATCGCGCGAAACGAAGGGCGTCATCCGAAGGAACTATGGACCGCGGCAGGTGATGGCTCGAAGGTAGCAGTGCGAGCCTATGAGGACGACCGGCAAGAGGCTCGAACCGTCGTGCAGCGGCTCACCGACCTATTGCATACGGACGCAGACAACACCCCCTGGGACGCCCACGCGCCGGTCGCGGTGTTCTATCGGACCCACGCACAGAGCCTTCTGCTCGAAGAAGCCCTGCGCCTCGCCAACATCCCCTACAGAGTTTACGGCGGGATGCGATTCTACGATCGAAAAGAGATCAAAGATGTGCTCGCCTACGCTCGCATCATTGAGAACCCGGACGACAACGAAGCGTTTTTACGAATCGTAAACTTTCCGGCTCGTGGGATTGGAAAAGTCAGTGTTGAGAAGCTCATACAGCGTGCACAGACCGACCGCGTCTCCCTCCTGGAAGCGGCTACAGCAATGGCTGTCAGCGGCGGAGATCGTGTCGCCAAGAAACTCATCCCCTTCGTTCAGTTGCTTGGAGAGCTACGGCATTCCCTTCATGGGATGCCCGCTGGCCTGGGCATTGAGGAGATCATCGAGCAATCGGGCCTGAAAGATGCCTTTGCCCGCGATAAATCCATCGAAAACGTATCGCGACTTGAGAATATCGCCGCGCTGGTGAACGCAGCCCATGACTTCGCCAGAGAGGCATCAGACCCGACCCTGGCCAGTTTCCTTGAAGGCATCGTGCTCCGAAGCCAGACCGACGATCTGGAAGCTGGGCAAGCGCATGTGGCCTTAATGACACTGCATAACGCCAAAGGTCTGGAATTCGACCACGTCTTTATGGTGGGTGTGGAAGAGAATCTCCTCCCCCATGTAAATAGCCGTGACCCCGACGAAATCGAAGAAGAACGTCGACTCCTGTACGTGGGCATGACCCGAGCTCGTAAGACTCTCGACATCTGTTACGCCCGCAGGCGGCAACGCTACGGAACCTATAGTTCGTCCTTCCCCTCCTATTTCCTGGAAGATCTGCCAGACGAACATGTGGAGCGTTCCACAGGCCAATGGAATCGTCCGTCCATGCGTCGGCAAAAACAGCCGGCAGGAGGTCATTGGGCAGACGATTACATTTCCGAAACGACATACGAAGCAGACCCACAGCCAGAAGGTTCGATGGTGGGTCGCAGCGTTTCCCATGCCACTTTTGGAATGGGTCGGATTCGTCGTGTTGTGGGCAGCCCAGGCCCGAATTCCGTCGTAGTGGTAGACTTCAGTGACGGTGTGCAAAGGAAGATTATCGCCCGGTTCCTGCAACCACAGGGCTGATTGTTGCCGCAGGGCTTCCCCCAGGCCTTCTTTTCCGATAGGTTTCCCCTATGCTGGCTGAACAGTTCGAGAAGCGACTCATCTTCTTCGCAGGAAAAGGCGGTGTCGGACGTACGACCCTCTCCGCGGCGATCGGACTTGCGCACGCCCGAAGAAAACGGCGTACGTTGATCGTGGAAATGGGGGCTACTCCGCAGATGCCGTCCCTGTTCGGGGGAGAGTCTCGCTCCAGCTACGAGCCCATTCGTCTGATGAAGGATCTCCCGCTCTACACCTGCCATCTGACGCCAAAGGAAGCCCTCGCCGAATACGGTGTGATGAAGCTCAAGATGCGCAGTGTCTATAAGCTTGTATTCGAGAACGACTTTATGAAGCGGCTGGTGGAGTGGGTTCCTGGTATGGACGAGCTGCTTCTCATCGGCAAGATCTGGTTTATCGAGCAGCAACGCGACCGAAACGGCCGCCCGATGTACGACAGAATCATTGTAGACGCACCGGCCACAGGCCATGGCGTGAGTCTGCTCCAACTTCCATCGGTCATCGTAGATGCGGTCAAGAGCGGACCCTTTGCTACGGACTCACGCCCCATTCAGGATCTTCTACAAGATCCAACGCGTACATTGGTTCATCTTGTTTCCCTGCCAGAAGAGTTACCCGTTCGTGAAACCCTGGAGCTGTCCGAGAGAATCCGAACCGATCTGAACATCTCTCTCGGGTGCTGCTTTGTGAACCGGGTCTGGCCCAAACCATTTACAGCCAGAGAACAGCGAATCGCCGGTCAGCTTCGAGCTGCCGTGCGTGGACGAGATTCGAACCTCGACACCATGATGGACCAAGTCATCAACGCAAGCCAGAGACGCGATAAACAACAGAAAAACATCCGAACCCTACAGGGTGAACTTTCAGAGCTACCCATTATTCAGGTTCCAAGGCTCTTTACGGATCGAATTGGAATGGAAGAACTGGACACGCTGAGTCATCACATGGGAAAGGAGCAACATGCCTAGTTTGGAAGGATCGCTGCATGAACACTGAGCAAAACCAAACCGTCATCCCCCCTGGTGTAGAACACGATATCAGCGTTCCCTTTGGGAATGGTGGACAAACGGCCGACCGCTATCGATTCGAAAACGGCCTTACGCTACTTCTTGTGGAAGACCATAGTGCCCCCGTTTTCAGTTTTCAGATGTGGTATAAGGTCGGTTCTTCTCATGAACAGGCCTCTAAAACCGGTCTGGCCCACTTCTTTGAACACCTGATGTTCAAAGGAACAGAGAAACACCCGGAAGGTGAGTTCGATCGTCTGATGGAGCGTCGCGGAGCCCAGACCAACGCAGGAACCTGGCTCGATTGGACCTTCTATTATGAGAACCTCCCCTCAGGCACTGTGCCCGCCGACGACGGCACGATCTTCGATCGAGGGCGCGACAACTTCGCCACCGTCGCGGAGTTTGAATCGGACCGCATGCAACATCTTCGCGTAGAGGAAGGTCCCTTCCTATCCGAACTGGAAGTGGTCAAGAATGAACGGCTCCTGCGGGTAGATAACGACCCCGAAGGTCGAATGGACGAAGAGTTATGGGCCCTCGCCTACGATGAGCACCCCTACCACTGGCCAACCATCGGCTGGATGAAGCACCTCGAGCGTATGAGCCTCGACGATGCCAAGAATTTTTACCGGAATTTCTACGCACCGAACCGAGCCACCATGGTCGTGGTTGGCGACGTCGATCGCCAGTTTGTGTTGGATACCATCGCAGAACACTTCGGTCCGATTCCATCGCAGGACGTGCAAATACCGACACGCACCTATGATCCACCACAGCAGTCGGAACGCCGGAAAACCTTATCTCTTCCATTGGCCCACGAACGTGCGCTGATTGGCTACCATATTCCGGGTCTAAACCACGAGGATCTTCCTGCTCTAGACGTACTATGCGAGATCCTTTTCAACTCCGACAGCTCGCGCGCAGAAAAAGTGCTGGTCCACGAAACGGAAACGGCCCTTGATGTCTCCTGCTGGGTCGGTCCGTTCCAGGATCCGAGCCTTATGCAGATGACGCTGAACTGCCAAACCGGTGAAAAAGCCGAAAAAGCCATCCAGATTCTAGATGATCTGCTCACTGAACTGCGCTCGAATGGTGTCAAAGAGAGCGAGGTCCAACGCGCCATCAATAAAATCAAGATGTCGATGCTGCGCTCCATGCTTGCGGCCCATAGCCGCGCGTATCAACTGGGCTTCTACGAGACAACATCGGGAGATTTCCAGAATCTGTTCCGGTATATGGAACGGGTAGTCAAAATCTCCGCGACGGATGTTCTTCGCGTCGCCCGCTCGTACCTGGAACCGCGCAATCGAGCGATTATCATTGGTCTGCCCGATGAAGGTGCGGGCGCCCGGACGGACGGCTCGGCCAGCCAACCCATGGCTCGTGGTCCTCTACTCCACCGCCCCGACCTGGCGGCTCCACCGGAGCCGACCTCTGATCTAGCGGCCCTCGGAGGAGCGACCCAAACCCTCAATGGCATCGACTGTATTGTCGTCGAATCTCCCGAAGTTCCACACGTCGCCTTTGTCATGGAGTTCCACTGTGGAAGCATTCAGGATCCACCCGAGAAAGAAGGGCTCGCCTATCTGGTCGGCGAGATGCTGTTTCGTGGTACGGAGAACTATGATCGGGAACAACTAGCGGAAGCTCTCGACGCAATTGGCTGTACGCTCCGCGTTCGAATCCGGAAAAATATGATGACCCTTCAGGGGGATGTTGCGTCAGAGCATCTCGACACCTATATCGGGATCCTCTCCGAAGTTCTCTTTCGACCAACGTTTCCCGCCGACGAGCTAGAGAAGCTCAAGCGGCAAACAACAAGTGAGATCCGTAGCATCTGTGATGATGATTCAGCCCTCGCTCGCCGTGGTTTTAGTCGTCTGGTCTTTGAAGACCATCCCTGGTCACGTCCAACAATGGGCTCAGAAGACACCATCCAGTCTCTGACCCTCGACGACGTGACGTCTTTCTATCAGACCCGTTTTCGCCCCGCCTATGTGACCATCGGTACCAGCGGAGACATTACGACGGAACGACTTGCCACATTGGTCGACACCCATTTCAAAGGGCATGGCTTCTCAACGGTGCGTCCCACGGTCAGTCTACCAAGCCCGCGTACGCTGTCCGGTCAGACTGTCATTCTGATGGACAAACCGGAACGAAGTCAGACCCAGGTACTCCTCGGCCATATCGCGATTCCAGCAGGGCACCCGGATATGGTGCCTCTAGCTGTGGGAAATACCGCCTTTGGAGGAACCTTCACATCACGGTTGATGCAGGAGGTGCGTGTAAAACGTGGTTGGTCCTATGGGGCCTACAGCGGATTCTCCGTTGGACGAGAACTCAGTACCTACCATGTGAATTTCTATCCAAAGACAGAAGATACAGTGCCCGCACTTGAGCTGGTGTTGGATCTAATGAAGAAATTAACCGACGAAGGGCTGCCCGAAGAGGAGCTGGCGTTTGCACGTTCCTACCGCGTAAACGCCTATCCATTCAGCCTGGAAACGCACCCCAAACGCCTGTCGTTGCTCATGAACTCCCGTTATCTGGAACGTCCAGCCGATTGGATTATCGGGCATATCGACCGAACCTCTGGAGTCACAACAGACCAGGTCTCACATGCGCTGGGTAGTCATATATCGCCAGAAAATATGGTGATCGCAATTACCTGTACAGCGGACGATATCCTGGAAGATGTGAAGAAGTTACCAGGTGTACGTGAAGTCTTTGTTCAGACCTACGATCAGCCCTGGGATCCAAAGCGAGTCTACGGTTCGGAATGACGCCGGAAGGGCAAAGGCAGGGTTTTCCTGCTCTAGAAGGCTTCCTGGATCGACGTGACCGACGTACTGTCGTCGCACACGTACCGGAGCTTATCCTTCCTCTATTTGCGGGGGTTCTGGTTCGAACCAGCGAACGGTTGACCTGGGTTGTCACGGGAACCATGGAAGAGGCCAAAGAGCTGACGGCCTCCTTAACCACCGGTCGAGCCACGCCAACCCCAATGATTCCAGACGCGTGCTGGCTACCTCCCTTGGCATGGAACCCCTACCAGGAGTTTGGCGATCATGACGTCCGGGTGATTCGACACCTGGCCACTCTATATCGACTCTATAACGACCCACCTCGAATCGTCGTAACAGACGCAGCCACTCTCGCCACACGAACTCTTCCACGGCGCCTCTTCGAAGACCTCACAGTCACAATCTCCATCGGGGACGTGGTCGATCGGGACGACTTCGCCAAATCCCTGATACAAGCTGGATATCGCCGCGCCGAGCTCGTCATAGAACCAGGACAGTTTGCCGTTCGTGGGGGAATCGTCGATGTGTTCCCACCACATCAGGCCCGCCCAGGTCGAGTGGATCTATTTGGTGACGAGGTGGAGCGAATCACCGGATTCAACCCCTCCACACAGCGATCCCGTGGACGGTTGGACAGGCTTCATTGTCCCCCAGCCTCCGCCTTTGTTTTTCCACGAGCACAAGTGGAAGAGGTCGAAGAGCGCGTTCGAGATCTAGCCGAGCAATGCGAGGTCCCTTCCCTGCGCCTTGCCGCGCATATTGAAGATGTACGTACGGGAAACCTGGGCTGGTCTGCCCTTGGTTTCCTACCGGCTGTCCATGAGGAATTCGGGCCCGTGTCCGACCTGGTGGACTCTACCGTACGAGTTCTTCTCGACGATCCCGTCCGGCTACAAAAGATCGAGAACGAAAACCGAGAGCGGTGGACCACCGATTACGAGTCGGCTGTCGCGGCCCATCACCCAGCATCACCTCCAGAGCGGTTCCTTTCGAATACAACGCTCGAGGAATGGCTAGGAACGCGAAACGACAGCATTACAGTAGCGTCTACCGCAACAGAAGAAGAGGCGAATTGGCTTATCGATATCGAAGGGATCACCGATCTCCGCCTACTTCTTCAATCCAGAAGTGATGCAGAGCATCCATTTCGCCCCGTCGCCAACCGTTTACGATCCTGGGTCGACGAAGGCTTTACGGTGCATGTCCTCGCCAATAGCGCCGCTCAACTGCGTCGTATTGAGAAGCTGATCTCCTCCTATGAACAATCGGTCTCCAGAGGACAGACCTCACAGTTCGCCGAACATGAAGCGGGAATCTATCTCTGGAAGGGTAGTATTCCACGAGGCTTTCGATGCCCTGCCCTGGGCATAGCCTTTGTAGACGAGTCGGATCTTTTTGGAGCAAGAACCCATCACCGATCCGCGCAACATACCCCTCCGGAAGACCTCATACGTTCATTCCGCGAATTGAACCCCGGAGATTTTATCGTACACCGCGACCACGGAATCGGTCGGTTTGTCGCATTGGAACGATTGCAGGCTGGCGGTGTCGACACCGATTTTCTCCGACTCGAATACGCCGATAAAGCCACCCTCTTTCTACCCGTCACTCGGATCGGCTTGCTTCAGCGGTATGTTTGTAGTGGCCGAGACGACTATGTCCCGCCACTGCATAAGCTCGGGGGTACCCGCTGGAAGACCAGCCGAAAAAAGGCTCGAGAGGCCGCTGAAAAGCTTGCAAGTGAGCTTTTGGCTCTCTACGCCAAACGAACGACTGCGAAAGGATTCGCCTTTACTCCGCCGGACCAGCTGTACGCCCAGTTTGAAGCCAACTTTCCGTTCCGGGAAACCCCCGATCAGGAGCGGGCTATCGCCGAAGTTCTCGACGATATGCAGAAGTCCCAACCCATGGACAGAGTCGTTTGTGGGGATGTGGGATATGGAAAAACAGAGGTCGCTCTCCGTGCAGCCTTCAAGGCTATCGAAGACAATAAGCAGGTTGTCGTTCTGGTGCCGACAACCATTCTGGCGGAACAGCATTATCTAACCATGAAGGAGCGCTTGCACGGCTTTGGGATCCGTGTCGAACAACTCAGCCGGTTTGTCTCAGCTGCCCAACAACGCACCGTGCTGGCAGACGCTAGAGCCGGTCGCGTAGATCTCGTCGTTGGGACCCATCGACTTCTCCAGGACGATGTTCAGTTCGCCGATCTTGGTTTATTGGTTATCGACGAAGAGCATCGCTTTGGCGTCCGCCATAAGGAGAAGCTCAAGAAATGGCGGGCATCCGTAGATGTCTTGAGTCTTAGCGCGACCCCGATTCCACGAACCTTGAATATGGCGATGTTGGGAATTCGTGATCTGAGCACTATCACCACGGCCCCCGTGGGGCGGCAGGCCATTACAACTCATGTCGCTTCATTCCGTAGCCCGGCTATCGCCGAGGGGATTCAAGCCGAGCTCGACCGGGGTGGCCAGGTCTACTATGTGACGAATCGCATTCAGGGCATCGGAAAAATCCAGGACGATCTTCACGCCCTCTTTGAAGACCTCGTCATTGAGGTTGCCCACGGGCAGATGCCCGCCCGGAAGCTCGAAAATGTGATGCGCCGCTTCATTCATGGCGAAATCGATATTCTGGTAACAACCACCATCGTGGAGAGTGGTATCGACGTACCCAACGCCAACACCATGTTCATCCATCACGCTGAACGCTTCGGGCTCGCCCAGCTATACCAACTTCGAGGGCGTATCGGCCGAAGTCATCGCAAGGCATTTTGTACATTCCTTGTACCCGATCAGGACTATCTGACCGATGAATCCCGGCGCCGTATCGGTGTACTTCAGCGTATGTCTTCTCTTGGAAGTGGTCTTCGTCTAGCCCTCGAAGATATGGAGATCCGAGGAGCTGGTAATCTTCTTGGCCGCGAACAACACGGAACCATTGATGCGATTGGCTACGACGCCTTTATGGACCTACTAAGCGAGACCATCGCTGAAATCCGGGGAATCGACACACCGCGACAACGGTTTGATACCGAGGTCCAGATCGACGTCGCCGCCTTCATCCCAGACGATTATCTGCCGGACTCTCATGAACGTTTAAGTCTGTACCGACGCATTGGTGCCGTAACAGAAAATGATCAGCTATACGCCCTGGCAGAGGAGATTACCGACCGATATGGCCGACTACCCGACGAGGCGCAAAACTTGATTCGACTCCATAAAATCCGAGTACTGGCTGCCCAATGTGGGCTTTCACGGGTCATCATGCGAAAGCGACGGATGCGCTTGGGCTTAGCCGCCTCCAATAATTCCCGCCTCGATCCCGCTCGTATCACGGCCTTCGTGACGCGGGAGGGGAGCACCTGGAAATTGACCCCGGATATGGCCCTGGAACGCTCCATAACTGAACCGCAGTCGGCGCATCCGTTTGAAACGGCGGAGCAGTTCATACGTGATTTCAACAACTTCGTGCAGAGTCCCGCGTAGTTGTGTTAGAGGAGACCCATGTATTCATCGTATTCAAGGTATTCTCTCTGCGCCGTTCTGGTGCTCAGCCTTCTGGTTCTGCTTGGTTGCAAGCCCGAACGGCCAAAGATCCCGGCCAACGAACGAGGCCAGATGACCCGTTCTCAGCCAACAAAAGATCAGAACACTGCCCGTAAGCGGCAGATTCTACAGCCCCTTGTGCTTCCCAAAGAAGCACGCGGTATCGTCCTGGCCAAGGGAGAGAACCTTACGATCACCGCCGGTGATTTTGTAGACGCTCTCTTAGATCAGCCCCTCTCCCTCCGGGTCCGCTACCAGAACCCCGATCGTTGGAAAGAATTTCTGATGGATATGATCGCGTTCGAGCTGATGGGCCGAAATGCCACGGAGATGGGACTAAACCGCGATGAAGCCCTACTTCATAGCTATAAAAAGACGGTCTTTGATCAGCATCTGCGCGTTCTGTCGGAACGAGCGGTAAGCCCTTCGGATATACTCGACGCAGAGATTGATCGGGCTTACGAGGAGCGACCTTCCATTACCGTGGAGCCCGCATCTGCCAAGGTCTATGTCTACGAAAGTCGCGATTTCAACCAGGCCAAGGCAACACTCGCCTATCTACTGGCTGTCGACACCGAATATGCGGATTCTTCCGACGAGGAACGCGCAGCGATTCGCCTGGAGCGATTCCGGGAACGTGTTCGCGAGCTGGGGGACGACTTTAAGTTTGCAGAATCCGACGGAGATGCAGGCTATATTGGAGAGGATGGTACATCCACCAGTCTCGCATCCGACCGCCAGGTGATTCCACCCGTGGTGGCGAAGCAGATCTTCGAAGACCAGCGTGCCGGGGCCATCTACTACAATAAAGAGGAAAACGCCCCCTATCGACGCATTGGGTTCTTGATCGTCGGAGTCGAATCGGTCTCGCCCAGCAAACAGATCTCGAAAGAAGATGCTCGAACAAAGATTCGAAACCTGCTACTTGCAGAACGTCGTAATCTTCGTCAGAACGAGATCAAGAAAGAGCTTCTAGAGGGGACGCAAATGCAGGTCGACGAGGCCGCGTTCAAAAAAGCCTTTGGTTCTGTAAACCCAACCCCCAAATCCAAGCCCAAGCCCAAGCCCAAACTTACTCCCATTCGCCCATCAAGCCGTCCGACAATCGGCGTCAAGCACCGTACGGATTTAAAACAGCTTGAAAAGCTGATAGACGACAACCCCAGAAACGCTGTACGGAAAGGCCAACCCCAATGAACCTCCGTCGTACCATTCGCACCCTTTGTGCTCTGCTCCTTTCGGCACCATTCCTTACCGGTGGTGCCATACAACCGGCCCAGGCAGAAGAGCTGCTGCTCGACCGGGTCGTTGCCGTCGTCGATGGTCATCCGGTTACGCTCTACGACGTAATTCGTACCCAGGAGTCTCCTGATCTGACGGCTTTGTTCCAGGGATATGTCTCCGGCGTCCCTGGCGAACGAACGGATCGCTGGGCCTATGAACGCACTCTGGATGAAGAACTGTTCCTGAAAGTAGCGCGTGACATCGGCATCGAAGCGACTCGCGACCAGGCCGAACAATATTTTCGACGATTACAACGTGAAAACCAATGGGCAGATAGCGAATTGGAGTCAATCGTCATGGAACTCGGGTTTGATTCGGTAGCCGAGATTCATCGCGCGATTCAACGCCAGCTCTCCATCGCGAATAGTACGCGAATCAAGGTGATGAGCCGAGTCCAGGTCCCACCCAAGGAGCTGGAGGAGAACTACCGGCGGCAATATGGTGACGGTAAAGAGGACAAGATCCACATTCGACAGATACTGATTCGGGTCCCGATCATCGTAAACCCCGAAGTGGAGCTGGAGCTCTATCGTGTAGCCGAGCGCATCCGCACGAAAATCGTTGGCGGTGAGCTCGACTTCGAAGAGGCCGCAAGACTCCATAGCGCGAGCAGCGACGGCAAGAACGGCGGTGATCTGGGCTGGTCTACTCGAGGAACCTACCAGTTCGACTCCACCGCGTTTGGCCTCAAGGACGGCGAGGTGAGTCCAGTCATACGCACGTTCCTGGGATACCATATCTTGCGCGTGGACGAACGAAAGAGCGTACCTATCGATAGTCCCGACCGACTAAAACGAACCATCGCGGAAGAATTATTCGAGAAACGCTTCCGCGAAGCCCGCAAAGATTGGCTCAAACAAGCCCGCGACCAGATGCCCATACAAAAGATCCCCTTCCGGGCCCTTTTCGGCGCAAACGTCGATCGGAGCTTGCAACCCCAGAAATGATGGGGCATATTCCGCCCCCTTCCATCCAAACCTCGACCCAAATCATGGTGAAAAAATGGTACAGCCCATCCGTGTAGCCGTCACCGGTGCCGCCGGACAAATTGGTTATAGCCTCCTATTCCGTATTGCTTCTGGAGAAATGCTTGGTCCGAATCAGCCAGTAATTCTTCAACTCCTCGAGCTCCCCGTTGCGATGAACGCATTGGAGGGGGTCGCGATGGAGCTTACGGACTGTGGTTATCCGCTGCTCCACGGTATTGAGATGGCCGACTCACCGATGCAGGCCTTCGAGAACGCCGACGTCGTCATGCTAGTCGGTTCCAAACCTCGAGGACCCGGTATGGAGCGTGCGGACCTCATCCGCGAAAATGGCCCCATATTCGTAGGACAGGGTAAAGCCATTGACGCGGTTGCCTCCGCGGATGCGAAAGTTGTCGTTGTAGGAAACCCCTGCAATACGAACTGTCTGATCGCCGCGGCCCAGGCCTCGCGCGTGCCCCTGGCCAACTTCACCGCGATGACCCGCCTCGATCACAATCGTTCCGTAGGTCAGATCGCCGAGAAGAGCAATAGCACGGCCGCCGAGGTGCGTAATATGCTGATCTGGGGAAACCACTCTCCGACGATGGTTCCGGACTACAGCCGTGCCA
This sequence comes from Myxococcales bacterium, assembly GCA_002728755.1. Taxonomy (GTDB): domain Bacteria; phylum Myxococcota_A; class UBA9042; order UBA3505; family UBA3505; genus UBA3505. The sequence goes on from PBVT01000123.1 coordinate 66,891, forward strand.
CGGTTGGTGGTCAACCGGTGGCAGACGCCCTGCCCTCCGATTGGCTTCATAGTGAATTCGACACCACCGTACGTACCCGTGGAAAGGCCATTATCAATGCCCGCGGTAAATCATCGGCCGCCTCCGCAGCCAACGCCGCCATCAACCATATTCATGACTGGTTCCTGGGCACAGGCTCCAACGACTATGTCTCGATGGCCGTACCGTCCGACGGTTCCTACGGTGTTCCCGAAGGTCTAATCTACTCGTTCCCGTGTAGAATCACGGCCCCTTGGACATATGAGATCGTCCAGGGACTCGAGCTGAACGACGACCTGCAAGCCCGTATCCAGCGTTCCGCTGACGAGTTGTCGCAAGAACGAGAGACCGTAGCCGAGCTTCTCTAAGAGGCACTGGCTATCGGGTAGAGGAACCCACGCAGGCTCCATTACGGGGCACGCAACGCTGTTCCGTTTTGCATATCTTTGCGCGAGCGCAGTCTGCGTTGGTCCGCACGACGCAATCACCGTTCACAGCAGAGCATTGCCCGACGGATCGGCACCGCGACGAAGTGGCACAATCACGATCCGTGGCCGCCACACAATCCCCACCCCGGTAGGTACATTTCCCGAAATCCGTACACCGCCTAGACTCCTTACAGGCCTTCTGTGAGCCAGGAACACAGGGACTCGTCCCTACCTTTGTCGACAACGGTGGATAGGTTGTCCACCCACCGCTTTCGCCGACGTAGGTGCAAGCCCCAAGATCTGCACAGCCTCTGGCGCGTTTACAGTCGTCGCTGGATGCAATAACGCAAATCGACGCTTCGTTCTCATCCTCGGGGTTACGGGCTGTACAACGGCCGAAGTCGCGGCAGGGTTCTTCCCACACCTCAAAGTTATAATCGGGGTTTCTGCGTTTCATGGTCCGGCAGGCCGTATCCGTGAGCACACAGACGCCGTCTCGGACCGTACAACGTTGTAGATCTCGACAGGGACTGAACCCGTAGCTCCCATGCTCTTTTTTGCAATCCGCGTCCCGACGCGGAGCGAGAACACAGCGCCCCTCCCGTAGAGTGCACTGCCCACTCCTCCGGCATTTTGCCGACTCTCGGCAGTGCTTGGCCTTCGTCGCCAGACAGATAAGGGATGCGGTTTGGCTTCTATCGGCAGAACAGAGCCCCATCTCGGTGCAGGATTTCCCGGCACGGCATTGCGCAGCCCTGCGCTCATGCTCCTTCTCTTCCGCTACCCTCTTCTTTGCCTCTTCAGCCTCCTCCTCGGCGACCAGATCTCGGCATCGCTGTGCAATACAGCGGAGCCTTCCCGTACAATCCGCGCTCCGAGCGCAGGATTCCCCCAGCGTCGACGGCTTTTCGCTCGAACCGCAGCCGGCCAGCATTCCGACGAGTACAGCACAGCCAAGCAGAACAACACGCACGATTCGCCTCCAGGGGTTGTTAGTAGGAGAGCCCCGCTTTCTTATAGATGAAATGGAGCAACCAGGCGGGGCCGATGAGAAGAAACTGAATATCCTTGAAGAACGAAGGCTTCTTTCCTTCGATCTTGTGGCCAACAAACTGGAAAAACCAGGCTACACCGAAGATAGCTGCCGATATCTGCCATCCGGAACCCGTCTCCGCCACCACCTCGTTGCCTACCAGGGATGCGATGGATACAACCGCCATCCCGAGAAAAATAGTCCGGGAAAGAACCAGGTAGAAGGCAAGCCCCAACACCACCAGCACCGTCCCCCAGTTGAGGTAAGGCTCCATGGAACCGGATAAGACGCCGCGGAAATAGTCATGGGGTATGGCCCAGAATAGACCGATGGAGCTGAAAAGAATGGCCGGGACACAGAGCCAGTGGATGGCCTTATTCACCGGGTTCTTATGGCTCTCACCATATTCATCAAACCACTGTTGGGCAGACCGCATAGCATATACCTCCTGGACGCAAGCCTGCCTGTCCTTCGCCTCAGCGTCAACGAAATGGCAAAGGGGGGCGACTTTATGGTAGGGGTGGCCAGTGTAATCGAACGGAAGCAACTGAGTTCCACTATGCGCATCTGTATCTGGTTCGCCGTCACGGACTCACCCTGGGGAGGAGGCAATAGCTTTCTTCGCTCCCTGGCCGCCGAGCTGCGACTGCAAGGGCATACGGTGCACCACCAGCCCAATGAGCCCGCCGATGTGGTGGTCGTGAACGCCTTCAACAAAGGGCCCGGCAAACCGATGAACCCTCGTCAGGTGGCCGAGCTTCGCCAGACGGGCAAAGTCCGCTGGTGGGCCCCCAGCTTTCCGGCCGACTTCTGGTACCGTTTTTCCCGACGCGGCAGCGCTATCGTCCATCGGATCGACGGCGTTGCAGAGTTCGTACGGGGGTTCCGAACGAAAGCGGACGATATTCAACCCGCGGTAAATCAACACACCGATGTCTCGATTTTCCAAAGCACGTATTGCAGAACCTCCTGTGCCGAGGCCGGAATCAAACCTGCGGTACATACGACGATTAATAACGCGACAACGGCCGATGTTTTCTATCCCGGGACCCCTCGCACGGGCGGACCCCTGCGGCTGATGGGGACATCCTGGTCGCCCAATCCGCGTAAAGGCTTTGCCACCCTGGCCGCCCTATCCGATCTCCCCGATGTCGAGGTCTGGTTCGCCGGCCAGTGGCCCGACCAGATCGATCCATGCGGCGTGGTAAACCTCGGAGTACACCCCGCCCCGAAGCTGGCCGAAGCCATGCGCGAATGCGATGCCTTTGTTCATGCGGCAACCAATGAGCCTTGCTCCAACTCCATCGTGGAAGCCCTCGGCTGCGGACTACCGGTCCTATATCTGGACTCGGGTGGCAATCGGGAGCTTACCGGTGACTTTGGGGTAGAGATTACCGATGACCTGGCCACCAACGTGGACCAATTACGGGCAGAAAAAGACCAGCTACGAGAAAAAATTCTGGACCACCGGGCCCAATTCCTGATGCCACGCGCAGCGGCCCAATACCTGGAAACCTTTCAACAGGCCATCGACCTGGTGTCCGCCGGGAGCCATGTATGAGCACGTCTAGACTACGGTCGCGACTACGCGTGGTACGGGATCTCTGTCGAAACGTGGTGCAACGCGCCGACGTGCATTATCTGGTGGAAAACGCCATCTGGTCGATCCGGCACGATGGCTTGATGATTACGAGGAGCCTGCCCCAACGAAAGGGTCGTATTACCGTACGCGCCGAGGGGATTAAGAATAGTGTCCTCCACTTTGGCTCTGTAAACACCTGGTTGTCCCCAAATGGTGCGATCCGCCCTTCCGACGACTCCAATCGAAGGGTCGTCACCTGGTTTCATGTCGTACCGGGAGACGGGCGCCTGGACCACCTTGCGCGTGTCGCCGGACGAGTGAACCTATGGCATACGTCCTGTACCATCACACGAGATATCCTGACGGAACACGGTATCCCTGCGGACCAGGTCGTTGTGGTGCCTCTGGGAGTCGACCTGAAGACCTTCTTTCCCCCTACACCTGAGAAACGAGCAAAACTACGCCAGGACCTGGGCATTCCCGAGGATCATCTGGTGATAGGCTCCTTTCAGAAGGACGGTGAAGGCTGGCTCGCCGGAGATAAGCCGAAACTCATCAAGGGACCCGATATCTTTTGCGACACCCTCGAAGCACTCCATCGGGAACACAAACTCTTCGTGCTTCTGACAGGCCCAGCCCGTGGCTACGTGCAAAACCGCCTGAAGGCCATCGGAATCCCCTTCGCGCACCGTTCCTGTCCTACGCCCAACCATGTGGCTCCCTACTATCACGCCCTGGACTGTTATCTGATCACCTCAAGAGCAGAGGGGGGGCCCAAACCCATGCTAGAGGCCATGGCCAGCGGGATACCGGTTCTGACCACCCCTGTGGGTATGGCGAAAGATATTCTGCATCCGGGGGAAGATGCGCTGGTAGCCACCTCGGAACACCTCGTAGAACCACTCCATACTCTCCTTTCGGAGCCATCGCTTCGAGAACGCGTCGCCCAAAACGCGTTGTCTACTGTGGCCCAATACGACTGGTCTTGTATTGCTCGCCGATACGAAACAGAGATCTACGATCGGCTTTGAAACGCCTCTGCACCGAAAATCACGCATAGACTCGCTCTTGGGGTTGACGAACGACTTCAGGTGCGACATCACACCCTGAACCTGGGACATCCCCAGGAATTCGGTCCTAGGACGCAATCCCTATTGGTCGCTGTCTACACCGGCGTCTGCCAGAAGTGTTCCCATGCGTGATCTCCGCCAACTAGCAAAAGTAGTGCAGCGGCTTCTACGAAAAGGAGCCCATGCTCGCGTAATTCGCGTTCTGGAACGGGAACATGCAGCTGATATTGCACAAATGTTGACCTGGCTCAATCCAGGTGAAGTCGGAGTGCTATTCGCTGAAATCCTGCCCCTTGAGGTCATCGGAGAACTGTTGGATGAGGTCCCCGAAAAGGATATCCCATCCATCCTGGGGGGATTGAGCGTCCCCCGTATTACCGAGCTTCTCCATCGCTTGGACCCCGCAGACGCGGTGTTCGCGATCGGATGCCTGGATGAGCCGCAACGGGAGATCGTTCTTTCCAATCTACCATCCGAGCTGCGCATTCTGCTTGAGCGTATCTTCTCCTACCCCGAAAACACCGCAGGCCGGGCCGCTAGTCCCGTTTTGGTGACCTTAAACACCCATATGACGGTGCAAGAGGCTATCGCCGAACTGCGGCGCCATAGCACAGAAGATATCTGGGATTTATATATCGTAGACCCAGGCGGTCAGCTCATCGGGATCCTTCCCGTACGGCGTATACTGGTGGCTCCACCGGAGACCCCCGTACGAGAATTGCTGGTCGAGGTTCCGGTGACGGTAGGCTGCCTCGCCTCTGTCGAAGAAGCGGCCCGTGCTTGTGCACGCTATGACCTGATGGCCGTCCCGGTCGTCGATGACCACCATAACCTGGTCGGTATCATTACCGTAGATGACGTCATCGATATTATCGAAGAAGAGGCCACAGAAGCACTCTACGGTATCGCTGGTCTACAATCCCACCTACGCGTCGGTAGCAATGTAAAAGAACATCTGGTCTCTCGGATGCCGTGGGTTTTCCTGAACCTGTTCACAGCTTCCATGGCCGCCTTTGTGGTTGGAACCTTCGAAGCCACCATCGCACAAGCAGCGTTTCTGGCCGCGTTCATGCCGGTAGTCGCCGGAATGGGCGGAAATATGGGAACCCAGACGTTGACTCTGGTTACACGCGGACTTGCCCTTGGAGAAGTCGCCAAGGGATCCATTCCGCGAATTCTGAGCCGTCAGATCATCGTAGGGGTCGTTCTTGGAATTATTGTTGGCTCCATTATCGGACTCGGCGGATGGATCTGGAAGGATATGTATCTGGGCCTTGCCATCCTTCTCGCCATGATCGGTAATTTTGTTCTAGGGGCGATCATCGGCACAGTTATACCGGTTTTATTTGAGGCTCTAGACCGAGACCCAGCCGTCGGCAGTGGGGTGCTGGTCACCGCTGTAACCGACATCCTGGGCTTCCTACAGTTCCTACTTCTGGCCGGTTTGCTCCTTGGGCTTCTGTAGCGATTGGCCTCGTAGTAACAGGCTAAAACAAAACAGGGGTTGACAATTTTGCCGTTCTGCATAGGATGGCGCCCCTCCAAGGAACCGGTCCGTCCATTTTTGGGCAAGCCTATTGGGATAAGACAATGAAGACCCTCTCCATCAGTACAGAACAAGCCGAACGTAACTGGGTAATCGTAGATGCCTCGGATATTGCCGTAGGTCGTCTCGCCACTCGCGTTGCTGCAATCCTTCGTGGAAAGAACAAGCCAACGTATACCCCACACGCGGATACCGGCGATTTCGTTGTTATCGTCAATGCTGCCAACGTAGCCCTGACGGGAAAGAAGTGGGCGGATAAAGTCTACTACCACCACACCGGTTACATGGGTGGAATTAAGAGCATTACCGCCGAGAAGCTTCATGAGAAGGATCCGACGGCAATCGTAACGAAGGCCGTGAAGGGAATGCTTCCCCGCGGACCCCTCGGACGCAAGATGTTCCTGAAATTGAAAGTATATGCAGGCTCAGATCATCCGCATGCGGCACAGAAGCCCAGCGAGCTCGATCTCAAGTCCCTAACGTAAACGCCAGAGTAGATTCATGCGTAAGACCCTCAAGGTAAGTAAGGAAAAGTATTATGGAACCGGACGTCGGAAGACTTCGACGGCTCGTGTATACATGATGGTTGGTACCGGACGTTTCATGGTAAACAACCGTCCCCTTGAGGATTATATCCAGCGTGAGACTCTCCGCATGGTCCTTGAACAGCCCCTCGAAGCAACGAATACGATGGGTAAGTTCGACATCTACGTAAACGTACAAGGCGGTGGTTCCACAGGCCAGGCCGGTGCAATCCTTCACGGACTGTCCCGCGCACTGCTTGAGTTCAACGCGGACTTCCGACCCATCCTTAAGAGTGCTGGATTCCTTACTCGCGACGCACGTCAGGTCGAGCGTAAGAAGTTCGGACGCCACAAGGCCCGTAGAGCGCACCAGTTCAGCAAGCGCTGATCGAGCTCAAGCGACGTCCTGCATCAAGGGCGGCGGTGGTGGCACATCCGTGGATGGTGTGGCCTCCAGCGAACGCAGCTCTGCGCGCATACGACGGAGGCAACGCTTCAGCTCTCGACGTTGGAGTTGTGTGGCCTTGGGATCGTGGAGAACCGTGTCGAAGAGGTACGACGCAGCAAAGAGCTGTTGCTGGATAGCCGGGCTCTGACTGCCCAGTGCGTGAGCCGCACGCCGGAGGTAGGTCCCGTAGGGTTCCGCGAGATGACGATCCCGATACAACCGCTCTAGCAGTGGACGTATGATCTTAAACTCTGGTGGTGGACGCGTACGCTGATTCTCTCCTCTACGCTCTCGTCTTGTTCGAATTCGCCAATACACGAAGGCGAAGAATAAGAGGACCAGGCCGGACAGAAGTAAGCCCTTTACGACCGGTCCCATATTTCGAACGCTCTTCTTCGCATCCTTGAAGCTTGTGTTCACCCCGCGGAAGAACTGCCGCTGCCGGGTTCCATTATAGCTGACCACCCAGACCAGCCAGCGCAAGCGAAGAGCCTGTAACTGCCGCATAAACCAGGCGAATACACCGGTTGCTTCCGGTATAAAGACTCGGGGGGACGGATCATAATGAACCCACCCTTTTCCGGCGATAAAGACTTCAACCCAGCTATGGGCGTCCTGGTTGCGCATCGTGAAAAAGCCCGCGGTTCGATTCCATTCGCCGCCAGCAAATCCACTGACAATACGCGAAGGGATCCCAATAGAGCGCAACATCAGGACCATGGAGGAGGCAAAGTATTCACAATGTCCCTTTTTCCGCTCGAACAGAAAATACTCGATTGGATCTCTATTGGGTGCGACGACCTCGTTCCTGGTATAGCCGTAGCGACCTCGTAGATTTTTTTCGACACGAGCTGCCGCCTGTAGGGGGTTGGTGGGATCCGCTCCCCATTCCAGGGCCAGGTCCGAAAGCGGCTTGGATAGATTCCGGGGAACATCCAGGTACCGAACGCGATGACGAGCATCGTCTGGGTCGAAGTCCTTTCCACCAGCGTCCCCCTTGGGAAAGAAGTCTACATCATAGATCAGCCGAAATCGCCGCCTGGAATTCTGGTACACATCTCCGTCTACATCCTGAAAAACGGAAACATGACGAGCATAGGGGCTGAAATCCCGACTCTGCGCCAGACTGATTCGGGTCGTCCCCATCGGCACAGGTAATACAGCAAGACTCGATGATATAGGCTCCAGGTAAACCCTGGCTTGAACAGGCTCCTCCGACTCCAGATACTTCGGCGGGAAGGGCATTCTGCTCTTCTTCTTATGCACATGGCCCAGACCCCGCTGTTCTATGCCGGTACGGGACCAGGAACCTCTTTTGTAGGTGTGCTGGGTCCGGCCGCGAAGATACATCCGTAGAGGAGGTCGTTTGCCCACATGATCGGGCAACTGAACCCGCCCTATGGTTCGATTATCCGTATGTATCACTCCATGATTACCCAGAGTGATCTTATTAGCAAAGGCCGAAACCGACGCCGACGAACCACCACGAAATAGAAAGCCCAATCCCATACGTGGGAAAAACAGGAAGACCGTAGCCGTCAGCAGAAATAGAAGAATAGAGAGACCGGTGACCCCTAGAACGAATGGCCCCGAAATCCGTCGCGTCAGGCCCGCCATCACAACATCTGGATCGATTCCCATACTCTGGGCATCGGCCACCTGCCTGCAGGCGTCTCGATAGAAATGTGTGAGCAATAAGGCCCAGGTCATCAGGAGAAGCGTGATCAGGAAACTTAAAGCAAAGATAAGATCGGGATTGGCGATCGCGCCCACGATCAGGCCCATCATGGCCAGGGAGAGTATCTGTAGAATATCGGTCGGCTCCGTGCGCTGAAAAAGCTTCACCACCTGTACCGTCGCCATGAAAAGAACGGCTTCGTAGATATAGGCTCCGTTCAAAAAGGCTCGTATCCCAAAGAAGGCCAGAGAGACTACCAGGAGACCATTAAAGAACCCCCGATGTCTGGAAACGATATTGCTCCGCCCCAGAAAGATAGAAACAAATAAGGCGATCCCATTGACGAGCATCAAGATAGGAGGAAACTCTCCAGACAGCACCAGAACGAGCAAAGAGGCGCCCACGCAACCAATGGTCGTTAAATCCAGGAGCCGCACCATCGAACGCTGCGCCCTGTACACCAATTCGGCGGGGGGGGTTTGGGTCGTAGTCGTCATTCTACACGCACCAGGTCCCAATGTGGGGCGTCGCCCCGAAATCCGAGATCCAGAGGTTTTCCAAAGGGGTCCTTCGCACGAATGATCACACCCGCCGATGCCCTGGACCCACTGGCCGGTTCCTCCGCCAATGCGTTTAAGATACGCCTACGCTGGGAAGGGCCTCGTTGCGCAGTGACCTTCTGGGTTGGAGTCTCCAACTCCACCAGATAGCCCGCATCAAGACCAGCGACCGCCAAAGACGCGGCCATCTCGGCATAGGCGTCTTCCTGGGCTGCTTCATCCAGGGAGGGGATTACACATGAAATCGATAGGCGGGGAGAGCCTGGCAATTCCAGCTCACGCACGACGGGACGAGTGGCCCGAGCCGTAAGGCGCCAATGAATGCGCTTAATCGGGTCTCCCGAACGATACTCACGAACACTGAAGAATTCTTCGCCGGTAACCGACACATATCCGGCCTGATCGGAATATTGCTGCTCCGAATGGGTCGGGGGATCGAGATGCACGGGATGGATGCGAGGCCAGACCCGGTAGGTACTCTCCACCTCGAGAAGCCGACTCTTGGAGACAAAACCAAAGGGGAAATCGGTCTCCAACCGAGCCCGCGGGGATGCATAAATCCCTCTGCGGAGAAACCGTGTGCGCATAATGAACCGTTGTCGCTCACCTGCAACCAGCTGCGGCGCATAGGCTGGAACCGTTTCGGCGACTCCATCCTCCAGTACTGGCGATGCACGCAACGAATAGACGCGCCCCCAACGACCGAGAAACTTAAACCCCACCGGGATACGGGTTGTCTCCCCCACATGCAGACCGTCGGGCGGTAGGAAGTCGACACGAGCCCGATTGAGCATTCGTTCGGAAAGGACCCCACTGAGGGAGATGATCGAAAGCAGAAAGCCCAGCAGAAGATAGAGGAGGTTATGGCCCGTGTTGATCGCAGCAATGCCAAGGCCAAAGATCATCACGATCAGCCAGACACCCTCCCGGTAAACTTGTAGCCGACGTGGTAGACGACGATACAGGTCTATCTGTTCTTCAATGGTTCGAGCTTTCTTCTTTTTGCGCCGAAACCAACTCATTGAACGGGGGTCTGTTCCAGGATTTCCAGAAGTACGGCCTCCTCTCGTTCTCGACCGGTCTGCTGTTGCCCGGCAGAAAGCTGGATTCGATGGCTGAAGACCGCCAACATCAACGCCCGTACATCTTCCGAGGTCACAAAATCACGCTGCTCAAGAAAGGCTCTGGCCTGCGCTGCGCGAGACAAAGCGATCGCCCCTCGAGGGCTTACACCCAGAAGAATCTCCGGGTGCTCACGAGTTGCGCGGACAAGTTTCAAAAGGTCACGCCCTACCGAATCTTTCAGTGCTACACGACTGACAGCATCCTGGTATGAACGGAGAAGATCGGCCGATAAGATCTCGGGAACAACATCTACGGCGTCTGATGCCCCAAAGTCCTGGACGATGGACAGCTCTTCCTCTGGGTCCGGATAGCCAAGCGTGAGCCGTAACATGAAACGATCCATCTGGGATTCCGGTAGAGGATAGGTTCCGTGATGCTCCTTCGGATTCTGGGTGGCTAATACTATGAAGGGATCGGGGAGCTTTCGTGTCGTCTGTTCGACCGAGATGCTCCCTTCACTCATGGCCTCCAATAACGCCGACTGGGTCCGCGGCGTCGTGCGATTAATCTCATCACCGAGAACCACATGGGCAAACACGGGTCCCTCATGAAACTTGAATTCGGTGGATTTCGCATCGTAGACCGACACCCCCAGGATGTCCGCCGGTAGCATATCACTGGTAAATTGAATTCGGCTGAAGGATGCGCCGATTCCTTTGGCCAACGCTCTGGCTAATGTGGTCTTCCCCACACCAGGAACATCTTCAATAAGGATATGGCCACGGCCAAGTACTGCGATAACGGCAAGCCGAACGGCTTCTGGCTTACCTCGAATTGCACGGTTGAGGGCTGCTTCCAACTCCAACACATCACGGGCAAGGTCTTTTGCGGGCTTCTCAGCGGGTTTTGTGACCACGGTCACCTCTTCTTTGGTGAAGGCTTCGAACGTTTATCATAGCGGGTATCTTCACACCTTTGTACCTCGTTCGTTAGCTCGAGCGCAAAAGTCGGGTCCGACATCACACTACGGGCCCTCGATTCCAGAAGCCGCGGATACCCCTGCTTATTCCAATGGGAAGTGACATTGGAGAGCTTCGGACGGCCTCCCTTCCCCGAACAGATGACCTGACTCACGACCAGAAGAAGGCGAATCCGAAACACCAACGCTTCTAACGCGACATCGGAAACCAATACGCGGGATGGAATCGCAGCGATCTGTTGGCTCGCCTCTTCAATTTGGCCCTGCTCCAATAGAATCGTCAGATAATTCCCCCATATGGTTCCCGGATGTTGCCCGAGAGCAACGGCCTTGAGGATCCAGAGCCTCGCCTCCTCAAAACGTCCAACGCCTGCATAGGCGACAGCCAGGTTGTTGGTAATGGATGGATCATCTGGCAGGCCTCGCAGCGCCTCTTCAAAGCTGGAGACCGCGTCTGCATGTTGACCGAGCTTTAGCTCCACAAAGCCCAGAGAACGCCATGCCGGAGAATTTTCCGAATCCTCTTCAACCAGCCCAAGAAATACGGTTCGAGCCTCGGTAAGGAAATTCGAATTGGCCAATAGGCCTCCCAATAACATCTGGCTCTTCGTATCCGCTGGATGCCCACTGACATACCCACGGAGCTGTTTCAAAGCGACGGCTGGCTTCCCTTGTAAAATCAGTAGCCGGACCGCCCCCAGGAAGAGTTCGGGATCGTCTGGGTATAGGGGTTTCAACGAGGTATAGATTCGTTCCGCGAGCTTCAGCTCGTTACGTTTCAATGCCAGTTCGGCGGTCTGCAGACCCACCGCGCGGCGCAGTTCTTCAGGGGCTATGGGCCATAATTTCCGCAACCGAACCAAAGCCTCGGTATCGCGCCCCAATAAGAGTAACGCCTTTGCATAATCCCATTGCAGTGGAAACGAGGTCGAACCATCGTAACGTTCGAGAATCTGTAGGGCCTCTTTACCCCGACCGGCCCGCAAGGCCACCTGAATCTGAACATGGTCGCGTTTCCGACGTATCTCCTCGTCCCCATCGACTCTCGACAATATTTTATGCGCCTGTTCGAGCTGACCCGCTTTTAGATATTCGCGAGCACGTTCGATGTCTTCGTTCGGATCGCCTGCCCCCAGGGTCGCACACCCCGACAGCATCACGGCAAAGAGAGCACCAACCAACGCAAGATGGAATCGAATCATTGGGGCATCATACCGGCGCAAACATCTCTCGGCCAGCTACGCTATATCGCTTCTCATCGACTGGAAACGGCACCCAGAATACCTTTGAGATACCGCCCTTCTGGTGCAGCAGTCACAACCGGATGATCCATTCCCGCACCCAACTCTTCGTGCACATGGAGAATCCGACCGGTTTTCCGAGCCACATCCGTCAACATTCTGGAAAACATGCTTCCATCCACGTGGCCAGAGCAGGAATAGCTCATGAATAGCCCCTCATCGGTCACCAGGCGAAGAGCCGCCGTATTCATCGCCTCATATTTCTTCAATCCCTGTACCTGCGCTTTCTTGCTCTTCACCAATTTGGGAGGGTCAAGAACAACGATATCAAAGGAATTGGGCGGGAAGGTACGGCAGACTCGAATCGCGTCTTCCGCCATAAACTCGATATTGTTCAAGTTGTTCAGGGCTGCGTTCTTCTTGGCGTATTCCACCATCACCTTACTGCTATCGACTCCCAGAACTCGGCGAGCGCCGGCTTTGGCCGCGTTGAGAGCGAAACCCCCCGTCGATGTACATAGATCCAGAACATTGGCTCCTTTACAGAGGGTCGCCAATCGGGCGCGATTGACCTGCTGATCGAGGTAATGCCCCGTTTTCTGGCTTCGCAGAAGATCCACCTCGTATTGAATACCGTTCTCTTGGAAACACGCGACATATTCCGTTCGATCGGAGTCCCCATCCACATGTTCGATGCCGTAGATTTGTTCTAAATCGGCGACCTGGTCATCGACCCTGTGCACCACATCGTTCAAAGACAAGATGTCCCGTAGCAACTGGGCCACCAACTTTCGCCGTGACCAGAGAGCGGCGGAGCCATGCCGAACCGACGCGACGTCTCCGAGAACATCGACGGTTAATCCAGGAAGCCGGTCCCCCTCTGCGTTGATCAACCGATAGGCGTTGGTGTCTCCCGAGGGGATGCCTAGGCGTACTCTACGCTCCAAAGCCTGACGTATCCGGAGCTCTATGGTCCGATTCACGCTTACGCCCTCTGAACTCTGGTCGTAGCCCCACATGCGGACACGGAAACCAGAATTCGGACTGAAAACTCCCCAGCCCAAGACCTTTTTATCTGGATCGACAACCCATACAGGATCTCCTGCCTCCGGCTGTCCAACGACATTGGATACCGCGCCAGCAAAGACCCATGGATGGCCGGAATGGATCGGTCGTACTCTACCTTTTCGTAGAACGACCGACCCCGACGGAACGTCCTTTGGAGCCTGATCCATCAGTCATCCTCGGGATTCTCGTCCCCTTCTTCTTCTACGTCTTCTGCCGGTTCATCTGCCGCTTCGTCATCGGTCGATTCCGCCTCTTCGGCCGGTGCTTCCGCACCCTCTGCCGCTTCCACAGCCTCGCCGTCGACCTCTTCACCAGACTCTTCGTCATCATCGCCCGACACAATTCGCTCGACCGCCACAATATTATGGGTGTCCGGCACATCAAAGAGCTTCACTCCCTGTGTATTTCGACCGATGACACGAATCTCCTTCGCGCGAATTCGGATCATCTGCCCACCATCGGTAACGAGAAGCAGGTCATCATCATCCTCGACCTGCAACGCCGCCACAACCGGGCCATTTCGATCACTGCATTGGATGGTAATGATACCCTTTCCACCGCGGTTCTGAACCCGATATTCATCGATATTGGAGCGTTTTCCGTATCCATTGGTTGTTACAGAAAGAACGGTGATCCCTTCTTCTACAGATTCGGCACTGACGACCTTATCGTCTTTCCGAAGCCGGATACCGATTACACCACGAGCGCTTCGACCCATGGGTCGGACCTTGTCTTCCGGGAAGCGGATAGACAGTCCCTTCTGGGTGGACAACAGAAGCTCCTGGTCCCCACGAATGGGTAGAACTCGTACAAGATCATCACCATGGTTCAGCGAGATCGCGATCTTTCCATTCGAACGGATGGACTCGTATTGGGCCAATGGCGTCTTCTTAACGTGTCCCTGGGCCGTGGAGAAGAACATATAGTCGTAGTCTTCATAACTACGGATCGGTAGGACCGCACAGACCTTCTCTTCCTTCGCAACAGGAATCATCTGTACAATCGGCTTGCCTCGATGACGTCCCGTCTCGGTGGGAGTGACCTGATACACTTTGATCTTATAGACCTTACCAAAGTTCGTGAAGATCAAGAGCTGGGTGTGCAACGTCGTATGGAATACATCCGTTAACACATCTTCATCTCGTAACTTCGCACCGACCTTGCCCTTACCGCCGCGTCGCTGGGACTGGAATAGGGAGACAGGCATACGCTTGATGTAGCCGGTATGGCTGATGGTAACCACCGCATCGTCGTCGGGAATGAGATCTTCATAGTCGAGGTTCAGATCGGCTTCGATGATCACAGTACGACGCGCATCACCATAGCGCTCGCGAATGTCTTCAAGCTCTTCGACAACCACGTTCATGAGAAGCTCGTCCGATCCAAGGATGCCCTTCAGGCGCTCCATCTCGGCTTCGACCTCACGTAGTTCTTCAAGAATCTTGTCACGCTCCATCCCAGTAAGGCGGTGCAGGCGCAAGTCCAGGATAGCCTGGGCCTGTATTTCACTAAACGCAAACTGGCCAACCAACCGTATCTTGGCTTCAGGAGAATCCTTACTTCCGCGGATCGTGGCAATAACCTCATCGATATTATCGAGGGCAATGTTGTAACCCTTCAGAATATGATGGCGATCTTCGGCCTTTTTCAGTTCATACCGACAACGACGGGTTACCACATCACGACGATGGTCAATGAAATGGCTGAGAATATCCTTTAGACCAAGACAGCGCGGCTGACCATTGACGATGGCCAACATATTGAGCGCAAAGCTACCCTGTAGGTTCGTATGGGCGAACAGCTGATTTTGTACAACTTCCGGGGTGGCATCTCGCTTGAGCAGAATTACGATCCGCATGCCATGTCGGTCGGATTCGTCGCGGATATCGCTGATTCCTTCCAATCGCTTCTCTTGTACCAGCGATGCGATGCGCTCAATCAAACGAGCTTTATTGGTCTGATACGGCAACTCGGTGACCACAAGGACATGTCGCCCCTGCTTGGTCTCTTCCACATCGATTTTGGCCCGCATTCGCACGGAACCACGGCCTGTCGTATAGGCGTCAACAAGCCCTTTTTTGCCGAACATGAAACCGCTGGTTGGGAAGTCCGGGCCTTTGATGTGCTCCATCAAGCCCTCGACACCAAGACTCGAATCTCGAATCAGAGCGATGGTTCCATTAATAACCTCGGTAAGGTTATGAGGCGGGATATTGGTAGCCATACCAACCGCGATCCCAGCGGAACCATTGACCAGTAATTGCGGGAAGCGTGCCGGTAGAACCGTGGGCTCCTTCATCGAACCATCATAGTTCGGAGCAAAGTCCACGGTGTTTTTCTCGAGGTCGGCCAATAATTCATGGGCCAATCGCGTCATTCGAACTTCGGTATAACGCATGGCGGCCGCCGAGTCCCCATCGATCGAGCCAAAGTTCCCCTGTCCGTCGACTAGCGGATAACGCATGGCGAAATCCTGCGCCAGACGTACCAGAGTATCGTAGGCCGCCTGATCTCCATGGGGATGATATTTACCGATGACATCACCGACGATACGGGCCGATTTCTTATACGGACCATTCCAGTTGTTCTTCTGCTCGTGCATCGCGAAGAGAACACGACGGTGGACGGGCTTCAGCCCATCACGAACGTCCGGGATGGCGCGTCCAATGATGACGCTCATGGCATAGTCCACATAGGACGTGCGCATTTCGTCTTCGATATTTACCGGAGTAATAGTACCCAGATTTGGAGACTCGGGGTTGTCGCTCATCGTACCCTCAATCGGAACTCAAAAAACGGTGTTAAAAAGACGGCCTTCGCGCTCGCACATGAGGAAAGATACAGCACCGTTTTCACTGCGATTTCCAACGAGGTACAAGGACTCTACGGAACTTATAATTGGGGGGGTAGAGCGTCAACTGAAATCGCCCGTTTTTTCAGGCCATTGCACGCTTTTTTTGGCCTCTCAAAAACCGGGTTTGGAAGGCCAGGAAATCATGCACAATTTTTTGGCTTTCACTTCGAAAAAAATCCGGTTACATTCCCTGCCTGTTTTTCGACTCTGGGCGGAACCAACCGCCACATTCTTCGACCCTACCACCGGCCTATTTCAAAAAGGCTATATAAGAGGACGTTATGAGCAACCCCCTGGTCACCGTTATGATGGGAAGCCCCAGAGATTTCCCCATTATGAAAGCTGGAACAGATCTACTAGAAAAACTAGGTGTTCCCTTTGAAGTCTTTGTTTCCTCCGCCCACAAAACGCCGATTCGTACCCACCATTATGTGGAAGCGCTCTCCAGCCGTGGTGTAGAAGTTGTCATCGGTGGTGCTGGTGCTGCCGCCCATCTGGCGGGTGTCGTCGCTGCGTCGTTCCCTGGCCCCGTAATCGCCGTACCCATCGCGGCCACGGAATTACAAGGAGCTGACGCCCTTCTGGCCATGGTACAGATGCCATCGGGCGTACCCGTCGCAACGGTCGCCATCGATCAGCCTGGAGCCGAGAATGCCGCCATCCTGGCCGCCCAGATTCTGGCGAAGAAACATCCTGCTATCGCGGCGTCCCTTTCCGAGCTGCAGTCCAAAGCGCATAAGCCCTCCGATGCCCCCACATCAACGCAAGGCCCCCGAGTTGCTGTCGTATGTGCGAGCGAGACCGACCGCCCGTTCATGAAGCGAACCACGGCCATCTTAGAAGAGCTCGACATCTCCTTCGAAGTCACCGTGCAGAGCCCGGTACGAGATCCGGAAGGAACACGGGCCTATGCACAAGGTCTTGCGGAACGAGGTGTAGAGGTCATCATCGGCGGCGCTGGCGCATCAGCCTACCTCTGTGGCGCACTGGCCGCCTACGTACATCTGCCGGTCATCTCCGTGCCACTTCCTACCACGCAGCTGGCGGGCCTCGACTCACTTCTCTCCTCGGTACAGATGCCATCTGGAACTCCCGTAGCCACCGTAGCGATCGGCCCCATGGGTGCAAAGAACGCAGCGCTTCTGGCTGCGCAGATGCTCTCTGTGAATGATTCGGCTCTTGGCTCCCGCCTGGCAGATCACCGCAGCAATATCGGTAAAACCCTCATCCAAGAGGCCGATGCGCTGATGGAAACTCTTCCCGAAGAACAACGAGGCAAGCAATAAGCTGGCATCGCCATAAGGAATTGCTCCCATGAATCCACAATACGAGACCCTTCGACCTCTAAAAGGTGCCTCCCTGGGCACCTTGAGTACAATCACCCCGGACCAGCTCGATGCGCTCCTGACATTGGCCTCCGAGGTCAAGGCAAATCCGGACCCTTATCGTCAATGTTTGAAAGACAAGAGCTTCGCCCTGGTCTTTGAAAAACATAGCACGAGAACCCGGGTGTCCTTTGAAGTGGGTGTGCATGAGTTGGGTGGTAATCCGATCTTCTTATCGCGCAATGAGATCCAATTAGGACGCGGCGAACCCATCGAAGATACGGCAATGGTCCTCTCCCGCTATGTCCAGGGCATCGTTTTACGAACCTACGGGCAAGAACGGTTCGATGCTATGGCGGGGGCGTCCACCATTCCCGTCATCAACGCGTTGACCGATCAGTTCCATCCATGCCAGGTGCTAGCCGATCTGCAGACCATTCGTGAACATCGCGGGGCTCTGGCCGGTAAAACACTCACCTGGATAGGTGACGGTAATAATATGGCCCACTCGTTGATGTTGGGCTGTGCGTTGAGCGGTATGCACTTCCGAGCTGCCTCGCCAGATGGCTACCTCTGTAACCCAGATGTGGTGCAGACCGCGGAAACCATCGCAGCCAATACGGGAGCGACCCTACGTCTTATGACCGATCCCCAGGGCGCCGTAGACGGCTGTGATGTGGTCGTTACGGATGTGTTCACCAGCATGGGCCAGGAAGACGAACAGGCGAAACGCCTGCAAGCGTTTGAGGGCTACCAGGTGAACGAAGCTCTTATGAACCGAGCCCAATCCGACGCTCTCTTCCTGCATTGCCTACCAGCGCACCGTGGTGAAGAGGTTACAGCCGAGGTGATCGATGGGCGATGGTCGGTGGTCTGGGACGAAGCGGAAAACCGCCTACACGCCCAGAAAGCGCTCATGTTGGCTCTTATGGGAGCACTATAACCAGAGCACCTGCTTCGATGTCCTGCGCGTCTTTTCCTTGACGAAGCGACAGGAAGACAGGCAGACCTGGCATTCGAGTTCATCATGGCAGAATCTACACCATATTCCGCACGTATCGACGCTGCGATCTCCGCCCTCCGCAAAGGTCGAATGGTATTGCTTATGCAATCCACTCCCGATGCAGAGGAAGGAGCGCTTGTTGTTCTTGGCATGCGAACGACTCCCGATCATATCAACTTTATGAGTCTTCACGCTCGCGGCCTTATCTGTGTCGCCATATCCCGGCTTCGAGCAGAACGATTACGGCTCCAACCGCAATCCCCGAATTCACGACATCCTCGCGCCGAAGATGTCTTGACCTCAATCGAAGCCCGTACGGGGGTTTCCACGGGTATCAGCGCCGCCGATCGAGCGCGAACTGTGCGTGTTCTTGCGGATGAACGGAGTGAGCCCGATGACCTGGTCGGTCCCGGCCATGTCTTTCCTGTTACCGTCGAAAGTCGGGGTGTGTTCGGAGCGCAGAAAATTCCCGAGGGAGCTACCGACCTCGCGCGGTTGGCGGGCTTCCCACCGGTGGGTACCTACTGCAAGATACTTGGGGCCGATGGAGAAATCCTCGGCGCGACGGGTCTGCAGAAACTGGCGGAAGAATATAATCTTCCCCAGGTCTCTATCGAAGATATTATGCGCACCCGTGTTCGTCAGGAAGTCCTGGTTCAATGCGAAGAGACCAAGGCCCAGAATACGCGATATGGCCACTTCACGGCGCACACCTACCGTAGTGAATTCGATGATGTACGTCATCTCGCACTTGTACATGGAAATGTGACCGGAACAACACCTCTGGTTCGGATTCATTCCCAATGCCTTACGGGCGATGTATTCGGCTCTCTACGATGCGACTGCGGTGCACAGTTGGAGATGGCCATGGAGCAGATCTCCAATGATGGGGCCGGTATCATCGTCTATCTGCTACAAGAAGGACGCGGTATTGGTTTGACCAATAAAGTCCGAGCGTACGCACTACAGGACAAGGGTCAGGACACGGTAGAAGCCAACCTATCCCTTGGGTTCCAGGCCGACCTGCGAGACTTCAGTGTCGCAGCGCATGTTCTCGAAGATCTCGGAGTCCATGCCTGTCGACTGATGACCAACAACCCCCGCAAGATCGAACAGCTCGAAAACGCCGGGATAGAGATCACGGAACGGATCAGCCTCGAAACATCTCCAGATGATCGGACCCGCACCTACCTGAAGGCCAAGAAAGATAAGCTTGGCCATCTACTCAACCAGGTTTGAGCGCCCGACATTGTAGACGGTTCCAGGCGTCGTTCTAGAGATCTTTGATGGCCGCGGTGACCTCAGTCATCGCCTTCTTGGCATCGCCAAAGAACATCAATGTATTATCGGCCGCGAAGAGCGGATTGGGGATCTTGGCGTAGCCAGGTGAGAGGCTACGTTTCACAACAACCACTGTCGTCGCCTTATCCACATCGATGATGGGCATACCCGAGATGGGCCCCACCGGCTCACGAGCCATGGGATTTACGACGTCATTCGCTCCAATGACAATCGCGACATCTGTCTGCTGAATCGCCGCGTTCGATTGGTCCAGATCGAGGAGTTTGTCGTAATCGATATCGGCCTCGGCAAGCAATACATTCATATGCCCCGGCATACGACCCGCAACCGGATGAATACCAAAGGTCACATCGACTCCACGAGACTCTAGTAGATTGCTCAGATCGCGAACGGCGTGCTGGGCCTGGGCAACGGCCATACCGTAACCGGGTATGAACATCACGCTACGACAGGATTCCATAACCATCGCGAGCTCATCACCCGAGGTCGACTTGATCTTACCAGCGTAGATTTCGTCTGCGTCCGGGCCACCACCTGAGGGTGCAAACTCACCGAAGAGCACATCAAAGAGTTTACGGTCCATGGCCTTACACATGATCGCGGTCAGAATAAGACCCGAGGCTCCAACCAGAGAGCCGGCGATGATCAATACCGTATTGCCAACAACGAAACCGGTCGCTGCAGCGGCCAGCCCCGACATAGAGTTCAATAGCGCGATAACCACGGGCATGTCGCCACCACCGATGGGCACCGTCAGCATAATACCGAAGAACAGGGAGACACCCGCGATGGTCCAGAACGTCCAGGTGGTCTCCGGGGCCGTACAGAACCATATCGCCAAGCCGAGTACGACAAGGCCCACCAGGATATTGTAGATATGGTGTTTGGGGAGGCGGAAATCTCGCAGAGAACCGTTGAGTTTTCCGAAGGCCACCAGACTACCAGTCAAGGTAACGCCACCGATCAAAACCGACGCTACGGTCGCGGTTGTAAACTCGACAGCCAGCTCCGGATTACCGGACTGCCTATAGAATTCTGCGGCGGCCACCAGAGCAGAGGCACCACCACCGAGTCCGTTAAACATCGCGACCAGTTCCGGCATCTTGGTCATCTGGACACGGGTGGCCAGAAGGAAACCAATCACCGTACCGAGAGCGATTCCTCCGGCGATAACCTTGTAGTCGAGAACCCCCTGGTCCGCCAAGGTCGCTGCAATAGCGACAAGCATTCCCAAAGCCCCGAGTTGATTACCACGGACAGCCGTCTTCGGCCGGGTGAGCCCCTTCAGACCCATGATAAAGAGTACCGAAGCGCCCAGATACGCCAGTTGAATTATTTCCACGCGTTCCATCGGCTCAGTCCTTCTTCTTGAACATGTCGAGCATTCGGTGGGTTACCAGGAACCCGCCGACGACATTGATGGTCGCAAATACGATTGCGCCAAATCCGATCCATGTGGCCGTATTCGGATCCGCTGCACCGCTCACCAATATGGCACCTACAACCGCAATCCCTGAGATGGCGTTGGAGCCTGACATCAGAGGCGTATGTAGAGTCGGCGGTACTTTCGTAATGATCTCGAAGCCGACAAAGACAGCGAGCATGAAGATGGTCAGTAATGTAATCATTCTGCCCCCTCCTCGGTCTTAGGTGCGCGTTCCGGCAACTCCAGAATCGAGCGCAGACGTGCGTTATGAACTTCACCAGCATAGGCTGCCAGAGTTCCATCCACGACCTCATCGTCGAGGTCGAGAGTCAACTCCTGTTCGCCATACGCAAGTTTCAACAGGGTCACCACGTTCTTCCCAAACATCCGGCTGGCGTCGAAGGGTACCGTAGACGGTAGGTTCAACGGTCCAGAGATCGTAACCCCATGTTTGACCACCGTCTGCGCCGGCTCCGTAAGACGACAATTGCCGCCTCGTTCCGCCGCGAGATCGATGATAACCGAACCGGCTTTCATGGCCTGAACCATCTCTTCCGTAACCAACTCCGGTGACGGTCGGCCAGGAATCGCCGCAGTCGTGATGACGACATCCGAACGGGAGACGACTTCTTTTAGAAGTGCCCGTTGTTTCTGCAGGAAATCCTCGCCCTGTGCCTTCGCGTATCCACCGGCGTCCTCGGAACCTTCTGTCTCCAGATCGAGCTCCACGAACTTCGCGCCAACACTCTGTACCTGGTCCTTAACGACGGGGCGGATATCGTAGCCTTCTACCACCGCACCCAGGCGCTTAGCCGTCGCCATAGCTTGCAGTCCGGCGACGCCCGCTCCCAATACGAAGACCTTGGCCGGTGGGATCGTACCCGCGGCGGTCATCATCATCGGGAAGATTCTTGGCAACTGCGCGCTGGCCATCAAGACCGCTTTGTAGCCGGCGAGGGTGGCCATCGACGAGAGAACGTCCATGCTCTGGGCGCGAGTAATTCGAGGGACAAGCTCGAGCGCAAAGAGGGTGCCTCCGGTCTCTGCTGCACTCTGCATCGCCGCTGTATCGTCAAGCGGAGCACAGGTCGCAACCAGTACTTTACCTTTCTTTAAGACATCGAGATCGGCGTCTTTATTATCTGGGTTGGCTCCCAGTGCCCGTACGCAACATACGATATCGGCGGCGTCCACGACAGAGTCGCGGGTCGCTTCGATTCGGGCGCCTGCATCCACATAATCCTGGTCACTAATGACCGCTCCCTGACCGGCCGAGGCCTCGATTACGACTTCAAAGCCAGCCTTCGTGAGCTCAGAGACCGATGCGGGAGTCAACGCTACGCGTAACTCGTCCGGATGCGACTCACGTGTTACTCCAACAGTTAACGGCACGAAAACACCTCCGCCAGATGTGTTGGCCCGAACGGATCCGGACCGAAAGGTTGGCCAAACATACCGCAGTTACGCGGGATTACCAAGTCACAAATAAAGTACCAGGTTCACAAAACTCATTTCGTGCTCGACCATCTATGTCGAACGAGCCAATGCGCGTTGCGCGAGGAGACATACAAGCTCTGAAAAACTAAGTCCAGCAGCTCGTGCCCCCTTCGGAAACAGTGACGCTGGAGTCAGGCCAGGTATTGTATTGGTCTCTAATAGGACCGGACCATCGGGACCCCAGATCATGTCGGTACGGCTGAAGTCACGGCAACCGAGTGTTCGATGGGCTCGTAACCCAAGCTCGGTCAAACGCGCCAGTTTCTCCCGTGACACCGGTGCAGGACAGATCTCATCGACACGCTCGGCATCGTATTTGATCTCCAGGGTAAAGAATTCTTCATCCCCTTTGGGTTTAATGAGGATTGGTGGCAGAGGTTTCGGGCCCTCTTCATCCTCAAGAATCGCCACGGTGAACTCTTCTCCCTCGACCTGCTCTTCAAATAATAACGATTGGCCAGAACGGCGCGCTGCGGCGAGAGTCTTCTGTGCATCGTCAACGGTTCCTTCCAGACGTATCCCATAGGATGAACCGTTTCGAAGTGGTTTGGAGAATACCGGAAAGCACAGGTCTTCACCGAGTCCCGCGGCCACATCACGAACGGGCCGTGGATCGTCGGCGTGAATCACAACGCCCTTGGCGACCGGTAGACCCGCCTCCTGGTACACAAGCCGCGTGAGCGACTTATCCATAGCCACACTACTCACCGCCGCATCGGAGCCGGTATACGGAATCCCCACAAGCTCCAGCCCAGCCTGGATGATACCACCTTCACCGGTGGGCCCATGCAACGCGACGAAGACGGCGTCATAATCGCGACGGAGATTGTCTAGAGCACGACCAAGAGTACGGACCTGGTCCTCCGGATAGTTCCAGAGTCCATCCCGTCCAATTACGATCCCGGTGACCTTCAACCCGCCCTTTTCAAGGCCTTCGACCACCGCATTACCCGACATAAGGCTGATATCGTGTTCGTCGTCCAGCCCGCCCATGAGCACCGCCACGCGTGGGATCGCAGTACCAACGGATTGTTTATCAATATTCATGGGATAAAAACTCCAAAGACTTACAAATCTGAAGCGTTGCCTGGTGTCGCATGACTGACGCAACAAAGCAAGCACTAGAACGGGTTCATCAGATGACGTGCATTTGAAACAATTCCGCGTTAGGTTGTCGACCTGTTCGAGTTGGATTTAGGTGAAGGGGTATCCGATGGGGCCCAGATATCTGGCGATTGCGGGAAATATTGGAGCGGGCAAATCAACGTTGGTTGGTTTTTTAGCCAAACGTTTTGGGGTTCGACCACTCTACGAACCCGTGGGAGACAACCCCTATCTGGAAGATTTCTACGAGGATATGAAGACCTGGGCCTTTCAGTCACAGATCTTCTACCTCTCACGAAAATACGCGCTCCACGCCGAAGCCGAACGAACGAGCGACAGGATCGTTTTGGACCGAAGCATCTACGAAGACGCCGACATCTTCGCCGAAGCCCTGCGCGCTCGACGGGTTCTTACAGGGCGGGACTACGCGACCTATCGGGAGCTCTACGAAGTGATCAAAGCCAATGTGCGGGCACCCGACCTGATGGTCTATCTGCGCTGCTCCGTTCGTGGTCTACGACGACGCATCAAAGTGCGTGGACGAGCCATGGAACAGGCTCTCCCTACAGGGTATCTCCGCCGCCTAAACGACCGCTACGATCGCTGGTTCGAGAACTACGATCTCGGTCCGAAAGCGATCATAGAGACGGATAAGCTCGATTATCTGCACGATCTGATCGATCGGGTCGACCTGATTGAACAGATCGAAAGCCTATTGGATATCAAGGTCTGAACCGTCAGCGCTTTTTCGACGCTTTCGATTTCACCAGACTCATCGACTTGATGTAATCCAACATCGGGAACGACTTCTTTAGATAGGCGTTGCCTTCATACTGAATTCGGTTCTGATCGGGACCTCGGCCTCGCGGCGCACCTTCGCCATAACCCGTGTACAGCGAGTTCACGATATCCATCCCTTTGACGACCTTTCCAATGGGAGCGAAGCCCATCGCGTCGAGGCGAATATTGTCAGAAAAATTGATAAACATCTGGGTGGTCCGGGTATGTTGGCCAGCCGTCGCGAAGGTCAGATAGCCGGTCATATTCGACTGGACCACACGGTCATCTTTGATCTTTGCCGGCCGCCATAGCTTGGACACCTCAGGGTTTCCGTGGATACCGAACTGCACCATGAAACCATCAATCGCCCGGAAAAACGCTACATCCGTAAAATATCCGCTGACAACCAGGTTGTAGAACCGGTCGGCTCCCAGGGGTGCCCAGGATCGATTGATCTCCAGAACGAAGGTTCCCTGGGTGGTGTTCACATTCACCTGATAGATATCGGGAGCCTTGGCATTCAGAGTCGCAGGTTTAAGAAAACTTGGTTTTGAAGCCTGGGCGGTCGCCATCGAAGGCAGAGCCAGAAGGCAGATAGCAAATACGAAAGCGGCATATACAAAGAGATTACGTTTCATTCGGTTTCCTCATAGAAAGGCGCGGAATCAGGGACGAGAATGGCGCATGATGAAAGAGATTCGCACGGGATGCAAGGCTATTTATCGAACGACAGAATACTTTTCATAACGGGCAATACAACGCACGATTTTTCCAGCTTATTCGCGATTCGTCTCGTCGGGTTCAGAAGGGTGGTCACTCGCCTCGTTGGAGGTCGATATGACCTCATCAATGCTCGACGCTTCGGATTGATTCCGCTTGGCCGCGGACAATCTCGCTTTGATCTCTTCAAAGGAATCTCGCGGAGGTTCCTCTTTCGGCGCTCTCGAAGCCCCTCCGGTACGACCCTGTGCGTCGGTTCGAAGACTCTTTTGCAGATAGCTCGCCACGAAGGCCGCGGCTATACCACCAAAAAAGATGATGACTCCCATGGAGATGCTCGGCTGCATCGATTTCGCATAGCCCTGAAACAGGGCCGCCTCTTCCGGCCCCATCAACGCGTCGTAACCTGGGAAAAACCATCCCCCCCAGGCGTTGGGGCCGAACTTCAAGAAGATCACCCCGAGCAGCACCATGATCCAGGCGTCTGTTTGCGCCAACCGAAGAAGAACACGGCCCTCCCGCTCGCGTGATTGTAGAATAAAGAACGCGGCAAAACCCCAGATAAGTACCGCAATCAGACCCACAAAGAACACCAGACTTCCCAGCAGATCCCAGCGCTTCAGAAGTCGAACCCAATCGTTAATATGTTTGGTTTGCTGTGCAGCAATCTCCGGATTGGACGAGCGAAGAGATTCCTCCTGGGCAAACATATTCGCGACCATCTCCAACTCGTCTGCCACCTGGCCATAGGAGACCGACTGACCACTCATCGTCGCGTCCCGTAGGCCAAGATGAAACATCCCGGCCGTGTACCAACGTTCGGAGAACAGGCCAAAGCCCACGCATAGAGCCGCCAACGCAAATAGAAACCCACATAGCGACCGTTGATTCATTGGCTCTCCTCGAGAGTCGCAAGTATCGATGCCACCCGACTAGACTGTCAAACCTCATTGGTGGTAATTTTGAGCGAAAGTAGAGAAGGACGATTCATGGCCCCGAAAGCGGATTTGAATCCCAATGTTTCCGGGTTGACCCCCTCGGCGACTGTCGCCATTAACGAGCGTAGTAATGCCCTACGCAGCGAAGGGATGGACATCTTCAAGCTCGGACTTGGGCAATCCCCCTTTCCGGTCCCAGACAGTGTGGTACAGCGACTGCAGGACTGCGCCCACGAAAAAGACTATCTGCCCGTAGCCGGTCTCTTGGAGTTACGCCAGGCTGTGGCCAACTACCATCAGCGGCGCGCAGGAGTCCCCTATACCGCCGACCAGGTCATCGTTGGACCGGGCTCGAAAGAGTTGATGTTTCTATTGCAATTGGTCTTCCCTGGCGAGCTGCTCCTGCCAGCGCCCATGTGGGTATCCTATGAGCCCCAGGCGCATATCCTTGGCCGTTCGGCCACCTGCCTCCATACCAGCGCCGACCAACGCTGGCGGTTGCAACCCAAACAGCTGGAAGAGCACTGCAAAAAAGATCCTTCGCGCCCCCGACTTCTCTTTCTCACCTATCCGAATAACCCCACCGGAACGAGCTATACGGCCGATGAGCTGACGGAGCTGGCCACGATCGCGCGTCGCTATAATATAATTGTGATGTCCGACGAGATCTACGGAGAGCTCGACCATGGCGGTACGTATCGAACGATCGCCTCCAGCTATCCCGAAGGAACGATCTCCAGTTCGGGTTTGAGCAAATGGTGCGGTGCCGGAGGCTGGCGTTTAGGAACCTTCGTGGTGCCCGAACAACTCAACACCATTCGAGACGCCATTGTGGCGGTGGCCAGTGAGACCTTTACATCCACAAGCGCGCCGATCCAATACGCGGCAGTGCGCGCCTTTGAGGGGGGTGACGATATCGACGCCTACCTCGTGCAGAGTCGACGAATCCTACAGGCCCTTGGGAATTGGATTCATACGCGACTCGGGCAGGCCGATGTTATGACCGTCGCCCCGGAAGGTGGTTTCTACCTCTTTGCCGACTTCACGGCGCATACCGAAAGCCTCCACGCCAGAGGGATTACGACCGGGGCCGAGCTCTGTGAACGACTTTTACAAGAGACCGGTGTAGCCATTCTGCCCGGCTCCTGTTTTGGACAAGGGGAGACCAGCCTGACGACCCGACTCTCCTACGTTAATTTCGATGGAGCCGCCGCCCTCGCGTCGGCGGCAGGCGTTCCGGAGCATACCGAGCTCGATGAGCGCTGGCTAAGCCAGTTCTGCAACCGAACCCTTCGGGCAACGGAGCGTCTCTGTGCATGGGTTCAGCAGGCCTGAAAATCGCTGCCCGCAACCACGAAACCACGGAACGGGTCGTCCTACCTGTACAATACCGTCGCATGATTCACCTAGCTCGATGGTAGGGCGCGTCGCATCTGCTCCGCCTGCCCGATAAAGCGTTTCTTGGCGCCACGATCCATCCAGCCCAGCTTGGCCACCAGGCTATATAGATTGGAGATCTCGCGTTCACAGCCCAGCTCTTTACGAAGAGACCGTTCTGTTGCCCGAAGTTCTTCAAGGCTCGCTCGCAACCGCTCCACTTCCTGCTCCATCGTTTCCAGCTTCTGCGTAGCGGCGTCTCGTTCCGACACCGCTCGTTCGCGGGCAACGGCCATAACACGCAACTCGTCGTGGAGATACTCAATTCGGTCGAGAACATCACCGTTCGTCCGAGGATCGGCCTCACCGCTTTGTTTTGTGGCGGTTTTTTTCTTTTCTACCGATTCCGAACGCTTCTGGATCGGCTCCACTTCAAAATCAGAATCTTGCAGAAGGATTTCGGAAGTGTTTTCCAGAACCATTTCAGCAATATCTTCATCAAATTCAGTAGGGTTCGGTATGACGATCGGCATGGTATCGCCCATTGCCGTACGCACCCAGACACGACCATTCATCTCTCGTCGCTCGAGTTGGCCACGCTGGATCATATTGTAGATGGTGCGCTCGGTGACAGATAGGCGATGTGCCATTTCGCCGGGGCGGCACCAGGTAGACTCAATCATTGCTGTCCTCTTCTTTCCACATCTTCAGAACCTTCTGAACCTTCTGAAAAACGCCCGTTGACGCTTCATATCGGTACATTGATGGTCGTTCTGAAACCCAGACGGGTCAAAAAATGACCGTTCTTTTTTCAGAAGCCTCTGAAATATGGAGTGCAGCGCAGAAATAGGACTCCTACAGCTATCGATGCTAATGTCCGCGGATGCGATCGTTCGTCCAAAGGGTTTTTTGTGCGCTGCTGGTGTTGGCCGGCGGAGCTGAGGTGTCGGCGCAGGAGGTGATCCCTCCGGTCCCCCACGAAGTCCGCGCCGACCTGAGCACAGCGGAGAAGGCGCAGCTCAATACCATCCTCAACGACTACCGGGTCTGGTTGTCCCAACGAGGATCGCCCCAGCTGGTACAAATGACCCATCGTCCGCCACGGATTATTCTCTATCGAGACCAGGCCGAATACGCGAAGGCCACCCGCGAGACGGCCAGCGAGCTGGCAGCCAATGGTGGCTTCTACGACGGCGCAAAGAACTCCATCTTCAGCTTTACGGCTGGTAATAGCCTACAGCTTGTCTTTCATGAATACGCCCACGCGATGATGGGGGCTCGTTTTCAGGACCCCCTCTTTCGTCGATACCAGAAACCGGGCTGGCCCATCTGGCTCGAAGAGGGGATGGCCGAATATTTCGCCGCCGTGGAGGTGCGAGAGGGTGGCCGTGGTACACACGTGGTACGCCAACCGACTCTGAAGTTCGGAACCCTTCTCTCCGACGAGGGGGAGGTGCAGATCCCCATCCCCTTGTCGCGACTCTTAAGCGCCGATAATTCGGCCTACCGTGGCAACGACACCTATTATGCGACGGCCCACGCGCTGGTGGCTGTGCTCATGCAGGACCCGAACCTGATGCATATGGTGGTGTCCGATCTGCAACGGCAGAAGTCTCCACGAAAAATCATCCGCACCCTGGTGGCTACGGCCGGTGGACTGGACCATCTAGAACAGCGGCTGCGGGCCTATGTGAGGGAACAGTTGAGCATATTCTGGCATGGGGCCCGCACCTATGGAGGCGTGCAGGATTCCGTCTGGAATTGGATCCGAACACAGCCCGATGGTTTCAAGCTCAACCAGGGGATCGAGCTACGCGCCAGCTCTGCGGGGCCCAACCTCGTCGTGCGCCATATACCGCCCATCTCCAATCTGACACTCCAGACGGTCTGTAATGTGGAGAGGGGAACGCTGGTACTCAAACTGGCCCGCAAGAGCCAGGATGTGAACCGTCGTGCATTGACCCTGACCCTTGATGCTCGGTCCCTTCATGTGCATATCCCCGATGTGGTCCCGGGAGGAAAGAACCTCAAGGTGCCCCTTCCCGCGTCGTCGAGTCCGGACTCCCTGGTTCTGGAGATCAGCACCAACGAAAGAGGGGGCTCGGTTCGGGTCGACGGACACCATCTACTGGGCTTCTCCCCTACCCTTGGTCCGGTGGCGGTCTTTGCCCTCGGAACCAACCGGGGTGTGGTACGTACGAAACCCATTGTCATCGCCCCGGATTCGGGTATGCTGCCAGGCGGACCGGCACCCCAGGTGCCGTAATCAGAACGGCTCGCGCACATGCCCCAACACATCGACGAAATCCTCGCCGACATCCAGGCCGGAAAAAAGGCCTCGATGTACGTATTCACGGCCGTGTCTACGGGTCGTAAGGCCCTGGAGACCGACGCCTATCTCGCCGATCTCTGGTTGGACCAGCTGGTCACCGCCCTCTTTCCAGATCCCGACGATCGGGCTCTGAATCTGATCTCATTCAATGGTAATGGCCGCGATTTCCGAACCGATCCGGTGCTAGAAGAGTTGCGCTCAAGCTCCTTCTTCGGCGGGGGACGGGTTGTGGTGGTGCGTCAGTTCCCGACCGTGAAGAAAAAGTCTGGCGGCAAGAAGAAGAAGCAGGGCGACGAGTCGATCTTCGATTCCAGCCTTTTTGCCGACGGGAACGTGCTCATTGTAGCCACCCAGACGAGTCTCTCGGCCGCCGATCAGAAGCTCCTGGGCAAACAAGATCATGCCGTAATTATAGATACGACCAGTCCGCCGAGT
The DNA here is from genome assembly GCA_002728755.1 of Myxococcales bacterium. Taxonomy (GTDB): domain Bacteria; phylum Myxococcota_A; class UBA9042; order UBA3505; family UBA3505; genus UBA3505. Next base: position 97,224 of record PBVT01000123.1, read on the forward strand.
CGCGATATGGGGGCGGTGCTCGCGGGGATGGCGCGGCGTAGAGACTGCCGTCTCGAATCCGACGCCAGCCATCTTCTCATGGAATTAATCGGGCCCATCCTGCCGATTCTATGGATGGAGATCTGCAAGCTGTCGGATTATATCGGCGACCGGGATGTCATCACGGCGGACGATGTAGCGAACGTATGTGCAGAGACCCGGCAGCACGATGTCTTCACGGTTATCGACGCCATCGCGGCCCAGGATGCTCGTAAGACCTTCCACGAGCTGGACCGACTCTTCAACCAGCAGGTGCAACCGCTGCAACTGGTGTCTCTATTATCGATGCAGTTCCGCCGGCTTCTACAGCTTCGTGGAGGGCTCGATCAGGGAATGTCCATGGCCGACGCGGGCCAGGCGGCGGGGTTACCGGCCTGGTTGGCTCGTAAGATGTCCAACGCGGCCCGCCAATTCTCCACGGCCCGCAGCGCCCATTGCCTGGGTATCCTGCGTTTGACCGATAAAGAGCTTAAGACCCTGCGTACCCCACCGCGCCTGGTCTTTGAGAATCAGGTCCTACGACTCCTCGGTCGCTAAGAGGGGTTGAGGGCTGATTGGGTTAGTCGCAGTTCGCCTGCGGGGGACTGTCACTGGCAGTGCAGGTACAGCCCTCCAGATTCCCTTCTGTCGTTATATCGCCCTCGCTCTACCGCTTTCTGCAGGATGTGCCCATGTGAAATCTGGAGTACCGGACGAAACAACTAGGAACAACGGTCGTTGATATGTATCTCCACCGGGATCCAATCTCCCTCGGTTTCACTGGTAGAAAGATGGACATATATTGTGTCATTTTGGACGTCCATCGGGTAGTAGCCCACATCGCCCATGTTCGAAGTGAAGACCAGGTACGCGATACCCTGGTCCATCTCTACAGCCCATTGACCGCTGTCTGAATATTCTTCAGCCTGCCCGTCACAGTTGGAGCCATCCATACCTTCCACCGACACCGAAACACAGGTGTTGTCCACGTACTCGTATTGGTAGCTCTTATCCGAGCAAAGATAGAGGTCCATGGAGACTCCACCGCTCACGGACGCACTTCCGCTCACGCCACCGGAGAAAGAAGACGCGCTTTGGTAGACGTAGAGGTGTTTTCCGGCAAAGAAGTCCGTCCAGCTGGCGGCGTCCTGCGCATTGGAGGGAGTCCCGGTGCTCGATGGACTGCTCGGATTGCTCGGATTTGACGGGTTGTTTGATTCAGCGCCCGTGCCATCAGGATCTGCGCATCCCCCTAAGATCAAGAAGAGTGCTGTACCCAATGTGATGATCACTCTCATAATTTCCTCGCTCGCTCGTTATTACCACTCGCCCTGGCCGGGCATGGGCGCCCAAGGCGTCATAATAGGCTGGGTCTCCCCCATTTGTAAAAACTCCACAGAGATCTGAACGGGCGAGCGGCTAAAAGCCAGCGCCCTCGGAACGATACACTTCGCGCCAAACCCCCGCGGGCCACCACGCATAACCGCCATCGGTATCGGTGCAGGCCGGGTCTATCTTTTCGAATAAGAGTGTGATGCTGTCGTTCGGTCCGAGATGAAAATCCAGGCCATTAGCCAGTCTCAAGCAATCATTGTGGACAAGAATGGCATCACTTTCACCCTCGGCCTCCTTACCCAATATGGTGATTTGGGAACCTAAACGCCCTTTTATTATTTGGGAAAGGACCTCGCCCTGGGGGAGATAAAAGTAGGTATCACTCTTACCGGACGACCCGAAGGCCGCATGGGCTGCACCAAACTTGTTTTCCATCAAACCAATCGGCACACCCAGTGGGACCGCATTGTATATGGTCTTCCAATGCTGGTTACCTTCCAAACGCGTGGGAACTTTACCTTCGATGGGATTCTCTGACGAACTATAAAACGTATTATATTCAAAAGCGAAAGACCCCTGCCCATTAAAGTTTGTCCAACTGATTTTTTGGGGACCATTATCCGCGCTTCCCCCCAAGGTGTTGTTCCGAAAATGGAATGGGCCTCCTCCTTTCAAGTTGATGATAGACCAGTCACTAACACCTTCAACGTACTCACATTGCCCTGGGTCCTCACAAACGCCTCCAGTACATCCCAACGCCCCCACGCAGCTTAAGAGTGAAGGACATTCTGAATTATGATGACATATGGCGCCCGATCCCGAATGAATAGAATCACCATCGATAAAGCCATCTCCGTTCGGATCGTTTGCCACCCAGTCAGCAACCTTATTTCCAGACCACCGAACACCTTCAACCACCACCGGAATGTCAGCGCCTCGTTTGTAGATCAAACGACGGGAATTTTCGAAATCTCCTCCAGAAATCCGTATATTGTCGCCTCCACCATTGAGCCAGAAATCCGCTACGGAGCTATCACCTCCGTTACCACCAACCCAACGGAAAGACCCTCCTCGGATGGGATTAGAAGTGGAGCCTGACCATTGGCCGTCTTCGGTCTTAATCGGGAAAGGGACTTCTTGCCCCAACTCAAACTCAACAGGTGGACCTGTTTTGACGCAGGCCAAGCCTTTACTACACGAGCAGCGAAAAAAGTTATGGGTCTTTGACTGACCGTGCTCGATGCTAAAGCCTACCTTTGTTACGTTTGAGACTTGCACATCAAAAATGGTGTTGATGTCATTATTGGAGTCCAACGCGCCCGGGGATATGGGCGTCCAACGAATCCCATAATCAAGTCCTGGCTTATTTGCGGCAAAAAGTCGCAGGTGTTTGAAGGTGTTTCGTGTCGGCGCAACAATCGTCTCAGGACCATTTTCGGAGATAAAGGCTGCATGTAATGGTGTGCTGGTTCCACCAGAAACCGTAAAGTTTTCAAAGTGGCACGACCGTGTGTCGCTTAATAAGAACATAGGCGTGCCGTATTGGTGCAGGCCGTGCCAAGCCAGATTTGTCGTTTCACGACCGGCGCCAAAGATACGGAGGCTGTTCACATTCGCCAAAACCAGTGTTTCGCTAATATCGTATCGACCAGCAGGCATGAAGATGCTCGCACGGGCATTCACACCACCTTCACGCCCGAACTGGGCCCATTTTATTGCCGCCTTGAATGCTCTGGTGTCTCCTGTTTCCACACATTCAGTCCAACACCCTTCACACGCTCCCGCGGAAGACCCTTCGACTTCGGGGTTCTTTGGGCATGGCGCCCCTTCATTTCGGGGGTTTGCACCAAACCACAACACGTTGATCACCCCGCCATGTTGCCGCAGCCATCGTCCGGCACCGCTGTAGCCGTCGGGTATGATGGTCATCCCGCCATCATCGTCCAGAGTTAAATCTACAACCCCATTACCATTGAAGTCGTAAATCATAGAATCTCCAGCCATATAATCAGCCTTGGGGGTAAGGTCCCAGCAAAAGGTTCCGCCCCCGCCATCCCCGATACTATGATAGCCCTTCATATAGACACATTTCCCATCCACCAATGTGGGAAAGGCCCGCAAATCAGCCATGGTGTCCACGGTGTTCATCAGGTTGTCGGTGCTGGCCGCATCCACCAGGGCGCAGGTCCAGGTTTCGCCGTTCCACTGAGGAACCTGGCCTGGGCCGCAGGCACCAGAGAGCACAGCCAGAGCGTCGTTGTCTCCATCAGCAAGATCGGCGGGCAGACCGTTAATCGCGATCGGGTCAAGACTGGCCACCAGCACGTCAAGAGCCGCTGAACAAACCCAATTTAACCCATTCCATTGGACGATCTCTCCGGCTGCACAGAGGAGGTTGGAGAGAAGATCCGTGTTGGCATCATTAGCACAAGACCACACAGTGCCGTTCCATTTGGGAACTTCCCCAACCACACAGTTCAAACCGGTGAGAGTGTCTGTATTAGGTATGCTGCTGCACACCCAGGTGCTGCCGTCCCACTTCAGGATCTCATCGAGTGCGCACACCATACCGGCAAGGGTATGGTTGTCGCCAGCGACATACCCGAGACTCTCCAGAATATCCCCTAAGCCTGCCTCGGTGATAAAGTCGATTGTATCATCCACCTGGACGAAGTTTTCAGCCGGTTGGCCACCGAGGGTGACGGCGTTCTCGGATTCGACGGCCCGTTCGGCCAGATCGGCCCGCATGGCGTAGGGAACGGAGACCACCCGTTGGCGTGGTGCCAGGGGGGCGAGATCGTTGATTTGGATTTCAAGCCAGCGGCTGCCGTCGAGGAGGTCGGCGTCGAGCGGTTGTTCGGAGCCCAGCTCAACCCGGAAGACCCCATTTGCTACGTCGATGCCCGAATGGGTCTCGGTCCATAAGACCTCACCGCCCACCACATCTTCGTAAAGGGAGAATTTGAAGGCGTAGGGCGTGAGACACCCCTGGCAATCGATGGGGGTCCCCAGAACATCGGTCAGATAACCCTGGTACTCCAATCGGGTCGGCACCGCCGCCAGCACCACCGTCCCGAAAAACAGCCCCATACACAACGCCAATACCGACCGGCTCAACCAACGCATACCAACCTCCCAGAGTTCCATCCGCGAAAAGTGATTCTATCCCATAGAAAAACTCCGGTCGAGGACAGGGCGCAGCGCCCATTGCCTGGGTATCCTGCGTTTGACCGATAAAGAGCTCAAGACCCTGCGTACCCCACCGCGCCTGGTCTTTGAGAATCAGGTCCTACGACTCCTCGGTCGCTAAG
>PBVT01000025.1 GCA_002728755.1 Myxococcales bacterium
AGTTTGGCCCAATGCTCATCGACATCTGCGATCAGAGGTACAACCAGGAAGGGGGCGGGAATTGCTCCGACCATAAACCAGCCGAGAGAGCGAAAATCTACATGGCGGATATAGGCTACGACCCGGGATCCATTGCTTAGGAGTTGTACGGCTGCATGTATTGGGACCACCAGCGCCGGAGTACCGAGGACGGCGTAAAGGATGGCTACCAGCATGGTTCCACCACCGAGCCCGATCATTCCAGAAACAGTCGCTGTAGCGAAGGCCGCTGTTGTCAGCCCAACAACAATCCACATTAGCGGACCTCTGCGGCAACCAGTGCGCCGTCCTGGGGCTGGAACCGTTCCGTTAGCGCTGCATGAATGCGTTGGTTGGTACTCATGACAAATAAGTACTCGGTGTTTTCCGTATGGGAGATCGCACCTACTTTGTTGCCAGATGGGTTGTAGATGCCGATTCGCGACCCGACATAGCGTCGATGTTCTTTACATAGCGTGGTGACGGAACCGCGTGTTTCCAGCAACTCCTCAATCTCTTTCATCGAGAACACACCCTCATTACTGAAGGAGAGTACGACGACAGGGGCTCGAAGACTCGAGATGACGTGTTCCATTGCCGCACGTGCTTTTCGTTTCGAATTAAAGGGGCTCTTACGGGTACGGCAATCCGTTCGTTTACGCGCCACACCATAGGCTTCGGGATCGTCATCGCAGACCAGTGTCTCCCAGATATGGTAATTCGAGAGATACGCGTGCTGGTTGTACGGGGGATCGAGATAGACCAGATCTACGTCGAGTTCCGATGCAAATTCCAGGACATCTCTCTGGTATGCCTTACCGGGCCCAGGTAGAAGCTCTGGTGGGCGGAGCTCCAGGTCTTTATGTGCTCGAGGGGCCCATTTCTTGAGATAGGCCATGTGAACCCCCGTCGTAGAGTCCACCCGATCGGCCGCCAGGATAAGGCTGGTCAGGAGGATCGCGCGCAGGACCGGGTCTCCCCCGGCGTGCTCATCAATAGCAGCACGAATGGCGTCGACACGTTGACCATTCTTAGGCTGAAAGAAGCGCGCTTCTCGACAGAATGTACGTGTGAAGTAACCCTCGACAGGTGGTAGCGCGGCCAACTTTTCAAGGATGGGTACGATACGTTCTTTGGGGTATTGGTTCGCGTCTGCTTCAACCAGAGTCGTCGCCAAAATATGTGCGTAGGCGTTGATATCGCTGGCCACGACGGAGAGGCCATGTGCTTTTAATGCGTGCGCAACGCGTGCGCTCCCGGAGAAGGGATCGGCAGCCGTCTCTATTTGTGCAGCAACCTGGATGGCATCGATGGCGTCCAGTATCCAGGGTAGCAACGCGCGTTTTGAACCGATGTACTTGATCACGCTGCTTTCCTCAGCCGTTCAGGAACTCTTGATTCGTATCGTGTACGGATAGAAAAGGCCACTTCGAATTTCCTGTAAATTCCGTCACGTTTTGATTCCTGGCTCCGGTCCTACTAAGTTGGGCATGTGAACAATGTATTTTTTGGTTTCTATGTTTTTGTTTGTATCCAAACGATTCTATGTATTGTTTTTGATTTTCGTTGTAGTCGCCTGTTCCAGCACGGGGACCGAGTCGCCGGACGTCCCCTGTGTTTCGGACGGTATTATCAGCTGTGAAATCTGCGCGGATAAGACGATCGAATTTGCGGTTTTTGGAACCGAGGTCGAGTTATGGCCAGAAGGGGGCGACATTCCCGTTTGGCTGCCACCACAAGGGGGGCTGGTCACTGGGTTCAATCTGCTGTTTCAGGGCGTATCCAAACGAGCTAAGGCGGTAACGACGCGTCTCTTCGATGTGGACGGCACACTCCTTGGCGAGGAAACGGCACCAAAGATGAAGCTACCCTGTATGGGGGACGGCAAGAGAATGTTGGTAGAGTTTATGGCCGCCTACGATGCCGACACCTACTCCATTATGGATCTGCACGGTCGGAACGCGATCATAGAAGTCGATGTGCTGTTCGAAGAAGATGGTGAGGAGCCGTATGTACTTCAATCGAGTTACCAGGGAGTCATTACGATTGTTGGGTGTGAGCTTAACGATGAGCCCGGTATCTTCGTGGGGCGTTATGGGCCCGAGCTAGAGCCGTTGGCACCTGCAAAGAAGTTGGTGGTCTGGGACCCGGACGGTTCGGGGATTACTCTTGGATTCAATATTCTGTTTACCGGGACTCCGGAGATTGTTCCGTCGATAACTACGCGGGTCCTGGACAGTGAAGGGGCCGTGCTAGGGGAAATAACGAGGACGGATGTTTCCGTGCCTTGCACGTCGGACGGGTACCGAGCCGCGACCAACTGGTTGGTGCCGCTCCATGCCGATCTCAACGTGGAAGAGCTTCACGATCAGGATTTTCTGCTGGAGGTTACGGCTGAATTTCCTGGGAGCCCGAATGGAGTGGAAACACTGACCACCTCCTATGAGGGAACCATGCATGCATCCAAATGCGTGCATTCCGATTTCCCTACTGTGTCTATAGCGTTCGCAGGTTCGGATGGAGTACCGTTTGTTGAATACGACGAGATCCCCATCTGGCCTGTAGATGGAGGCTCCGTTGCGTCGGCGGTGGGGCTGGTCTTTGCGGGCTCCCCTCTTTCGGCCGAATCTGTGACAGTACGGGTGTCGGATACGGATGGAAACGTGCTGGCGGAGGCGACCCAGACACAGGTCGCGATTGACTGTTTCCGACGCCTCTTCCCATTGATAAATCAGATCGAGTTGGATTTCGGTTCAACTATGGATATCAACGATCTGAATGGGATGGATGTAATCATTGATGCTGCGGTCGTTTTCGAGGCCGGTCAGCCCCCACTTACCACGTCGTTCGAAGGGGAACTTGAGATCGATTGATCGTTTAGTGGGGGGGGTTCTACGCAGGTCTACGGGAGAGTGGTCGTAACGTTACAGGCCGGTTTTGTCGTCAGAATCCAGACGGTTACGTCTTGTCCCTCTCGTTTCATGATTGAATCTTGTTAAGTGCTACTATATAACATTCCCGTATAGAGTTGCTTTTACAGGAAAATACCGGGGAGATTGGTTAATGACTGACGCATATATTCTTGAAGCCCTACGTTCACCCATTGGCAAGCGAAAGGGTGGTCTGGCGGAGGTGCGACCGGACGATTTGGCAGGGGACTGTCTGAACGGTCTCGTCAACCGAGTGGATGTTCCACCGGTAGAAGTGGATGATGTGATCATGGGTTGTGTTACCCAGGTAGATGAACAAGGGCTGAATGTGGCCAGAACAGCTGTATTGGCTGCTGGTTGGCCGGTCAGTGTACCCGGTACCTCCGTGAATCGGATGTGTGCATCGAGTCTTCAGGCGGTGAATTTTGCGGCCCAGGCTGTGATGGCAGGAACCATGGATCTGGTTGTTGGCGCGGGTGTGGAGAGTATGTCCCGGGTCAATATGGGAGCGGACGCCGGTTCGATCAGTGATCGAATCAGAGATCGTTTTGATGTGGTCGGTCAGGGCGTATCGGCCGAATTGATTGCAGAGCGATATGGTTTTTCCCGGACCGAGTTGGACGAACTCTCACTGGAGAGTCATCGTCGTGCGGCTGTCGCCATCGACGAAGGCTATTTTGATCGTGAAATTCTACCGATCATCACCCCCGGCGGAACGGTATTTTCCCAAGACGAGGGACCGAGGCGCGGCGGTTCTCTTGAGAAGCTGGCCGGTCTGAAGACACCGTTTCGTGATCAGGGTGTGATCACGGCCGCGACCTCGTCGCAGATCTCCGACGGAGCGGCCGCAGTGTTGATTGGAAGTGGTGCGAAAGCCGACCAGCTGGGTGTAAAACCGCGAGCGCGTATTCGTAGTATGGCGGTCGTTGGTACCGACCCCACGATCATGTTGTTGGGCCCCGCTCCAGCAACGAAGAAAGCTCTCGATAAGGCCGGGCTCACCATAGATGATATCGACGTATTTGAGGTGAACGAAGCGTTTGCCTCGGTGGTGTTGGCCTGGCAACGAGAGACAGGCGCAAGCCTGGATAAGACCAATGTGAACGGAGGAGCGATGGCTCTTGGTCATCCCTTAGGATGTTCTGGAGCTCGCCTGATGGTCACTTTATTACATGAACTGGAACGCCGTGATGCAACCCTTGGACTGGCCACATTATGTATTGGCTGGGGTTTGGCAGTAGCGACCGTTATTGAGCGCGTATAGGGGGCGAGAATGGGATTATTGGAAGGAAAAGTCGCGGTAATTACGGGAGCTGGCGGTGGATTGGGGCGCGCGTATGCCCTTTTGTTCGCCGAGGAAGGCTGCAAGGTGGTGGTCAACGATCTCGGTGGAAGCCGTGATGGTGTGAAAGATGGTAGCAGCCTGATGGCAGATCAGGTGGTAGCCGAGATCCGTGAAGCCGGCGGTGAGGCCATCGCCAATTACGCTTCGGTCTCGGATCCAGAGGGTGCTCAGAGTATCGTGGATAGCGCGCTCAATGAATGGGGACGACTCGATATCTGCGTAAATAATGCGGGGATATTACGGGATAAAACCCTGCTGAAGATGGAGCCGGAGAGTTTTAACCTGGTGATCGATGTTCACGTAAAAGGTACGTTTCTGGTCGGTCAGGCCGCCGCCGCAGCGATGCGAAAATGTGAGAACGGTGGGACCATCATAAACACATCATCCATCGCAGGTTTGAAAGGAAATTTTGGCCAGACCAACTACGGCTGTGCCAAGGCCGGAATCTACGGCATGACGATGGTCTGGTCGCAGGAGCTGCAGCGATATGGGATTCGAACGAATGCCATTGCACCGATGGCTAAGACGCGCATGACCGAGGATATCGCCGCCGTGCCCGACGAGGTTACGCCGGAGCAGATCGCACCGATGGTTCTGTTTCTGGCATCAGACCTGGCCAAGGAGGTCAATGGCCGAACCTTTGGCGTACATGGTAAGCATCTCTTCGAATACCATATGATGTTGTCTCCAGGGTTGGAGAGAAAGGATGGTCTTTGGACGGCCAGCGCGATTCAGGAGCAGTTGGAAGAGATCGGCGCGCTCCCATCGCAAGAGGCTGCGCCACAATCGACAGCATCCGCTCCAACGGAAAAGGTGGCGGCGTTGATGTTGGCTATGCCAGAGGCTTTCAAAGCTGAAAAGGCTGCGGGTTGGAGTGCCACGCTGCATTTTCTGGTGGGTGAACAACAGTTTACGCTCCAGGTAGCGGATGGCGGCTGTACTGCGGCCGAGGGCCTGGAAGGAAACGCAACCAGCCGTATCGAAATAGACTCTACGGAGACCATCCTTGGGATGGCGTCTGGTGAAGTGAACCCACAACAGGCGTTCATGAGTGGTAAAATCAAAGCTGACAATATGGGTGATTTGATGCGCTTTAGTCAGTCTTTCTCCATGCGTCGAGCCAAGGAGCTGGCTGGCGCGGTGATGGATGGCGGCGCGGCGGGAACGGCCGACCCGATTCAGGAGGCCTTCTCTCGTATGCCGGACTTCTTTCTGGCCGATAAAGCGGGCTCCTGGTCTGCTTCCATTCACTTTGACGTCCGTGGAGCCGGCTCCTGGTCCGTTGATGTAACGGATGGAAAATGTAGTTCGAAGCAGGGTAAGCCGGAACAGCCAACCTGTACCATCACCTACGAAAGTGCAGACGTTTTCATTGGTACTGTCAGCGGTAGCATCCAGCCAGAACAGGCTTTTCTGAGCGGGAAGATCAAAGCCGATAATATGGGTGACCTCATGCGTTTTGCGCAGTGCTTCGATATGAAGAGAGCCCAACAGGAAGCGCAGGCTCATACAAGTGGGGACGCGTCTGAAAAACCGGCGACTGGAATGAACCGCGATCTGATTGGCAAGACCTATCGTGGGGCAGCAGACTTTATGCGTCCGGCCGACCTTGTAGCGTTCGCGAAAGCCACCAACGACGACAATCCCCACTATCTTGCCGAGACGGATTCGGTCGCACCGCTTCTTTATCCAGTGGTGCCCGGTCTTTTGATAGCAGGGGAGTCGGTGGTGGACCCGAAACTCAACGCGGATCTACTCCGCCTTCTCCATGGTGAGCAGGATATGCGTTTCTACGATGTCTTACGGCCCTGGGATCTGGTCGCCGCTCGCGCCACCATCGAAGGGATTGAGGACAAGTCGTCGGGACAGCTTCTTTCTGTACGGCAAAGTCTGATGCGCGATGGGGAGATCGTCTGCGATATCAACAGCTCGTTCTTCGTTCGTAATTCGTCGTCTGGCTCCGGTAAGAGCTCTGGCTCTTCTCCGTCCACCAAACCGTCGGGTAGTCCGTTGTTCGAGTCTTCGTATGGGATTGATGGCGATCAAAGCCATCGGTATGCGGCGGTCAGCCACGACAACAATCCCATTCATGTAGATGACGATACGGCCAAAGCTGCGGGACATCGCGGTGTGATTCTACACGGTCTGTGTACCATGGTTATGGCGGGGCGTGAGGTGATTAATCACCTGTGTGATGGCGATCCACGACGATTGAAACGACTGAAGGTTCGGTTCACTCGCGTTGTCTATCCAGGGGATACACTCACGACGCGCGCGTGGCCGCTGGAGACGAACGAAGGCGTTACTACGGTTGCGCTGGAGACCGTCAATCAGAACGGTGAAACGGTCATCGGTAACGCATTGGCAGAGTTCAAGTAGGCTCCGCTTCCACCGGGTTATCTTCGAAGTCCTGGGAGTCGTCAGATACCGATCTTTTGACTCCGAACATAGACTGTACGTCATCTAAAATGACGTATAGGGCTGGCACGAGCAAAAGAATGATAAAGGTGGCGAACAGCACACCAAAGCCCAGGCTGATGGCCATGGGGATGAGAAACCGTGCTTGAACCGAGCTCTCGAAGATCATGGGAGCTAGCCCAAAAAATGTGGTCAAAGACGTCAGAATAATGGGACGGAACCGACGCACTCCAGCCACCAACATGGCATCTGTCGCCGTAGAACAGTCCTCTCGTGCGCGATTGGCTGCGTGCACCAGGACCAGGGAGTCATTCACCACAACCCCTGCAAGAGCGACGATTCCCATCATGCTGATGATGCTAAGATCAAAGCCCATGAAGATATGACCAATAAGGGCCCCAATGACGCCAAATGGGATTGCGGACATGACCACCAGGGGTTGGGCATAACTTCGGAAAGGAATGGCCAGGAGTCCAAAGATCACCAAAAGGGCTAGCATAAAGCCCCGCTTCAGCGAGTCCATCGACTCGGACTGTTGTCGCCTCTCGCCTTCGAAGGAATATTGGAGCCCTGGATAGGTCTGCATAAGCTTCTTGAGCCCATCCATCTTCAGGGTGCGTAGGACTTTACCCGCCGTTGTTTGGCCCTCAACGATGTCTGCGGTTACGTCTAAAACCCGGCGCCCGGTATCTCGTCGGATAAAGGTGTAGGCCTGGCCACGTCGGATGTCGACCGCTTCACTTAGAGGGATTTCTCCGCCGGTTGGGGTGCGCAGAATCAGGCTCTCTACATCATATTCTGAGCGTCGCTCTTCTGCGGGAAGTCGCACCATGACCCGAAGTTCGTTTCGTTTCCGTTGTTGGCGAAGTGCTTCTGCACCGAAGAAGGCCGATCGAAGTTGTACGCCTACGTCGATCGAGGACAGCCCCATCCCCTTTGCTTCGGGGCGTAGATTAAAGTCGATCTGGCTTTTCCCGCTGGCCACTCCAGGGTCTACGTCTTTTACACCCGCATAGGAGCTTACCATCGTCGCGAGCTCACGAGCCGCTTTTTCTAGAGTGGCTGTATCGGGATGGCTCAATTGAATGTCTATAGGGCTACCGGCACTGGGCCCGATGGAATAGGCGAACCGGAGGGAATCCAGGCCCGGGAGATCACCCACTTTCTTGCGCCACTCCTTGGTGAATTTCGCACTGGAAATCTTTCGTTTATCACTGCTCACTAAAAAGACGCGTACTGCGACATCATGGCTACCCGGTACACTACGATTCATGCTTACCGGACCGCCATGTATCATTGGCTTTCCAATAAGAGTAAAGATCCCCCGACTGATGTCCTCTTCTCCGTTTTCTTTGAGAACCTGGTTGGCCGCTTCTACCAGCAGGGCCTGTACATGCCGGGATCGTTCCATGGGCGCGCCGAAAGGTAGAGTGGCTTGCGCTGTAATATAATCCGACTCGACTCGGGGCATGAACGAAAAGCCAATATGACCTCCAGCGATATAGCCGATGCATGCCATGAAGCAGGCTAATGCGATGGCGATGGTCGTATATCGATAGGACAGCGCCGTTCGAAGAAAAGGTCTGTATAGGGATTGTGCGGTCCACACCATGCCCTTGCTGACTCGTTGCTGTTTGCTGGACAACCAGGCGACGATCCCACGAGGAGTGCGCTTTTTCTGGTGACCAAGATGGGCTGGCAGCACAAAGAGGGACTCGATAAGGGAGATCAACAAAACAGAGACAACAATTGCTGGAATCACTCGAAATAAT
>PBVT01000026.1 GCA_002728755.1 Myxococcales bacterium
GCGTGGAGTAGTACGAAAAACTGGAGCCAGTTCTTTTCCAAGGCCTTGAATCTACCATTTTACAAAGCTCTGGCATTTACACTGACCTATACATTAGTCGTGACGCCGTTCGTCCTCGTCTTGGGCTTGGCCATAGCCGTGGGGGTCAATAACCTATCTAACCGTATCAAAGGGCCAACAATTTTTGTATCTTTATTGCCGATGATGGTAACGCCGCTTGTTGGTTCACTGATCCTTTTCTGGATGGTTGATGGCGACGGGATAATCGGCGCCACGCTGCAGCTTTTGTTTGACGATAGCTCGCTCAGCCTCAAGGCGTCACCGACGTTGACGTGGATGATGCTGATTGTCTATGGAATCTGGCATATCCTACCGTTTAGCTTTATTGTTTTCTATGCGGGGCTTCAGACGGTGCCCTCTGAAACACTAGAGGCTGCGATGATTGACGGCGCGTCCAAGTGGCAGAGAGTGATTTATGTGATCGTGCCACACCTCATGCCATTGGTAGTCTTTGTGACACTAATCCTGCTGATGGATAACTTCCGTGTATTTGAACCAATCGTCGGATTTTCCGCCGAGGCGCACGCGCAGTCGTTGAGTTGGATTATTTTTAAAGACCTGCATGAAAGCGCCAACCCGCTTTACGGTTCTGCCGGAGCGACGTCCATGATGACTATCATTGGCGTTGCAATATTGTTGACACCAGTTCTCATCCGTACCAAGCGTGATTTTAAGCAGCGGTCAGTCTAGGCGCGGACCATGGCAACTAAATCTCAATTGCGAGTTAACCCTTTAGCGATAATCTCGACTGCACTAGTCGGGCTCTGGCTTCTGATTGCGGCCTTCCCCTTCATCTGGACGCTTTGGGGCAGCTTCAAGGTTCAGGGAGACTTTTTCTCAAAAGCCGACTGGCAAAACGCGCTTTATGGTGTTCACACGGTCAAAGAAACCGGCAGTGCATTCACCGGCTCAGCCTACTATGGAGCTTGGGTCCAGGAAGAGTACTATCACGCCGCCATTAATACCGGCATAGTGGTGTTCTTTACGGTGATCATCTCGCTGACGATCGGCACATTGGGTGGCTATGCTCTGGCCCGATCTGGAAAACGCTATGCGTTTTGGATTCTCATGGCGGCGCTAGTATTTCGGGCCATGCCGCACATCACGCTGGTTTCAGGTTACCTGTTGCCGTTTTTCGAATGGAACATCTGGGGAATTTTGCCCACTACGATCATCGTGCTTGTCGCGATCAACCAGCCGTTCACCCTCTGGATGTTGCACTCTTTCTTTCTGAACGTTCCCCGAGACATGGATGAAAGCGCCATGGTCGATGGTTGCACCCGGTTCCAGGCGTTTCGTTATGTCATTATCCCGGTCATGTGGCCCGGTGTGATAACCACAGGGCTTTTCAGTTTCCTGCTAGCTTATAACGACTTCGCCGTGACATCGATGCTCTTGAGTGAGCAAAATGAGACCATGATCCCGAAGATCGCAAGTTTCCTTGGCACTACGCAGATTGAAGGCAACGTCATGTTTGCGGTGGCAGCGGTAGTTTCTGCCACAGTACCACTTTTCATGTTGGTCCTATTCTTCCAACGGCAGATCGTCAGTGGTCTGACAACAGGGGCGGTAAAAGGATGAAAGATATTCACGGGAAAAACCAAGCATCTCTCGATCCGTTGCGGTCAGCTCAGTACGATTGGGACGAAAACATCCTTAGGCGTACGCTAGACGACCTTGTCGCGTCCGACGCTGTGCTCCATCTTTCCCATCCCTTTGGCGATATGATTGGACCGGAGGAGTTTTACCAACAGGCCTTGGCCGTTTTGAAAATGGCCTGGCCGGATGTTGAACGGCGCGACTGGATTGTCATGGCGGGTGAGGATGAGCATGGGGCGAGCTGGGTCGGATGCGGTGGGCACTATGTTGGAACCTTCATCGCACCGCTCCTCGATATTCCACCTACGGGGCATTTGGTACATATGCGTTACCACGACTTCTACCGTTTCGAAGACGGCAAGGTCGTGGAATATCAAGCGCTTTGGGATCTTCCGGAGGTGATGATCCAAGCAGGCGCATGGCCTATGGCACCGTCTTTGGGCCAGGAGTTCTGCATTCCCGGACCAGCATCAGGTGACGGACTAATCCGGCCGGCACGGGACGCGGTGCAAAGCCGAGCTAGTCAGCAACTAATTGTTGATATGCTCAATCACATGAAACGGCATCCGTCTCAGGGTGGGCCCGAGGTAATGGAAATGCCACGCTTCTGGCACCATGCCATGAATTGGTACGGACCCGCCGGTATTGGTACAGGGCGCGGGATCGAAGGGTTTCGCAACTGGCACCAAATCCCGTTCTTGAAGGCCATGCCCGACCGAGGCTCTAAAGTTGATCGGATCACTTACCATTTTTTCGGCGACAACAACTACTGCGCCGTGACCGGTTGGCCCAACATGATCCAGACGGTTACCCACGACGGCTGGATGGGGGTCGCGCCCTCGGGCACGGAGATCACCATGCGGTCTCTGGACTTCTGGCGAATAGAGGCGGGTAAGATCCGCGAAAACTGGGTTCTGGTCGATATTCTCGACGCCTATAGGCAACTTGGGATCGACGTTTTCGCCCGATTGAGAGAATTCAACAAAGCTCGCAACCTCGGTCCTATCCCCCTCAAGGGTGGCCAGCTATGAATACCATTAAGGTGGCTTCTGCCGAGGTAGCCCTATCCCGAGTCGTGGTACAAAGACATAAAATCTATACAAGTTCTTTTGACGAACAACAACGACCTTACGAAGGCAAAAAAAAGCCTGTAGGGTCGTACAACAGTGTGGCCGATCTACTAAATGGCCATTTGAAAAGTGAGCCAAAAGAACTGGATTAATCTGATGAAGCGAAAAATTCAACACGTCAGATTCGCCGAGCTTGTTCCGTGTAGAACCGCTTTTATCGATACCCATAACCCCGGGACTGAAGGCAAAGAGAACTTCACCATCATCGGTGGTGGGGTCTCTGAGAATCTGGATCAGTACGTCCACATCGAGGAGACACCAGGTTTTAATATCGGTGGCGCAGGTCAGCCGGCAGGTTGTATCAATTCGCTTCACAGTCACCGAACTGCAGAAGTCTTCATTATCCATACCGGCTCTTGGCGATTTTTCTGGGGCGTAGAAGGTGATGATGGGGACGTGGTGCTCAATCCCGGAGATCTCATCAGTCTTCCGACCCACATGTTCCGTGGATTCGAAAATGTAACGCCGACAAGCGCCACCAACGAAAATGGCTACGGATTTATGTTCTCGGTCCTCGGCGGGGACGACTCAGGTAATGGTGTGGTATGGGCACCCGAGGTTCTTGAACAAGCCCGTAGCAACGGATTGACATTGATTGACTCAGGACAACTCATCAATACACGGAATGGTGAAACAATTCCGGAGGGATTACTTCCAGTGATTCCTGTCGCTGGAGATGAGCTCCGCTTCTATGACCGAAACACAATCTCTGACGCCTCAAAAGTCGTAGTGATCCGACCCAAGGAGTTAATTCATAACGAGGCTGAGTTGATTGGTAGAGGCTCTAACGCGGTGATTAGGGAGCGTACAGGGTTCGAGATTCGAAGGGTGCGATGGGGTGGCGGGGAGAACAGGCTCTGGGTGGCCCCAATCTTAGAAACCGTACTGATCTCGAATGCAGGGTCTGTGGTGCTGAGTAATGGTAAGACTTTAGGGTCTGGTGATGTCGCACTCATACAAGCTGGGGAAGAAGAAATTGGCATAAAACCATTGTCGGAGGACGTTTCCGAGATTTTCATCGTGACTGCGACCGATGATCCTGCAGGCGAGACCCGATATCTGGATGAAGATCACCCATGAGTCGTTCAATCCAGACCACGCATGTAGGCTCATTACCGAGAAGCCAACGGGTCGTAGATTTGATTTTTGCTCGGGAGCGTGGTGAGTCTTTTGATCGTGCCGTGTTTGATTCCATCATGGAGGAAGAGGTCGCTACAACGGTCGAGCGCCAGGTTGCCTCCGGGATCGATGTTGTTTCGGACGGTGAGACTTCAAAGATCTCTTATGCAACCTATGTTAAGGACCGGTATACGGGATTTGGCGGCGATAGCCCTCGAAATGCACCAGCGGACCTGAAGCAATTCCCTGGGTTCCTAGCGCGGATTGCCAGTTCGGGTGGTACTCCGGAATATGCCCGACCCTGCTGCATCGACGAAGTCGGACCGGGTGACCCCGCCGATCTTGAGGCCGATATCCGCCATCTGCTTGCTGCCATCAAAAAACACCAAGCCTCTGCCGGATTCATGAATGCCGCGAGTCCCGGTGTTGTGGCGTTGTTTCTGCCAAACCGTCATTATCCAAACCACGAAGCTTATCTTGCGGCGCTTTCTGATGCGCTTCGTTACGAGTACCAAGCCATCACAGCAGCTGGTTTACTGCTCCAGATCGATTGCCCCGACCTGGCACTTGCTCGCCATATGATCTTCGCGGATCAGAGCGATGAGGAATTTTTGCGAATAGCCTCGCTGCATGTCGAGGCCCTCAATGCGGCACTAGATGGAATCCCAGAAGATCGAATCCGGGTTCATATCTGCTGGGGCAATTACGAGGGGCCGCATGTATGTGATATAGACATGGATAAAGTGTTTCCAGTGCTAATGAAAACACGCTGCAGGTATCTTCTTTTCGAAGCCTCTAATCCTCGTCATGCGCACGAGTGGACAGTTTTCAAGGAGCGAAAACGGGAAATTTCTGACAACAAGGTTCTGGTGCCGGGGGTTATCGACAGTACGAACAATTTCGTAGAGCATCCTGAGCTCATCCGGCAGCGGATTGAACGTTTTGTAAGTATTGTTGGAGCAGATCGGGTCATGGCGGGATCGGATTGTGGCTTCGGAACGTTTGCAGGTTTCGGATCTGTCGACCCCGACATTGCCTACGAGAAACTTCGCTCCCTCGCCGAGGGCGCGCGCAGAGTCTTAGGTCGACAGCTATTGAACCTCGATGTTTGAGCGAAGACCTTACGAGGCCAATGGCCTTTCGGACACCGAATTGTGGCAACTAGAATTGGGAGACATCAGATGAAGAGAGCAAGACCCCTCCAAGCCAAGCTCACCGAAGCGAATGATCTTTCGAAGACCGAAGAGACCAGAAAGGTCGTCGAAGGGATGGTGGACGCACTAAACGACCATATGATCGATGGTATCGGCGCGTTCTTTCACAAGGATTTTCACTGGTATGGCAACGCAGGTTGTGGGGTAAAAGAGAATCTAAAGGCGTTTCAGGATGGGTGGCAGCGTCCGTTTCAGGCTGCTTTTTCTGACAAGGTCTGTATCGATGAAGCCCGACTTACCCAGGGGCAATGGATGGCTGCGTTTGGGCGGCAAGAGGCGACTCATTCTGGAGAGTTCATGGGTATCGCACCGACAGGCAAACGTGTCGAGATCCGCTATATGGATTTCTGGAAAGTTGTAGATGGCAAAATTCAAGATAACTGGGTCATGGTCGATTTTCCTTATGTGATGCGTCAGCTTGGGATTGACCCATTCCAAGGACTGGGTTGGGATGACTATGGCGTTGGGCACGATTCATCAAAGAAGGACAGTGCTTCAACATTGAGTGGAGGAAACAATTAATGCATGGGTTTGATCCGGAGTTCGAAGATCTTCGCGACTTTATTCTAAAGATCACCTACCGAATCTGGGAAGAGCGCGGGATCAATCGGATTCGTGACTATTACAATGAATCGGCGCCTGTTAAGACGCCGTTAAGCGTTACAAACTCAGTAGAAGATGTGGTTCGCTTCACCCGTGAGACGCTCCAGATGTTCCCGGATCGACAGCTCTACGGTGAGGACGTAATTGGTGTCGAGCACCCGGTGGGTACGTATTATTCATCGCACCGAATTTTGTCTACCATGACTCACGAAGGCGATGGAGTTTTTGGTTTGCCAACCGGCAAAAAGGTTGTGACTCGAATCATCGCCGACTGCATTTGTCGGGAAAACCAGGTTATTGATGAATGGATGGTGCGAGATCAATCTGCAATTTTGTTGCAACTTGGAATGGATCCTGAGACTTTTGGAGAAAAGCTTGCGCAAGCGGACCAGGTGGGCGGGATCCCAGTCCCTGAGCCAGAGGCCTTAGTGGCACGCTGGGCAGGTCCACCGGATTCGGGACCAGTTCAAGGGGATGCTAAACGAGTTGCCGATTCCTACCAGGCAGTTTGGGAGGATGGAGACTTTGATGCCTTAGTTGATACCCACGACCGAGCGTACCAGGGCTTTGCGCCGGGAGCAGAACTTCTGTACGGCATAGATGGACTAATCAACTTTCTAACAGGAATGAGAGCTGCGATTCCTGATGGTGTCTACCAGGTGTATCACTGGATAGAGCAACGAGAGAACGAAAAGAATCCGAGAATTGCACTTCGGTGGTCGGTATCCGGCACCCATTCAGGTGATGGAC
>PBVT01000124.1 GCA_002728755.1 Myxococcales bacterium
AAGCGGTCTGGTAGCTCAAAAGAGCATAAGCTGCGGAGTGCGATTTATTGAACCCATAACCGGCGAATTTTTCAATAAGTTCGAAGATATAATTCGCACTTTCTAGATCCACCTGCCTTTCTAAAGCACCATCCACAAAGGCGCTTCTCTGATCTCGCATTTCCTCCGGCTTCTTTTTTCCCATCGCCCTTCTCAGCAGGTCTGCTGAGCCTAGGGTATATCCGCACAACACTCGGGCGATCTCCATGACTTGTTCTTGAAAAAGGATTACGCCGTATGTTGGACGCAATATATCTTCCAATGCAGGATGTGGGTATCGGACATTTTCCCGACCGTGTTTCCTGTTTATGAAGTCATCAACCATGCCCGATTGCAACGGGCCAGGTCGAAACAACGCTACCAGTGCGATCAGCTCCTCAAAGTGATCGGGTTTGAGGCGTTGAATCAATTCTTGCATTCCACGCGACTCCAGTTGAAACAGTGCGGTGGTATGGCCACTGGACACAGCTGCATAGACTTTTGGGTCGTCAAGCGGCACGTCTTCCAGGTTGATCGCCTCCAAAGAAAGAGTTTTTCGAACACGGTTAACCTCCTTCATCGCCCAATCGATGACGGTCAATGTTCTGAGTCCTAAAAAGTCAAACTTGACGAGCCCCATGGTCTCAAGGTCATCCTTGTCGAACTGAGTCACCGGCTGAGCCATTCCGGATTCCCAGTAGAGCGGCATATACCAAGTTATAGCCTGGGGAGCGATCACCAATCCACCGGCATGTTTCCCAGCATTTCTGGGCAGTCCTTCAAGCAGTCTTGCATTGTCGACCAACTGGGCAACATCTGCTTCATCGCGGTACCGTGCTCTGAATCCTTCGTCCTGCTCAAGAGCCTTATCCAATGTCATACCGACTTCAAACGGAATCATCTTCGCCAATGCGTCACAATAACCATAAGGGTGACCCATGACGCGACCGACATCGCGTACAACGGCCCGGGCCGCGAGAGTGTTGTAGGTGATGATCTGAGCAACGCGATCCGCACCATATTTCTTGGCCACATAGTCAATGACCCGATCCCTCCCATTCATGCAAAAGTCGATATCAAAATCTGGGAGCGAAACCCGTTCCGGATTAAGAAATCTCTCGAATAGCAGGCCGTAACGGATCGGGTCAATCTGTGTGATACCAAGGACGTAGGCAACCAAAGAACCGGCTCCAGAACCCCTTCCAGGACCAACCGGTATTCCATTATCAGACGCCCATTTCACGAAATCGGCTACGATAAGAAAATACCCAGAAAACCCCATTTGACCGATGATCGTAATCTCGCGATTCAGTCTCATGTCGTAAGATTCGGAATGTTCAACTGGCACTTGGCCGGCATTTATCCTCAGTAGAAGGCCACTTTTGGCCTCATCACCAAGCAATTCGTTTACTGTGGATCCACTAGAGACCGGAAATGCTGGCATGTGAGTCTCTTCCAGTTCGAAAAACACATTGCAGCGTTTTGCAATCTCGATCGTATTCTGCACAGCCGACGGAAGATCCTTGAATAGGTGGTTCATTTCCACAGACGATTTCAAGTACTGAGATTCCGTGTAGCTTCGAGGGCGCCGGGGATCATCAAGCGTGCTGCCGCGGGCAATGCAGACCCTAATGTCATGGCCGACAAAATCCTCCTCCTGAAGAAACCGCACCGCGTTTCCTGCCACCAGCGGCACCTGCAGGTGTTCGGCAAACTCCAGGGCCTGGGTTTCAAACTCCTCTTCCCCGGTGCGACCGGTGCGTGTAATTTCGATGTAGAAAGAGCCCTGGAAAACATTCATGTAGTGTCTGACTACTTCTTGTGCATCATCCTGCCTACCAAGCTTCAAAAGCCACCCTATTTCTCCGTCAATACCAGGAGAAATCGCAATCAGATCTTCGGCAATAGAATCTATCCTATCTTTGGAGATCAGAACGCTTGTGCCCGAGTCTTCTGACGTGTAGGCGTCTGTTAAAAGGCCACAAATTGCCCTGTAACCACTGTTATTTCTGCACAGAAGAATCAACCGGCCCAACTCTTTAGCGTTTGCCCCGCCGAGCTTTAAATCAACACCCAACAGGGGTTTAACACCGTTATCAATACATGCCCGGTAGAACTTGACCGCAGCGTAAAAATTGAGCGTGTCGGTAATTGCCACTGCTGGGATCCCTGCATTACTGGCATGTTTGGCTAACTCTTCAACACGGACAATTCCCTCGCCAAGAGAATAGGCGGTATGAATGTCCAGATGGACGAAGGAACGAGCATCGTTATTCAACTGGCGAGGTCTCCAAATTCATGGTCTCCGCCAAAACATTCTTAACCGGGCCAAAAGTTCTACGATGGATCTTACAAGGTCCCAATCTCTGCAGCGCCATAATATGAGCCTTTGTCGGGTACCCTTTGTGCTGCCTAAACCCATAACCTGGAAACTTTGAGTCCATGCTGGCCATAAATTCATCTCTCGCGACCTTAGCCACGATCGAAGCAGCAGATACAACATGGATATCCCGATCCGCCTTTACGACAGCTTCTCCCGGGATACCAACCTCCGGGAGATATGTGCCGTCGACAAACACGTACGCCGGGCTGAGTGACAGGCCCAGCAACGCGCGGCGCATGGCCAGACCCGATGCAATATACACATTGCATATCTCTACTTCCGATACTGTAGCAGCACCAATTGCCCAGGCGGACGATCGGCTTCGAATCACTCTGGAAAGAGCGTTTCGTTTCGATTCCGAGAGTCGCTTCGAGTCCTTTACCCCTTCTATATGAAATCCCTCAGGGAAAACCACCGCCGCTGCGACCAAAGGCCCTGCCAAGGGCCCTCGGCCGACTTCGTCGACGCCCGCAACTAAATTGATCACCCCGCCCGTGATTGAACAATCCCGACCAGTCTTTCCGCAATAACAGCACAAGCATCATTTTTCAGCACACCTCGGAGGTCCTTAAATGACTCTTCTATTCGAATACGCGCAGCGCTCTCGTCTAGCAAACGGTTCAATTCTCCGCATAAAAGTTGAGGTCTTGCTCTACCCTGAAGGTATTCCGGCACCATTGGGCGGGCAGTAAGGTGGTTAGGCATCGAAACATGTTTGACCTTTGCAAACATTCTGACCAAAACATAGGACAATCCAGACACCTTATAGGCCACCACCATCGGCCTTTCCAGGAGCGCAGCCTCCAGAGCTGCAGTACCAGAGGCCAGCAAGACCAGATCGCTACCTGCCATAGCCAATCGGGCATTGCCCTGTATGCCTTGAACGTTTTCCGGTCCAGTCCCTCTGGGACAGAATTTTCTAAATTCTCTTTCTACTTTATCGCTCGCATACGGCACTACAAAACGAATTCCCGGGCGAATCTTTGACAGCCGGATTGCTGTATCGATGAAAACTGGAGCGAGGTGTCGTATCTCGGAAACCCTGCTGCCAGGCAGCAAGGCCACAAGTTCCCCAGTTACAGACACCCCAAGACGGGCCAACTCACGTTGTGCAGCAACTTGGTCGACTTCACCGATTTCGTCCGCGGCGGGGTGGCCCACAAACGTGGCCGGCACACCGTGCTCACGATAATAGACCTCCTCGAAAGGGAACAGAACCAGCATATGGTCAACCGCTTTTCGTATCCGATGAATTCGGTAAGATCTCCAGGCCCATACCGTCGGACTGACCAGGTGTACTACGGGTATGCCGAATCTCTTCAACCGCTTTTCGAGCCCCAAATTAAAGTCCGGTATGTCGATTCCTAAAAATATATCGGGAGGGTCGCTCGTAAATCGACGATAAAGCGCCCTTCGAATGCGAAGAGCCTTCCTAATCTTTCCCATGAATCCATCGACTCCCATGAGCGAGATATCGTCCATAGCATAAAGGGAATCAAGTCCGGCAGCACTCATCTTTGCCCCGCCAACACCGGAGACCTTGAGTTGTGGAACCCGCTCCTGAAGAGCTTCCAGGATACCGGCGCCCAGTTGGTCCCCAGACGCCTCTCCGGAAACTACCGCTATGTGCATTGGTTACCACCCCCTTCAGATACAACGTCAGCGTATTATCCCGCGCTGTGACGATTCTACGAAGGAGATCAACTTCTCTATTTCTGGCTGATCAGATGCCAAAGACCGCAATTCCTCCAGCGCGGTCTGAAGATCGTGACTGGAACGATACAGGGATCGATAGGCTTTCTTGAGGACTGAAATAGACGACTCAGGAAATCCACGGCGACGCAGACCCTTGGTATTAATCCCGTAGGGTTCTGCTGCATTTCCAGTAGCTACGATATAAGGCGGTACGTCTTTCAGGCAGACAGCGCCGATACCTGTGATTGAATGTTCTCCAATCCTGCAGAACTGATGCACCAGCGTAAACCCGCCGAGTATCGCGAAATCACCGACACTCACATGGCCCGCCAAACTCGCCCCATTTGCAAAAATTGTGCTATTCCCAAGAACACTGTCGTGCGCAATATGCACATAGGCCATCAAAAAATTGTCGTTACCGACCTGCGTAACCCCGGTACCCGCAGGAGAACCACGATTAAGAGTCGCGTACTCACGTATGACATTCCGGTCCCCAATGGACAAGCGAGTATTTTCATTCCGATACCCAGCGTACTGCGGAGCTTCACCAATAGAGGCAAACTGATAAATCCTATTTCCTGATCCGATTTCAGTGCCACTTTTGATAACGGAATGGGGCCCTACTTCGGTGTCATCACCCAACACAACATTATTTTCAACTATGGCATAAGGACCGATTGACACGTTGCGACCGAGTATTGCGCCAGAATGCACCAGCGCGGTCTGATGAATCACCGAATCTCTCTGTGGGTAAAGAGAACCTCACAGGAACAAGCCATCTCCCCATTGACGCAGATTCGGCCCCGACAGCGCCACAGGCCCTTTTTCCTGCCAATCAATTCTGCAGTAATGTCCATCTGGTCGCCCGGTTCAACGATTCGCTTAAACCGAGCTTTGTCGACACCGGCAAAAAGATACAGGTTCTTACTGTCGGCCCGTGCGCCAAGCATAAGACTCGCGAGCACTGCCGACGCCTGGGCAATACACTCAATCATCAGGACACCTGGGAACACCGGTTTATGTTCAAAATGACCTTCAAAAAAGGGCTCATTTGCGGTTACATTCTTGATAGCCCGCAGACTAACGGCTTCCTCAACCTCGACCACCCTATCAAGAAGAAGAAACGGGTAGCGGTGAGGAAGCACCTCCTTAATCTGATTGATATCCAGAACAGTACCCACTTTACCTAAACCACAATTGATCAGCGAGGCATCTTGATTCACTCACTTTGCAGTCGTTCAAGCACGCGCTCTGTGAGATTAATTCGTTCACTGACAAAGACCGCCTGTTCGACTATCAGATCGAATCCATCTTCTTTTGCTATTTCCACGATCGTTTCTCGAACCAGTCTTTGCAGCTTCCCAAGCTCCTCGTTTCGGCGTAGGTTGTAGTCCTCTCGGGCTTCCGCTTGCTCGCGTTTCAATTTACGCTTGAGCGTATCTATCTCACGCTGCTCTTTCTGTACATCTCCAATCTGCATCACCAGACGGTTTCTCTCGAGATCCCTCTCCATTTCAAGGATTTTTTCTCTAAGATCAATCAGTACTTTGTCCCGCGGGCCAAATTCCTCTTCAAGCAGTCGCAGCGCTCTTTCTCCCTGTGGTGATAGCTCTAGTAATCGAACAGGATCAACAAACCCTATCTTGATTTCGTCAGCAGCCGCCGGTTGCTGGAGGCAGAGCAGCAGGGTAACTCCAAAGACCACCCGAAAATATTGTTTCATTTCAAACCACGCTGTCTGTTATGCATCTCAGCGAAACAGCGCGCCCAGGGTAAACTGTAGTTTTTCCAGATCATCACCGGTCTCGTCATTGAACGGCATTGCGTAAGATAAGGACAAAGGCCCCACAGGTGAGAACCAGCTAAAGCCGATACCAGCACCATAACGAAGGTCCTCAAGGTGGACACTTTCATCGTCGCCGAAAACCTGTCCGGCATCGAAGAAAAGACTCAATCTCTGATCCCGGGAATCTTTCATGCCCGGGACAGGAAAAACCAGCTCTGTACTGGCAATAATCCGTTTGGTACCTCCTAAAGGATCGTTTGCCGAGTCGATAGAACGTGGGCCTAATGAACGCGAATCATACCCCCGTACCGTACCTGGCCCACCCGCATAGTAATTCTTGAAAAACGGTAATTCACTGGTATCGCCGTATCCGTCTCCATAACCCACATTACCCTTGAAGCTTATGACCAAGTTATCAGTGACTGACCGGTACCAACGACCACGGAGCGTCAGTTTGTAATATTCAAGGTCACTCCCCGGAAAAGCAAACTCTGCCGAGGCGCGTCGCAGATAACCCTTGGCTGGGAAAAAGATGCTGTCACGCGTGTCTCGGGTTACTCCAGCAGTCAAAGTAAAGTTGTCACTTTCTGGAAAACGGTCGATAAAGGAAGAATACTCCGACGGAGTTGACTCGGTCACCTGAAGTTCTATCTGTTCGAAACCAGCCCGAAGATGAAACGCGTTGTGCTCGCTGATCGGTATCCTCGACTTGGCGCCTACACCAACTGTGTCTGAAACATAGTCGGCACTGGTGGCCTCTGCTGTATCAATATCTTCGAGTTCTGCAAAT
>PBVT01000027.1 GCA_002728755.1 Myxococcales bacterium
CCATACTTCGGCCGTTCCTCCATCTCCGCCGGATGACTGAGTCGGATGCATGTGCCGGGAGCCGTTCGCCCCGCTCGACCACGTCGCTGCGAACAAGACGAAAGTGGGCATAACTCCTCTCGAAGCATACTCACTCCAATCGACGGAATGAACCGGCTCTTTTTGACGACCCCACTGTCGATAACGAAACGAACACCGTCGATGGTGATACTCGTCTCCGCGATATTTGTGGAACAGATGACTTTTCGACGGCCGGGAAATTTATCGAAAACCCGCCGCTGCTCTTCGCTGGATAGACGCCCGAATAATGGTAACGCCACAAGGTTCGGGATCTTCTCGTCCTGTAGAGCCCGAACACTGTCGAGGATCGGCCCCGCACCCGGTAGAAACGCTAGAATATCACCAGGCTCCCCCGAGTTGTGGATGTGCTTTACGGTCTCGACAACCCCTTCCCAGAGGCGATCCACCCCCATCTCCTCTAATGGATGGTAGCGTACTTCCACTGGGTGCATCGGAGCCGTCGCCTCAATAACAGGTGCCCCCCCAAAATAGCGCTGGAAAAACTCTGGTTGGATCGTCGCGCTCATGATCACAACTTTTAGGTCTCCACTCCGCTCCCCCTGGAGCAACATATTCAACAGACCCAGAGTGAAATCGATATTGAGGCTTCGCTCATGGGCCTCATCCACAAGGATCACACCATAATCCGAAAGAAGAGGATCCGTCTGGGCTTCCATCAAAAGAACGCCGTCGGTCATGAACTTCAGAGACGTCTCGGGCGACGTGACATCCTCAAACCGGATTTTGTAGCCCACGGTATCTCCCATCGAGCTACCGATCTGATCCGCAACATGGGCCGCGACGCTGGTCGTCGCCAGACGGCGGGGTTGGGTTACACCGATGATCTGTGAGCTCCCCACGATCCCGGCTTCCATCAACATCCGCGGCACCTGCGTCGTCTTTCCGGTTCCGGTCGGGCTGGTGATAATTACCACCGGATTTTCGGCTACGGCCTTCAGTATTTCTTTTTGATGCGCCCAGATGGGGAGAGAACGTGGATTCATGCGGCTCATAGCTCCGGATTCGAGGCCAGAGGGGCTTCGTCATAGAGGTAGGTCTCGCGATCACGAAGCCACTGCAACACGCGAGAGACCGTAGACCGTATCTCTGTCGGACTATGCTCATTCGCCTCCGCCTGGGACATCTCGGACCGGAGACACGTCAAGTCGCGTCGGGACGTACATAGATAGCGAGCTTTCAGCGCATGAACGAGAGGTTTCAACCCCCCTCCGTGCGATAGTGCCCTCGAAAACAAGGCTGCAGCTCGTGAATTATTTCCACCGTATTCATCCGGGACCTGGGAAAACAACACCGCCTCGGACAGGGCTCCCAACCCAAGCGGGTCCGCGTTCTCGACAGAGCGCAGGGCCTTCAATGTCTCCAATGCGCTCGGAATAGATCGCGCAAGCTGGCTATCTTTCGGCTGAACCATCGAACGCCACAAAGCAGCCGAAGATGCACAGCTGAGAACTCGCGCCTCGTCCACCGGCAGGCCACCGCTAAAGTCCAGAGACGGCGGGCTCGAGCCCTGTACAATCGCCTGTTCCACCAGTGGGTATTGGGTCATACCAGCTCGCGCCAACGTAAGGGCCATATGAAAACGACGTGCACAATCTAGTTTTGGGGCCCCTCCCGAAGTCTTGGTCGGATCCACAGAAACCGGAGCCTGGGGCACACAAGCTAGAACGCCACGGGTCAAATGATGGAGGCAGCCCAAAAGAGCGTCTTCCTTTCGATCGTCTTGCTGCTCGTCCGCCTCCCAACTCTCCACTCGCTCTTCAAGTGTCTGCTTCGGCGGTTTCGTCACCTCGGTTGTAGACGATGTCGGGCCCGAAAACAGGCTTGTGAGCGTGGCGCAGCCAGATAGGGCCGCAAACAACGACACAACTACAACCCTACGAACCGTTTTCATCGTAACCTATTGGCAGTACGTCTGTGATGTACCGTCAACACCAGCACAGGCGGCACCGCCCGGGCAATCCAGCGTAGTCTCACAAGTAGCGGTACAAAATCCGGTGGAACCCGGCTCACCAGCACAGGCCTGTTGATAACAATCATTGGGGCCCGAACAGGGAGCACCAAATGGAATACATGCTTTCACATTCCCGGCCTGCGTCTGCGCGTACGAACACACCATACTCGCGGGACAATCCGACGCATCCAGGCATTCCCCTGAGCAGACACATTGACCGAGTCCGTTCTGCAACGACAACAGGCCGAAGCATGTGGACGCGGCGCAATCTACAGGGTTCCCGACATCGGAAGGGGCGCAGACCTTTTCCGTAGCGCTAACGGGAGCACATAGGAAACCAGCACCGCATTCTTTGCTGCGTGTACACGCCTGCGTGCAAAATCCCGTTCCAGCAATGCCCACATCGAGGCATAGGGACGATTCGCATTCCGACCCTTCCTGGCAGGGGTCACCGAAACCCTTCTTCGGAGTACCCGGATCCGACGAGGTCGTATCGGGTACGCTGGTATCCGGTTGGCCTGTATCCTGGGGAGATGAGCCCGTATCCGTAGGTGTAGATGTATCCACGGAACCCGTCGTGTCCTGCGGGTTGGCCGCCTTACATCGGTGGTCATGGCAGAACGCTCCCTGTGCGACACACTCTTCGTCTGTCACACATTCTCGGCCACAGATTCCATCAAGGCAGACCGATGACGGCCAACATTCCTGGTCGGTCGTACAGGGCTCGTCACAAGTCGGGCACTCAGGAGCCGAGGCATCCGTATCCGAGGGGTTCGTATTCTGGTTATTGGATTCCTCTATATTCACCTCTGCGCAGTGATAACTCATCACCACAAGACCGATACATAGAGTTCGTAGCCAATAACGCATTGAGAACATTCCTAACGAAAGCAGATGGGGATCGCAAAGGATTTCAGGGTTTCCCCGTTAGCCTTCCGAGCGTTCCTCTAATAGCTCTAACAAAATCCCCCCGGTTGCTTTGGGGTGCATAAATGCGACCGGATATCCTTCCGCACCGATAGAGGGTGTATCGTTCACAAGCCGCAATCCTCGACTACGATATAGATCCAGACGGGCCTGAATATCGTCTACAGCCAAACAGATATGGTGGACACCAGGGCCTCGTTTCTCGAGAAAACGACTGACTTCACTGTCATCTCGCAAAGGCGCAATCAACTCAATAAGCGACTCACCTACCGGTATAAACGCAATCTTCAGTCCGCGATCCGGCATGGTGCAGACATCGGACACCTCCGCGCCGAGTTGGTCACGCCAGATCGCAAGAGCTGCGTCTAGATCCGCGACCGCGATACCAATATGGGCAATCTTTTGGAATGGGCGGCTGTCTGTCACGATTTACTCTCTCCGGAATCGTGCAGATTATACTTCTTCAGCAACCGTCGCAGATGTTTGCGATCGACCTCCGCCTCCTTGGCGGCCCGGGTAATATTCCCCCCATTCCGCTCGATGAGACTCGATAGATATTCCTTCTCAAACTGCGCTACCCATTCGTCCTTCGCGACCTTAAAGGAGCGGTCGAGAATCGGCTCAACCTTACGCGTTTCCGCGTCTGGCTCCACACGCCTACGTACGATGCCAACACCGCTAATATGTTCGGGTAGGTCATGAAGCTGAATCGTATCCGAATCCGAGAGGGAACAGGCCCGCTCGATGACATTCAAGAGCTCCCGGATATTTCCCGGCCAGTCATAATTCATCAAACCGTCGAGGGCTTCACGAGCCACGCCACGTACACGCATACGATCTTCCGGCGTACGGTTGAACTTCGCGGTTCGGAGGAAATGCTTTGTGAGCAGGGGGATATCCTCTCGCCGCTCTTTCAAAGCTGGCTGTTTCAGACGGACAACAGAAAGACGGTAGAACAGATCCTCACGGAATCGACCTTCCTTACATTCCTTCTGGAGATCCCGGTTCGTAGCCGCAATTACGCGTACATCCACTCGAATGGGACGATTTCCTCCAACACGGCGGATTTCGCGCTGCTCAAGAACACGCAATAACTTGGGTTGCAGCTCCAGGCGCAGTTCGCCGATCTCGTCCAGAAAGATTGTTCCGCCATTCGCCAGCTCGAATAACCCCTGGCGTGACGCCAGCGCACCGGTGAAAGAACCTCGTTCGTGCCCGAACAGTTCCGACTCAATCAAGTGCTCGGGAACCGCCCCACAATCCACCACAACAAAGGGCATCTTGGAGCGCTCGGAAAGTAGATGAATACTTCGCGCGGCGACCTCTTTACCGGTCCCGGTCTCCCCTTCAAGGACCACCGTAGTGTTGGTCGGAGCGATTCGCTCGATGACACCGAATATCTCACGCATACGAAGAGAGCTACCGACAATATGCCCACAGGAATCCCGTTGGCTCGGCTCAAACTGAATGCGCTCTTCAAGGGTTTGAAAACGCATCTCGATCGCGCCGACTCGAATTGCCGAACCGGGTACAAGATAGGCCTCGCGTACTCGAACCCGATTCACAAAGGTCCCGTTGGTCGAGTCTAGATCTCGTAAGAGGTACTTTTCACCATCGAGAAGGATCTCACAATGCCGTCTCGACACAGTGTCGCCTTCCAGCACGATATCGTTCTCATCCATGGCGCCGATACGAATTACGGTCTGCTCAAATACGTATTCGGTCTGCGTACCATCCTCTCCGA
This sequence comes from Myxococcales bacterium, assembly GCA_002728755.1. GTDB lineage: Bacteria > Myxococcota_A > UBA9042 > UBA3505 > UBA3505 > UBA3505. The sequence goes on from PBVT01000027.1 coordinate 4,704, forward strand.
TGACCACAAGCTTACACTTGTGTAGTCGAAGATCCGTCAGAGACGTAGCCTCCACCACCCGCGTCTGCGGAGCTTCATCATCGAAAGTACGCCCCATGCTTTGATCTCTCAGAGTTCAAAGTCTAATTTGTAAGCACGCCGCTTCTGGTACTTCTTCTCGTCATTTTCCTGCTCTTCTTTGCATTCGATACAAAGAGTCGCGACGGCACGAGCACGTAAACGTGGAACACCGATCGGCGCAGAACATTGCTCACATTCGTTATAGGTCCCCTCATCGATTCTTTTGAGGGCTTTATTGATCTTCTTCAGAAGATATTTTTCACGATCTCGTAGCCGATATTCAAAGGCTTGTTCATATTCTGCCGTTGACTGATCCACTTCGTCGCCAGGCTGACCAATCAGCTCATCATTCTCTCGATGGATAACACTACGAGCCTGCGCAAGAAGCTCCTTCCGCCCTTTTAGAAGCACCTCGCGGAATTCATCGAGTTCCTGCTTCTTAAGCTTTGTTGGATCATTTTTCTTTGGGGCCATCATAGCTCCTTCAAAATCCGGGTCCGCAAAAAATCTAGGATCGACATCTTGCACGCTGAACAAAAAGCGATCAAGTGGATATGGTGGTCTACACAGGAAAAACGTCCCCAAAAAACCCTGATGGACTCAATTTTCCTCAAATTGAGCCGTTCGTATGTTCCTACGTGACCCGTACCGAGCCCTATGATAGGAACGTAAAAATGTTTCGAACTCTAGTCATACTCGTACTCGGGCTGACCATAATTGCGTGTGATCAGTCCATTGGTGACGAATGCACGATTTCGTCAAACTGTGCGCAGGGGCAGGTTTGCGACACCACGATGCCCGGCGGGTACTGCACACTCTCCTCTTGTACCTTTGTTGGGTGCCCTTCCGAAGCTGTCTGTGTAGAATTCACCGATTTCGAGAGCTTTTGCATGCTACGCTGCGACAGCTCCTCTGATTGTAGAACAGACTATAGCTGTGTCGACCTGAATGCGACCTCGAAATTCTGTGCGCCAACAGAGACTTCCGAACGGGATGAGAGCCCATGACGCGGTTTTTTCCGCTTGGTGTTTTGCTCTTTCTGGCGTGCGCTACGCCTCAGAATACAAATCTGGTGGATCGGCAAGGCCGGTTACTTGATGAGGAAGCCGAGCGTACCGCTGTGGGGAACGACGATCCGTTACCACCAGATACGGCCCGCGTGCGGGTGAAAGCCGATCACACAGGTATCAATGCAGAAGTGGGGCGGCGGGTATTGACCCGTTCCGAGGTTCAAGCGATTCAGCGCAGCGGTCCAGGTAAACTTCTTCAATATGTGAAGGTTGCGCCAGCGTTCTGGAGTAGCCGGTTCCTTGGATTCCGCCTGGAAAAGATTCGCAGTAAAGATGCTCGCACACATCCGCCCAACCTGATGCAAGGTGATGTGATCCTTCGAATCAACAAAGTTCGTATCAAAACTCCGGACGATTTCTTCTCTGCATTTCAAACCCTTGATAAAGCGCAAAAGATCGTCTTTGACATCTGGCGTAATGAGAAGAGAATCCTGGTTTCCTACGACATCATAGATGGGGAGCCGAAACAGACTGGGTCCAGATGAACGCCGCGAACCGAAACCATCCATTTCCAGTGCTGGCATACTTCCTTCTTGTGGTTGTCGCCTCTCTTCTATGCGGGTGCTCGTCGCATTCGAAACCAGAGCAGAAAATCACCCAGACGTTACTTCCCCCAACGCCGGATCAATCGAACTGGGCTTCGGAGGGAGACGTTATTGTAGCACGTGTAGATAGTCAGCCTATCTACGCCTCCACAGTCCGGCTATTTCTCAAACATAACCCCGACCTGTCGCCCCGCCAGGCGCTCGAGAAAGCCATGGAGCTCGAAGCTGTCGCCATGGATGGGGCAAAGAGTTTCGGTTCTACGCCTCCCGCCAATCTGGTTCACCGATACCGCCAGCTTTTAGTTCAACGCTTTCTGAGTCAGAACTTCGAGGAGAACTTGACCGTAGACACAGTGCCCAACGAATACCTTGAGAAAGCCTTCAAAATGAAGAATGTGCGTATTCACTTCGTTCATTACGACACATTCTACGTGCGCGACCTTCAACTGCTGTGCTGCCATGTAAATCATATCGTCTGTGCACGACAACGGGAGGACAACGCCGCGTGTTTCAAAGACCTGAAAGGACAAGCGAATCGGCTCCACAAGCTCATCAAAGACGCCAACCCGAAAACAGCCGATGAGTTCTCCGCGTTGGTGGACCGCGCAAAAAAGGAAATCCATCCGGAGGTGCAGGTCCAGGAATTCAGTTTCTTTTATGACGTCAACGAAACGTACGAAGTAAACCGAAACCGCGTAAACCTCATGACCCAACCGATCAATGAAGGTGTCTTAACTATGAAGGTCAACGAAGTCTCCAAGGTCTTCGAAGACCAGTATGGTTACCACATTCTATTTCTCGAAAAGCACGTACCCGAGGCGAACGGAACCCTCGAAGATGAAGACGTTCGCAAGGAACTGTCGGCAAAGATCTATCCGGCGGTACAGCGGGAGGAGTTCATGCGGAACATTACGCAGTCTTTCCGGAAGTATAACGTCACTATCGATGATGAAGCTTTGAATCAGCTTCGCACCTTTGGCAGGCAGCCGCAGCCGGAGACCGCACTACCCTAGTCGCCCGTCAGGTTGTCCAGGACCTCTGTAGCGCGATCCTTGAGGCCGGCATCGGATTCCGTCTGGATATACTCACGAAGAGCACCTTCCGCCTTCATGCTATTGATCGTCTGTAGTGCATCAAGAGCAGCATTCTTTACCGTGGAATCACGCTCGAATAAGGCCGCTACAACATACTCAACCGCCCGAGGATCCTTGGTTTGAGACAGAGCTCCAAGGGCTTTGATCTGTACTGCAGGTTCCTTGGCGGTGACCAGTGCCCCAAGATTGGAATAGGCCAATGGGTTACGAAAACCACGTACAGCATCAATCACGAGCGACCGGATCCCTTCATCCGTGTCATAGAACATCTCGGACAGAGCGCTGATGTTATCTTCGCGCTCTTTCGCCGATGCGTGCTTCACGATCGTCGCGAGGGCCTCGCGCCGAATATCGGTGCTTCCGTATCGCAGGAGACGCCAGACCTGTGGCAATGCGCTCTTTACGCTGAGCTTATTCACACCTCGCAGAGCCTCCAACTTCACCTTTGGATCAAGATCGGCAAGCATCGCTGACACCAGCGTACCGGCCTGCGAATGATTGACCGCCACGACTGCTCTCACCACCTGGACACGAATTTCTGCGTCTCCATCTCCTTTTAACGTCAGGAGACGATCGGCCACAGATACGTTGGCGATACCGGCGAGCCCTGTCACAGCAGCTCGACGAATCCGAATGTCTTTGTCGGTGATTCGATCCAGCAGGATTCTACGAATACGAGTACTACCTCCAGAGCCAGACGCGCCCAGGGCATGGAGCGCAGCAGCCCGAATTTTTGGATCGGAATGGCCCGCATATGTTTCGATTCGATTGAGACCAAGGCCAATCAGGACTGTGACAAGTTCCGTCTTGGCCAGTTTGGCCACCGCACTATCTCCGTCCGAAAGATTCGCCATCGGCACCACAGCAGCTTCCAACTTCAACGCTCCGGCCACCTTGATGGCATGGTCACGAATATCCGAGTCGTCGGAACCAATATGACGAACTACCGATTCACTATGCCCGGTAATATGTTTTTCTCGTATCAAAGAAAGTGCAAAGACCTTATCCGCTCCCTCGTCTGCGGAAAGCAGAACCTCAAGAGCTTTGGTTCGATGCGTGGTCGAATTCGATTGGGTCATCGCACGAGCAAGTCGCGACCGGATTTCAGGATCGAGCCGGTTGTCATCAAGAAGCTTCGCTACGGCCTTGTGCAGCTTCAATTGAATAAGACCATCGGCAGCCATCCCTCGAATGGTCATCGATCCATGAAATAGTAATGGCTGAATCGAAGGACCAATACGGCGGTCACCCGTGGCGATCAATTTCTTCAACGCGTTCATTACGCGTTGCTCGTCTGGAAGCTGTAAATCTTCCATGAGCAGATACACTTTGTATTTTTGGTCTCCGGCATCTACGAGAGCCCGTACCGCAGCCAGTTTCACACGGGGATCCGAATCCGAATCTACCATGGACGCAAAACGAGCGAGCACTTCACTATTTCGTACAAGCGATAGCTTCTCTATTCCAAGCACACGAACCGAAGAGTCCGAATGGCTCAAAAGGGGCATCAAGCTCGTTCGCCCTAATACACCCAGCTCCCTTGCGTTCTGTGCGATCTCCATGATTCCGGTGATAGGGCCCGTTCGAAGGATCTGACGAGCCGCCCGAATAATCGGCGGATCGATCTCAGATTTTCGTAAACGAGCATAGAACGTCGCGGGCTTCACGTATTCATTACCGATTTGAATCAAGCCAAAGGAGACCTTGGCCGGTGGCAACACGGCCCAGAACGGAAATACAGGGATGAACGCGCGCGCCGGGATCGTCTGTGCAGAGGAAACGGAGACCGAACCCGCAAGAGTGACTCGTTCCACGCCAATAATGGCAAAAGTCGCGCCCACCTCGGCGAGCGCCTGTTCGCAATCCAACGGGTCAGAACGTTCACAATTCAAGGTTGCTTTACGAGCCAGGTCGAACCCATCCGGCAATTCCAGTGAGATTCCATTATAACGCTCACCACCCTTGGACTTCAGAGTATCGAAGAGCTCCTGTACACGCCCACGCAGCGAATCGGATTGTGTGACAACGGTTTGAGGCACCAGAATAGAGGTCTCCGTCAGCCCGTTTTGTACGGTCTCTGTAACAAAGATTACCGTCCGTCCTTCGGCAGCAAACGTTGCCCCGGAAAAGACCAGGGCAGAGACCAAAGCACAGAAAATTACAAGAAATTTTGGAACACGCATAATGGGTAAACTCTTACGTTGAATCATTTTGTTTGGCCACACATCATCCGGCCTATCCATAAGCCCTACATCCGGCCGATATAGACTATTACAACCATTGGAATGGCTTCATACCATGGAAAAGCCACGAAGGATAGAGATTCACCAATCCAATCCAATCCTTTCCCGGCATATATCAGTCTCTCCAACAGTTGTATAAATCGCTTTCATAGGAAACCCTGGTATACCTAGAATACACGTCATGTTCAGCCCTCAAATTTCCCTATGCCGTACCGAACGATGATATTCAACGGAGTTGTTATGTTCGCTATTCCACCCGTACATCGCCGGAGGCATTCAACAACCGGTCCTCTCGTACATCTGGGCATCCTTGTGGGCCTTATCGGGTTGTTTTTGAGTAGTGCATATTCGACCAACGCCTATGCCACTACCCCTGATGCATCTGGAGTGATTATACTGGAGCTCGACGTGGACGTGGCAGAAGTCGTGCTCGACGGCCGAATCGTAAAGCTTGATCTAACGGTCCCTACGAAACGGGTCACTATTCCTCATGTGGATCGAAACTACTCCCATTGGCTCGAAGTGTCGGGCCGAGACGTCAGCCTGCCCACAAAAACCGTGAAAATCCGTCCCGGTGATTTCCAGTTGAAGCGACGAAAAGATGGTAGAGAAGTCTACGTCGCCAAGACCACCGTCGTGTTCCAGTCCGGAAAAACCAACGCCGGAGTGATGCAATACGTCCGCGATGGTGGTGCGGTAATCACCAGCGTGCTGATCATATTGGTCGCCCTCTCCGTTCTCTCCTGGCTTTTGATCGTGGCTAAAGTTCGCCAGATTGGACGAGCCAAAAGCCAAACGGATTCCTTCTTGACCGCGTTCAACCAGGCTCGCACGTTTACCGATGCGCGCGCTTCTGCTGAATCCTACCAGCAAAGTCCCGCCGTGAGCATGTATCATGCCGCTCGATCAGAGATGGAGAAGCGTTCTCGAAGCGGTGGCCCCCTGGACGATCATGTAGTGGAAAACGCGCAACGAGCTATGGAACGAGCCGGTCGGGAGTCTATTCACCAACTGGAACATAGACTGAGTTTTCTGGGTACTGTCGCGTCAGCTGCACCCTTTATCGGTCTATTTGGAACCGTATGGGGCATCATGGAGGCCTTCGGTAGTATTCAACCGGGACATGAAACTCTAGACGCCGTGGCTCCTCATCTCGCCAACGCTTTGATCGCCACCGCAGTCGGCCTACTGGCAGCGATTCCAGCCGTAATGGCCTATAATATGTTTATAGGAAAAATACGGGGTATCTCGATACAGCTCGACGGCTTTGCTGACGAAATGAACAACCGCCTCGTACGGGCTTCGTCGGGGTTGAAGACAGACTCACAGCCCGTGGAGGTTAGCGATATCCTCCGGGCCGAGAATGGCGAGGTCCCCTGATGGGCATGAGCAGTCCGAATTCGGGCTCCAATGGCCGCCTTGGCCCTCCTGCCCTCGCGGAAATCAACGTCACTCCATTTGTAGATGTGATGTTGGTTCTATTGGTGATCTTCATGGCCACAGCGTCTGTCGCCAAGCAGAAAGACCTCGCAAAGCTACAACAGCAGCAGGATATGCTTGAGCTACAAGAACAGGAGTTCTCGGATCCAGGCGACAAACAAAATCAGCTGGTAGAGCTCGACCTGCCACAGACAAACTCCAAAGCCGTGAATCTGAAAGAGTCACGAAAGATCGTCTTGTCATTTACAGCGGATTACACCTTCGTCATTGAAGGTTTTAAGGACGATGGTTCCGACGACTATAAACTCTCCTGCAAAGAGAAGGTGGCGGGGTGGCCCAAAACGCTCCCTGCGGGACAGGACGGCGATCTATTGTTTCGAAAATGCTTGAAACCCTTCGCCAAAAAGCTGTTGGTGAATCCAAAGCTGAAGTCGGACAAAGAGCTCTATCTCCGGGCGGACCGAGCGCTCGACTACGGCCACGTGGTCATTCTGATGGCTGCCATACGCGAAGCGGGTATCCATAAGTTTGGACTCGTCGCAGAAAACGAATGAAGGCCGAATCCCCAAGACGTAAAAAGCACCTTCGAATTCTCGTCGGCGTATTGGTTTTCCATGCACTCGTTGGGTACCTGATAGCAGGCAACGGATCCAAGAGCGTTATGGCCGAAAACGCCTACATAATCGAACCGCAGCTGCAACTTTATGTACCCCTCAAGCCAACGAATACAGAGGCTCGATTATTTGATGCAGAGATTCTACTGGATCGTGCTGTTCTTCACGGCTTCATAAAAAAAACGCGTAAGGGCTACGCATATAAAAAACGGTCGATCGGAACGACGCGCCGAATCGCTGCGCGTTGGTTGGTGCGTAATACCCAGTCCAGGCAACGGCTTGCCGAGCGCATAACCGGACAGGTTCATCCCGACTTCGTACAAGATGCTCCCCAATTATTACGCTATCCAATGCAGCGAAGACGGTCCGCTAAACGAGCAACGGTTGAAACCTGCGAACAGGTTTTTCTACCCAATCAGACAGACATCCCAGGAGAATGCCAATCGGAAATGGCGCTCATGCAAATCGCCAACACGCATTGCATGGAAACAGATCAGACCTTTTCAACGCATACATTAGTAGACGCCTGTACTGAGTTTCCCGGACTGTTCCGCACGATACGTTTCAGTTGTTGTAACGTTCGAGCCTTTGAGGTGGTCGATGCCAAATTGGGTGGCCGAGAGAAGGCGCCAAAAAACCAGATGAAGCGCCTCTTAAAGTATGAACAGCCCGAAAAACACGAACGGGCCGTCAACATCAAGAAGCGCACGAAAAAACCCAAGGTCTTAAAAAAGGCACCCAAACATAAAAAGGCGCAACTGGATAAGAAGAGAAAGAAAAAGAACCTCAACGAATTGTTATCCGTAGTCGACGACCCGGACCCCCGAAAACGTGCGGCTTCCCTGGATAAAATCGTAGGCGTTCGCGATGGTTCGGCCCTGGGTAAAGGGCTAATCCAGGGGAAGACAGATCCCTATTTCCGCAAGATCCAACAACGACTCATGCAGGAATTTGTAGCACCAGGTGCCATTCCCCGGGAAAAATTACGTAGGCTTGTGGCAATCATCCATATTTCAGAGATCGCCGCAGATGGAACAATCAAGAAATACCGCCTGAAGAAAGGCAGCGGTGTCCGCCTATATGACCGAGCCGTAGAAGAAGCAGTCCAACGGTTTATGCCTGACCATGGAGGCTCTTCGGTCCTACCCAGGCCATCACCAGACAAAATCCGGCAGGTGAAGGGACGCGGTATCGAGCTGCGAATGGTACCTGTTCGATGATAGGGATTCGTCGATGTATCCCAGCCCTGGCACTGGCATATATTCTGATGTCTACATCTCTTTATGCACAAGGACCATGTCTGACCGACGCGGATTGCAAATCATCTCTGCGTTGCGTGAATAGCCGTTGCGTGAACCAGGTGATCGCGACCCGCGTGGCCCCTCCTTCCATACGTATCTTCATTGACCCACGAAAATCCTATTGTGAGATGGGACAATCGATCGCCGAGGCCGTGCATTCACAGTTAACCCAATACCTGGAACAGGTGGAGTTCCCTATGGCCACGGAAGCCCCGATCATTTTGCGGCGCGGGGCGGAACATCAACTCAAATTGATCGATCTTGCTCTAGCTACCAACCAACGCGCCCTTGTCCGTATACAAGCCGACTGCGCCCCCAACGCCACCTCGGTAGATGTTCATCTCACCACCCTGGACCTTGCCTACCTGCGTACACCAAGACATCTGTCACTCACCCTCTCTGACGTCACGGCTTCCATAAAGACCCATCGAGGCTCCTTACAACGACTGGTGAACCGATTACGTTCCATTGATGGTGCTCCCCCCGGAGCCGCAGGCAGCAGAATTGCGATGGCGTGTAAGATCGACCGACGCACCAAAGAGATCTATTCCATCAGTCCATCGGGAACCAACCTACGCCGAGAAACTCGCTACAATAATCTTACGATGTTGCCGTCGTGGACTCACGACGGCCTCATCGCCGCCACATCCTATGTACAAGGTAATCCCGACATACATGTCGACGGTGTGCCCTTCCTGACGACACCGGGCCTGAATACCGGCATTGATTTCCACGGTCCTACCGGACGATTCGTCGTAGCATCCGCTCCAAACGACGCCCAACATCTATACCTTGGAGACTCCAACACAGGTAAGATACTCAAGAAACTCACCTCTTCGCGAGCCATTGATACCGCACCAGCGTTCAGCCCCGACGGACGAAGAATCACCTTTGTCTCGGACCGTAGCGGAACTCCACAGATCTACGTATTGCGATTGAAAGACAAGTCCGTACGCAAGATATCACGTCGTGGAAGCTACAATACATCACCAAGCTGGTCACCGGACGGTAGAAGCATAGCGTGGGCACGCCGAACCTACGGAGAACGACACGAAATCGTATTAAGCCAATACCCACCGGGTAAGGCCGGAGAACGAGTTCTCGCAACGGGTGGCTTTAGTTATGAAGACCCATCGTTCAGTCCCGATGGTCGAAACCTTGTAGTCGTACGTAAGAACCGTAAAAAGGCAGAGCCTGTGGTTATCAACCTACGTACAGGAAAGATTCGGTCACTGAGTCAGGAAAGGTTACCGGGACCATGTTCCCAACCCGCATGGGGTCCTGTCCTGGTTGGACGATAAGACTTTTGTCCCCCCAAAAAAACATAAGGCGGAGTCCTTGCGGGCTCCGCCTTATGAGTGAATGAAACGAAAAGATCGGGTCTGTCTCTCAGAGTTCAAGCTCCTGAGTTCCG
>PBVT01000028.1 GCA_002728755.1 Myxococcales bacterium
CCGGACGTGTGGGACATACCAAGCCTGAATAATATGGCTCATGAGCGGACGGGTTATCCCACCCAGAAACCCCAGGCTCTGTTGGAACGAATCATCGAAGCCCATAGTGAACCCGGAGATCTGGTCCTGGATGCTTTTTGTGGATCGGGGACAACCGTTGCTGTCGCGCAACGACTGGGGCGTCGCATTATCGGTATCGATCAGGGACCATTATCCCTGCATATCACGCGTCGCCGGCTGCTAGACCAGGGGCTGGATAGGCCACTCCATATATCCACACTGGAGCCTGTGGATCATATCCCAGCATCCGAGGTGAGCTGCTATCTGGAATCCTCCGACGCCGATAAATGGAGCGTACGGTTGGACACAGACGCTTCTCAAGCCGGGGAATCTCCCGAGTTATGGGCCGTAGAATGGAACCCAGCCGGGGAGTCGTTTAGCCCCGACGCGTATGGTCGATTTACCCCGCGAGAGCAGCCCAGTATCCCCATGGAAGAGGGAGGGGCAGAGAGCCCTCGTGCACGGGTGCGCTTTTATGGTCCGTCAGGAAACGTTTCGGAACGGTTGCTCGATGCAGGGGGCGTGGAAGCCGCGAACCTACTCGAACTCTGAGTTGAACTCGAGAGGATCGCCGCAGGTTTCCAGGGGGGCTGTGCAGACTTTGGCTGTACCCTGGGCCCCATGAAATGCATTAATGAAACAGATCGACGAGGCTTTCCGCGTGTCATTTACCGTTCCCCCTGGGGTTGTCCAAAGGAAGCAATGCCAACCACAACAATCCCTGGTCAGACCTTCTGGGTTTTCCTGACACGTAAATAGATAATTACAGAAGTCCTTACAGATTCCTTTTACGTTGGATGGCCCAGGGATCTTTTCTTCCCAATCGCAGAGAACCGGATCTACCGGATGTTCGGGAGAGATCGGCGGTGCCGAACATACATTAAAGGCTCCTGCATCGAATCCGATGGTTGGGAGACCTTTATAGTTGGGTTCGCCGCAGGTATCGAAACCCGTCCCAAATTTCTCACAATCCGCGACGGTATCGCATTCTGGAGCACAGAATCGATGAAGCGTGCCTTCGAATTCGGGTGGCATCTCGATGCAGCGGAAGCCCGTTATATATTCACCTGCGTTTGGTTGGCCTGCGGCCACATGGCAGATGTCACTCACGAAATCACATTCTACGGTACAAAACGGCCGTGAGCTGAAAACGCTGATCTGACATACGTTTCCGACGGGACAATCCGAGTCCTGTACACAGGGGCCACCCATAATGGGATCTGGTTTTTCGACCCCAATATCTTCAGCGGGCGGATCTTCCGAACAAGCAAATAGGAGGATGAGGAATGCGTACAGGACAATATGGTGTTTTCGATGGGAGATCATGGGAGACACGAAATAAGAGATGCTGAAGAACGATAGGAGCTAATCCTGCCTTTTTCTACTTGGCCTACGCAAGTTTGCTGATTCGTAGTTTTGGAAAGAGGAGGAAGGTCGGTTTCTTGCGATCGAGTTCAGGGTATGCACGCACGATGCGTTGCGCCTTCTGGGAAGGCGCATTGCATGGGATCCGGACATTCATTCGCGGAGTTACAGGATCGATAGCAGTGAGCACCTGTTCCTGCTGGGCTCTGGACGCAGATGCCCGGGAAGGGGCATTGCCCGTCTGCTGCACAGGGGACTCCACAATACCCGGCCGTATTATCTGCGGAACGAATACAGAGCCCTGTAGAGCCACAATCCGAGGTCTCCTCACATGCGGTTAATGGCCCAGTCGTTGTGACGGTAACGCAGAGGTATTTTTCGGCGACGGACCCAAGGGGAAGACCATATAAACAATGAAGGGCATTGCTGGGATCACAGTTCGGGTCGTCAGGGCCTTCACATGTCGCGGAACAATACCCCATCGCATCATCCGCAGCGGCGCATAATGCGCCATTTACACAGGCGGATGTGTCGGTATAGGAGCACTCTGCACTACACACCCCCTGATGAAAGGCGGGGGCAATATTACAGACCTGACCGGGTGGACAGTCATTCGATCCCGAACAGGGTTTGTCGGGTTCCAGGCTACATACTCCGGTCGCTGTAATCCGACAGAATCCCGAGTCACAGATGTACCCACCTACGCATGGGGTCCCAATGGGTTCGGTCCCCTGTGGGACGAAACATACATTGGTCTCTGTTCCTGTGACGTCCTCTCGTTCCTCACAGGAGCGTTCGAGTTCGGGAGTAGAGATGCAATCCTCTGCCGTTGTGCAGGTCGGAACGCAACGTGGAAGACCATCCAGCATAAGACACGCGGCATCGTCTCCGCAGCTGGTGGGATTGCATCCATTAATCACGCACATCCCACCGGGCACGCCCGAATAACAGGCTGTTGTGTCGGCGCAGTTTTCGTGGATACCGCAAGGTGCTCCGAGGGGCGCCGCGTCAGGTTCACTCAGATGACAGACATCCACCAACTCGCCGGCTCCCACAGGAAGAGATTTGCAGAACTGGCTATCGTCGGTTCGGCAGGGAGTCTCTTCCTCACAGGTCTTCAGGCAGGCTCCGGTGGCGCCAATGGATGTACACTGACTTCCTTCGGGACAGACGGAGGGGTTGTCCTGACAGCCCAATATTGCGCAATAGCCGTTCGGCCAGGAGATACAGATAGCGCCATCCGAGCAGTCCAGATCATTCGAGCAGGGATCTCCGATATGGCCGGGGAAGCTCGGTATATCTTTGGTTCCGGAATCCAGCGAGCCCATGTCTGTAGAGGTCTGGTCTTCTATCGTTTCTGTGGCCGTGGTTGTGTCGCCTGGTGGCGTCGTTGTGCTGTCGGACACTTCCGAGCCCTGGTCGGGTGCGACGTCTTCGGGAGTAAGTAGGCACGTGCTCCCCTGGCCAAAGGAACCGACGGGGCAGCATAGACCATTGGAGAAGACGGTGCCGTCCGGACACATGATGATCGTACGACCAGAGCACCCCGTCAGAGCCCAACAGACCAGCAAGAAAACCGCCCAAATAGATGTCATGAAGATACGCATGATTGGTGTCGAGTGTATCAGCTTCAGACGCCCCTTTCAGCTAACAGAAAAGAAAAGGGGTCTTTTTTTTTGATTTATCTCCTTTCAGGAGAGAATAGAAAACCGTTGGGATCGGGAAGGAGCAGAATGAACTCTCTTCACTATAAACTTCGAGAAAAAAAAGAACTTCATTACGAGGCTCGTCATATCGTCGGTGCGACGTTGGGACTCGTTCTATTCGGCGCAGCCATGTTTTACAGTGGCATGATGTTCGGCCAGCGTGGGCTGGTACCGACCGAATCGAATGGAGTTGGTGAGGCAACCAGCGTGGAGGACGAACACGTCGTCGAGCTGCAGAATGAGCCTCATAAGATCCAGGGCATGGAAAAACCAGAGCTGGTGATGATTGCCAATATGGGCGGACATATTCCTGCTCGTGCTCCGAAGAGCACGCCGGAAGACGAGGCCGAAGCTGCAGCCCAAGACTCGACAGCCGGTCGGTTGATCGCGGAGTCGCAGGGTCCGGTGCCCCTGCCTGCTCGTACCCATAGAATACGGTCAGTAGAACCTCAGTTGGCTACGCCCAAAAGAAAGCCTACTCTCGCGATCGCACCTGCGATAGCTCCAGCACCCCGGGCTGTACCTGAGCGTATTGCGGCCACGGTTCCAGCTCCCAAACCGGTTGTTGTAGAGAAGCCAGCACCCGTTGTGGTGAAAAAGGCTGTGGCTGTTGTGGCCAAGCCAGCTCCGAAAAAGACCGCGCCTTCTACAAAGACGAAGACAGCGCCTCCCACAAAGACGAAGACCAAGAAGGCCCCCAAACCTCGTTCGGGTGCTAAAATGTTGGCGTCACGGAATAAGACACCAAAACGTCCTTCGGTTAATAAGGTGCCAACGCGGAATTTTACGATTCAGGTGCACGCCTTCAAGGATGAAAAGACCGCCAAAGAAGTCGCCAACGTTATTGGTAACTTCCGTGGCGTTCCCACGAAGGTACGGGAACAAACGCGCGACGGGATCAAGTGGTATCGGGTCTCTATCGGTAAGTTTTCGAGTGTGAAAGAAGCCAAAGCCTACCAGAAGGCTTTTGAAGAGCATAAAGGGCTCGGAAACACCTTCCTGACGGCACTATAACAATGCCTGTTTTCCCGGTGCGACATGTGGACAAGCCCTGGGGGGGCGAAGATATCTTTGCCCATACCGAACGGTATGTTGGCAAGATTCTGACCATACATGCCGGGCATGCGCTGTCTCGGCAGTATCACGAAGAAAAAGACGAGACGATCTTTGTTCTCTCCGGAGAGTTGGTTCTTGAGATCGGTGCAGAACAGGATCTAGAGAGACGTGTTATGGGCCCAGGGGAGGCGTTCCATGTGACCCCGGGCACAATCCATCGTTTTGTAGCAGAGAAGGACGTCGTCCTCGCGGAGGTCAGCACTCCCGAGCTGGACGATGTGGTGCGTCTTGAAGATCGCTATGGGCGTGTTCCGACCGACGGTTGACGTAGGGGTCCTATTTCAGCACGGTAAGTGGAATCCATGTTCCAGGGAGAAATTGCCCTGGGAACTTGGTAGGGTAGGTAGATGAGATACAAGTTTTGCACACAGGTCTGGCTTTTTATCGGCGTTCTGCTGACCGGTGCGTTGGGATGTAGTTCGTCTCCGGACGACGATGTGGAGCCGCCTCCAATACCGCGGTCGGGTGCGTTCCATGGCTTTGATAGAGAGCTGGTAGAGCCGGAGATCTCGGGTTCGCCCCTTTCGATCGCCCATCTGATTCAAGGAGGATTGCGAGCGGACTATGGGTCCCATTTTGGTTATAAGGTGATCGTAGATGGTGAGAACGCAGCGTCGGGTTCTTCGGCTGTAGCCAATCTCGCCTATGGCACGGCCCTGAACACGGTTACCCGTGTTGGAGGCATGGTCGACCGCTCCTGGTTTGTATTACGTGCCAACGATGGAGAGCTGTATCCGGTTACAAACCGGTCGGTGCATTTTTCGGCCTCGGCTACAACGACGGAAGGGAAAATACCGGGTTCTCGGCGTATCAATACCGAGACCTGCACACCAGACACCAACCTAATGGTCTTCAATATTGTCGTAGAAAATAATGGTAGTCAGGATATGTACCTGGCTCCCCATCTAATGTTCGATTGCGATCCGTATCCCTTCGTTGAGCAGTTGGAAGACGCCGCGTTTAGTAATTGCCCAAACTATACCCTTGGCGAGGACGATATCGGAACGGTTGTGCTGGGGACGGGAGGGCAAAACAAGATATTCCGCCAGATCTGGGCGTTTCGACGCACGCTGGGAGTGGGTGGTGCAGAGGCTCTGGATCTTCAGGCGGAGGTTCTCGAGAATGGTTCGGTTGAGATTCGAATCCCCGAGGAAATTATACCGGGTTCGGGCCTGTCGACATACACCTTCTTCGTGGGCTTCGGCGCGAGTGAGGAAGAGGCGGTCTCCATACGCCAGAAATACAATGCGGATCCCATCAGCCTGAACCCAGCACAGGTTTGCAGTAAACCTGGAAACGACTTTGACATTCATCTCGCTTCCCTTCCCACCATTTTTGATAAACGAGAGAAGCGGCTTCAGCGGTTGGCCGTAGATGCCCTCCGTCAGGCACGTTATGCCCCTCGTGGAGGTATGGGATCCCGTACAGGGGTCGTCGAAGCCAAGCCCCTCCATATACGTTTCGATGCGGGCCTTATGGCGCGTGTCGCCTCCTTATTGGGGCTTTGGGACACGGGTGAGCCCCTCGAATATTTTAAATTGATGGTCGTAGCCGCAGATAACCAGTTCGGTGCGCTGCCACCGCTCTTTGATGATAATCTGCAGCCGGCTTCTCAGCAGGGACTCGTCGCGGACCCGATACTGGCGTGGGCCTTGAACGAAGCTGTGGCTATGAATCCCAATGTGTATACGACCGCAGATATCGATCCGCTGTTTCAGGGGATTGTCCGAATTATGGCGGCACTGGAAGATATGCGCTCCCGTGATACCGGCTACTATACGGCGTTGGGAGAAGAGGGGATATGGCAGGACTCCCCTCGGTTCCTGGCTGCCGAAGACGGTGTGAGCATCGTACAGGATGTATCGCGTACCGCGTGGATGGGGCGAGCGTATGCGGATCTGGCGGCCTTAGCCGACGCCATGTCTCTAGGTAGCGACGCAGATGCTCTTCGGTCCTTTTCCAATCAAGCAATTCAGGACCTGGGACAAGTGTTCTACGACTCGTCTGATGGGGTGTATCTGGATCGGATCATTGATGAGGATAATAAAGCACGTTTCTCCACGGTACGAACCCCGGCCAGTATTGTTCCCTCGGCTCTCGGTTTATCGGGGCCAACCGGGTACCTGGCAAGTCTTAGCTTAATCCTGGATGGTGATGCCTTATGGGGGCGCTGGGAGAGTAGCAATAAATACATGATGCCCATCCCATCCGTGGCGTATCACGACCCGTATCTTAATGTGCTGGAAGATGGACATCGTGTGCAGGGACAGGTCTGGCCCTGGATGGTGTACATGGCTTGGCGCGCGTTGATGTTCGCGGAGCGATTTGATGAGGGAGAGATCCTACGGAATCGATTCCTGAAAATGGTCGATAAATACTCAGGCGAGGGCCTGTATGAGTGCTACGATTTTTATGATGGTAGTCCAGGTTTTGGACCTCAGGGCAGAATCGGAGAGAATCAGTATGCACCGCCGATAATTCAGAGTTCAACTACGGCGGTTGTTGTACTTCGTTTGATCTATCGACTGTAAGAGATGCCTACAAAATCAAAGCCCGAAACGTTCGAAGCACCCGCCGTTCTGCGTCCACCTCTTAAGTGGGCTGGTGGTAAACGGTGGCTGGTTCCATTATTACAACGAGTCTTCGACCCTCACCGTTCGGGTCGATTGGTCGAGCCCTTTCTAGGAGCGGCTTCGGTTTCTCTGGGTCTGAAGCCGGTGCAGGTTTTGGCAAATGACAATAACCCGCACCTGATCAATTTTTTCCGACAGGTACAACACGGACTCGTTATTTCACCCGAGCTACCGCTGGCGAATAATAAGCTTGTCTATTACGAGTTACGCACCAAGTTTAATACGCTGATTCAGGAAGGACGGGCTTTTAGCCCGGAAGGTGCAAGCCTCTTCTATTATTTGAATCGAACGGGCTTTAATGGCTTATGCCGTTTCAACAGCAAGGGCCTCTTCAATGTGCCCTGCGGTCGGTATCGAACCATTAATTATATTCGTGATTTTCGACCGTATCAGGCACTGCTTGCCCATTGGCAATTCCACTCGACGGACTTCGCATCACTGGATCTTCAAGACAATGACTTTGTCTACGCCGATCCACCCTATGACGTGGAATTTACGAAATACAATGGAGTGACCTTCGAGTGGAAAGACCAGGTACGGCTGGCCGAATGGTTGAGCGAACACTCGGGACCGGTACTGATCTCCAACCAGGCAACCAATCGGATTACCAAGCTTTATCGGTCTCTCGGATTCAAGTTGCGGTACCTGGATGGTCCCCGTCGAATCGCTTGTAATGGTGACCGAAAGCCGGCTCGTGAGGTCTTGGCGATTCGTGGACTGGGAGACGTAAATCTCAGTGATTGAGGAAAGTGTTCCGCGCGTGTAGGTTGGAGCGGCGCTTGGTAGAAGCGGCGATTTCGTAGCCGATTATGGCGCGCGGAGAACACGAATGAGCGAACAAAAATTCAAGCCCAGTGATGCACGTGTCGTTCTGGTAGACGGCTCAGGCTACATCTTTCGCGCTTTCTTTGGTGTGCGAAATCTGAGCACGCGGGCTGGTTACCCTACAAACGCAACGTTTGGCTTCACGAATATGCTGTTGCGTTTATTGAACGATGTCGATCCCGAGTATATGGCGGTCGTATTCGACACGGGCGCGCCCACATTCCGGGTAGATATGTATCCCGAATATAAGGCGAACCGTCCTCCTGCACCGGAGCGCCTGATACCGCAATTCGATGATATCCATGAAGTCGTGGATGCGTTTGGTTTGCCCCGTATTGCATTGGATGGATACGAGGCCGATGACATTATTGCGACCCTGGTTCGAGAGACTCGGGAGGAGGGACATTCTCCGGTTCTGGTAATCAGCGGTGACAAGGATCTGCTGCAACTGGTCGATTCCAACGTCTATATGTGGGACACCATGAAGGACGTCATCTACGACGAGGCCGGTGCCCAGCAGAAGATGGGGGTTCGACCCGATCAGATCCCCGACTATCTGGGGCTGGTCGGCGATTCCTCCGACAATATACCAGGTGTGACGGGTATAGGCGCCAAGTCGGCGACGCAGCTGTTGAATATGTTCGAGACCATCGAGGATGTATTTGAGAACGTTCCGGATGCCCCGAGTCGTTGCCGAAAACGACTCGAGGCGGATGACGCTCGTGACATGGCGATTCTGAGTCGCCAGCTCGCGACTGTGGCCACAGAGGTCGAGCTTCCATTTGGCCTTTCGAGCCTGCACCGATCCGAGTTTGTATATCCGCAGTTATTAAATCTGATCGAACGACTTGAGTTTCAGAGACTGATCGATCGGATTCCAGGCCTACGAAACTTTGCAGAACAAAGCGCTGTCGCGGCTCTGGACGAAGGGTCGTCCGAAGGGACGGAAGATGCTCCCGTAGCATCTACACCTGCGGCCAAGACCAAAGTGGTAGAGCTTCAACAGCTCGGTGCGCTTCCCGGACTCCTGGCTGGAATGACGGGCGATGTTTCGGCTGGATTATGGGGTGGTGTGGTGGATGGCCCGGGTGGTGTGGTTCGCCCACAGGGGATCGTATTCCGCGGACCGGGACCCGCCGGTATGTTGGAACTACAGATCCCGGGGTTGGACAAAGAGCGCCTTCGAACGGTTGTAGACGCCGTACAGAAACAATGTGCTGCCGGTCTTCTGGTGCAGGACGCGAAGATGTTTCACCGGATCTGCCTGGCGGCTGGCGCGCCCTGTCTGCCGATCGCGTTTGATTCCCAGCTTGCCTCCTATCTGCTGCATCCCGCTTCTGGCCGTCATCATCTGTCGGACATTGCGTCGGAGCGTGGCCTGGGTGACCATCCGGATATCGCTCAGGTAGTGGCTTCGGATGCGGAGGGGGCCAGTAAACGGGCCGATGTTCTTTTACGAGTTGTTCCCGACCTTCGTTCGGAGATCGGCGAAGTCGGTATGAAGGAGATCTTCGAGACCATTGAGATGCCACTCGCGTATGTGTTGGCTCGTATGGAATCGAACGGGATGCCAGTGGATCCCATGATGTTGAAGCGCCTCTCGGACGAGTTGGGCGCGATGGCCGGGGACCTGCAGGGCCAGATCCATCAACTCGCAGGTGTATCGTTCAATGTGAATTCTCCCAAACAGGTGGCGGAAGTACTTTTTGATCGGCTGGGCCTGCAACCTGGTAAGAAGACCCAGAAGAGTAAGAGTCGGTCCACGGATAGTTCCGTGTTGGAACGACTGGGAAAAGAGCACCCATTACCCGGGTTGATCCTGCAATGGCGCAATGTGATGAAGCTGAAGGGAACCTATGCGGACTCTCTACCGTCGTTGGTGCATCCCGGTAGTGGTCGTATTCATAGCACATTCCACCAGGCGGTTACTGCGACCGGGCGCCTTTCGAGTAGCGACCCCAATCTCCAGAATATACCGGCGAGGAGTGCATTGGGGCGGAGAATCCGAAACGCGTTCCGGCCGAGAGGAGAACGTGGGTTTCTTGCCGTCGACTATAGTCAGATCGATCTTCGCGCTTTGGCGCACCTGTCCGACGATACCGAGCTCGTCTCGGCCTTTGCTATTGGAGCCGATATACATACGCAAACGGCCTCAATTATCTTTGGAGTTCCGGTTGAGGATGTGGCGAAGGAGCAGCGTACCGCAGCAAAGGCGATCAATTTTGGCATTATCTACGGAATGGGTCCGCATCGTTTGTCGCAGGAGCTCTCCATTCCTTTCGCCGAAGCTCGCGACTTGATCGCTCGGTACAATGAACGTTTTTCCGGGGTTTCGACCTTCTTTGATACCGTTCTGGAAGAAGCTTCGAAGACCGGTTTTGTTACAACTCTGTTGGGACGCCGACGATATCTCCCGGAATTGCAGGTCGAAACGGACAAGGCAAAACGCAGTCCCGCCTATCGGTCTGCAGCAAGAATGGCGATGAATACGCCGGTCCAGGGTAGTAGCGCAGATATTCTGCGGTTGGCCATGTTACGGGTCGACGAATTGCTTAGTTCTGATTTCCCTGAATGCAGCCTAGTACTACAGATACACGATGAGTTGGTGTTTGAAGGACCGGTGCCTCAGCTAGAGGAATTGCAAGTTCAGGTTGTGGATTTGATGGAGCGCGTCGTTGAACTGAAGGTGCCTCTCGTGGTACATCCTTGTATAGGGGAAATTTGGGCTGATTTGTGACAATGGATGATCCTTCAAAAACCGGAAGTGAGCCGTGGGCCGATGAAGAGGTCGAGCAGACCGGCGCCTATCTCGGTTCTGGTTTTGGGCATACGTCACTCGATCTGACGTCCCCTTTCCCTGATCCTGGAGAGCATCGTCGCCTGGTCGCATTTCGTAGACTTACCCTGGCTCTAGGCAACGAGCTGGAGTTGGCGCATCGCATTCAGCGAGCAATCCGGGAGATTCGTCACATTCTCGAAGCCGAACATGCGACGGTCTTTTTGTATGTGGCAGAGACCAATACCTTACGGACCCGTGTACACGATGGTGAGAAGGTTCATGTTCTCGAAATAGCGATGGGGAAAGGTGTTGTGGGGCAAGCGGCAGAGACCGGTACGCCCCTGAACATCCCGGATATATCCGCCTACCCGGATCACGACACCCAGTTCGAAGAGCTTCTCGGATTTGAGAGCCGTTCTGTACTGGCCGTCCCCATGACCTCGGACGAGGGAGAGCTCGTTGGTGTTGTTCAGGTTCTGAACCGTCGCGGGGGAGGGGCCTTTGGCTCCGATGACGAAAAACTTCTCGCGACGTTGTCACAGGTTCTATGCGTAAATATTGAACACGCCCGACTGTATACAAAGACGCGCAGACAGCTGGATCAGCTGCAAGGTATGCGACAACAGTTGGAGAAAAAGGTTTCGGAGTTGGAGCTTACGTATATTGCGACCCGCGAGGTCGCTGCTGCGTTGGGCCCATCCAACCTTGCGCGTCGTATCGGCGTTCTGATTCTGTCCAAGCTCCAATACGATGGAGTTCTGATTCTCTTCTCGAACTCGGGTGGAAGCTGCGCTACGGCGATGTATCTGACCCGCGACAACGATCCAGTGACACAGGAGGTCCCCTGGCACGGACCGTTAATGAACGATCCCGCCTTATTGCGAGATCATCTGACGCAGGTTGGAAAGGAGCTGGGGGAACGAAATACCGGCCCGGTGGCTGCGCTCAGCTTTCCCGTGAACGCCTATATACAAGGGGCGTTGGCGTTGTTTGGTGATGGCAAGGAGGCCGATTTGCCGGCCGACCATCGAAAAGCCTTGTCTGTCGTGTTGTCTACATTGGTTGGTGGTTTCCGTCGTTGCTTCGAATTGCAGAGCGAACAACATGAAGACCGCCTGCTCACGATCGGACGAACTGTCTCCAGTCTCGTGCATGATCTTCGTACTCCGATGGCGGTTATCGGAGGTTTCGCACAGATCCTGGAGAGCGAGCAGGATGTAGAGGAGAAGAGCCGGTACGCGGAAGGGATTCGGGACCAGCTGGAGCGAATCGAGCGTATGACTGAAGATGTCTTGAGCTTTGCTCGAGGTGACATCCGGATCCTACCCGAGAAGGTGTACATCCGGCAGTTTGCTGCAACTCTCGAGCAGACCTGCCGAACTGTATTTGCGGCCAGCCCGGTCGAGTTTAAATTTGAGATTCATGAACGTGGCGCGGCGCGTTTCGATGAACATAAAATGCTGCGAGTCATGGCCAACCTGTGCCGAAATGCTGTAGAGGCTATGCCGGACGGAGGGACCTGTACTGTGTCCATTAAACGGGAAGGAGATTACCTTCACGTGGCCGTCAAAGACGATGGGGTCGGGATTCCAGAGCATCTTAAGCTGAAGGTATTCCAGGCCTTTGAGAGTCATGGAAAAGAGGAAGGAACCGGCCTGGGGTTATCCATGGCCATGCGAATCGTCGAGGCTCATGGTGGTCGGATCACCTTGCATAGCACGCCCGGGCAAGGTACTGAGGTACATCTCTACATTCCATTTGAGACGAATGGAACCAGTAAGAAATAGAACCGTACATCGTAGCCCAATCCCTAGGGGCAAATGACGAAATAGGACTGAGCGAACCCATGTCTGTTCTAGAACTGCTTGAGAAAGGGGGCGTACTTATGATCCCCATCGGGGTTTTATCCCTGGTGGCGGCGACTCTCATCGTGGAGAGATTATGGGTCTTACGCTTGGAGCGTGTGGCACGGCTGGAGGTGCATCAACGCGTTCTGAAGCAACTGCGTCGTGGAGACTTCGAAACGGCCGAACATCTCTGTGTTCAGGAAGAAACGGCTCTGTGTCGAATTACGCAGGTTGCCTTACGTAACCGCCACCGCGGGCGGGCCGAATTACGAGAATCCGTGGAAAACGCCGGTAGCCTGGAATTACCCTGGATGACGCGCTTCGTTGACGGTATCGGTACCGTCGCGACCGTAGCACCCTTGTTGGGGCTACTGGGTACCGTTACAGGAATGATCAAGGTTTTCCGGGATTTTGAGGCAGCTGCTGGAGGACCGGAAGGCTATGCCAGTATGGGCCAGTTGGCGGGTGGTATCTGGGAAGCATTGATTACAACGGGAGCGGGCTTAACGGTCGCCATCCCGGCCTATCTGGCCTATCGTTGGATCGATGGATTGGTGGAGCGAAGAGTTCAGGTCCTGCAGGAATGCTCCTCGGAGATTATCGACGAGTTGACCGATGATGTCGGGGCTGAGGAATGAATTTCCGTAAGAACAATTCGAGACGCCGTAAGAACCTGCCAGGGATCGACATTACCGCTCTGGTCGATGTGGTATTTCTTCTTCTGATTTTTCTGGTTGTGACCACCCAGTTTAAAGATCAACGAAAGATGGACCGGTACGCGATCTCGGTTCCGTTGCCGCGGGCTGGACAGCACGCTGTCGTGACAGAAAAAGGAGTGCCGGTCATCGTCGTGGATGGGGATGGTCAGCTTATATGGGCAGATCCGGACACCGCCGAACCGAGAGGGCAGGTTGTCGAGGAAACTGATCTGGTGCGGTTGTTGGAGGAATTTGCTGTACGGCATCCACAAGGTGCGATTCGACTGCAAGCCGCCAAGGAAACAGCCTATCAGAAGGTGATTGATGTGATTGATCAGGCCAAGCGCGCAAAAGTTCACGAAGTGAAATTGGAAACGCAACCCTTGGCTGTACCCTAGCTATTCGGCTTGCGTAGAGACCGGGAAGCCGGTATTACGCGGACCATTCCAGCCAACTGAGAGCAAGTGTGGACAGATTCCGCAAACTGAATGAATGGATTGCAGGCCATTTCCGTGCGATCGATGACGAACAGGGGGCGTTGAGTCGTTCGGGACCTCCCGGCGGGAGGGCTGCGCTTGTCTTGATCGTCTCTGCCTTAACCCTGGTTGCCTTGCAATATATTGTGATCGGCAATCGAAATATGCGGGCGGTCTTTCCACCCTGGGTCGCAGAGCAACTTCCGGGTGACGATCCGGTTCGGTTCCGAATCGGCTGGGCTCTGGGGTGCGTATTATTCTATCTGATCATCCCCGCGATATTTATTCGCCTGGTATTGCGGGAGCGTTTGCGAGATTACGGCCTCACTTTTAAGGGCTTTTTTCGACATGCGCCCATCTATCTTCTGATGTTTCTACCGGTGGGAGCGATGGTAGTGCTGGTCTCCTATGACCCGCACTTTCAAGCAACATACCCGTTTTATAAGAACCCGTCGTCATTGATGCATCTACTCGCGTGGGAGCTGTGCTACGCGATGCAGTTTGTCGCTCTGGAGTTCTTTTTCCGTGGATTCATGTTGCACGGGCTCAAAAAACGGTACGGGACCTCTGCTATCTGGATCATGGTGATACCGTATTGCATGATCCACTTTCCAAAACCCTGGCCGGAGACCTGTGGCGCTCTGGTGGCCGGTACGGTGTTGGGGGTGTTGTCTCTTCGCACCGGCAGCGTGATGGGCGGGGCAGCGATTCATATAGCCGTGGCCTGGTGGATGGATATTCTATCTCTATGGCAGAAGAGCCAGTTAGGAGCTCTATTCTAAGGTCGAATAGAGACGGAATCGCTTGGTGTCGTACGATATGTGGGTTGCGGCTTTGGCGGCTAAGCAATAAGCTGGAATGGCAACTTCGTTTGGAGAATATGCAATGAGACTCCGACTGGGCCTCGCTTTGATCATCGTACTATTTGTATCGACGGCCTGGGCTGACAGCTCATCGCGACGGAAAGCGGGAAAGTCCCAGCTTCGTGAGCAGTCTACCCATGAATATGTCTACGAGGCCGGTCGTATGGTGGAGAGTATTCAGCGCGTTTACGACGCGAATACGTCTCTTATTCGAACGATAGTGGTCTCCAATACGTGGGATGAGATGGGGAGAACCCTGCGTGTGGAACGCACACGAACGGACGCTCACGATGTTCTGGTAGAGAGCGTGGTGACGGATTATCTCTATGATGGAAAGGGATATGTGGGATTTGATCGTCGCGTAGCCGACGGCGCGGATGCGCAGATACGCAGGGAAGAGGTTCGTAACCACGTTCCAGTTCTAGAGGTGGGTATGGTTCGTGAAACGCGGATCTACGGACCAGACGATGCCTTGATCGAATTCCGGTATTCCACGACGGACCGAGATGAACGGGGGAGACTGGTAGCACAAGATGAATCGACATTTTCGCCCAAAGGCGTACAGACACGCCGTTTCCGGCAGGAATATAGCCATACAAGGGCGGGCGAATTGATCGGGCTGACACGGTATCGCTTCGATAAAAACGATGACGAGATCTCTCGTGAAGTGGGGACTCGTTCCGTGGAAGATCGCTTTCAGACCACAACGGAATGGATTCTATATGATGCCAAGGAGCGCGTTACAGGCTACCGGGACGAAAACATCTATAGGAATGAAGAGGGGCGCATAGTGCAAAGAGAGACGGTGCTGTATAATGCAGACGGCTACGCCACACGAGAGCGCTCCACGGTAATCAGCTACGACCAGAACGGAAAGGTGCACGCCCGACGAACGATGGTGCGCACGTTTTGAATTCAACCTTGCAGATTTGAGGTTAGTCCAATGACGTTACGTCTTGGTCTC
Source organism: Myxococcales bacterium (assembly GCA_002728755.1). Classification (GTDB taxonomy): domain Bacteria; phylum Myxococcota_A; class UBA9042; order UBA3505; family UBA3505; genus UBA3505. Next base: position 15,333 of record PBVT01000028.1, read on the forward strand.
ATGGGATTCGGAAGAATTGGACGAAATATCTTCCGAATCGCATCCCAACGAAATGATGTACAGGTTGGTGGTATCAGTGACATCGCCAACCATGAAGCGCTCGCCTATTTGCTTCGATTTGATTCCATCTATGGGCGATTTGAGGAGCCTGTGCGTCTCAGTGATGGGAAGTTACATGTTCGCTCCCAGTCGATACCCATGGTGTCTGGTAAAGAGCCGGGAGATGTTCCCTGGGGAGATCTGGGAGTCGATATTGTGATCGAAGCGACAGCACGGTATCGCTCCAGGTCGGAACTCGAGCGACATCTCGAGGCTGGCGCCAAGCGGGTGGTGGTCTGTGTTCCGCCGAGCGACGAGCTCGATCTTACCCTGGTTCGTGGTGTGAACGACGAAGAACTCACAGCCGAACACAGAATTGTGTCTGCGGGGTCTTGTACGGCCAACGCGGTGGCTCCGGTGCTCCGAGCGATTCACGACAGCTTTGGCATAAAGAATGGCTTTCTCTCTGCGGTCCATGCCTATACCAATGATCAGCGTGTTGCCGATGTACCGCATACGGATCTGCGACGATCACGAGCCGCGGCAGAAAATATCATCCCGACGGATTCCAACGCGGCCAAGGCGATAGGAGATGCCTACCCTGCGTTGCGAGGACGAATCCATGCTTCCGCGTTGAAAGTGCCGGTGGCGGATGGTTCGGTAGCGGATTTAACGTTGAACCTGGATAGAAATGCGACGGTGGATGAGCTCAACCAGGCCATCTATCGCAGTTGTTTAGGTTCGTTACGGGGTGTCTTGCAGTACGAAACGGACCCAATCGTCAGCCGGGATATTGTGCAGACATCCTATTCTGGCATTTTCGACTCGTTAGCCACGATGAGTCTGGAGTCGGGTTTGATGAAAGCTCTCGTCTGGTACGATATTGGTTGGGGCTACGCCCACAGGGTGTTGGAGATCAGTGAAGCTCTATCGGTCCTTGAGATGGAGGGTGGAGCATGACAATTCGTATAGCTATCAATGGTTTTGGACGAATTGGTCGGGCGGTCTTCCGTATCGTATCCCAGCGGTCCGATATCGAGGTCGTAGCGGTAAATGATCTGTTTGAGAATGATACTCTGGCGTATCTTCTGAAACACGACACAGTACATTCGACCTTTGAAGGTACCATCCGTACCGATGATCGGTTCATGTACGTGGATGATCACGCGATCGAGATGTTGGAGGAACGTGATCCGGCCCAACTACCCTGGGGAAAGCTGGATATCGACGTCGTGGTGGAGAGCACCGGTGTATTCCGAAGTAGAGATGCTTTGCTCAAACATATTCAGGCCGGCGCGAAGCGAGTGGTATTGACCGTTCCTCCGGCTGACGAATTAGATGCCATGGTTGTTATGGGGGTTAACGATGACATCCTGACTCCCTCGATGCGTATGGTTTCCAATGCCTCCTGCACGACCAACTGCCTTGCGCCAATGGCGAAGATGCTCGATAGCGCGTTCCAGCTCGAGTCCGGCATTATCAGTACTGTTCATGCCTATACGAATGACCAGAGGCTGGCAGATGTGCCCCATAAGGACTTTCGCCGTTCTCGTGCTGCCGCCGAAAATATCATCCCAACCACGACAGGGGCTGCTCGGGCAGTGGGAAAGATACTGCCCCATTTGAGCGGGAAAATTGATGGTATGGCGATTCGAGTGCCAGTGCCCGATGGTTCGGTTGTGGATCTTGTGGCGAACCTGGGAACGGATGTGGATGTGGAACGTTTACATGATGTTGTACGCCAGAGCGCAGAGAGTGATCTCAAAGACATCGTCGAATATTGTGATCGTGCGGTGGTGAGCAGTGACATCGTCGGGAACCATCATTCCTGCATCTTTGACCCGGCCCTGACCCGACAATTAGGACCACGTACGATGCGTATGCTGGCCTGGTACGACAACGAGTGGGGCTATTCCAATCGTGTTGTAGATCTGGTCGTACGGTTGGCAGGCTTCGGACCTCCTACCTCCTGAGTGCTGTCGCCGGAGGGGCGGAAATTTCAATTCCCCTTGTACTATAAGGGGGTAATGGGCGAAAAGCCTTGACGAAACCAGGTCTCTACAGGTAGTTTGCGCCGCCATCATTTTTTTACTTGTTTCACTCGTGTACGCACGTGACGTAAACGCGCATACACGCATAGACCGATCTCTTCAGGAGCATTTCCGATATGGAGAATGTTGTGACTAATAACACCGACTCAAAACCCGAATCCAACGACACGAAAGCTACCACTGATACCGAAATCACAGAACCGGAAGCACCAGAAACGGTGCAGGTCGAAGGTGCTTTGGATGAGGAGGAGGACTTTGAGAAACTCTTAGCCGAATTCGGCGGTAACCAGCGATTCCGAGTAGGCGACGTGGTTATGGGAAATGTAATCGCGCTGCAAAAAGACAGCGTGTTGATTGACATCGGTTATAAAGCCGAAGGTATGGCCCCGGCTGAGGAGTTCCTGCTCCCAGATGGCGTGTTGGCCGTAGCCGTGGGCGACGAAGTAGAAGTATATATTGAAGATGTCGACACCCGTGATGGTTTCCTGGAGCTGTCCAAAGACAAGGCGATCAAGCTTAAGATCTGGGATCGTCTCGAGGTCGCAGTAGAAAATAACGAGCTGGTTGAAGGTCGTATCGTGGCCCGTGTGAAGGGTGGTCTCACCGTAGATATCGGTGTGAAAGCCTTCCTGCCCGGCTCGCAGGTCGATCTTCGTCCCGTACGGAACCTTGAAAAGTTCATCGGGCAGCAGTTCAAATTCAAGATTATCAAGTTCAACAAGCGCCGCGGTAATATCGTTCTCTCGCGCCGCGCTCTGTTGGAAAAAGAACGCGAGGCTCTCAAGCACGAGACCATCAAGCATATCAAGGAAGGCGCAATCCTCGACGGTATCATCAAGAATATTACCGAGTATGGTTGTTTCGTGGATCTGGGTGGTATCGACGGTCTACTTCATATTACGGATATGTCCTGGGGCCGAATCAATCATCCTACGGAGATGTTCCAGGTGGGTGATGAGGTACAGGTCATCGTTCTTAAGTTTGATGAAGAACGTGAACGTGTCTCTCTTGGTCTCAAGCAGATCCAGGAGAACCCGTGGACGAACATCACCGATCATTACACGGAGAACCAGCTGGTCTCTGGTAAGGTCGTTTCGATCACAGATTACGGCGCGTTCGTTGAGCTTGAGCCTGGTATCGAAGGTCTGATTCATATCTCCGAGATGTCCTGGACACGCCGCATCAAGCATCCATCGCAGATGCTTCAGGTTGGCGACGAAGTCGGGGCCATTATTCTTGAGATCGATCTGGAAGCACGTCGCATCTCTCTCGGTATGAAGCAGACCCAGGACAACCCCTGGGAAGTTATCCAGGAGAAATATCCAGAAGGAACCAAGGTTGTTGCTGAGATCAAGAACGTAACGAACTTCGGTCTCTTCGTCGGCCTCGACGAGGGTATCGACGGTCTCGTTCACGTATCGGATCTGTCCTGGTCCAGCCGTGCACCCAATCCAGAAGAGGTGTACAACATCGGTGATAAGGTCGACGCTGTCGTATTGAATATCGATCCCGAGCGCGAGCGATTCTCCCTCGGTATCAAGCAACTGGGTGATGATCCATGGTCCACCATTGAGCAACGGTTCCCGATCGGTAAGATCGTAGAGGTTCCGGTGGTCAAGGTTGTGGAATATGGTGCTTTCGTACAGCTCGACGACCACATCGAAGGGCTCATTCACATCTCTGAGCTCAGCACTGAGCGGGTCAGCAATGTGAGCGATATCGTGCAGGAAGGCCAGACCGTCTCGGCGAAGGTAATCAACTACCATCCGGAAGAGCGGAAGGTTGCTCTTAGCATCCGTCGTATTGACGCCCCTGGTGACGAGGATCTTCAAGCCTATATGCAGCGTGAGAAAGAAGAGTCACGCTCGACATTGGGTGATATCTTCCGCGACTCTGTAGATCTCAATCTCAATCTCGGTGATTCGGATGCTGATGCAGAAGAGGAAACCGTCGAGGCCGCTGAGGAAACCGTAGAAGCTGCCGAGGAAACCGTAGAAGCTGCCGAGGAAACCACGGAAGAAGCCGAGGAGACCACGGAAGAAGCCGAGGAGACCACGGAAGAAGCCGAGGAAGCCACGGAAGAAGCCGAGGAAGCCACGGAAGAAGCCGAGGAAGCC
>PBVT01000029.1 GCA_002728755.1 Myxococcales bacterium
CCAGCGCGAACCTGGAAGACGCGAACCTGATAAACGCGAACCTGACAAATGCGAACCTGCAGTGGGCGAACCTGTACAAGGCCAACCTGCAACACGCGAACCTGACAAACGCGAACCTGCACGCGAACCTGGCAGACGCGAACCTGCAGTGGGCGAACCTGACCAGCGCGAACCTGGCAAACGCGAGCCTGGAAAACGCGAGCCTGGAAAACGCGAGCCTACCCGGTGTGATCTGGTGGAATACAACCTGCCCGGACGGAACAAATTCTTCTAACAACGGCGACACCTGCTGCGGTCATCTCAAGGACGCTGTCCCAGCCGCGGGTTGTGACTAAAGCCCAAACGCGCCTCCGGACAAGCCCTTGCACACTTTCCCAGGTGGGCTCCATGTCTAGCTCACATCCGCCGTCGGCCCGTGCTTGAACGAAAGGCTACGCCAGATTTCTCTTGCTACCCTAGTCTGCGGACTCGGCGCTGCCTTTTGCCTTTATCGCGGTGACAAAGCCAAGCACCGCCATCGCGCTCGTGAGAAGAAGCACCGGCAGTGGGGGCGCAACCACGGTGGTGAACATGTGGTAAAACCCCTGACCGACTGTGAGCGTGATGCCGATAGATGCTCCGATAAGAACCTGGGCGCCGGCAGCAGGCTCCAGATTTCGAGCCGATAATAGAATGATGCCAACCATGACCATCATGACGGCCATAGCCTCATGTAGCATGGCCCCAATCTCGATCCCTACAGGGTCTGGCTTCATCGCAGCAAAGGCCTCGGTTGTAATACTCTCCGCCCCAAAAAAAATACCGATGCCCTGCAGCCCAATAATGGCTCCCATCAATGTGAGTATATTCTTTGTAGTCATATCTCCCTCCATAGCCCGCTCAAAGATTCCGATAGACGGGCGAAACTTTGAGCTGAGGATAGTTCTTATCCCTTTGGTGTCGATCTTTTTTTTTCCGCGGGGAAAGGGTCACCATAAACGGTGCAACCCAGCGCGTGTTGCTGGAATGTAGCCCCCTGGGGTAGCCGGTCAGAGACCAGCCGGCTACGATCAATACATCGAACGAGCCTTTAGGGGATACGTGGTTACTTTTCGATTTTCGTGGCGCCGGTCTCGGTGTGCACGATGAGACCATCTTTGAGGCGGTTGAATGCTACGATGGCTTCGCGGCTTCCGTCGGCGAAGTCCATAACGGAGTGATCTACCATGACTTCAGCGTTCTCGTAGAGGCATCGCTGGCTGCGCACGACCACCTGGTCGCTGGCCATAAAGCCACGGAGCATCTCCGACATCTGGGCTTTATTCATCGAACTTCCCGATTGATGCCGAACGAAGGTGTAATCCTCGTGCAAACAGGCGATTAGGGTCTCTGCGTCTCGGTTTTCAATTCCGGTGGACCACTTCGTAAAGACGGACATAGCTTTCTCCTTTGCTGCGTATCGCTTGCCAGTGGGTTTTGGGTTGAAGAGCGTATGCAGGGCTCTTGTGGGTAAGTCAAATGATCCCGCCGCCAACATTACGCCCAAACAAATAAGCCTTTGGGGCAACATGGTTCTGGAGATTCGCTTCACGCCAACAGCCTACATCAGTGCACCATGAAACACTACTGAATGAGAGACTAGGAACGAATGATATGCATCACTCCCCCCCCACGGATTCCTAAACCTGGCCTTACGGAGTATAGTGACCGTCACTAGGCGGGCAGTACACGCACCGCATGGAGGGGGAAATGGTGTTCGAAAAGGATGTAACCAACGCAGCGGTCGTACTCCTGACCTCCTTGCTCATCGTCCTCGGTGCCTGCCAGGACACGCCCGTCAGCGCACCCGGCACCGACGTGAGCGATGTACAAGCCAACACCGACGCTCCTGCGGACACGGAGGGCTCCAAAGACACCGCGAGTCCACTGGATGGTTCGGAGGTGACCGGATCCGAGGACGCCGAAGACGCGTCCGATACGGTGGATGGAGGAGATTCGGACGAGGCGGATGTTCCTCCGTCGGCGGACACCACCCCGCCGGAGGACACCACCCCACCGGTCGTCACCTCCTGTAACGACGGTATCGACAACGACGGCGACGGACTCGTCGACTGGCAGCACGACCTCGGGTGTTATGGCGCGGAGGATCAAACAGAAGAGGCGCTTTCGCGTGCTGAGGAGGCCGGATGGACGACCTATGATCCGAGCCCGGATACACAGATCGTCTACGTCTCCTCGTCGGACGGTGATGACGCAACGGCCGTAATCGGCGACCCAACCCAGCCTTTCAAGACCGTCGCGGCGGGCGTAGCTGCGCTTCGTGATGGCATGCCCGACTGGCTGCTCCTCAAGCGCGGCGATCATTGGGAGGAGGCCCTCTCGGACACGAAATGGCAACTTCAGGGGCCGACCCCTGAGGCGCCGATGGTCATCGCGTCCTACGGTGACAAGACGGAGAGGCCGCGACTCGACACCGGCGTGGATTACGGGTTCAAGATTGGGCCCGAGTCCCACTCGAACCTCAGTATTCTGGGGATCTATTTCCGCTCGCATCATCGCGATCCGGCCTCTCCCAGCTTCATCTCACACCCCGGAAACCCGGCGTTCTTGCGTGTGGGGCCCGGCGGCGATCTGCTCATCGAAGGGTGCCAATTCCGGTACTACCGAACCTTAACCCTCAACACGGGCAGCGATCCGATGCCCACGAACATAGCCTTCCGCCGCAACGTGGTGCGTGATCATTACAGCCCGACGGACGAAAGGTCCCAGGGGCTCTACGGCACCTCCGTGGATGGATTGCTGATCGAAGAGAACATCTTCGACCACAACGGCTGGAACAAGGAGATCGAAGGCGCGCACGCCACTAAGTACAACCACAACACCTACCTGAGCCACGTGCACAACCTGGTGTTCCGCAACAACGTCTATCTTCGCGCGTCGAGCATCGGCTGTAAGATTCGCTCGGACGTAACCGGCGGCACGACGGGTATTACGATGGAGGGTAACCTCGTGGTGGAGGGGGAGATCGGCTTCGCGTTGGGGGGTGAAGGTGACGCCCCGAAGCGCTTCGAGGACATCACCATCCGGGACAATGTTTTGCTGCATATCGGCCGCAGCAACCCCACCGGGCGAGACTTCGCTTGGGCCGTTACCGTCGCGGCAGTCGACGGCGCGGATATTCGGGACAATCACATCCTTCACAACCCGTGGGTCACGGCGATCGGCATCGGGATTGTCGGGTTGGGCGTGGAGAACGTCACCATCGAAGACAACGTGGTCTACGATTACAACGGTGGGTTACTACGCTTCGCGGCGGACACGGGCTGGGGCGACATATCTGCCAAAGCAAACATCCTTCAGAGTGTGAACGGCGGGGGGGCGATCATCAAGCACCTCGGCCCGATCGAAGCTGTCTTCTACGCGAGCAATCAGTACTACACCCCCAACTCGCACTGGTACCATACCGACGGTGGCTACCTGGACTACGCGACATGGCTGGGCGATACGGGTGAGCTGGGGTCGACGGACACCCAGCTAAGCTTTACGGACCCTGACCGAAATCTCGCGAGCTATCACGAGAGCATCGGCAAGGAAGGCACCTACGAGGCCTTCCTCGAGGCGGTCGTCCTGCAGCGGAGGCATCATTGGGATCCGGCCTACACCGCGGAGGCCGTCAACGCCTATCTCCGCGCCGGCTTCTAGACCAGTGGCACCTTGGTACTGTCCTCTTTCACTGGTCCACGCCATGACACAGCGTAGCCTCGCCTTTTCCTTGGTATTGATTTAGCCTTGGAACGGTGAATGGGGGAAAGCAGTTGAAAAGGGGGGATAGAGAGTCATGAAATATACAACACAGGTGACCATCGCTCGACCTAGAGCCGAGGTAATCGGAGCGTTCGCAGACTCTGGTAATTACGGTGCCTGGATGGAGAGCCTGGTCCACATGGAGGTGGTCGAGGGAGCGCCGGGGATGGTCGGTACGAAGACTCGCCTCACACATAAGATGGGAAAGCGGGAGATCGTCATGCTCGAGACGATCACACACCGAGAGGACCCATCCCTCCTAACCGCCACATACGAAGCTGACGGGGTATGGAATCAGGCCATCAACCGATTCGAAGAAGATGGCGACAACACCAGATGGGTGATGGAGACTGAATTCAAATGCAAGGGCGTTATGTGGCTGATGACTACGATAATGCCTTGGATGTTTCGTAAGCAGACGCAAAAGACAATGCACGCCTTCCAGGCCTATGCTGAAAAGCAAACCGAAGCCTCGTAACCGGCACCTCGTTAAGACATTACAAGTCCCAGGCGTCTTTGCTCTCACGGCAAGTTAAAGACAAAGGGATAACGAGCGATACGCTGCGGCACCCCGTAGGGCGGCCGGAATTGGATAGTCTGTATAACCTCGGCGACACACGCGCCGACCTTTTTCAGCCCCGTGGTGCTGATCTCTGTGACCGAACCATCCGTCCCAATGGTCCAACTGGCCTCCACTCGCCCCTTTAGCTTCGGGTTGAAAATCAGCTGATCTTCGTAGCACGCACGGAATTCCTCAGAACGCCGCCGGATGGGCCCCTCCACATCTTCCTTCGCGTAAAAGCCACCGTGACGGCTGGTGGGTGCCGCGGGGGCTGTCTTTGGCGTCTCCTCTACGACGGGTGGGGTCACCGTCTCCCTCGTTCCCTTTGTGTCCGTTCCAGTGGTCGCACACGCTCCTACGAGAGTCGCCGCGGCGAAAAACGCCATACATCGTCTCATTTCCATCTCCGGTTTTTCGGTAACCAATACGGTAGACGCATGATCTTGATAAACGATCTAAAGCGCCCCTACGGTTGAGCCATATCATTTCCTGACACCGAGAGGAAAAGGCCTACTCGGGTTTATCGAGATGTTTCTCTATCACCTCGACCCAGCCCCCATATAGCCCATCCGGGTTATCATCATCTTTGTCGTTTTCCGTCGCGACGCCGGGCATATTATATACGACCTGGCCATCCTCTCCGACGCTGGCGCTCACATCGAGGGCTTCCAGGGTTCGATTCCCCAGGCGAAAGAGTGTGAAGTGGACACTGTTCGCGTTCTCTTCCTTCGCATAGAACGGTGCCCCCACATTGAAGACTGGTATCTCATCCACGTCATATCCTCCTGGGCATTCCCATTCGTAGAAGTCCGACTTATGGGAATGACCGTGAAGCCAGGCAATCACCCGCTTCCCATCCTCTTCATGGTCTTCAAGGACAGCGCAAAGAGCATCTCGCTCTTCGTCGGGGAAACGCTTGGAGTTGTTTGGCCCGTAATGGGTCATGATCACAAGCTGGGCGTCGTCCTCCACCGCATCCGAACTCATATAGTCGTCCAGATATTCAAGGGCAAAGTGGGGATCGACTCGGCGATACCCCTTGGACTCTTTCTCCGTGTCCTCGTACGCATGGTCGCCATCCGCACCACTGGGTTTCACATTGAGATTCACAAAGTGAATATCATCCCATTTCCATACGTAGTGCGCTTCATCTACTGGCGCCGAATGTACAACATTCGCTCGATACTGTGTTCGCGATCCGATCCACCCAATGACGGGGTGATAGGTGCTGCTGAATTGGGACAGATAGGGGAAATCATGATTCCCATACCCCTCATACACGGGATAATTCAGTTGCCCTTCCCCGCATACACCATAGCCTTGCTCAAAGGGCGTAAACTCGTCGCAGATCGCGCCAGCGACATATCCATCCGCGATCTCCGGAACGGGCTCGTTACCATTCTCGGTAATATCGCCAGCGATCAATACGCCACGAATACGGCTGATGGTCTTCCCTTCACGGTGTAGATCATAACCCTCGGGCCAGGTTTGGCTGGAGAGCCCGTTGATGGCTGCGATCATCTGGGCCTGCTGATCTGCACGATACCCGCCATTATGCGCGCAACCCGGAGTGTCCAGAAGACTCACCTGCGGATCACCAAAGGCCACAAAGGTAATGTTCCTATTATCCGTGTTGTGAAAATCTGCGATGGGCGGCTCACAGGGGATCCAACTACAGTGCACCCCATCCCCTTCGAATCCGGGATTGCAGGAACAGGTATAGCTGCCCGGCTCGTCGGTGCAAGTGGCGTGCTCATGGCAACTATGCGCACCCGTCGCACACTCGTCGATATTCACACATTCCACACCATCGCCTTCATAACCGGAGTTACAGGTGCAACTATAGCTGCCCGGCTCGTCGGCACAGGTGGCGTTTCCATGGCAATCATCGATGCCCAACGCACATTCGTCGATATTAACGCAGCTCCAGCCATCTCCCTCGTAACCAGGCTTACAGGCGCAGCCAAAGCTGCCGTTATTGTCGATGCAAATGGCGTCCTCATGGCAATCATGGGCCCCCGTCGTACATTCGTCGATGTTGGTGCAATCGAGCCCATCCCCTCCATAGCCAACATGGCAGTCACAACTATAGCCCCCGCTATAGTCCGTACAGGTGGCGTAAATATGGCAATCATCGACCCCCGTCGCGCACTCGTCGATATTCACACAGCTCAAACCATCCCCCGCATAGCCGGGAGCACAGGCACAGCTATAGCCACCGTTACTGTCCGTACAGATTGCATAGTAATGGCAGTCATTCGCCCCCGACGCGCATTCGTCGATATTATTGCAGACCAGGCCATCCCCTCCATACCCAGGGTTACACACACAACGATAACTGCCCGGCTCGTCGGCGCAGGTGGCGTCATCGTGGCAATTATCGATAGCCGACGCGCACTCGTCGATATTGGTGCATTCCCAGCCATCGCCGCCGTAGCCAGGGTTGCAAGTACAGCCATAGCTGCCGTTATTGTCGGTACAGAAGGCTTCCTCGTGACATGTGTCGGTCCCCATCGCGCATTCATCGATATTCACGCAATCAACTCCCCCATACCCCGGGTTGCAATCACAGCTATAACTGCCATTCGTGTCGGTGCAGGTCGCGTTGCCAGGACAACCAGCAAGGCCCGTCGCACACTCGTCGATGTTCAGACAGATCTGCCCGTCCCCTTCATAGCCCGGATTACAGGTGCAACGATAGCTGCCGTCCTCGTCGACACAGATGGCGTCTTCATGGCAGGTGTCTACGCCCGTTGCGCACTCGTCGATGTTGGAGCAGTGCAGCCCATCACCCGTATAACCCGGGTTACAGGCACAAATAAAAGCCCCGCTCTTATTCGTGCAAATCGCGTCCTGATGGCAGATATCGAAATCCACCGAACATTCATGGGTGTTCTCACCTACAGGCGCTCGACCATCCATCGACGAGTGCTCCAGATTTCCCGCCCCATTACAGCTGATACAAACAAGAGCCAGGGCCAGTAGAATAGATTTCCGCATGCCGTGAACCTCCTGTCTTTCGTTCAATGGGTGTCGCTCTCAGAATCTCGATCTGGCATGGGGAATTGCGCCCATTCGCGCCCTGGTGGACGCCTCAATTCCGTATATTGGACCAATAATCCGCACAGTTCCCAGACCTCAGATTCGCCTCAAGATTGAAGTAGTGCTTTCTACGATCGCAAAAAGCGGGCCGGAGGCCACGAATCCGGCGCAAGCGACGCCACGCCATAGAATTTCACAAGGCCCCTCTCACAAGACTGGGGTCACAAGCCCCCGCTCCACCAGCTGCCTGGATTGGGATGGGGACGAATCCATAGGAAACCGCTATGATTCCTACTCGACCACCCCATCAAGCAAATCTTCAGGACTCAGAAAAGACCTACCTGAATGGGTAGCATTTGATTCATGGCCAAGGTTGTAGAGACAGCAAATCAGATCGTCGTGGCGTTGCCCCAAGCGAGGGTGGCGGAGCTGTATACCTGTCACGATCTTTTGCCCTCCTGGTCCCCTGGCCTGCTCTCCTTCGAGCCACTCTGCGATGGGACGCCCACCAGCACTCCACGTTTTAAGCAGCGGTATTTGGCCATGGGTATGGAAATTGAAGAAATATTAACCGTGGTTGATAACAATCTTCCTCATGATGTCTGTGTCGTGGCGGACAACGGCGGCACCCTAACACGCGAGAGCAAGATCATCTTTGAACCGATCGACGAGACATCCACCCGGCTGCGTGTGGGCAACCGATTCAGCGGCGAATATGCCCAACACCTTGTGAAGCAGACACTCTACGATTACACGCAACAATTTCTGGAGACCTTCAAAGCCTTTGCCGAGAGCAGATTGACTTGAGCCCGCTCGAACCGTGTATAAATCAAGGTTCAACATCTGGCATCCCGGATGTTGTCTGTTCCAGGAAGAAGGACCCCGTATGAAGCTGTCCGAAGTTATGCAATTTCTAGCCGATCACGGCGATGAGCGCACCAAGGCGACTCTATCGAAGCATGGGGCCCGAGAACCATTTTTTGGCGTAAAGGTGGCCGATCTAAAAAAGCTCGTGAAGAAGACGAAAAAGGACCATCACCTCTCGCTCGAGCTTTACAAGACGGGCAATAGTGACGCCATGTACCTCGCTGGACTTATCGCTGATGAGAAGCAGATTACCCCAGAGACGCTCGAAGAATGGGTCAATGGGGCCTACTGGTATTACATCAGCGAATTTGCGGTTCCCTGGGTGGCGGCCGAGACAACCTTCGGTCGCGAGTTGGCCTTGGGCTGGATTGACCGCCCCGAAGAGGGCGTGGCGGCAGCCGGGTGGTGCACCTATTCTCGCCTGATGGCGATCAATGAAGACGAAGACCTCGACCTGGACGAGATTC
>PBVT01000030.1 GCA_002728755.1 Myxococcales bacterium
CGGTATGCGCATTAACTATGGCCACGACATGTTCAAGCTTGATCTCTTCTACGCCATGGTCCAGGAGCGTGTAGCCACGTCCGATCCGGACGTAGATCTCGGCGGCCTCGTATTGGGCACCTCGAAACTTGGCCCCTCGTTTACACCCGAGTTGCAGGTCTACTACCTGAACAATGGTTCCACGGGCCCAACAGGCAAACAGCTTACTACACTGAGTTTCCGTGCCTCGGGTAGCCCCTTAAAGGGTCTTGCATACGATGCAGAAGCCGCGATCCAGATGGGTACTGTACGGAACCTCGCTGGAGAGGCCAAAGACCGGTTCGCCACTGCGTACCGTGTCCATGTAGAATATGGAGTCGAACACGAGGTGAAACCCAAGTTTCACATCGACATCTATGCCGCCAGTGGAGATGGCAATCCTACGGACGATCGGGACGTGAACTTCGACCCGATGTTCCCAGACACCTATTACCATCTCGACCCAATGGGTATTCTTCGATTGAGCAATCTGGTTCTTGCCAGTCTTCGAGCGGAGCTCCAGCCGGTATCGTATATGTCGATCCAACTCGGCTTCCATTCCGCCTTCCTGGCTTCGACTCGCGGTGGTATTCCGGGTATTGGACCGCAATACCCTGTCGACGAATACAGTTCTCGTAGCATCGGCAATGAGCTGCACCTATCCACCACCTACACACGAGGTAAAGCTCTCGAGCTGCGTGCTGGATATGCTCTCTTCATGCCGGGAGATGCGGCGAAAGAAGCGGTGACACCACCCAATACGACGGAGTTCACAACTTCGCCAGCGCATTGGGCCTACGTTCAATCCCATGTGAAATTCTGAAATGAACGTTGACTTTGCCGCTCGAACGGAATGCGGACCCGTTCGAGACCGCAACGAGGATAATTATCTCATCGACCCGAATATGCGCCTCTTCATTGTGGCGGATGGGGTGGGTGGACGTCCGGGTGGTGGTACAGCTAGTGCCCTCTGTGTGAATCTGACCCGAGCCGTATTAAAACGTCATCGCCACAAGCTATTCGAATGGCTGGCGGATGAAGACGAGATCAGCAAGACAAAGATCTCGCTCCTCCTGGAGCGGGCCCTCTCCATCACCCATCAGGGCATCCGCCAAAAGGCTACCGAACGGCCCGATTTCGACGGAATGGGAAGCACACTCACGCTTCTTCTTCTCGGCACCCGTTTCTTCTACGTGGGCCATGTGGGTGATTCCCGCTTATATACGGTCCAGGACAATACGGTTCGACAGCTCACTCATGATCAATCTCTAGCGGGCGACCTTTCCCAGAACGACACGGGAACGGATAATAGCCCATTTCGTAATGTAGGCGTTCGGGCCCTCGGTGTGTCGGAATCGTTAAAGCCAGAGGTATCTGCTCATGCCCTCGGCTCCCAGTGTGGGTTTCTTCTTTGTACGGATGGGCTTTACGATGGAGTGGGCACCGAAGACCTAGAAGCGTATTTGTCTGCCCATCACGAAGACCCGCCCGATGAGCTGATTGCCGAACTATTGGAAAGTGCGCTGGCCCGCGGGGGCTCCGATAATGCTACCGCTATCTGGGTACATTTCTTCGATGATGCCGCCCAGCCTCCCGTAGAGATCGACACCGTCAGCATCCTGCAACAAGTGCCTATGTTCAGCGCTGTGCCCCAGTCGGTTCTCCAGAAACTCGCGGATGAAGCCGAGACACGCTCTCTGAAGGAAGGCGAGATTCTGTTTCGAGAAGGAGAGACAACCCAACATATCCATATTCTGGCCCAGGGTAGCGTAGTGCTCACAGTCGGAGGCTCAGAGCTCGAGACACGAAATGCTGTCTGCGCATTGGGTGGAGAACAGATCGCGGGTTCCGAACCACGTATGTTTACGGCGAAGGCCCAGGAACCAACGCTTGTGCTGAGTGTAACGTCGGATAGCCTGGACGAGATCTTTGCCGACGATCCAGACAACCCTCTGCTCTGGAATGTGGCGCAAAAAGCAGCGGAACAGCTGGCCGTCCATGCGGAGAGCGAATCCCCGCAGACACATCATGCCACCTCGGAATTAGTGCGCCCCAACCTTCCGCCCGAGCCACCGCCGGTCCCAATCCGAGACGAGGCCGTAATGCTTGAGGAGATCCTCTATGAGAGAGAGGATGTGGAAGCTCTCGATGAAGAAAAGCTGGAGGCGGAAGAGATCTATGATGCGCTTCGCGAAGCGGGGCTGGTGGAAGGAGACGAGAATGATTAAGACTCTTCCCGGAATGGGGATCACACTCCTATTGGTCTGTACGCTGGTACTCGTGGCCTGTGAGAGCCCCCGCAAATTCTCCAAACATGGTGATCGACGCCTGAAAGAAGGCACGCTGATCTTTTCCGACGACTTTGAGCGGGACAGTCTCGGCCCCAACTGGATCGTGAATGACGCCAAACGCTGGCGCATCCGCGACGGCTGGGTCCACGGTCAAGACGCGTTAAATAAAGGGCTCTGGCTCAACCAGGATCTTCCAAGGAAAGTGCGTATAGAGTTCGACGCTCGCAGTGAAAGCCCTGAGGGTGATCTCAAATGCGAAGTCTTCGCCATGACACCGGAGCACCAGGCCGGCTACATCATTATCTTCGGTGGTTGGAAGAATTCCATCAACGCCATCGCCCGCCTGGACGAGCACGGAAAAGATCGAAGACAGACATCGTCACCAAAAGTGGTGAAGGGAAAGACCCACCACTTCACGATTGTACGCTCAGGAAATCAGTTGGATTGGTATGTAGATGACAAACCCGTTCTCTCCTTCCACGACTCGGACCCGATTCGAGGGAACTATTTCGGTTTTAACAACTGGAAAGTGCCGAACTACTACGACAACCTGAAGATATACTCCCTGGAATAGTCCCCGATAGCACGCATGAGTTCCTGGCATGTCTACATTCTGGAATGCGCCGATGGGACCCTATACACGGGCATAACCACGGACCTGGAGCGGCGCCTATCGGAACATAACGAGGGCCGTCTCGGGGCACGCTATACGAGAGCACGCAGACCCGTACGGCTGGTCTATAGCGTCAGCTACGCAAATCGCAGTGAAGCCAGCATCGCGGAAGCTCAGATCAAAAAGTTATCCAGGCGAAAGAAGCAGGCGTTGATCGCCGACTAGCTCACCACTCAGTCAGCTTACAGGGCTAAGATCCTGGAATGTGCTCACAGTATACTCCAGAGCATCCGCCGCACCCGACAGAGAGGTCTGGGTCTCTGGCCAATGATTATCTACCAGGGCCGACCAGGAACGGTTCAGACGTCGTTCACCCGTAGCCAGAGGGCCAAAGACCGCGGCGAAGCCATCCATACCGTACCGCAGCTGCACCCGGGCACGAGCCTCGACCAGCGGAGCGATTCGGTCCTGCAGAGCAGACTCGATCTCCTCTTTTGCCGATTCCCGCTGGGCATCATCTGGTTCGTCCATAGCGCCCGCTCGTGTAGCCAGATCACGAACCGTGGTGGCCAATTCACCAAGGGCCACGCCAAAGTCCGTCGGGCCATCGCCCTTTCCGTCTCCACTTTCGGAGCCCACCAATTCAGCGCGAACCGCTTTGCGATACAGGATAGCACCGCCGATAACGAGAAGAAGACCCAGGACAAAGGGAACCCCAGCAAAGCCCAACCAGTTGCTTACACGGGCGTTCGGCGATGGACCCGGTGGCAAAGCGGTGGCCAAAGCCTGTGCCTTGATATGGGCGCATTTTTCTTTGACCCAGTTCACGCGAGCTGCAAAGACCGCGTCTGGTTCTCCGTCTCCGCGAACCGTCTCCGCAGAACATATATTGTCCTGCTTCAATGTCTTACCAAAGGCCGCAGTGCCCGCGCTCAGGGCGTGCTCATACCGGCATTTGGAGTATTCCGCATTGAGCCAGCTGTTGACGGATTTCTCTCCCTGGTAGACGGCTTTGATGGTGTCCTTCTCTGCGTGGAGATCCTTCAGAGCGGCTTCATAGGTCGTAAGAGTTTCCGAAGAGGCGTCCCCTGGCATACAGCCACTCGCTCGCATCGCGGCGATATCGGCCATGAGCGCGTCACCGTCTTTGAGGAGTTTGGTCCGGAACGCAGCGGCTTTCTCCGCCGTGGTAAGCTTCTTTTCCTTTGCTTTCTCCCCGTCGTCGTCGACCGGGCATCCATTGGAAGGTGGAAGCTTTGCATCTTTCAATGCGCCACAATAGGCATCAAACGCCTTTCCGGTTGCCCCTCCTCGAAGGGCGGCTTCGCCAGCGATGGCGTGTCGATCCAGTTGGGTATCGGAGTTCCGAGAACCCATGGCCGCGCTAAGGCCAACACCAAGAATCACAAGTATCAATCCAATTGTCTTCATGATGGCCTCCTTAACCCGTAGCCTTGATGATGCTGATCACCAGACTCGGTAACGCTTCACCGATGATGAACCCGGCCGCTAACGGGACCATGGTATTACCCATCCAACGGGCGCCCTTCTTACGCTGAATCGTGATCGAGACGATGCACCCGATGCCGTATGTCACGGTGATATAGAATGGCAGGTACATGGCCAATCCGACCAGAACAGCCACACCGCTGATGGGGAAGATTCCCAGACAACATCCGAGCGCAATACCCGCTAGATATTTATCCAGGGCCACATCTCCCGAGCGAAGACTCTCAATGACCGCCTGCAGGGCTTGTCCCTGTGGGGCGCTGAGATCCTGCCCTGGCCCAAACCCTGGCGTCTGCCAATATAGATAGACCGCACCAACCGCGATGGGGACCCCGATCCAGGCAACAGCGAGCTGAATCGTCTGCTGACGCCTTGGTACGGAACCCACCAGATGACCCGACTTGAGGTCGGTCATCATATCGGCGCATTGGCCAATACCTATGCAGATGGCCACGCCGATGGTAATTGCGGCGAGCACATTTCCAGCCGTGAGGAAGAAGAGTACGGTCACGCCGATAAGCGACATGCCCGATAAGGGGGATATGTCGGTCATACCTGTCGCCTGAGCCACGATGAGTCCGGCCACCGCGAGCCATAATGTACCAACGACGGCGACAGCGATCGCCTGGCCACCACCGATATCGCCCGAGGACGCCAAGGCAGCGCCGAAGAGGAGCACCATGGCCGCCACAAGTCCAAAGCCGATCAGCTTCATAGGCATCTCGTCGGAGGCCAGCGATTTACCACCAGCAGACTTCCCAACGGACGAGAGACCTTTCATGGCTCCACGCAGGGCCGGGAACGAAGCGATAACACCAGCTATGGCTCCACCAATGAGGATACCGATCCCCAGAGGTCGCAACATCTCTAAAAAGACCACCTTTCCGGTGACCCAGGCATCTTCCCCGCCAACGCCGATCGTGGGCACCCAGCCCATGAACACCACCAGAGGACTGATAATCCACCAGGCCAACACACCGCCTGCCACAAAGGGAAGACCGCCCTTCCCTGACAAAAGGCCGGCTCCAAGGCTCGCGAAGCTAACCCCAAAGGCGATGGGGAAATATTCCGGTACTCCCAGCGCTCCGCCGATCACAATCTTTTCGGGGATCACATGGTATTGCGCCATGGTCGTAAAGATCGTGCCGATCACCACACCGCTTATTAATAATATCGCCTGACGCATACCTGCGCCGGGAGACTTGAGTAGACTACCGACCGCGATTCCACTGGGGAACCGAAGTCGTTCAAATTCGATCATCTGCTTACGCAGAGGAATGATAAGGACGATCCCCATGAACGAGCCCGCGATACCCGCCAGAATAAATGGCATGGCGCCGGAGAGAGACTCCATAAAGGTTCCACCCTCAACAAAGTCCAGTGTGGGGTCATTGGCCTTCATCAAGAACAGGGCCGGCAAAGTGAACGCCACACCCGACGAGGCGTTGTTGATACCCGACGCGACCGTCTGGTTAATGTTGTTTTCGACGATTGTCCCTTTCCCCAGAGCGCCACGGAGCACGGCAAAACCAAGAATGGCCGCCACTGTGGAGCCGGCCAGGGTGAAGCCAAGCTTCAGGCCGATATATACAAAGGCTGCGGTCATAACCGAGCCAAGCATGACTCCTAATATGACAGCGGGAATGGTTACTTCGCGGTATGCAGGAACCCCGGTACCCTTCGGCATTGGACCCTCCGTTTCATGCCTGGTTTCATCGCTGCCCCCGGACGGGGACGTGAATGGCGGGGGTAACAGATGATCTTCGCAACTGCAAGGTTTCCTGATGGATTTCCCAAGGACTTCCGGCTCTTGAGCAACCGAAGGTTACACGAAGCCACAGGCGATAACTCTGATGCACCAGACCACGTATTGGATACAAGCCATGACAGACTCCAAACCCAATCGGTTAGGGAAAGAGACGAAGCCTTCGAGAAGGCACGCGTGGAGCCCCTGCTCGCACCTCAGAAGAGCTGCGCAGTCAGTTGTTGAGCAGGTAGGGGAAGAATCGAACTACCACAATTCCACAAAAAAAAATCGGCGAAGGCATCAAAAACGAGATCTCTGACCGATATACACTAGCAGGTAGATATTCCTCTGAACGGGGCGTAAACACCCCCAAGATTTCATTGCTAGATTTCCCCCTCATCTCAATGAATACAGGTCAAGGATGACCGAATGAACCTCCTGATAACCATAACCGCGTTCGCCCTCGGCTGTGTAATCACAGGAGTACTCATTTGGATCTTCACCCAACCGAACGTCGCAAAAACAGACCGTGTTGAGTCCACGGCCAACAAGGATGCAGACGGGCCGGGCATTCAAGTCGAACGACGAGCCCTCTCGAGACGCTTGGCGTCCGACGTGAAAGGGCATGAGCTTCGACTCCGTGAGATCGAAAACCAATTGGAGACAGCGACCCGGTCTATCGCTTCACCGAAAAATGCGGCCGGAGAGCCCCAGCTACTTCATGCCCTACGGGACGTGCTGGACAGCTCCCCGGTTCCCCAGGATGCCAGTCAGCAGACACCTGCGGACTCGGCTGTGAAGCCACGAGAGTTTTCCCAGCTTGGAGAATATCGGGACCAACAGAGCGCTCCCGCTCGAAAGGGTCAGGAATTATTAAACGACGTGGTGTAATGGGCAAACCGCCTTGCTTGACCCACAACCGATCGATTCATAGCATGGCCGTTCCAGGTTGGAGTACTCGTGGAACGCCGAACGATTCCAGGAACTGAACTAGAACTCTCCGTAGTGGGGCTTGGCTGCTGGGCTATGGGTGGACTCTGGTGGGGTGATGATGTCCGTGATGAGGACAGCGCCGCCACCATCGAGACCGCTCTAGAACAAGGTTGCAATTGGTTCGATACCGCACCGCTTTATGGCCATGGACACGCGGATGAGGTTCTGACGCAGACCCTCGGTTCCCGTCGCCATGATGTAATCATTGCAACCAAAGTGGGAGTACGTTGGGATGGATCAGGCCAACACGCCAATAGCGACCTGACACCAGCCTATATACGCAGCGACACCGAAGCCTCGCTGACTCGTCTACAATTGGATCAGATCCCTCTTTTGCAAGTCCATTGGCCCTGCGAACAAGGGACCCCTCTTGAACAAAGTATGGAGGAGCTCGCTCGCCTCGTTGAGGAAGAGAAGGTTCGATACATCGGCCTGTGCAACTACAACCCAGAGGCTATCGCCTTGGCGCGAACCATGGCCCCGATTATCAGTCTTCAAACACCCTACTCCATCCTCCGACGAGAATTTGAACACGGACTTCAAAATGCCTGCCTACAGGCCGAACCCAGTGGAGATCCCCTCGGGGTCCTGATCTACGAACCCCTATGTAGAGGACTCCTCACCGGTAAATTTCGCTACGAACCCGAATTCCCATCGAGTGACCTCCGCGCCCGCGACGACCGCTTCAAGGGTATTCGCTTTTTACGAGCCAATGTTCTCGTTCGACGATTAGAGGCTATCGCCAAGAAATTGGGATGCCCCATAAGCGCCCTCGCTCTGGCATGGGTGCTACGGCAGAAAGGAATCACCTCTGTAATTGCCGGCGCCAAAAGACCCGAACAAATGCTCGAAAATGCCTGTGCGGACAAGCTATTAAAGCACCCCACACTATGGCCTCTGATGGATCGTGTGGTGCAGGCCTATCGTGGATAAATCTGGTTCGTTTTCGAAACAAAAAAACTATGTTGATCGCGTAGGAGGATCCCTGTAGAGTCCGCGCCCCACGACGAAGGAAGCTCGTCGTGTATCAAACACCGTGCTGACGATTGAGGTATATGGGATGAAACTGCGTACATGTTTATCTTTGGCTTTTCTGGCTGCATTTCTATTTGCATGTGGAGGAAATGGGGACGGAGAGCCCGACGCCACAACAGACTCCGGTTCTGATGTCGGTTCCGATGTTGGTTCGGATACAACCGACACCAACGATGGTGGCGAAGAAGACCCGGGAACAAGCAACGATCCGGGAACGCAACAAGACCCAGGCAAGCAAGAAGACACCACTCAGGGTTTTCTGATCACTCCAGGCACCCCTCAGAACGATCTAGAGATGGTAGTCGGCGCCGATGTCCGAACCTATCGCCTCTACGTACCGGCTGATTACGACCCGGCGAATACCTATCCCATCATCTACCAGCTGCATAACTATTCGCCCCAGCACTATCCAGAACAGCAGCCCATCTACGCCAGTTCGGACGCCCTTGTAGAAGAGCATGGGTTTATTCTGGTGCTACCGCGAGCCAATTGGACGGGCTCGGGTTACTCCTGGATGTCCCAACCCTTTGATAAGTCGGACAACTTCCTTGTTGAATTGCATGAACTCCTCGCTGGTGAGCTCAGCATTGATCCCGAACGCGTCTTTCTGATTGGTGACGGGAATTCCGCACAATACGTCTCCCGCAGCACCCGCTTTCTTGGTGATGTCTACACCGGCTTTGCGTTCCTCAATGGGGCCCAGCAATCCGTCCCGGACGCTTCCAAAATCCCAGAAAACAAGATCTACATCGGCACGAGTCTACTGGAAGACTACCAGCTGACCTATGGACTCAACTTCGCAGACGCATTGGAAGAAGCAGGCTGGGTGCCTGGCGAGAACTTCGCCATCAACGTCTATCCGGGTAGTAACCCCCAACGCTATCTTCACCTCAAAAACGCGGTGCGCTGGCTGGACCCATCCGGATTCCCAGACCCCATTGAGGTTACAGGCTCTGCTCTAACACCCGTCGAACTGCCGGCCGAGGCGATGGGTAGCACGAAACGTATCACAGCCTTCGTAGCCGGAACCGGTGGCACCATTTATGCCGTCGGGTTGCGAAACATCGTCCTTATGCGTGACGCTACAGAAGGCACCTGGTCCTCCGTGGAGAGCCCCTTTGATACCCGCGACTTCTACTCCGCCTGTTATGGTAACCAGGGACTCTGGGTCGGTGGTACAGAGAACGCCATCGCCAATATGGCCTCTGATGGCGACACCCTGGAGAAATATCTCGGTGCCGCGGCTTCTCTAAAGCAGGACGCAGCCAATCGTAAACCTGGTCTTATGGGCCTGTCTTGCGCAGGGGACGAGATTTGGATCGGAGCCTCCAGTGACGTCGCTGTCTCTGTTGACGGCGGTGCGTCCTGGGAGACGAAAGAGGGCTTCAACCCCGCCCCGGGAGCTGGTTCCGGAACCATCGTCGATATCGCTACATCGGGCGGTGGTGAAGGTTGGTTGCTGGCGATGGATGGTACGGTCTACCACAGCACCGATGGTGGAATTAACTGGAACGAGCCCGAACCTGATTTCCCAGCGGAAGACGAGCAGGAGAAGACCGCATGGTGGCTCGAATATAGCTCTAGCCTGGGCGTAGTTCCCTGGCAGGGTATGAGTGCCATCTCTTCACCCGAAGCCACGAAGGCCGTAACCATCGGAGCGTCGGGAACGATTCGTGTGCGCGCCGAGGCAAAGGTTTGGAATGATGCCGATGTGCCCGAGTCCCTATCGGCTCCAACCACGGGCGCGACAGACGGTAGTGGAGAAACCTTCGCTGTTTATTTCTACAGTGCAACCAATGGCTGCATCGGTGGACAAGACGGTCTCATCCTTGAAACCGTTGACGGTGGTGCGACATGGACTTCGGTCGATGCCGGCCCTGGTGATGACATCAGCGCCATCTACTGCGACGACGACGAGATCCTCGTCGGCGCTGCGCATGGTGCCATCCACAAGTATACGAAATGCGCCCCAGTCACCTGCCAACTCTTCTGTGAAAACGGATTTGAGGTAGATGAGAATGGCTGCGAAGTATGCTCCTGCGTTGAATAGGTAGCCATGACTCTCGTTCCCGAACATCCCTGGATACGCGTTCGTGATCTGCCCAACCATGTTGGTGAAACCGTAACCCTGCGGGGTTGGGTTCGAAACCACCGGTCCTCTGGGAAAATCCATTTCATCGAAGTGCGGGATGGCTCCGGCATCGTCCAGGTCGTCTGCGGTAAATGGGATTGTGATGAGGAGACCTTTGCGCAAGCGGGTACTCTGACCCAGGAATCTTCCGTCGAAATCGTTGGTGAAGTCCGAGAGGACAAGCGCTCATCTCTGGGCGTGGAGATGGGTTTAAGTTCCCTGAAGATTTATCATCTTGCCGAATCGTACCCGATTACGAAAAAGGAGCATGGCGTCGCGTTCTTGATGGACCACCGTCACCTCTGGTTACGAAGTCGCCGCCAACAAGCCGTCATGCGGGTGCGTCATACCATCGTTAAGGCAATCCGGGATTTCTTTGATGACCGCGGCTATTACCTGATGGATTCACCGATCTTGACGCCTGCGGCCTGTGAGGGAACAACGACGCTCTTCCCGGTCGAGTACTTCGGGAGTGAGGCCTACCTTAGCCAATCGGGCCAGCTATACCAGGAAGCAACGGCCATGGCCTTTAGCAAGACCTATTGCTTTGGCCCTACGTTCCGAGCGGAAAAGAGTAAAACGAGGCGTCACCTTACCGAGTTCTGGATGGTAGAACCGGAGATGGCCTTCTTCGATATTGAAGACGATATGAACGAGGCCGAGGCGTTTATTTGTCATATCGTAGAGCGGGTTTTGGAGACCAACCGATCCGACCTCGAAGAATTGGAGCGGGATCTCACGGCTCTTGAGGCGACAACTCCGCCCTTTCCACGTGTCCACTATGATGAGGCCATCGAGATTCTACAGAAGCTGGGCTCGGAAATTGAATGGGGCAGTGACTTCGGCGGTAACGACGAGACCATTCTGACACAGCAATATGATCGGCCGATTATCGTGCACCACTTCCCCACGGCCATTAAGGCCTTCTATATGAAGCAGCAGCCGGACCGACCCGAGCTGACCTGCTCCATGGATGTCCTCGCACCCGAAGGGTATGGCGAGATCATCGGAGGGGGCGAACGTGAAACCAATCTGGATACGCTCCAGGAGGCCATCAAACACCACGGTCTCGATATGTCCGTCTTTGAATGGTATCTGGATCTCCGACGATATGGTTCCGTTCCCCACGCAGGCTTTGGCCTGGGCCTGGAACGCACCGTCTCCTGGATATGTGGTCTGAAACATGTTCGGGAAACCATCCCCTTCCCACGTATGCTGGAAAAGATGGTGCCCTGATGCGTATCGACCGTCTCCTGTTGATACTTCTGGGCGGCGTGCTCCTATCCTGCGCAGGTAAGACTCCACAGAAGGCAGGGGAAGACGCAGCCTTTCGCAGTCGTATTCTCAAAGCAGCGAAAACGCAGAACCAGTGCCCGGAAGGTCTCAAACGCCTGGAAGGCAGCTGGAAGTTCAACGGAAAAACAAAAGCGAAGAAGTTTACGGACGTCTTTGTGTTCCGGGGGAGCGAATTTACGGAATTCCTTGCTTCGACGTCGCCCGACAAAGAAGAAAAGGCCATCCTGAAAGGGACCTATGCCTGTACCCCAGACAAAAAACTCGTATTCAAACTCACAGAGGTCGACCCCCCTGGAGCCTTTGGAAATAAGACCGGAGACGTCTTCGCTTGCACCTATCTCTGGAAAATGGATGATCCAGAAAATGGCCTCGCCCTACTATGCCATTTTGATTGGAACCCAAAAAAGAGTCTGGACTACACATACAAACGAGTCGGCTATTAAGATTGACGGCCGGCCAGAGAACGCTAGCGTAGTGAATCTCCCCCCGCGACCCAACGAATATAATTATGCGTCCATTTCTATATGAATCCACGAATGAAGAGGCCAGAGAGCATGGGCTCTTCCATCTGATTCTCCCCCTCGATATTACAAGCCCGGTCCGTGCCTATCTGAGCCTAAAAACGGCTGGGCATCATTGTTGTCTATTGGAATCCGCGGATGGCCCCGATGGGCTCGCTCGGTATTCTTTTATCGGCGTGAACCCCATGGGCACGATGCAACATGATGGTTCGAGCTGTACCCTCCAATGGAGAGGAGAAACCGAAACCCAGGACTGGGGTCCTATTGAAGGATTACGCGAGGCGGTAACACGATCGGGCACCATCGGATCCCATCCCGGCCTGCCTCCTTTTGCTGGCGGTTGGATCGGATACTTCGGGTACGACCTTGCGCGTAATCTGGAACCCTCCATCCCGGCGCATCCCAATTCCGACCGGGCCACAGCCCCCCTGGCCTATTTTGAGTATTTCGGCGACGTCATCGCCTTCGACCATGCAGCCCAACGAATCCATATTCTCGCGGACTGTCCTGCTGATTCCCCGTTGGATCCAGCACGTGAACGCGCGATTCGCCTGGCCTTCGACATTCATGCCAAGGCCGTACTGCCTGGACCCATCACAATCACAAGTGATGCGGTTACCAGTCGATACAAGAAGGAAGATTACGAAAAGCATGTGGGAAAACTTCGTGGCGATATCAGCGAGGGCGAGATCTTTCAGGCGGTCCTTTCCCGTCGATTTGATCGCACCATAAAAGGGGAAGCATTCACTCTGTACCGGGCTCTCCGCTTGAGTAACCCAGCCCCACATATGTTCTACTTCGAAGCACCGCAGGTTACTCTCGTAGGCTCCTCGCCAGAACGCCTCGTCTCGGTTCGTAATGGGCGTGTACAAACCCGGCCGATCGCAGGTACCCGACCACGGGGCAAAGATCTTGCCAGCGACAAGGCCCTGGGCAATGAGCTGATACGCAATAAGAAGGAACGCGCGGAACACGATATGTTGGTGGACCTGGCGCGGAACGACCTTGGCCGTATCGCTAAAATAGGCACCGTGGAGCTTATGCGCTACGCGACCCTGGAACGGTTTAGCCGGGTGCAACACCTGGTATCTGTAGTCGAGGCACAACTTCGGGCCGATTGCGATGCGCTCGACGCTCTGGCGGCCACCTTCCCGGCCGGCACCGTATCCGGTGCACCCAAGATCCGCGCCATGGAGCTAATCAGCGAGCTGGAACCCGAAGCACGCGGCCCCTACGCCGGGGCTTTTGGCTATGTCGACCGAATGGGAAATCTCGACATGGCCATCACAATCCGAACCATGTGCGTCTACGGTAATGACGTGGCTGTACAAGCCGGTGCAGGGATCGTTCACGCCTCTACCCCCAGCGGGGAACGGGCGGAGGTCGATCATAAATCAGCCGCTTTACTCGAAGCCATCGAACTCGCCTCGTCTCCAGTTTTTGGCCCTCCCTCCGATCATCCAGACAACTAAGTTACGATCATGCTGGTACTCATCGATAACTACGACTCCTTCACCTATAATCTCTACCAATATCTATGCCAGGCAGGGGCCAATGTGGAGGTCTTTCGCAACGACGCGATCACCGTCGCTGAGCTCCTGGAGATGAAACCCCAGGCGGTCGTCCTTTCGCCAGGCCCTGGCCATCCCAAAGATGCTGGTATCTGTATGGAGCTTTTAGAGAAGCTTCCCGATGGGCTTCCACTCCTTGGCGTGTGCCTCGGTCACCAGGCCCTGGTTCTCTCGATGGGTGGAAATCTTACGGTCGACGACGCCCCCGTACACGGAATGGCGAGCCTCGTTCATCATGAAGAGTCCGACCTCCTTAAGGGTTGTCCAGAACCCTTCCAGGCAGGCCGATACCATAGCCTTCTTGCCACGAGAGAGGACCTCCCCGACGAGCTCAAGCTTGTCGCCTGGACCGAAGACGGCCGCGTAATGGGAGTACAGCATACTAAGCTGCCACGCTACGGAGTGCAGTTTCATCCTGAATCGATTCTCACCCCCCAGGGACAGGCCATCATCAAACGCTTTCTCAGCATCGCAGGCTTCGCGCCGGAGGCTGCATGATTCAAGACGCTCTGAAGATCGTCGTTGGAGAAGGTCGCAGCCTGAGCAGAGCCGAAGCAAGAGAATGCTTCACATATGGACTCTCCGGGAACGCAGATCCTGTGGTTCTAGGAGGGTTATTGGTGGCCATGGCCCAACGTGGCGAGACCATCGAGGAGATCACCGGCGCGGCGGAAGCCCTTCGTAGCTGTATGACTCCTTTTGAACACGACTACCCTGACGCCATCGACACCTGTGGTACAGGCGGCGACGGACTGGGTATGTTCAATATCTCGACCACCTCCGCGATCGTGGCTGCTGCTGCGGGAGCACGCGTCATCAAACACGGAAACCGGGCAGTATCATCCAGCTGTGGCTCCGCCGATCTTTTGGAAGCCGCCGGCGTAAAGCTTGAGCTGAGCCCCGAGGCCGCACGGACCTGCCTGGACGAAACGGGTATCACCTTTCTATTTGCGCCCCGCTACCATCCAGCGATGCGCCACGCAGGACCCGTACGACGCGCCCTGGGGATCCGGACCATCTTCAATCTCCTTGGACCACTCGCCAATCCGGGTTCCGTACAAAGACAGGTCCTCGGCGTCGCCAATCCATCCTACCTAAAAACCCATAGTACGGTTCTGCAGGAGTTGGGAGCCGAGCGCGCCATGGTCATTCATGGTGGGGGTGGTGCGGATGAATTGACTCTGGAAGATGGAAACCAGATCCAATATGTCCCCGTAGACGGTGGCCCCATTTCTCTACGCTCTGAGGAGTTGGGGCTGGGCGCCGCACCGGTCAGTGCGCTTCAAGGTTCCGACGCAAACCATAACCTCAGCATTTTGCATAGAGTCCTGGGAAATGAAGCCGGCCCCCTGCGAGATGTGGTCATCTTAAACGCAGCTGCGGCCCTCTGGGTCGCTGACATCGCCTCCGACCTCAAGGACGGTGTAGCCCGTGCAGACGAAGCACTGGCAAGCGGTACCAGCCAGGCGCTCCTTGCACGCTGGGTCGAACTCTCGGGGCAATTGGGATGACAGCTGAAGGGCGTCTACAACCCATCCTCGAAGCTACGGTTCGCCGTCTTGAGGAGCGGCGAGCGCGAAAATCCGAGAGCGAGCTATTGCAAGGGATCCCCAGCGGAGGTTCACCACGCCAGGCGTTCGTAGATGGTTTACGGCAACCCGGTCTCTCGGTGATCGCTGAGTTCAAACGGAGCTCGCCTTCGGCCGGCACCATCGCCAATCGCCCTCTCCTGCCCACGGTACAATCCTATATCGATGGTGGAGCCGCCGCCTGTTCGATCCTCACCAATGAGGACCATTTTGGTGGCACCCTCGACGATCTTCGCCAGGCGTCAGCGCTTGGGATCCCCTGCCTACGAAAAGACTTCGTGGTGGACCCCTATATGCTCGTAGAAGCACGAGCCAACGGCGCCAGCGCTGTCTTGCTTATAACCTCAATCCTCAGTCAGGAACAGCTACAGGCCTACTGCGATCGAGCCCATGGGTTGGAATTAGGGGTGCTGGTCGAAGTGCACGACGAAGAACAGTTGGCTCGCGCGACGCAAGTGAAGCCAGACGCTATCGGCATCAACGCGAGAGACCTACGGGATTTTTCCGTAAGCCTGGATCGTACCGAGCAACTTCTTGGGTGTATGCCCGCGGGCCCAATTCATATTGCAGAGAGCGGCATCTATACTCCGGCCGATGCCCAGCGTATGCGCGCGGCTGGTGCCGACGCGGTGCTGGTCGGTACATCGTTGATGACGAGTGACGATCCTGCATTATTGCTGACGCAATTACGTGATGGGGTCGAGGCATGACTGATCTTGCCCAGTCCTCCGCGCCAACCATCAAAGTCTGCGGTATCACCCGGATAGAAGACGCCAAGTCCGCACTTTCAGCCGGCGCTACGATGCTCGGATTTGTTCTGGTTCCCGAATCACCTCGTGGTATCCCTGCCCAGGCCGCGAGCGCCATCATCCAGGAGCTACCTGAGAAGACACCCACGGTGGCTGTGGTAGGGACCATCTCCGCACAAGAGGCTCGCGACCATATTCGTACAACGGGCGCGTCGCATATCCAACTCTGTGGCGCCGCTGATCCTGCGGATTTTGCCGAGTTTCCGGTCCCCATCTTCCGACGAATTCCGGTGGATACCACGGGCATCGCACAAGCAGAACGTTGGAGCGAGCAGGCCTCTGGCTTTGTGCTCGATCACCCTTCAGGTATGGGTGGAACGGGCCAGGTTGTCGACCTGTCCCTGGGGGCAGAGCTCGCCCAACGCTTCCCCTGTCTATTGGCTGGTGGCTTGAAACCCGAAAATGTCGCCCAGGCCATCTCGGCAGTACGCCCTCTCGGAGTGGATGCTTCGTCGGGCCTCGAGCAATCCGCAGGGATAAAAGATACCGATCGTGTGCAGCGTTTCGTCCAACAAGCACGGGATGCATTTGATGCGTGCTGGCCTCTTTCTACACGCTTTTGATATGCGAGCGCCTATGAAAGCCAAAGATACATTTGGAAACTACGGCGGATGCTTTGCCGCCGAAACTCTGATCGCTCCCTTACAGGAGCTGGAAGCGGCCTGGCTCGACGCACGGCAGGATCCAGAGTTTCAGGCCGAGCTTGACCATCTCTTGACCAACTACGTCGGTCGACCAACCCCCTTATACCATTGCCGACGTCTCTCCGAGGAGATCGGGCTGGACCTGTGGTTGAAGCGGGAAGACCTCCTTCACACCGGTGCCCATAAGATCAACAACACCATCGGACAGGCCCTGCTGGCTCGTCGAATGGGAAAGAACCAGATTATCGCCGAGACCGGGGCTGGCCAGCACGGTGTCGCGACCGCTACGGCGGCCGCCCTTCTGGGCATGGAATGTGTCGTGTATATGGGCGAAGTCGACGCTAAGCGCCAACGGCCCAATGTAGAACGTATGCAACTGCTGGGTGCACGTGTAGAGCTTGTTCATTCCGGCCAGCGAACCCTAAAAGACGCCGTTAATGAGGCACTCCGCTCCTGGGTGAACGCCCCGACGACCTGCCACTATATTCTTGGGTCGGTATTGGGGCCCCACCCCTTTCCGTCCATGATAGCGGATTTTCACCAGGTCATTGGTCAGGAAGCACGACAGCAGATCCTGGACCATACAAACCGACTTCCCGATATCGCTGTTGCGTGTGTCGGTGGCGGCTCCAACGCCATCGGCCTCTTCCGTGGATTCCTGGAGGATCCTGCGGTCCGGCTGGTCGGTGTGGAGGCGGGCGGAACGGGCCCAG
>PBVT01000031.1 GCA_002728755.1 Myxococcales bacterium
GCTTGCTCCCGGTGCCTGCCGGTGCTAGACTCAAGGCACGAAGTGTCGGAGCTAGCATCTCTCGCTTGCCTAGTCCAGGACAGTGCTTGATGTGGTAGCCTTGTGGTTCAACTCTAGCGTTGAGAGGGCAGAGCCACGAGTAGGTCACGCTTGGATTGCGTGGGTCGCTGTCCACTTCCTCTCGTTGCGCGATTTTGATGAGTCGACCAGATTGCTTCGGGGTCTCGAATGGAACTCGTGGTTCTCTCATGGTACGCTTGTACTTCGGTGGTACTTCTGCATCGGGTACTGCGATGTGGATGGCCGCTGGAGGATTGTTGTCGTTGAATTCAGGCTGCGGAAACTCAAATAGCCTTCCGCTCTCTCCAATCGTCTCCTTGTGGAATCCGATGACAAATGAAAGTGTCGCCGGAACGATGAACTCAGTGCATTTCGTTTCAGTCGGCTGCGGGACTCCAAGCACGTCTCCATGTCTCCACACTTCAGTTGTGTGTTCGTGCAGCCAATACTTCTCTGCCAGCATGCTAAGCATTGCTGTGTGTTGCTGTGCAGTTGTGTGATCACCGTGACGATCGTTGGGGTCATGTGCAATGCAGAACGCTTTTGGCTTACACTTCAGAATTATCTTCGCCTGCTTGACTCGCAAATTCCAGTCTCCTTCTCCGAACAATAGCAGATTGCTTTTGAGGTAGTGAGGTCGCTGTTTCCCTGAATATTGGGCTTCAAGGGTTGGTCCCAACGACGGGCAACTTGTTAGAGCTTCCCATAGTCGGCATTCTTCCTCGCACACTGTGGTGCCCCATGCTGGTTTGAAGCCTGCTCGTATGCAGCCGATAGAATCTGAGCAACCTCCGGACTGTAGAACTGCAAACGTTAGAGTGTCCGGTGAGGTTTTCCGCCTCAGGCACAGATGTTGAGCATCTTTGATGGTGAATGCTTCCCTCCATTGCTTGAGTACCTGGCTGAGAGGCAGATTCAGGCAGTCGGCTGATGAGCTTGACAGCTTGCGAGTCTCTTGGCTTTCGAGCGATTCTGGCGGTAACTCTCGCTGTCGCTTTCGCTCTCTCTCGACAACTTTTCTCCACCGTTCGTCTTCTCGTTGGAATTCGTCGAACGTCGGATACTGCCATCCCAGAATCTCAGACTCGAATGGTGAGTCAAATGACTGAATGTGTGAGAAGTATCGTGACTCCAACTTCTGTTGTTCCCACACGTGCTCCATCATCTCTTCTTGCTGTTTGTCCGTTGCCTTCCAGTCGTGAGCAACGGCATGAACTGTCGGTACTTGCGACTCCTCTCGCGGACCGTCACCACCCAAGGGTGGCAGATCAACGCTCACACGGTCTGCGGTGGTCCCGTTCCAACCTGCATCTGGTTTCGTCGACTTTGTCGACTCTTCTAGACGTTGTATTTGCATCATGTTTGATTGCAATTTTACAAGCCGGCCTCCACTTAGCGCTCGGGGTCCTTGTGGCGACCGGCGTGCATCCTAGCTGCGGCTCACTCCTCGCATGATCTGGCCAAGGAATGCTTGCTGAGCCTTCTCTTCATCGTTCTCCTCTTGCTCTGATTGCTTCGTGCTTTTGTCCTTCTTGTGCTTCTTGAACGCGGCTGTCAACCCACTCAACATCGAACGCTCGTCGGAGTCGAGCGCCAAGCTTGTCCTCTTCATTGGCCGTCTGGGAGTGAAGACTTCTCCATTGCGCTTGGTTATGCTCCCTTTCTGCCTTGCCTCATTGAAATGAGTATTGCAGATTTCGTGATCTGCCTTGTCGCAATGTTCGATGCATCCCTGAATTTGGCAGCGAGGGCAATGCGATCGGTAAGCTATCTCTCGACCCTTGCCTCGGCCACCTTTGCTGCCTTTGCCTTTTCCTCCTTTGCGGCCCTTGCTTCCGCCTTTTCCTTTGCCTTTTCCAAAGGACTTTGCTTGCCAAAATCCGTCACGAAGATCTTGTTTTCCGATGACTGCGACGCTTGCTGTCCAAGCGTTGTCGGACTTCGGAAGATGCATGTCGTTCTCGAGTTTGTTTGCCTCCCGCTCAATAACGGTTAGCATGCGATCCAGGTCTGTGCCGCAATCTTCTTGCCTCGTGATCTTGTGATCATCGAAAGGCATTAGCGGAATGAGGAATGCATTGTTCCGAGCTGTCAGCGCTCGCCTGATCGGCTGCCCTGTCAGCCCCCACGATAAAGGTTTGCCCACTCTCATGCACTCGCGAAGCGCATCGCGAATCTTGCTGATTTTGTTTTGAGGGCGACCAGTGCAAAATTCTCTTGCTCCAGCTAGTACAATCTCCAGCTGTGACTGAATGTATTGCGTCCCTCTCATGCGATAGATTGACAGCAAGGCAAACAGTGCACTCGGACCATCGCCTTCTTCGACAGCCGGAGCTTCAAGTTGTTCGTTCACGCCATAGTGGAAGGGTGCTGTGATATGGCTCCATGCGTCGTCTGGGATGATGTCTTGGAGTTTGCGGTAGAATTTCTCAGACTGCTCAGCATATCTCCTGCGATGGATCTGTGGTACTCTGGCGTATCGGTCAGCCTTCGTTGGTGGTTGCCAGTGCACTTGCTGCTCGTGATCGACGTCCGTGCAGATTCGTCGGAGGTACGCTGCGATTACGTAGTACGTGTCGCTATGGGTTGCAATCCATGCGAGGAACTTTGGAACTATGTTTTGCCCACCATACTTTGTGAGCGTTGACTCCTTGATGACTAGCTTGATGTCCTCTGGTTTCCCGCCGGACAAGCTTCTCACGTCTCCACCGAAGTGCTGAACGATCGCTTTCAGTGCTCGCTCTCTTTTCTTATCGTTCATTGAGGCCTGACGATTGAGCCTCGTGGCCTCCTCGTCATCATCAGACCCACAATCGTCGATCTTCTGTTGCAGCTCTGCATCCCTGAAGTCTGCCTCCTGCATCGCTCTGAGCTTCGCGTTCAGCAAGTCCAGTGACTCGTCGAACAGTTTCTCGGCTTCGAGCCGAGACTCATGGTTGATGTCGCTGCTCGTGGTCAAGCGATATTTCTTCATCTCACCAGCGATGTCTTCGAGGTTCGTCCGCAGACCTGCCACTCCACCGTCCTCGCCGGTGCCGGTGTCCAGGATGTTCTGTACTCTGTTCCGGATCTGTGTAAGACCTTGGGTACAGGTCTGCAGGATGTCGTCCTGGCGCTGTAAAAGTGCAGAATCGACTTCGCGGCGCACTGCATTGCGCAGCTGCTGGATGGCTTCTGCCGTCCGATCTGCGTCGGGGAAATGAGCTGGCTGGACCTCTCCTTGCTCCAGGCCGAGGCCTTTGTGGAACAGGTCGTCCACATCCTCTCCGAGGCGTTGCTCGATGCCCTCAAAGCTCTGCGGCTCACCGGGTAGAACCGGGCCCATAACAGCGTTGATAGCGGCTCCTTGGCCTAAATAAGTGTGGAGCCCATGCAGAGCTCCGGATAGGTTAGCAACCGCTTGCGCGGCGGCGTTAATATTGGGTGTAGTCGCAGAGTTGTTCAAAGACATTGGTACGGTCGTATGGGTTAAGGTTGTCCCTTTTTAGTGTATCTCTTGGTGAGTGATCCGAGGGTTAGTGTGTTGTGCTGTTTTAAAGCTTGCCTGCACCGTCTGTGCACCACCATGGTGTCAGTGGTGCTGCCACGGTACCGTGCAGGTACCATGGTGTACCAGTGGTGCGTCCCCGGCATGCGCAGTGCGAATGCTGGAGTCCGACACAGTGGTTCTGCACCACTGGAATCAAGATTGCTAAATCTTGATTCGACCTTGCAGCAGATCAAACCGCTTGCCTTTTGGCAATATCTAACATTACGTGTTGTCTACTACATTTTACGTATCTGCGCACCCCAGGCGGGATATATGCCACAATATAGCTCCGTGGCAGTGATATTTGTTGATCAATCATTGTTCTTTTATTGACGAGAATACAGTCTGATAACTGACCCCCCCAACTGGCGACTTGGCGATAAACAAGCCTCCAGTCGGCTTACGTCAGCTCACTACAGGTTATGGACTGAGGTGTCCTGTTGCCTGCTAATGAGCCTTAGGCGGTAGTTGAACGTATCAGACTTCTCGTCCGTCGTAGCAGATGTCATAGTAAACCCTCTTCTTCAATCACAGCGCCCTCCAGGTTGTGCATGCCTCAAGCCATGCGACTTGAGCTGCAGCCTGAGTGACGGTCTAGCACAAGGTGCTGGCATTTGTTGAGCACTGTACTGAGTGTGCTGCCAGACCTTTGCTTGTACCTTGTGCACTCTGTGATGTTGTCCTGCTGTCGTCGTGCCTGATTGTGGGATACCAATCAGGTTCGTAGCCTTTTAGCTTTCCAGCGAGCTTGGACATTTTGTCCGTGTTGACGGCCTTTGTTTGGAGATCGGCAGTATTCTCCGTTGTGTCGATGGATGCAGTTGTCACAATCTGCAGCTTCACCACTTCCTTGTTAAAGTGATACGCTGTGTAGATGTACTGGTTGCCCTGCGTTGGCTTCTCATCGTTCGCCAGTTTGATGGCAGTGTCGTTGTCGCCCATCAGTGCTGTCGGTTCCTCGACCAGTTCGGGCAATCCAATCTCAGTGAACAGCTGTCGCATTCCGACGATTGCTTTGCAGGATTCGCTCATGGCCATGTATTCTGCATGTGAGGTGCAGTGTGCGACATGTTTGAGTTTGTGGCTGATTGCTTTGATAGGTCCTCCCTTCCAGCGGATGTCGAATCCAAACTGGCAGAGTCCATCGGCACAGTCAATCTTGTACGATGAGTCGACGTTCACGTAAGGGTAATCGTTGCCACAGTGACTGAACTTGATTCCGAACTCCTTATGCTGGATCATGTACTTGAGATTGTGAATCATCGCCGTCCAGCCCTTCTCCGAAGGCCTTGACATGATCTTGCATAGCTGGCTTGCAGCAAACATGCATTCGGGGAAAGCTCCTCTCGATGCCCACAGGATCATGCCGACACCTCGTTGGAAACCTCTCGCAATCACAGCCTTCGTCTCGTCGGCTGTTACTTCGTCATCAAGTGAGAGAGTGATTCCTTCTGGGAATGGCGTCTCTATCCTGTGCTTGGTGATGTGCTCAGCAAAAGCTGCCGCCATTGCTTCGCAATACTGCGCCATGGTGCATTCGATGTCAAACTTGCCATCAGCAGTTGGGACTTGTTTCCTCGTGACGCCCAGAACGTAGTCAGCGTTCACTTCTTTGACTTTCCACTCCTTATCCATGGCATCGTAAATCTCGTCGAGGATCTCGTCAGAGGTGCCGGCTGCGTCGACGTCGTCTGTGTGAATGAGTATCCAAGCATGTTCGTCTCCCTTCATGATGTGAAAGAAGCACGGGTCACCTCGAGCTTGGATGCAGGTCCAACCCTTGACGTTGAAGTATGCCAAGATAAACTTATCTCTGGTTTGTCCCCAAGTCCTTGCTGCCGCTGGATGCCCGTAGAGGTTCTTGCGCATGACAATGAAAGTCTCTTCTCCGTTGTGAAACTTCCTGAAGCCCTCCGGATACCGCAGTGCGATGAGTTCTCCTGGAGGCAGGTCGGCCCAGCAGTACGCTTGACTAATGTCCCACGCTTTTCGTTTCAGTTGCAGGTGAACACACAGCGCTTGCAGAATTCGTGCTGAGTCCTGACTTGGTGTAGCAGTGTAAGTCTCATTGAAATGCACTCCCTTGAACATATTGCCTCTATGTCCTTGGACCACGATCCGTACTTTGTGTCGAACGATTCTTCCATCAGCCCCTCGCTTGTTGTCGCATATTGCTCTCGTTCCGACAGGTGGCGAATGGATGCCCAGATCGTGCAACTCAGCTCGGGTGTACCCACGATTCTCAGGTCCGTGATCAAACACCTTGAGATCTGTGAGACCGTTAAACTCTTTGTAGCTTTCATCGCTCCAGTCCTGCCCGTCCACGTCATCTCGTATGGCTTCTCCGAGCGTTTCTGGCGGAGGATCATGTGCATCGGCAGCCGAGACTCGTTTCGCCTTTCGCTTCTTTCGGGCTGCGAATGCCGTGATGTCGAGGCTTGCTCCAGTGTCCGGCTGATGCCTCACAATGGAGGCAGTCAGTGCGTTGGTGACTTTCACTTCGATTGCTTCTTCGTGCAGTAGCATTTCCATCAGTCGGGTGTGCACAAATTCCATGTTGTTCGCGTTCCGCTGCCGGTCCTTCTCGGTCTTTATCGTCGTCCAAAGCTTGCCGATCGGCTGTGGAAATGGGCTGCCTTGCTTTGGCTTAAACTTGGCGTCTACCCTGAGATTGACTCCCTCGTAGTACTTCTTGGTCTCGGCGGATTGCTTCAGCCATTTCAGGTACTCGTCATGATACACTGGATCGACGATCTTCTTCTTTCGGAGGATGCTTCGCAACGTCTCTTGACCGCTTGCTCGGTACGCTTCAGTGAGCTTCTTCTTCTCGTCAATCATGTCCCACAATGCCGCTTCGTCCACTGATTGGCTTGCATCCAGCACAACGTCATCCCATTCCATCATGTTGATTGGTTGTGGCTCGCCAACTGTGGGCACCGGGTCAACTGGAATTGGCTTGTTTTGAGTCAGTGCCTCCTCGAGATTTGCTGGCGCTTGTTCGTCTTCGTCGATTGCTTCCAGCATTCCACTGGTTGGATCGACCTCGAGTTGTGTTCCTGATTTGTCGTCCACGATGTTCAGTGACCCCCCCAACTCCGGGGTTGATTCAACTCGCACGAGTGGCTGCTGCTGCTGGCCGTCCAGCTCCATCGACGGAACAGTGGCTTCGACCACTGGAGCATTCGGTAGAACGTGTTCGCAAGGTTCGAGATGCACTGTAACTCGCTCGTTTCTGTCGGCGGGCAAATCCTTTGATATCATGGTCGTCGGCATCTCCGGCAGTCGAAGGAACTGAGCAAAGTTCATTCCGGAGCGTAGCTGAATGACAGTGAAGTCCTTGCTCCTGAATTTAGCTTTGGTGAAAGGGCACCACCAAATGGGTTGTTCACGATACATGCCGCAAGCGACCGCAAACCTCGCTCTTGGCTGCAACTGGCTTCCCTTCACCTTCGGCTTGTTGACAA
>PBVT01000032.1 GCA_002728755.1 Myxococcales bacterium
GGTGTTGGCTCGGGCGCTGGTGCTGGCTCGGGCGCAGGTGCGGGCGGGGGGATTACTTCTTTCTTCTCAGGAACCGCCTTTTTTCGACTCTCCTTCAACAATGCGATCATACGCGTGGCTTCTTTTACGTACCTGTCGAGTTCTTTGTTTTCCGAACGCGATAGTTTTGTACGCTGAAGATCCCGGTACTGGGATAAGGATTTAATTGCGTTCTTATATCTATCGATAGGGTCGAGCCCTGCGATGTCCGAGCCGAAATACAAAATTCCCAGGTTGTAGTGTACTTCCGCCAGACCCTTATCAATATCTAATGCACGTTGATAGGCGTGGGCGGCATCCGTTGGGCGGCCCATGAGTCGATAAAGATAGCCCAGGTTTGCATGACCATAGGAGAGCCCGGGAAAGCTAGCGGTCAGTTTGTTGAATGTTGCCTCTGCCGTGGCGTAGTCGGACATCTTACAGGCGATAAGACCCAGATTATTCAAGACATCTGGAGCATCGGAAAGTGCGGCAGCGGCTTTGGATAGATGCGATCTGGCCGACGTAAGGTTTTCATTCCGAAATGCAATCTCTCCCAGAAGGCGATGCGTTTGTGGTTCATCACGGATCTCGAGGGCGCGGATTAGAACGTATTTGGCGGTGCCCAATTTACCAAGGGCCAGATGCGCACGCGCAATATTACGAATTGTTTCGGTGTTGACCTCGTCCTTCCGCAGAAGTCGTTGCCCTTCTTTCAATACAAGCCCAGGGCGACCAGCCTTCAATAGCGCAAATAACGAGAGGTTCTGGTAGCGCATATCTTCGGGGAAATTCTGTCCGAGCTGTTGGGCCCGCTTCACGGCGCCAGCCATATCCCCATCGAGTAGATACAGCCGCACCAGAAGTTCGGCACTTTCATAGGACTTTGGATCCAGTTCAAGAGCTTGGTTGGCCTGTTCACGTGCTTTCTCTAATTTGCCGAGTCGGAGTTGCACCTGTGCGAGTTCCAGATGGGCCTGCGCGTTACGGTTATCCATACCCAGTACAAGTTGAAGCTGGTTTTCGGCACTTATGTAATCGTTCGCGGCTGCAGCGGAGCGAGCGAGATCGAGGCGTTCCTGAACCAACCTTTTCTGTGCTGCAGCCTGCCGTCTCAAATCCTCTTCTTTCTGGGCTGGATCTACCGGGGCCGTAGACTGCTTCTGGGCTGATGTGGTTGGTCCGCAGGCGAGCACGAGAGTCAGCCCGAATATGGATAGAATGCGTCTCATGGGCTTAGCACCTCATCGTCGAGATCCGCATCATCGTCATCAAAATCATCGTCATCGCCCTCTGCATCATCACTGTCATCATCAAAATCATCCAAATCATCGTCATCAAAATCATCGTCATCAAAATCATCGTCGTCGTCGTCGAGGACATCATCCAGATTGTCTGATTTAGGCTCAGTGTTGGAGGGGGCTTCGTTGGGTTCAGGTTTCGCAGGCTCCGCTGGGGTAGTCTCCTCTACCGTAGTCGCGGGTGCGGTTGGTTCTGCTTCTGTATTGACGGGTACCGGGGCCTCCGGTGAAGAGGGGGCTTCTTTCTCAGGTGCCTTTTCTTTAATTGGCTCCTTTGATGGTTGCTCTTTCTTGTCGGGTTCCGGCTGTCCTTCAATTGCCTGGAATGACCAGATGTCATCCCAGACGTATAGCTCCCGTTCCTGCTTGGCCAGGGGGTATTCTTGCGGCTTGTAGTTGTTCAAGAATTCCAGCGCATCCCGGACCCATTTATTGGTCACTTTTCGGGAGCGAGCTTGCCCTACCATCTCTTCAAATTTCTTTACGGCATTGTCTTCCCAGCGCGCACCTTCTTCTTCGAGCTGCGTACGATAAATATCCAGGTCGTCGGGATTCATGCCTCGCGGTTCAGGGGCATCATAAAGCTTTTGGGCAAAAATCTGGTTGATCTCACCCAACCGGAAGAACGCTGCGAAGTTCCAATCGACAGACCGGTACAGTAACGCTACCTGCGCATAGTCGTTTTGCAGTTTTTTCAGCATTGCCTGGGCATTCTGAATCTGTCGCACCATCTGGTTTACGTTTCCTTTCAGAACGATCCCTTTGTATTCACGGTACTTGAAGTCAACCAGCTCGAACTGGGCTCTAGCGGCGTGGTATGCCTCTGGAGATTCCGGTTGGAACCCGCGTTGGTTGTATAGAGCAATTACGTTCTCGAAGAACCGCTTGGCGAACTTGGGACGACCTTTCTTGAGCTCGATCTCTCCGAGACGAACCAGTGCTTTGAGGACGGCTTGCCCTAATTTGGGCTTCTCTCTACCTCGTTCTACGAAGCGCATAAGAAGTCTTCGCTCTTGACGCGTATTCTTCCTTTTGGCCCAGCTTTCCGCAGCGCGATAGAGGGCAAAAATGGCATCTTCGCGGTTCGTATAGCTCTTTTCGTACCGCTCGAAGGCGTTTGCTGCGTTCTCGTACTGCCCGTCGTCGTAGTATAGCTTTGCCGCCTCGAATAATGCGTATGGGCTATTCTCATTCTTTGCATTCTTTCGAACGAGAGCGAGATACGACGAGATCGCTTTATTGAAATCGAAGAATTTCTTGCTGTTCTCAGCCACTTCAAAGAGGGCCAGCTCTCGAAATTCACTTTTATCAAAGCGAGGCTCTTTAAGAATTGTCTCGAAGGCTTTTGAGGCCCGGTCATAGTGCTTCTCTTTAATGTAGGCCATGGCCGCGTTGTAGAGCGCCTTGTCGGCAAACTTTACATCCGGTTGTGCGGCCAGGCGCTCGAATTCCTCGGCGGCCTCGATATATTTTTCTTGTTCCAACAGCTGTTCGGCTGTCTTGAATTGCGCTCCGAGTTGGTAGACACGGATCTTTTTACGTAGGGCCGCCTGCTTCTCTGGCCGTCCGATCTTTTTCTTCTCCATGATGGCGGCCCATTTCTGGATATTGGGCCAGTCGTTTTCGATGGTGAAGGAGTTGATGAGCATATCGGCTGCGTTCGCAGCGACCGGAGATTCTGAGCGGTTCTCCACGATATCGGCGAGACGTTTGCGCGCTTCATCAAAGTTGTTGAAGCGATAGAAGATAGCGGCAGCTCGATAGGCGAATTTCGCACTTACGTCGGGATCGTCCTTACGTGTCAGACCCAATTCCACAAATCGATCCGCGTTTCCGATCCAGGTGAGGAGAATGGGGGGGATCGGTTGTGGGGTGACGCGGCGAAGCTCTTCAGTTTTTTCCGGTTGGGCTCTTGTCGCTTCGATCGCATCCAGGTCCGAGGCAAACGAGTTGGGTGGGAGCTCACCTGCATCACTCAAAGCCTCGATCGCTCGTTCGAGAGAGGATACGGCCAGGTAGCCGGCTTCGCTCTGGTACTCCGTCCGATCTTTGTAGTCTCGTACGGAAGCGTAGGCTTCTGCCGCTTCCTTGTATTTTCCACCGTAATAAAGAGCATCGGCGAGATCATATAGAACATTGTATCGCTGGGGCGATGCGGGATACCGGTCAAGGAAGGACTGATAGGATTCTGCGGCGAGCCGGTATTGTTCGAGCGCTTCCATGGCTTTGTCCGGTTCACCGGTACTACGAGCGATGAGCTTAAGCTCCTGGGCACGCATATGATGTGTACCCGCCTTTTGGAGCATGGCGGTCTCGACCAGAAGACTGGCTCTTGCCAGTGCACCGGCGTTCTCCTGATTGGCGCGATACCAAGCGGAGCCTTTACCAAAGAGGTTGGCCATCTCTCCACGAGCTACCGCACCTGCAGAGAAGTCTCGAACGAGATCGAAGATCTGAATCACTTTTTTCTGGTAACGAGGGTTTTCCGGATCAAACGGGTTGGACCGAATCAACTCGCGGTATACCTGCGAGGATTCCATATATTTATCGGCTTCGTGCTGGTCGAATAGCACTTCCGCGTATTTAGCCAGGATCTTTCTTTCATAGGGCTGGCCTTCTGAGAGAAACGACAGGGCACGCTGTACTCCTGCGTCGGGTTCTTTTTCTCCGTCACCATCCCAGTCATCTTCAGCCAATGCTTTTGCCACATATTCGACGGCCTCGGCCTGTAGCTCACCCTTTTGTCCCGACAGTTGCCCTTCCTGCTCCTCCAGGCTGTGATAATGCGCCAATAGGCGCTTGAAGGTTTGTATCGACCGTGGGTAGTCGAACATCTGATAGTAGGACCACGCCAACTTATATAGAGAGATATCGAAGAATCGACCGTCCTTATAGGCGAGCACCCGTTT
Organism: Myxococcales bacterium; assembly: GCA_002728755.1. Lineage (GTDB taxonomy): Bacteria > Myxococcota_A > UBA9042 > UBA3505 > UBA3505 > UBA3505. The sequence continues at coordinate 4,229 of PBVT01000032.1, forward strand.
GTAGTAATGGGCCGCGTCGGCAAAATTAGATAATTCGAACTCCAATTCTCCAAGTCGGAGCAGGGATTCCGGCGCATACGTACTGTCTGGATATTTTTCTACGAGCGAAAGAAAAGTGTCGCGCCCCTTTCCTTCTTCGCCAGCCTCGATGAGGGTAAAGCCCAGCAGATAGTAGGCTGCGTCCGCTAGACGATAGCTGGGGAAATTCGTGACAAGGGTTTTCAGGGATTCGAATACTTTACTGAAGTCCTTTTCGGGAACCACAGGCTCATCCGCGATTTTCCCTCGCCGGTAGAGGTCCGACTGCTTCTCATAGACATCCAGCGCGGACATTTCATCGATCTTGGCTTGTTCGTAATAGAGTTCAGCGAGTCGAAATAATGCATGTGGGCTGTGTTCCGGATGATCCGGGTATCGTTTTACAAAACGTGCAAAGAGTCGGATGGCGTCTTCCCGCATCCGACTTTCGTCCGATTCCAGCTTCCCAGTCTTCTTGTCGTAGAGTTCATTTATATATCGGATCCTACGATTCGCTTCATAGGCGATGGACTTACGGATCTCGTCGCGCATAGAGATCCCGGCTCGTTCGTAAACCCGAAGGGCCTGTTCGTACTCGAGCATCAGGGCTTCCACTTCGATCTGACTCTTCGGTTGAATCAGACGCTCCTGTGGTTTGGTTTGAAGCGTTGCTGGGTCGACGGCATTGGCAACAGTTGGAACGGAGGTCGGCTCTATAATCGGCTGCGGTTCCTCTGCTGGGCGAATAGGTCCGGCACCGAGGGCGGTCGCGCTGAACAGGCAGAACATGGCTGCCAGAAGATGGTTCCGAAGACTCATCTCAGTATTCTCCGCGAAGCGGCGTTATGGAAGGGACCAGGCATACTTATCCTTGTGGTGGGGCCGATGCCGTCGGTTTGTCATCAGATGGCTTATCTGATTCGGGTTCTTTCTTAGGGGCGGGGGCTTTTTTCTTTTCTTCTTCTTTTTTATCGGTTTTGGCGTCCATCGCTGAGATGGGCTGGTAACCGGGGGTCGCTAGCATTTCGTCCAGGATACTCTTTACTGAGGTAATCTTTTCTGCTCGTTGGATGTTTAATGACGCGATCTCATCCGTCAGCTTCTGCTTTCTTTCCCAGGCCAGATCGACGATGCCCAGATCAGCACGAAGCACTGTTTTACGAATACGTGTTTTCGCTCGCTGGAAAAGATTGGTCCCCACGACCCTGGCGAGACTCTCGCCACGGTCTGTAATCAAACCGAGGTGCTCGCGGTAATTTTCGATGCGTACCGCTTCTTCGGAGACTACGCGCAAGAGCTTCTCCGATTCCATTGCAAGATGCTTATCTATCGCCTCTTTAATCTTGGTAACCTGGTCAAAGCCTAGCTCGATCTTCTGGTGTAGGCGGGTAATCCTGGCCACACTTCCATGGCTACCCGAGAGCTTTTTCAGCTCTTCATAGATGGCTAGCAGCTTGACCTTATCGCTATCTTCGGTTCGTTGTGCCGCCCCGCCCAGGCCAAGCTGACCGATCTCGGCACGAATATCCTGGCGGATCGTCTCTAATTGTCGACTGAGATCAACCAACCGTTTCTTTTCTGCTTTCAGGTCCGTCATAAGAGATTTGTCGACGGGTTTTTCGTTTGGATCGGGTTCCGCCTCGGCTTCTTTGATGTAGCGGTCGATGGATGCGATCTCGAGATTCAGGCTTTTCAGGCTACGGGAGATTTGGAACGCTTCCCGACGAAGTTTCTTGAAGCGTTCTGACATATCCTGAAGACGTTGTCGGTATGCCCCAGCTTCCGTTGCATCGGTGCCCGATTGGCTCTCGAGCTCTTTCGCTTGTTTTCGAAGAGCATCCATACGAAGCCGTTCCTCGCGGGGGAGTTTTTTCCGCTGAGCCCGGTATTCAACCTCAAGCAGATCTTTCTTCTGTTGTATGAGCGCATTTTCCGTAGCGACTAATTGTACCCAGGCGTTGTTCAATGATGGGAACAGGCCCACTCGATCACTGCCTGTGAGGGCGGTGTTCAGATCCTTCACGATCTGATCGAGTTGGGCGATCTCGCGACCTTGTATCGCGATGTCGTCCAGGGTTTTAACGAGCTCTTCTAGTCCCGCCCCTGCACGAACCCATTGTGCCGCCCGTTCGGATAAGGGCAGATCAAGGGTATAACGTTTATCGTAACGATGAATGAGCCATCGGAAATAGAGTTCTAGGTTTTTGTCACTCTGAGTAAAGCGCTCCAGCTCGTCTCGAATAGGTACGAATCGTCGATGTACCTCTTCAAAGGCTTCTTGTGCGTCCTGGTGTTGGTCAAGATGGATGAGCAGTTGGCCTCGATCCATACTTGCAGTCAGTACAAGCTCTTCGTCTTTTGCGACCAGAATGATGACGTCGAAAGCCCGAATGGCCTCTTGTAGTTTTCCGGAATTAACGTACGCCCACGCGAGCTCATATACAGACCTGGGGAAATGAATACTGCCCCGTGGAACCTTTTGGTAGTAGTCCACGGCCTGGTCCCATTTACCACGCTCAATTTCCAATCGTCCCAGCGCCATATTCGCCAGATCCCGTATCTCCTGACCTTCTTGTTTGTCTCCGGAGGTGAAGCTGACGTCTTTGAAGGCCGTCTGGGCTGTGTCGAGTTGTCCCAAGGCGGTCCGTGCGACACCAAGATAATAGCGAGATTGTGGGTAAACCGCTGCGTTTGCCGGAATTTGGCCGAGCAGTCGGATGGATTGGTTGAAATCACCGCGGAAGTAATAGGCCTTACCCGCAACGTAAAGTAATTCCGGGCTCGATACACGGCTGGCTCGCATGGTATCGAGATAGCGAGCAACATCGTTTTCCCGACCTAGCTTCAAGGCGGCTTCGATGGCATAGAACAGCGCGTTGTGTACATGTGTCTGGCTCGGCCGGTTTTGTAGCAGCAGATCAAAGATAGGCAGTGAAGATTCCGAAGCCCCCAGACGAAATAGGCTCTGGCCATACATGAAAAGAGCCTCATGGTAATTTCGGCTTCTCTGGAATGCTGGACTCTGCACCAGAGATGCGAGCACAAGAACCGTACGATCCAGCTGGTCGGAATCATAAAAAACCTTCGCATCGACCCATTTTCTGACGACATCTACACCGCTCATTCGAAAGGCGGTGTCGTCGAATTGCTGCGCCAATTTAGCGAGTCGGCTCGCGATGACTTCATTACGGCGCTCAAGCTTTGTAAGCTTTTTATTGGTGTCTCTTGCTGCGAAGGCCGATGGGGCGACCCACAGGAGTCCCAGAGAAACGAAAGCGAAGAGAAAAGTACGGCGTAATCCGCGGCTGAGGCAAGCGAGCGAGTGAATTTGGATGGTCCGACGCTGTCTCGGCGGCGAGGCCATCCGAGCCATCATCGTACGCGCCATGCGTTCAGAACCTCTCACCTGCCACCGTTACTTCTTCTTGGTCGAAAGCTTATTCATGTTTTCGCGCGTGTAGGGGTACTGCTTGAGATCGTATTTCAGAGTTGGTCTATCCCGATAATCGACCAACAGACCTCCTTTTTCGTACAGCTTTGCCCGTAGCTTGGTGATTCGTCCACGTGCCGCGAAAAACGTATATTGTGATCGGAGACGAAACTGGAAATCACCCACATAGGGGAAGAGGGTGGAGTTTCCCCGAATAAGACAGTCAATGGTTAAAACGTGGTAACCAGGAACGGTATTACCGTCGTAGATGGTGAATGATTTTGAACTTTTCAGGTTTCCTGTTTTTCGATCCCCATAATAGATCTTGTTGTCATCCAGAAAGTAGATGATTTCGTCGATCAAAAACGCTCCAGACAGCGCATTTTTATGCATAAGCATAAGCTTGGCTTCTGCGATCACATTGTTAAGGAGCCGTTCCTTGATCAACATGAGACGTGTTTTGGTGCGGAAGACCTCTTGCTTCAGAGATGTCACCCGGTTTTGGAGAGCCTTCAGGCGGAAGTTTGGTCGACCATCATCGGTCCCGGTCGTTGCGGGATTCGATGGCGTGGGTGCTGGAGCGGCCGGCGCGGGTGTCGATGCGGCCGGCGCGGGTGTCGATGCGGCCGGCGCGGGTGTAGGTGCTACCGGCGCGTCTGCAGGTGATGCGGGGACAGGAGCCGGAGATGCGGGAGCAGTCGGCGTGGGTGTAGGCGTGGCCGGTGTTGGACTGGAAGGCTCCGGCGAGGCGCTCGGAGAAGCCGGTTCTGGCGAAGGGGCTGGAGCTGGTGTCTCGGGGGAAGCTTTTGGGGGAGCTGGCTTCGCCGGTTCTTCCGGCGCGTCTGCTTTTTTTTCTACAGATTCATCTTCCAGCTCATCGTCAAAGTCGTCATCTTCCAACTCATCGTCCAGGTCTTCATCATCCAGGTCTTCATCATCCAGATCTTCATCATCCAGATCATCCAGACTTTCATCTTCCGACTCATCGACAGATTCTGTCGCGGGGGATGGAGACTGCGCATACGCGTCTTGTTGTGCTCCCAAAAACAGACATAGGAGCACAGCCAACAGCAGCGCCGTTGTACGGATTGGGCACACCAACGCCATTAGAGTAGGTTGAGTTCGCGTGTGTGGGGCCATGGTGGTGGAAGTAGTGGGTTACCCGATAATGAGGATTGGATGATAACAGAGGTCAAACACGTGTCAACGCACAGAAGGGGTACAGAGTACCAAAACCGAACTGTCCGTCATCAGGTGTAATTATCTATTTCGTCTCGTAGAGACGTTGCTTGAGGGGTTTTTGCTGTAGTCGCTACCGCGATTCTCGATTCTAAGAATCCTTTTTCGAATCGAGTGGGTGGAAGGAAGTCTTTGGTGCGACTTGTACGTCGCGCCACATTCCTGCCTCTTCTAATGCGCTGGTTAGAGCGTCCAGTAGGGGTGGCATTCCCATTCCGGTGATTCCCGAGGTCCGAACAATCGTGGCGGAAATATTTTCCGACGCAAGTTGGGCTCGAACTTTATTTTCCTGTTCCGCGGCTTCCGCCTCCCATTCCGAACCCTCTGTCAGGAGATCACATTTGGAGAACACAATTACAATTGGGCGGTTCATCAGGTCCGCGTCGTATTTCAGAACTTCTTGCCGCAGCTTCAGAAAAGACTCCAGGGGAGGGTGTTCTCCTTGCACTGCCAGAACATAGGCCAGGACGCGCGTTCGACTCAGATGTTTAAGGAATCGATCTCCGAGTCCTCGTCCAGCATGGGCTCCTTCGATCAAACCAGGGAGGTCTGCGACTACGAAGCGTCGCGAATAATGAGCGACCACGCCAAGGTTTGGAACCAGGGTCGTAAAGGGGTAATCCTCAACCCGGGGAGTGGCGTTGGAGATGTTTCGTATCAATGTCGATTTGCCCGCGTTGGGAAAACCTAGCAGCCCTACGTCGGCCAATACCTGTAATTCGAGATTGAGCCAAAGCTCCGAACCTTCTTCTCCCGGTTGGGCATGATCCGGCGCCTGTCGTGTGGAGGTGGCGAAGCGAGCATTGCCTCGTCCGCCCCGGCCCCCTTCTGCAGCAACGTACTGTTGATCTGGCCAGGTAAGGTCACAGAGGCAAACCCCTTTTTCATCGAGGATCTGTGTCCCCACCGGTACAGGGATAATCAAATCAGCGCCAGCAGCCCCGTATTTCTTTTTCGAGCTTCCTGCAGCTCCATTCGGCGCTTCATAATGCGATTGGTAGCGGAAATCCATAAGAGTGGATAGCCGTGTTGTGGCCTCAAAGATCACACTACCGCCGTCGCCACCATCCCCTCCATCAGGGCCGCCGCGAGGGACAAATTTTTCCCTATGAAACGAAGCGCAGCCTGCACCGCCGTTGCCGGATTGGACAAAGATGCGTGCTTCGTCGATAAATTTCATGATGCTGGCTCCGAGAGAGCCTGAGGGGTTACTCTACGCGTACGTAACGCCGACCATTTCTCTGGAAGAAACGAACGGTACCGTCAGTCGTCGCAAAGAGGGTGTAATCACGACCCATGCCGACGTTTTCGGCTGGGTGGAAGTGAGAGCCACGCTGCCGTACCAGGATATTTCCGGAGATTACGGACACACCGTCATGACGTTTTACGCCAAGTCGTTTACCAATTGTGTCGCGACCGTTCCGACTGGAGCCTTGTCCTTTCTTATGAGCCATGACCTACTCCTTAACCCGTGGTGATCTGATTCACGCGAATCCGTGTCAGGTGCTGGCGATGTCCATTGAGGCGTTTGTAGTTCTTGCGTCGTTTGAACTTGAACACGAGAATCTTACGAGAACGCTCCTGGGCCACGACGGTACCGGTAACGGCTGTTCCGTCTACATATGGCTGTCCCAGTTGGACTCCATCATCATTTCGAACGAGCAGGACCTGGTCGAAACGAACTTCATCGCCGACCTCGCCGCTGAGCTTTTCAACGGAGACTTCGTCGCCTGGGGCGACCCGATACTGCTTTCCACCTGTTTGAATCACGGCATACATAATAATATTCCTCGTATGTCTACATGGGTAGACTGAACGCGCGGATTTAGCTGTGTGTGACGAAAAAGTCAACCATATGATGACAATAGCTAAGTTTTTGGGGCGAATTTTCGATTTGGTGTCCTATATAGAACATGTGGTGTTTGTCGGGTTTCTGCTCTGTATAGGCCTGTTCAGGCTGGGAGATCCCAACAAGGCGTTGACCTGAGATTGTGGCTCTGCTATCGCCCCAGTCCGCTGGTCTGGTCATTCCTATTCATCCCTTCGAGCGGTAGAGGTTTCCATGCGAGATGCGGTTATTGTTAGCGCGGTACGTACGCCTATTGGCTCTTTTCAGGGGGCGTTAGCCACGGTTTCGGGTCCAAAATTGGGGGCGGTTGCTATACGCGGTGCTGTAGAGCAGGCAGGGATAGAACCGGATGCGATTGACGAAGTGATCATGGGTTGTGTCCTACAAGGAGGGGTGGGTCAAGCCCCCGCGCGCCAAGCGGCCATTTTTGCGGGCCTTCCCTCTTCCGTTCCCTGTACGACAATAAATAAGGTCTGTGGTTCCGGGCTTAAGACGGTCATGATGGCCTATGATCTGGTGCGGCTTGGAGAAGCCGACGTGGTGGTCGCGGGTGGAATGGAGAATATGACCCAGGCTCCATATCTTCTGGAACGCGCCAGAGATGGTTACCGACTAGGACACGGTCAGTTGGTAGATCTAATGATCAACGATGGCTTATGGGATGTTTATAACGATTTCCATATGGGTACTGCCGCGGAGATGTGTGCTCGGGAACATGAGATTTCCCGGGAGGATCAGGACAGCTTTTCCATCGAGTCGTATCGACGGGCCCTGGCTGCGATAGAGGACGGTCTCTTTGTTGACGAGATCGTACCCGTAGATGTTCCGCAACGCCGCGGCGACCCAGTTCGCGTGACCCAGGACGAAGAGCCTGGTCGTGGTCGACCGGATAAAATTCCGTCCCTTCGCCCGGTTTTTGATAAGGCCGGCACGATTACTGCGGCGAATGCATCGAGTATTAATGATGGTGCCGCTGCTGTTGTAATCATGTCTGCAGAAAAAGCGGCCGAGCTGGGGTGCACTCCTTTAGTTCGTATTGGGGGCTATGCAAACCATGCACAGGCTCCGGAATGGTTTACGACGGCGCCCGCAAAGTCGATTCAAAAGGTATTGGATCGAAACGATCTGGGGACAGGCGATATTGATTGTTTTGAAATCAATGAAGCGTTTGCTGTGGTCTCGCTTGCGACCAACCGAGAGTTGGGGCTGGATCCTGAACGGGTCAACACGTCTGGAGGAGCCGTCGCTCTTGGGCATCCGATCGGCGCATCGGGCACTCGGATTCTGGTTACGTTGATCCATAACCTGATCCGGCAATCGGGGCGTCGAGGTATAGCAAGCCTCTGTATTGGTGGCGGTGAAGCGGTGGCTTTATTGGTGGAACGTGAGAACTGAACACGGGGAATCGTGATGGATAAGAAGAATATCGGTGTAGTGGGCTCCGGTCAGATGGGAGCCGGTATTGCGCAGGTTCTGGCACAGTCTGGACATGATGTGATGCTTGTAGACGTGTCGCAGGAGCGGGTTGGACAGGGCCTCGCAGCGATTGCGAAGAGTCTGGACCGATTCGTTCGTAAAGAGAAGATCACTGGCGCGGATAAAGATACCATCCTGGAGAGGTTGTCCGGCACCACGAAGCTTACAGACCTTTCGGACGCGGATCTGGTTGTGGAAGCCGTCTCTGAAGACGAGGGCCTCAAGAAGAAGATCTTCGCGGAGCTTGATCAGATCGTTCCTGCCCATGGAATTCTTGCGTCGAACACATCGAGCATCAGCATCACTCGTATCGCGGCGGCTACCAATCGGCCCGAACAGGTCATTGGGATGCATTTCATGAACCCGGTCCCGATTATGAAATTAGTCGAGATAGTACGAGGTTTACAGACCTCCGACGGTACCTATGAACAAGTACGTGCATTGGCCGAATCGGTGCAAAAAGTTACGGTTGTTGCACACGATTTTCCGGGCTTTATCGTAAATCGTGTGTTGATGCCGATGTTGAATGAGGCGTTCTATGCAGTACATGAAGGTGTCGGCTCGGTAGAAGATATTGATGTCGCTATGAAGCTTGGTACCAACCAGCCCATGGGTCCCTTCGAGTTGGCCGACTTCATTGGTTTGGACACAACGCTTGCGATCTTGAATGTAATGCATGAAGGACTGGGGGCCCGGTATTTCCCATGTCCTCTACTGCAGCAATATGTTGATGCGGGTTATTACGGTCGAAAGGTCGGTCGTGGTTTCTATACCTACGATTCCAGCAAATAAAATCAGGCAAAGCTCTAGAAACGGAAAGGATGAAAATGGCAGATCTTGTAACAAGACAACGCTTTGACGGGATTCTGGTGGGAACGATCAATCGGCCCGACGCTCTAAACGCGTTGAACCGATCGACGTTGGCCGAACTTACGGATCTCGTGGATGACTTTGACCATTCGAGTGAAGACCAGGTTCTGGTCATTACCGGGGCTGGTAAGTCCTTTGTGGCTGGAGCTGATATTCATGAAATGGTGGATATGGGTGTTCTGGAAGCGAAAGCCTTCTCGGAAGAAGGCCAGGAGCTATGTGCCCATCTAAGCTCGATGAATAAGTTGGTGGTTGCTGGAGTGAACGGGTTTGCCCTGGGCGGCGGTTGTGAGCTCGCGATGGCCTGTGATCTGATTTACGCCAGCGAAAAGGCACGGTTCGGTCAACCGGAGGTCAAGCTAGGTGTCATACCGGGCTTTGGTGGTACACAGCGGCTTTCTCGTATTGTGGGACCACGTAAAGCCATGGAGTTGGTCGTGACGGGCGCCATGATCGATGCCGAGGAAGCGAATCGCATCGGTCTTGTGAACCGCGTACTACCAGCGGAAGACTTCTTGGCGAATCTCATCGAGGCCTTGCGCCCGGTCCTGGAAATGGGTCCCCTCGCAGTCGCTGGAGCGAAGCTTGCGATCCATCGAGGACTTGATCTTCCTCTAGAACGAGCGTTATCTCTGGAGACAGAGATGTTTGCTGGTCTATTCGCTACGGACGATCAGGAAGAGGGTATGCGGGCATTTCTGGATAAGCGGCGAGCAAAATTCTCGGGAATGTAAGAGGGCGATTATGGCGGAGACAGGCGGTACATTGGGACGGGTGTTGATCGGGAAGCCTGGTCTAGACGGGCATGACCGGGGTGCAAAAGTTGTTGCCCGGGCCTTACGGGATGCTGGGTTTGAGATTATCTACACGGGTCTGCACCAGACTCCTGAGATGATTGTAAAAGCCGCGGTCCAGGAAGATGTAGATCTGATCGGATTGAGTATTTTGTCCGGCGCGCACAAAGCCCTGGTGCCTCGAATTATTGAACTCCTCGCAGAGAGTGAAGCGGCCGATATCGGTATCTTTGTTGGGGGAATCATCCCCGATGGTGACATAGAAGAGCTTAAGGCATTGGGAGTGCGAGAGGTCTTTACGCCCGGCACATCGCTCCAGCAGATCATTGAACGGGTCGGCCAGGAAGTCGAGCGGGGCCGGACGGAACGGGGATTGGGATCATGACGTCAATCTCTGGACGGCTCGCCTGAGTTGCCGAAGGCACGTTGAGAGGGAGAGAACCCGACAATGGCCGATTTATTTGAAACCCACGAAGAGACGGTGAAACCCGCCGCCGCAGCGAAGGGTTATCAGCCTCTAGCGGATCGAGTTCGTCCACAGAGCCTGGATCAGATGATTGGCCACGAAGATCTACTCGGGGAAACGGGGTTTCTTCGTCGTGCAATCGTTGAGGATCGCATCCCTTCTCTCATTTTATGGGGGCCGCCTGGCTGTGGAAAGACAACCATTGCACATGTGATCTCTCATCATACGAAAGCTTTTTTTGAACCGTTCAGCGCCGTGCTTGGCGGATTGCCCGAGGTACGCGTGCTGTTGAAGCGTGCCCAGGCTCGACACCAGAAGGGGCAACGCACGATTCTCTTCATGGACGAGATTCATCGCTTCAATAAAGGCCAGCAGGATGCGTTTCTTCCTCATGTGGAGGCCGGCACGATCGTATTGATCGGGGCGACCACGGAGAACCCATCGTTTACGTTGAATTCGGCGCTCCTATCACGCTGCCGTGTTGTTCGGTTGTCCGCCTTATCGTCGGATGCATTGACCGCTGTATTGGAAGGGGCTTGCGACGACTCTGAACAACGTCTTGGGGCTGACATTCCACGCCCATCGAAGGATGTCCTGGCTCTGTTGGTTCAGGCTGCTGACGGGGACGCGAGACGTGCACTGACCCTATTGGAACAGATCCAGGGGCATTGCAGCGCTGAGAATCCGCCGACCACTGAGATCGTGAAGAAGGTCCTGGAAGGTGCTCCGATTCGACATGACCGTGATGGAGATGCCCACTACGACACGATAAGTGCTTTCATCAAGTCGATGCGCGGCTCGGATCCGGACGCAGCACTATATTACGGTGCTCGATTGATCGAATCCGGCGAAGACCCACGATTTCTGCTGCGACGAATTATGATATTTGCCAGTGAAGATATCGGAAATGCAGACCCTCGTGCTCTCGAATTGGCCGTTGCTACCACCCACGCGTATGAGCGACTGGGTATGCCTGAGGCTCGATTGTGTCTGGCACAAGCGATCACCTATTGCGCCACAGCTCCAAAGAGTAACGCTTCCTATAAAGCATGGGATGAGGCTGTCGCAGATGTGCGCAAACATGGAAGTCTGCCGATTCCAATCCATCTTCGGAATGCTCCAACCAAACTGATGAAGGAGTTGGGCCATGGCAGGGATTACCGCTATCCGCACGATGCACCAGGCCACTTTCTAAAAGAAGAATATCTCCCCGAGGAGTTGGTTGGGCGTCGGTATTATGCGCCCAGTGACCAGGGATATGAGCAGCGTATATCCGAGCGACTCCGACGATGGTGGGCTGGTGAGCCCGACGAGAGCTGAACCGTTGGATTAATCGGTATCGTCAGTTTCGTTCTTGGGTTTCGATGAACTCGAATCCGGTACATCGCACGCAATGATCGCGTCCGGATCGAGGTCACGAACCAATTCCAGGAGCTCGGGGGGAAGGTCCGTCAGGACTACCCGACCATCTTTATCGATCTCTATCGACAACTCGACAGGAGTTTTCTCTTCGTCTTTTTTGGTCACGGTGGACGTACCTGCACGATCTCTTCGAAGGGAATCTTCTTTCCTTGCTTATACGGGGCGAGCTGGAATTTTTCGACGACAGGAAGCTCACCCCGGAAATAGCCTTGATCATAACGGTATATATCGGACAGGAACATCGGGCGCCCAGCCTCATCAACCGATGTGACGTTGTATTCCACGTAGATGGGAATGGGAGTCTTTAGCGACAGCGTCTTTTCTTTTTTCTCTTCCAGAATCGTTTGGAAGCGCGCCTCGGAGATGCTCTCGTCACGGCTTAGCAGGAATTGGGCTAAATCGAGAGGGTCTTTCAGGCGCATACAGCCGTGGCTCTGTGCTCGAATGGTCTTCTTAAACGTACCCTTGCTGGGAGTGTCGTGCATATAGATGGCGTACGGGTTGGGGAAGTTAATCTTGACCCGACCCAGGGCGTTGTCGTCGCCGGGCATCTGGCGGACGGACTCTGCACCCGAGGCTGATGAGCGAATCTCGTAACGGTTGCGTTCGTAGAAGTCGGGGGTGTCGATGAGCTCCAAATCCAACTCTGTCTTTTTGATTCGTGACGGAACACGCCAATAGGGGTTTACCACAACGCTTTGGACTGCGGCCTTAAACATCGTCGTGCGGTTCAAATAACCGACGACTTTTTTCCGCACGTTGGTGACGAGCTTATTGTTTCCAACGACGACCGAATGCGAACGGACCATACTTTTGTCAGCCCAAAGCGCGACACGGAATTCGGGGATGTTTACCCGTAAATATACATCCGGGCGATCTTCATTAATCTGACTTTCGCGGTACCGTAAGAGCCCAAGTTCCAACTGCTTTACGCGATGGGCGAAACTACGGTTGAGGCTGCTAATGGTTCCAATGGTTAATTTCCCATCACCATCTAGTTGGTGTGTCGTCTGGTATTCGCGTACCGCATGTTCGAGGATTGCGTCGTAGCGGTCGTGTAATGCGAGGGTGCGTGTTTCCTCGCAGGCGTCGTCATCGTCGCTACATACGGTCTTTTTCCATTCTTTTTCGGTGGGATTGTAATACCCTTCGAAAAGGAGTCTCTTCTTGAGCTTTTTTACGAGCGGGCCACGAGAGCCAACTTTGAGAGAGCTGCGCCGTGACGGAAGCTTGGGTGGGGGATCTTCTTTCGCGCGCTCGGCCAGGACCCGGTAATCGATGAGCGCCTTTTTCATGGCGCCATAGAGCGGGATATGAGGCTCTTGTGCGGCCAGGAACCCTGCTAGATCAGCCTGTGGATCCAGGTCTCTCGATAGATGAGGTAGTGGAGGAAGAGGCTTGGCCTTTTCTTTCTTCTCAGGCGTACCAGTGGCGTCGGCACCGCTAGAGTCCTCAGCGTCCGCCACCGTGGGGAGTTCGGATGGAAACATCATCCGAACGAGTTTGTCTGCATAGTAGTCGGGAGCACGATTCAGGTGTTCCAGCGATTGAAACGGATGCGCGCGTTTCACAAGGCGGAAATCGAGGAGGACCTGCATCGTATTGCGCAGCATCAAGGCATCAAGCCTGGCGAGCTGTCCTCGCCGGTCACGTTCGGCCTGTATGCGTTGCGTTTCGATATCGACGATCGCACTTACGGATCCCAACTGGTCGTCGGAGAGCTTACGATTTTGGAGCGCCTCTTCTAATTGTTCTGGTAACCCTTCCCGGAGTAGCTGAACCAACTGCCCCTCGGTAGGGTCGGCTTGCGAGCGTTGGTCCAACGTTTCGGTTGTATCGTTCAGCTCTGCGCTAACCTCTCGATAGCCTTTAGCCAGAGTCTCTAGAGTCTCCAGAGTATAGCTCTCCGGATCGATTCCGTGTTCACCGATTCCCTGGAGAAACGTGGTAAGAGCCAGGAAGCTCTTCTCATCGAGAGTTTCATCCAATGCAAAAAATGGGCGATACCCGATCTTCTCGTAGAGTTGCGTAAGTGGGCGTTGGAACCGCCCCTGGGTTTTTATGAAGGTTGAAAATTCCGTTCGCCAGACGCCAATGAGTTCGCCCCGCAGACGAGACAATTCTTCGTCTTGCTTACGTAATTCGGCTGCCAATTCGGCCACAGGCTTGGGTGGTGCCACGTCCTTTGGAGTACTCGGTTCCGTTGATGAGCCAGTATCTGTACATCCCGCAACGAGGAGCACGGACAAGAAGCAAAATATGAATCTTCGAAACGTCATTGAATTGGGTATCGTCTTGGGTTCAAAAAAATCCCTCATCGAAATAAGTCTACCCGGCGTGAGCCATCCCACAAAATTCAAACCGATGTAAAGCCTGGATTATTCGGGTTCGGCTACAGTTGTACGTTCAAACCAGATATGTGTAACGCCATCACCACCGTTCTTTTCGTCTTCCGCTGCAAAGGAATCGATATAGGTGGTTTTTGAGAGGTGGTCCCGAATCGCTTTTTTTAGCCGGTTTGTTCCATGTCCATGGATTACAAGTAGTTCCTTCTGCCCGGCGAGCAGGCATTGATCCATACAACGGCTGAGGGATTCCAGAGCCTCTTCGACACTATGACCGCGTAAATCGATCTCGGTTTGACGCAGGGGAGAACCTGCGAGGTCAGCTCCCACAGAACCAGTTTGCTTGGCAGCGGTTGGGGTGGAGGCGGGCCGATAGAGATCATCGGGGCTGGTTTTCAATCGTAGGCTACCCACCAGGACCTGAACCTGGTCATCCTGTATAGACTCGATGGTTCCGTCTCGCCCCAATGTCTTTACGTGAACATGCATCCCGGATTGCAGGGGGGTTGGCATCCGCACCAGGCCGGCCTCTTCCGAAGTCTCTTCTTTTTGATTGGTAACGATCTTTTCCACATCGGCACGTACGGCTATCAGCTTCTTACGGGCGGTTTCAGCCTTCGAGCTATCGGGCTGACTCTGTAGCTCTCGTACGACGGTCCGTACATCGTCGAAGGCACTGTCCAGCCGTTGTAGAGTACGGCTAGCTGCTTGCCGGACGAAACTATGTGCTTGGCTGTTCAGAAGGTCTTTCTGCTCCTGAATTTCACGGCGCAGTTCTTCGATTTTCGTTTCGGAGGCTTCCATCTCCCGTTCTCGCGCAACCAGACTTTTTTCTCGGGCCGCCAACTTTATCTTGAGCTGCTCGGCCGCTTTCCAGTCCGGACCCATGATATCGAGAGCGCGGTCGATGATGGTTGGGTCGAGGTTGGCGTTGCGTGCAATAAGAAACGGTTCGCTGTCGGCGGGGTTGCCGATCTCCAGCCCATAGGTGGGCCGGTTTTCTCCTGTATCAAAGACGACTCGAGCATTCGCGATTCCGACCTGCGTTTGCCCAAAGACCTTCAGCTGCGGGAAATGGGTTGTCACGGCCCCCACAAGCCCTTTCTCCTTCAAAGTTTCGATAACGGCCTGGGCTAACGCCGCCCCCTGATCGGGATCGGTACCGTCCATAATCTCGTCGATAAGGACCAATGAGCCGGACACGAGGTCTTCGCATAGGGTTCGTATACGTTCAATATGACCCGTGAAGGTACTTAGATCCTGATGGATATTCTGTTGGTCACCGATGATGGCGGATACCATTGGGAATAGGGGGAGAATAGAGCCCTCACCAACGGGTAGCGGCAGGCCGAATGCGTGCATCCAGGCCATGGTCCCGATGGTATTCAAGGTGACCGACTTTCCGCCCGCATTTACCCCGGAGATCACAAGCCAACTATGGTCTTCGGGATAATCGATATCATTCGCGACAACAGGCTTTTTCTGAAGCATCAATATGGGGTTCTGGGCCTCTTTGAGATGAATATCGCCCGGATGGGTTCCTGTCGCAGCGGGCACTAGATTCCAGGCTTCCGCAAATCGGCCGCCTGCAAACCAGCAGTCCATCTCTCCAGCGATTTGAATGCCCAGTGTCAGACTCTCGAACTGATCGTCTACTACATGAGCAAGCTCACGAAGGATGGCTGTTTCTTCCTGAGCGATCTGTACGCGCACCAGGTTGAGTTGGTTGTTGGGTTCGATAAGCTCTTCCGGCTCAATATAGACCGTTTGACCGGTACCAGAACGGCCATGAATAATACCGCGGACCTGACTCCGCGCTTCGGCGCGTACCGGCAGAACATACCGGTCATTACGAAGTGTATAGTAGTCATCCTGGAGGGATTCGTTGCTCTCCACTCCATGAACCAATTGTTCTGTGCGGCGCCGAAGCTGTTTGTGGAGGGAGCGTTCGCTTCGACGAAGAGCTTTCAGGTTCGGTGTGGCGTCGTCGAAGATCTGACCTGCGGGATCAATCGCATGGCCGATGGTATCAGCCAGATAGCTAAGATCGGGTAGCCGGTTGGCCTCAGCCGCCAATAACGGGGCATCCTCGTTCTTCTCCGTCAGATGCTTATGAAGGGCCTGAATCGATTGGCATACGGTGGCGACTGTAAGCAGCTCTTCAGCAGCCACCAGTTTTCCTGCGCGAAGGGCCGAGCCGATTTGTTCGACCGATACCAACGCTCCTAAAGAGGGAGCGTTGCCCGCCACGTACAACGCTCGAGCTTCTGCCATACGGTGGGCGCGTATTAAACGTTCTCCCTCGGTTTCACAGGGGAGCAGGCTGTTCAGATGCAGTTGTCCCGGTTCGCTGGCGCAATGTGCCCGCCAGACATCCATGATCTGCTCGGTGTATAAGCCGCGCGTTGTCTTGGCATCGAATTGCGTCATGGAATCCGATGCTCCAGGCGCGTGCAGTGAACCCACCACAACGTCAGTTGATAAATACCGGAGTCAATACGACGCGTTCGCCCTGGAGGGTTACGTTGAAGCGAACCATTCGTGCGTTATTGGTCCCTTTCAGGCGACTCTCCAGTCGAGCTAGTTTCTCAACGAAATTTACGTACGTCAGTTCGCTTACGTCTTCTCCAACGGTTACGCGTGCCTGGCGGTATTCCTGGTAGGTTCTTTTGTAGTAGGCGTCGACCGGTTCATCGGAGAGCTCATCCTCTGTCTTGGCTCCAGATTCGAGAGCATCCGCCTGCTCGACCAGGAGTCGCCCCCATCGTTCGTCGTCGACTTCTTCGTCGGGAACGGGTCGGTCGAGCAGCAATGCCAACATGATGTTCATGGACTGGGCCATACTATTCGCCATGGTCTTCTTTTCAGGATCGAATGGGAATTCGTAGTCCCTATCGCCCGCCATGATATCGTGGATACCCTGATCGATGATTTCGTATTCCCGCTCCGTCTGCCACAGCATGGCGACACCAAAGATCAGCCCGAGGACAAAGAGGATGAACAATGCCAGAAGAAGAGTCGAACGAAGACTCGAGGCTTGTTTCTTTGCGCTCTTGAAATTGGCGGCCCCAACCATGAAGAACGCGGTCTCTGCTTCCGACGTTTCCATACGGTGAATATGACATGCGTACGTTTCATGGGATCCACTACATAACTTTGCACCGGAGGCGATGGACCGTTTGATCTCCAGATGGGCATCCTCGTCCTTCAGGGTCCAGGCCAGGAACTCTGGTTTGTCCGCACCTCGTCGAAGCGCAAGGACGACGTCTAAGCGGACCGAATCCTTCAAATAATTTGCGAAATCGCGTGTAAGTTCGATACCGCTCATGAAGGCACCGAGAGGCTCTTCGCCAAAAAGTATTGGGGTCGAACTAACAAGGAAGCGGCGAGAAGCGTCCAACTGTTCCGACGGAACCACTCCGATGCAGCCGTCCCAACAACTCTGTGGATCGACATTGACGCGGCGGATGGTGGGATCTTTCGTTCCAAATTCCTTGGCGGCCGGGAGATCAGGCCCCCATTGCACTTGCTTCAGGTCGGCAAGCCCAACACCACGAGTGTCCGTGATGCGCAGCAGCTGTATGTACGGAGTTACTGTGTCCTGGCCTTGAAATGTCTTCCAGAACTGAGCCAACGGGGCATGAGCCAGATCATGTGCACATTTGTTTACAGAGAAGGATGCACACTTGATGAGGATATCTTCTTGTTCAACCCGCCACGCCTTTCGTAACTTCTTTACGGCTTGTTGTGCCTTGGGTCCGCTACAACTACGACCACATAACCGTTGGAAATAACCATTACCAATACTGAGCTCGATGTTTCGGGCGAGTCTCTCACTAAACTGGGCTAATAATACCTTCTTTCCGCGTACTACATTCTGTCGCTCTTTGGCCTGTAGGTTGCGCTTTGGATACTTACTATCCAGATGCGCCTCCAGCTGTTCGAGGTCTTCTCGGTATTCACTGAATGTTCGCAGGTACGCAGGAACTGTACTTTGATTGATTTCGTGACTGGCCTGTTTGAGACGCAACATGACCAGATCCAGGGAAGCCTGCATGCTCGGGCCAGCGGAAGCAATCTCACGGGTACGCTCGTCGTGCGTTTCCTGTGGTAGGTTGTCCAGGACCATCAAGCTAAGGATGGTGGTCAGGACTGCACAGACTACGAAGATGAGGAAAATCTTAAGCCGCGACATCGCTGTTTCTCCTCCAGGGAGTCATGGTTGGGTTCCTACCATGCCGTTAAGATAGGGATTGAGCAAGTGTCTTTGCTTTTTCATGGGAAGAATCGCGGTCTAGACAGCGCTGCAGGCAATCCAGAGCTTTGGTCGTTTCATTCAACATACTGGATGTGTGGGCGATTCGATATAAGACCTCGGTTCGAAGAGCTTCGTTCGCTGGGTTCTCCGGTAGCTGCAGTGCTTGTTCGTACAACTTGCGCGCCAATTCCCACTCTTTGGTATGCTCCAGAACCTCACCCAGAAGGAGGACTCCCTCTTCATTATCGGGAGCATAGCGATTGACCATGCGCGCATAGACCCCGGCCTCGTTCCAATTATTGTCATTGATATGGTGACGCGCCAATTGAAGGGCGTATTGGGCGGCTTGATCTAATTGCCGTCGAGCTTCCAGATAATTTACGTACCACGATAGCAGTGGCACCAACTCTCGGGTGTTATTATGCTCTTCGTGAAACTGGATTAACAGCTTTACCAACTCCGGGTGATCGGGGCGCAGTTGTCGACCTTTTTCAACCCATTGGATGAAGGCTTCATCGTTGGGCTCATGGAGAAGGTAGAGACGAGCTAAACGCGCGATCAGTTCGACCCGTTCCGTCGCATTGAGCTCTTGTTCGAGGCGTGATTCGTAGAGGCGTGTGAGTTTCGAATAGCCGTGTTGGTCCCCGTAAAGAGATTCCACCATTTGAAATACATGTACGTCGTCCGGAGAGTTGGCGTTTACCATCTCCAGGTGCTCCAAAGCCTCCTCGGGACGTCCCAGTTCACCCGCACATAAGATGCCCAGGCGTCTTCGGAACTGCGTTCGCTCTACCGGGTTGGTCGCGACATTGAGACAGCGACGATAGAGTTCATAGGCGGCGGCATGATCTCCCTGTTCACTTTGCAGGTCTCCCAGATGCTGCATCGCGGAGGTATTCTCCGGATCGAGGCGCAGAATCTCTTCGAGATCAGACATCAGAGAAGGCTCTCGATCTCCGTTCTCAATGCGTAGTGACACAATCTCCGAAAGTAACTGCCCCCGTTCCTCGTCGCTATGGATCCGTTCCAGACGGTCTCGGAGGAGAGCCATTAGCTCATCTGTACGCCCGATATGCTGGTAGACCTCACGCAGCCCAGAGAATGCACGCTCGTGTGCTGGGTCTACGGTGAGAATCTGGTGGTAGTAGGTGATCGCATCGTCTGTTTTTGAGAAGCGTTTATGTGCCAGGTACGCCAACTCGCTCATCATATCGAGGCGTTGTTCTTCGTCGGGACAATGAACAGCATGTGCGTCGAGGAGCTCATACAGACGTCGGTGAAGATCAAGAGTTCGATAGCATTCTGCCAGCATCAGGACGATGTCGTAGCGTTCCGATTCTCGGGCGAGAGCATCTTCCAGATCGGCCGAAGCGGTCGCATGATCATTCAGGTGACGAATTCGTAGATCGGCTAACCGGATCTTGATCGTAATGAATTCATCGGAATCGCGACAAAGCTCCACTTTACGGTCCAGAATATCTACCAGAGACTCGTGATCACTTTGTTCGGTGTAGATGGTTTCAAGCGCTTCCAGGGCGTCGATAGCGTTTGGATTGGCTACAAGAAGCTCTTGCCAATATGTTTCGGTGATATCCGTTTGCTCAAGGGCCTGGGCTGCAATCGCTGCGGCTCGTAGTGATTCCATTCGACTGGCCTGGTCGAGGGGCAGGTCCAACTTCATCCGACAGAGTTCCAGAACTTCCTGTTGGTCCTGCTGGGCATGAGCCATGGTCAAAAGACGCTCAATAATATCCAGGCGGTCGGGTTTGAGATCGAGGATGCTTCGACATTCGTTACGAATGGTCTCTGATTCGTCGTTTGCAGATGAAATCATCAACTCTCGGATGGCGACTTCCTCATCGGGGGCCAGGCCTGCTTCGATAAGGGCGCGCAAGGAGGCTTCGGCCGATGCAAAGGCATCACATTCCACCGTCAGGGCAAGGGTCTGGTGGAGAAGCTCTTCCTGGAATGGATAGTCTTTGAGTGAGTCGAGGAAGAGGGCAAGAACCTTTTCTGGGTCCTGGTTGTGTTCCGATAAGACTTCGCCTGCACGCCGATATAGATCGGCGCGGACCTCTGGCATATCCTGAGCGCTAGCTCCCGATTCGTAGAGTCGTACGAGTCGATAGGTATCTGCTCGTTCCCGGAAGAGGGGTTCCAGAGTCTCTCTTGCGATGGGGAATACCTCTGGATCTTGTGCTAGCTCTTCCAGAAGATCGACAGCCCCATCATGTTCCGGACGCTCCATCAGAGCGGTACGCAGGAGGATAGCGGCCTCGTGGCTATTATTCAGCACACGATGCTGTAATGTGGCGCGCTCTACCATCAGGTCGACACGGCCTGTGGGGTCATCCGATCCCTTCGCACCTTCCAGCTCTTCCATTACGTCGACAAGGGCATCCACCTCACCGATCTCGTCATAGATTCGTCGTAAGGCCTTCAAGGCTTTCGCGTCGCCCGGGCTCTCCATTCGAATCTGTTCCAGTAACTCGGTTGCCTTTGGAAGACTGCGAATCTCTGTCTCCAAAAGCTCTGCTGTAAAGTGAAGCAAGCGGATACGCAAACGCGAATCTGTGACATCATCAATACGCTCGCGGAGAACCTTGGCGAGCTGGTCCATCGCGATGCTCTGATGGGCATGCGATGTGAGTTGCTCCAACTGGTGGTCTACTTCGGCGCCTTCCGCGATCGCCATAATACGTTGGTGGAAGACTTCTTCGACCTTGTTCTCTTTACCTTCCAGTAGTTCTGCGAGCTGAATCCGGATCTCGACACGGGATGATGGGCGTGTAACTTCGTCCAGCTCTTTATACAAAAGGCCTACTAGAGAGTCTGTTTGTCCAAGCTCCTCGTAGGCCGGCTCAAGAAGGCTGGCCACCTGGATTACCGGGACCGCGCCGGTCTCCATAAGCTCTTCCAATGTCTGTATCGTGGTGGCGTTTGTTGCGTCATGACTCAAGACGAGGCGTAGATGATCCAGGGCCTCTTCATGGCGATTTAGATTCGACCAGAGCATGGTTCCGAGTCGAAGATGGATACCTGTCTGAACCTTTTCATCATCGGTCAGTGTCAGGCTCTGCTTCAGAATGATCAGGAGCTCATTCCAGCGCTCCGCATCTGTATAAATACGGTCTAGAATTTGGAGCAGCTCTACGTCATCGGTTCGCGTGGCCAAGACCTCTTCGTAATATTCGGCGGCCTCCACGGGGCGATCCAGTCCATGATCCAGGGTCTGCGCGAGGGCCAGTTGTAGCCGAATGGTTTCGTCACGATCCGACGAATTCCTGATCTCCGATCGATAGATCTCTTCTAGCGCCGGCATGTCTTCCAATGCCTTAAGGACAGTCTCCGCTAGACCAAAGATCGCGGCATCATCTGGAGCATCCTGGCGCGCACGTAATAACGAATCTCGCGCGAATTCTGGCTGGCTCAGTTGCTCAAACTGGATGCGGCCTAATTCCATCAACACCTTGGCGCGATCGGCGGGGTCCGTTTCATGGTCAACACGCCGCCCGAGAATTCGGCTCAATCGATCGGGTTGCTCCTGATCTCGAAGGTAGGACTCAAGCCGGTCTAGAATTTCGGTGTCTGCGGCACCCAATTCCGCGACGATCTCATACCGAAGTACGGCCTCTTCAAGGCGATCCTGTATCCACAACTCATTTGCGAGGAAGGTCTCAAAGACTTCATTTTGATCCAGCCCATCCACATTGTTTTCCAATTGAATCAGGATTCCAACGAGGGCGGTCTCCTCACCTAACTCATGCGCGAGTTGGGCAAGGGTCGGGTAGATACGTTGTCGACCCGGATCGGCCTGTAGGGCCTGGCAGGCGGCCGAGAAAGCGTCTGGCTTGAGAGAATGCTCATGCAATTCCATGAGTTTCTCGAAATGATCGGCCTTCTCTTCGTTATTCTCGGCGAGGAAAGCTTTGGATTGAAGGAGGACCGCGTGGTCTTCATCGACCTGTTTGAAACTCGTCTGGTAGTCCAGAACGTCGATCGCCCGTCGTTTAAGCTCGGGGCTGACATGGTTGTTTTCTACCCGTGCCCAGGAACGAAGTAACCCGATTGTATCCTCGTGGGCGGGATCCAGACTCAGGATGGACTCCAACCGATCGAGAGCAGCATTATTATCTTTGACCCGGTCGACCAGCAGGTACGCATATCGCCAGTTTACGTTAATCCGTATGACGTCATTATCAGCGACTCCGAGCCAGTGTTCGTATAGCTCTTCAAGAGCGCTCGGATCGTCCATGGACTGGTAGATCTCCTCCAAACGGTCCATGGCACGTAGATCGGCGGGCACACGGTCCAGGATTCGATGCAACATCTTGGCTGCGCGACCGGGATCATTCAGATCATTTTGCAGCGTGTCGGCACCATCTCGTAGGAGGTCGATCGCCCGCTCACTATCCGCGCAGTCCTCGGCAAGTTCACTTAAGAGCTCAACTCGTCGCGTATGGAGTCCCTCATCACGACAGTAATCAAGCATCTCGTCGACCACGACCAGATCGTCGGGGGAGGCGGTCACGGCCGTACGGTACAGGTCAACGGCTCGGACAGGGTCCTTATGTTCGGCCGCATAACGCGCCACACGAAGGGCGAGGGGCGCCCAGTTTGAATCCGCGGTCGCGTTTGCCATGACCGTAGTCGACAGAACGGTCACGGTCTCCGTGATATGTGGCTCACCCAATTCCTTCCCAAGGTGGGCGGCATCTTCATAGTTCGTCACATCTGTCGGTCGACAATCGACCAGCGCGTAGCTGGTCTGAATTGCCCGAACGTTATCCTGTAACTGGTCGCGTCGAAGCGTCAGTTGCCTTCGTAGCGTATGCGCGAGCTCATCCTCCTCCTGCACCTCGGACAGGAGGGTCAGGCAGCGGTCCGCCAGCTCTGGTTCTTCACCGTCGATATAGGCGTCACATAAGCCGGGTGCGAGTACAAGTCGTGAGTCTGGGGATTGTTCACAGAATCCGAGAATAGCCCCTCGTACGGAGTGGTTCTCTGCATGAACCGCCAACAACGCTTCCGCATGCTCCATCGCCGATTGGTCATCGTTGAGTTGCTCGCTCAACAGGCTCAATAGATCGAGCCGGAGTGTCATCTCTTCTTCTACATCCGCATAGCTCAACCGGTGTTGGCAGAGTTCGACTTCGGCGGCCAGATCGGTTCGCTCTATTGCGAGAGCCCGTGCTTCCAGGAACGCGATCTTATGGGCCGGATTTTCGGCGAGAACCCGGCTCAAGGCCTCCTCTGCTTCCCCAAGTGCGTTTTTGCCATGCCAACAGACATCGGCCAGCTCGATCAGCACCGATTGTCGTTTATCTGGGGCCGACTCCAGGTTGCTATGTTGCAGCAGATACTCTGCAAGTTTATGCCAATCCTCGGCCTCGCGCAGATATCGTTCAAGCGGTTCAAATGTGGCGATTCGAGTTGGATCTTCCTCGGCGACCCGTAGCTGTAATTCAAGGGCCAGTGGCAGGTTACCGGCGAGATAGACTTCCGCAGCGAGAGACTCTCTCGCGTTGGAGCGTTGATCTGTTATCGCCGTTGCCAGTTTTTCTTCCAGTGCCTGTGCAGCGGTCGGAATAAGCTCGGGATCTTCCGCGAACTCCTGGCGCAGGAACGCCAGCATTTCTTCGTTATGGGGATCCTGGGCGAATAGGGCGACGCTATGACGTATACCTCCCGCACGGTCTGCGAGTTCTCCTCCGTAGAGTTCAATGAGGCGTTCGTGTGCACGGATGCTGTCGATCTCATCGGGGGATTCCGATAACAAGCTTTCCCACAGATTCGCTTCACGCCATCCCTGGTCGGTGTTCGCAAAGTATTGGGTTAAGGCTAGACCCAGGGGGATCGCCAGATTGGGATCTTCCCGTCTTTGAATTAATTTATCGATGAACCGCTGCGATAGTTCACCTCGATTAAGCTCAGTGTCGATCAACGACAACGCCTGCCCCGAATCGCCAAGCGGACCCGATAGAACATCAATCAGGCGGAGGATACACGGCTCCCGGATCGTAGGATCGTCGAATTGAGCCTGTTCTGCTCGTAACGCCTCGGCCAAGCCGGGGAAGTTCCCGGCGTCTTCCATGAGTCGTTCGAGGAGTTTCCATGACCCGATGTCTTCAGGGGTCAAATCGACGCGGGTTCGTTGGTGCTCAATGGCGGCGACAACATCGCCCGCATCTTCTGCGGCTTCGACGGCTTCATCGAGGAAATCGATCTTCTCTTGTGGCTCCTTGGCGTGTTCGATCAGTTGATCGAGGACTCCCCGGATTTCGTCCACATCACCTCGTTCCCGGTAGATGGTTCGCAGCCGATGCAACGCCTCCCAGAGATGCTCTGGTTCGATGAATTCCGGGTTGTCGGCGACATAACAAAGGGACTCCACCTCTCGGTCGACAGAATCATTTTGTGATGCGGCTCTAGCAATCTGCCAATGCAGTTGTGTTCTTTCCTCTGCGGTCCCCAGGATATCCAGGAGCCGTAGATAGATTTCCATTTCCTGGTCTGGCTGTTGCAGGGTTCCATGCAGACGCCCCAGGCACCGTAGGGCTTCCGGGTGATAGGGCTCGATGTCGAGCACCTTATGATAGCTTTTCTGGGCGCGGTCGAGCTGATTCAGATGTCGCTCATATAAGGCGCCGACTTCCAGATGGCGCTCGGCCGGGGACTGAAAGACGTCGTCCCTGAGCAATTGTTCGACCAGAGTAACGTATTGTTCCAGTTGTCCTGTTTCCAGGGCAACGGCCCGTGCCAGCTGTCCGAATTCAATCGCATCCGGGTTGAATTCCATGGCCCGCAGATAGGCCTCATACGCGCGCGGTTTATTGTTGAGGCGCTCTTCCCAGATTTTACCGATCACCGCGTATTGGTCTGCCCGGTAGCTGGTATCCTCCTGCAGCTCCGCGTCCATTGCGTGTAGGTAGACAACCTTCTCCCAGCGGCCCTGCTCCTGGAATCGCGGCAATAGAAAATCGATGATCCGGCGGACCGTATCCGGGTGACTTGGAAGATCCGTGCGGAGCAGCAACTGTTCGAGAGCGTCGAAACCATCCTCAAATTCGGGGTCTTCGTCGATGGAGCGTTGTAACTCGTCGATGGCGCGTTCGGTGTCATCCAGCCGATCTCGAGCGATCAGGCCCATCTCATGGAATAGAGCGGCGCGTTCGGTACGCGTGGGGGCTAATAACGCTTTTCGATCCAGGAGCTGAAGCAGGTCATCCCATCGTTCGTAACTCCGGTATAACTCTTCAAGGGCCTGGAGAGCCGGTAGGTTCTCTTCATCGAGCAGAAGGATGGAGCGATAGTAGTCGATGGTCTCTTCTGGCCGATCCAGCTCGTCACGGAGAAGACCACACATACGACGATAGAGACGGATTTTCTCTTCGGTCTCATAGGCTGCATCAAGTCGCCCACGATAAAATCGTAACAACGCCTCGGGCTCGCCCGCTTCGACCAGGAGCGTCTCAAGGCCGGTTGCTGCTTCTGTGTCCTCGGGGTCATCGAAAAGAAGAGCCTCCAACACCTCGCACGCTTCGACGCGTGTGGCGGCCTCTTCCTGGAGCAGACGAGCACGACGATGCCGTATGTCTGACATGGTTTCGTGGGAGAGGTCCACCTGACCGTCCATGGACCGCAACAGATCCAGATAGCGTTCTCGTAATACCGGAGATTGGGCTAAACGTTCGGCGCGATCGAGCAGGTCTGGTTCGGGGCCGAACTCGTGGATTAACTCGTCCATGAGTTCAAAGGCGCGCAGAGGTTCTCCAAGCCGTCGTTCCCAGAGTTCAACCAATGCCCAGGTCGCCTCACGGCGCGCCATAGCCTCTGGCTCGATGGTACGAAGGGTTTCGAGAACGGTCGCCAGGTTGGTCGCGTCGCCCGTGGCCTCTCGAACACGACGAAGAAGTCGAGCGGCGTCCAGTGCTACGTCGGGATGGTCCAGCAGCGTATGCAGAGGGGAGACCAGGTGGTCTCGGAAATCGGGTGCCTCGTCAAAGACGATCCCGATCAATTCCAGGCCGGCCAGGGGCTGGTTAAGGGGACCTGTACGTAATTCAATAAGCCGTAGATGGATTCGAGTTCGTTCCGGGCCTTCCTTTTTCTCGGCGTCCTCTTCGAGAAGAATCCCCAGTTCCTCAAAGCGTTCCTCTATACCGAGCAGTCGTCGTATCGAGGTTCGGATGTCGTCGTCGTCAGGGGCGACAGATTCTGCAGAGCGTAGAACCAGAAGAGCCGCACCGTTCTGATCGAGAATATCTTCGTACAGGGTGGCCAGCTGTTTCAGGACATAAACCTGCTCTTCGCCTTCCAGTAGATTCGATTTGGTTTGGAGAACCCCTTCGAGGTCTTCCCATTGTCGCGCTGCACGGAAAAGGCGCTCCAATGCATCCAGTGCTTCACGATCATCTGGCTGTTCGTCGAGAATCCTCTGCCAACATACAATCCCCTCGTGGGGTTCGCTGCGGTATTCGTCGACGAGTCGCGCGGACGCTCGTTGATAGAGGGCCCTGTCAGCAGGGTCTGTCAGCGCTTCACTCGCGGTATTCAGAGCCCCGATCAATTGTGCTCCCGTACGGGTTTGGCCAACCAATTCCAGGAGCGCATCAAGATCCGTTGTGGAACCATATTCTGTGGCTTCCATGACCAGGCGATCGATCCCATACCGAACGGCCCGCTCTGCCGCTCCCTCTTCGATCGCGACTTCCATACCGAGCGCGAGCATCTGGGCCTTTTCGTGACTCTCGTCGGTATGCTCAAGAATACGGTCAATCACGAAACGGCGTTCGTTAAGGCGACCAGCTGTGTCGCAATGTTCGAGAAGCCAGCGAGCCGCTTTTAGATCATCGGGGCGTCGCTTCAGAGCCTCGGCCATGCGCTCGCCTGCGCGCACCACGTTATCCAGCTGAATCTGATAGACCCTGGTGATCTCGTGATCGAGATCCACCTGAAGCTCCAGGTCTTCTGTTTGCTCGAACTGGGTGTCGAGGAACTCGATGTAGCTTTGCCAGTCGCCACGTTCCTGAAAAAAGGTTTCGAGCGATGCCCAGTCTCGAGTGCGGACATAACTTTCTCGAAGGGCGTTTCGAGCAAAGGTATTCGCAGGGGCAATCTCGAGGATCTCAGCGAAGATCTCTCGAGCCCGATCATGTTCTTCCAGATGATCCGTATAGATTCTTCCCTGGCGTTCCAATAACTCAATACGACGTTTACGGCTCAGATCGGAGCGGTTCAACAGGCGACCGAGCAGCTCCAGTAGGGATTCCCAATGTTCCTGACGGGTATATAGGGACCACAGAGCACTCAGGGCCGGTGCGCTTTCCGGGTCGATATCAAGAACCTGTTCCCAATAACGAATCGCGCGCGTTGGATCATGCAGTCGGTTTTGCGCCAGACCTGCCAACTCAATGAGGACTCGTTTCCTGGATTCTGGTTCATGCTCCAGGGAGAGTTCTCGCTCATAGGTTTCGTAGAGCTTCTCAATATTATGTTTCGCCCGATAGATCTCTCGTAACTTCTTAACGACGGCGATGTTTTCGGGATCCAGTTCTAGGATTCGTTCCAGGAATGGAATGGCCTGGCTCGGATTGGACATACGCTCAATCCAGAGGTCGGCGACCTGTAGAAACAATCCAAGTAGCTCGAGCGCGTCTTCCGTGACTTCAATCCGCTGTTGAAGGACCTGAATCAGGTCACGCCATCGCTTTTTCCCCTCGTATTTCTCTGCGAGAGAATCCAGTGCGTCCACATTCGTGGGGCTCAGATCCATAATGCGTCGATAGGTCTTTGTGACCATGTCCTCCGATGGGATCCGCTCGTTGCTCTGGTAGATTTCTATGAGCTGGAAGAGCAGAGCGACCTTTTGATCAACCTCATCTTCACCAAGAGTCCCGACCTGTGTGTTGATGAAATCGACCAGCGCGTGCCATTTACCAGTCTCCTGGTATAGGGCGGAGATCGCTTCTTGGACTTCGGGGTCATCCGGAGCGTCCCGAAGAGCCCGTTTCCAGGATTCAAGTGCTCGGGTCGGGTCAGCGAGATGTTCGGTGGCCAGGCGCGCCATCTCCTTGGCCAGTTGTGCGCGTTGTCCTCGTTCGTCGGTCTGACCCAGCCGTTGCGCCAATGTGGCGTAGAGGCGGTTATAATCTCCGGTAGACTCGTACAGATTTTCGAAGAATTCGAGGGCC
Source organism: Myxococcales bacterium (assembly GCA_002728755.1). Classification (GTDB taxonomy): domain Bacteria; phylum Myxococcota_A; class UBA9042; order UBA3505; family UBA3505; genus UBA3505. The sequence goes on from PBVT01000032.1 coordinate 32,589, forward strand.
GGACTACTCTGTGGATCGAGGGAGCGCAATCTTCGGTAGGCATCTTCTGCACGCGGAAGATCTTGAAGAGTGTGCCAGAGAAGCTCTCCTACATGTTCAAGCAGGATAATCGCACGAGCTTTTTCGGGTCGCTGGCGTAACGCCTTCTCATGCAATTCGATGATACGCTCCACATCGCCCGTTTCCTGCAGAACTCGTGTTACCTCTCCAAAGGCGATCTCATCCGATGGGTCGATGGCGAGCACCTTTTGAAGATGCACCTCGGCCTTATCCGGATTGTTCAGAGGGCCTCGATAGAGTTCTGACAGGCGTCGGTGGGCCAGGAGGCGAAGAGGGCGGCTTTCCGTTTCAACCAGTACTTCCCGATAGAGCTCGTGCAGATCGTCCAGATCGTTCCTTTCGACATAGAGTTGATCAAGAAACTCTACGATCTCACTCGATTCGGAATTGGATTCGTACGCCTCTTTAGCCAGTTCGAGAACCTGCGGATCTCCTGCGTCCAGATCTCGAATAAGTTCTGCCAACTCCATGAGTGTTGTGGCACGGCTTCGACGTCCGGGATCGGAGCGAGCCGCATCCAGGCGGTCACTCATCGAGGCTCGTAGCTCATCGACCTGGTCGCGAATTTCTTCAAATAGGACGTTGTATTCATCTTCATGAGCGGCAGCATACTCAGCCCAACGAAGAGCTAGACCCGGTCGACCGCAATCGACGGCGAGATGGGCTCCACGGGCCGCATGATGGGCCTTGGCGGATGCGGGGCCTTCGGTGGACATAAGACGTTCCACCCAGACGATCTGTACCTGCGTGGGTACTTGATCTCCGAGAAGTTCAATCGCTTTTTGTGCAGTCTCGGCACTCGGTGCCAACGTAAAGGCTTCGTCCAACACATCCTGGGTGAAGTCCGAATCGTGCAGAAGATTCAGAGAGAAATGAGCCGCTTGAATACAAGCCTGGGCCCCCCCCAACCCACCTTCGGAGCGTGCGGCTTGTACGATGGCGTCCACAAGCCACAGCCCAAATTTTTCAACGCGTTGTTTCGGAATACGGTTTTGATCAAGCACTGCGGCCGCGGCGCGGAATAGGGTGTCCGGGTCACCAGCCTTTACACAGGCCGCCAGAAAGTCGCGCCTATATGTTGCCCGATCTGGATGATCGAGAAAGCGTTTACGTGCGACGTCCAACGGTAGGTTCAACCGATTCTCCCTTTCTCCAAGTCGATCTTGGAAACACGAGCTGACATCGAGCTTTATACCATTGAGAGCCATCGCGCCAAATCGATAATTTGTTTCGCGAATAACGAAGAGTTTTGTCGTGCGATTTATGGCATCCCAAGTGGCTGATTATGGCATCCGAACTCCTTGAATGTCCTGCCCGGTGAGAAGCGGCAGCCCAAGCAAGACCGGAGATTGTTTTGCTGGGATTGACGATGAGGCAGCAACGTATTGAAATTACTAAAAAAACTATTTCTGTTGAAAGGTGATTCTTGCCTTTACGGAGTGGGCTGTGTGTGGTAGTCAAACTGGCTATAGATGATCCAAAAATGGGTAGTAGAATATGAGCAATATTGGAGATCCGCGCGACGAGACAAATGACCTGGAACTTCCTGGTCTTGAAACAAGCGCAGAGGAAGGCGGAGAGTCGACTCCCGATACAGTTGGCGATACCACAGTTCCCGATGGTGAATATACCGCCGACGACATCAAGGTTCTGAAGGGCTTAGAAGCGGTTCGTAAGCGTCCCGGAATGTATATCGGAGATACCGATGACGGGTCTGGCTTGCACCATATGGTGTTCGAGGTCGTAGATAATTCCGTAGATGAAGCTCTTGCCGGGTATTGTGGCCGTATCCGAGTGATCCTCCATGGCGATAGCGTTGTATCTGTAGACGACGACGGGCGTGGAATTCCTGTAGGCGAAATGGAAGATGGACGGTCGGCGGCGACTGTCGTTATGACGGAGCTTCACGCTGGTGGGAAGTTCGACCACAACACCTACAAGGTCTCTGGTGGTCTGCATGGCGTGGGTGTTTCGGTTGTAAATGGTTTGTCCGAATGGCTTCGTCTGGAAGTATGGCGTGATGGGATTCTCCACCAACAAGAGTTCAGCAAGGGCTTGCCGACGACCGAGATGAAAGAGGTTGGAGAGACCGATCGTACGGGTACGAGGGTTACCTTCCGGCCCGACACGGAAATATTCTCCAACACGGACTTCAACTATGACGTTCTGGCGTTGCGGTTACGAGAATTGGCGTTTTTGAATTCCGGGCTGTGCATCGTGCTTGTCGATGAGGTGAATGACCGGAAACAGGAGTTCTCCTATGAGGGAGGGATCAAGTCGTTCGTGGAGCATCTGGCTCGGAACAAACATCCTCTCCATAATGAAGTCATTCATGTCGTTGGGGAGTCGGAAGGTCTTGTCGTTGAAGCTGCCCTGCAATGGACCGACGCGTACCAGGAGACGGTCTACGCCTTTACGAACAACATTCGAAATCGTGACGGTGGTACCCACATTAGTGGATTCCGAGCTGCACTGACGCGACTTGTAAATAAGTTCGCCGAGGAGATGTCATCGGCAAAAGAAAAGGTTTCCTTATCTGGTGATGATATCCGCGAAGGGTTGGTGGGCGTCATAAGCGTGAAGGTCCCGGACCCCAAATTCAGCAGCCAGACCAAAGATAAACTGGTGAGTAGTGAAGTTACGCCAGTGGTCTCCAGTGTTGTAAGCGATAAGCTGATTCAATATCTTGAGGAAAACCCCAACGACTGTAAGGCTATTATTGGCAAAGCAATCGAGGCGGCCCGTGCACGCATGGCGGCGCGAAAAGCTCGTGAGCTTGTTCGCCGTAAAGGCGCGTTGGACGGTGCCTCCTTGCCGGGTAAGCTGGCAGACTGCCAGGCGAGAGACCCCGAGGAATCTGAGATCTATCTTGTCGAGGGTGACAGCGCCGGAGGTAGCGCAAAACAAGGTCGAGATCGGTATTTTCAGGCGATTTTGCCACTACGTGGAAAGATTCTGAACGTAGAAAAGGCTCGCTTCGACAAGATGCTCTCGTCGAAGGAGATCATTACGCTGATCACGGCGCTGGGTACAGGCATTGGCCCGGAATCTTTCGATATCGAAAAGTGCCGCTATCACCGCATCATCATCATGACGGACGCGGACGTAGATGGGTTGCATATCCGTACGTTGATCCTGACTTTCTTTTATCGCCATATGCAAGAAGTGGTGGATCGTGGCTGGCTCTATATCGCGCAACCCCCTCTGTATAAGGTGAAGCGTGGGAAGAAGGAGCAGTACCTGAAGGATGAAGAAGCGATGGACACATTCCTTCTGCGAGAAGGTACGGCCGATGCAAAGATCGCTTTTGATGGAGGAGCGGAGATCAGTGGAGACGAGCTCCGTAGCTGGCTCGGTGATGTGGATCGCTATTCGCGAGGCCTAAAACTAATCGACCATCATTTTGATGCTCGGGTTGTCGATTCGGCCTTGCGTCTTTTGCCCGACACAGATGTAGATGCAGCCATCAAGGATGAGAAAGCAGCAAAGAGCTTTGCGGAACGATTGGAAGCGTATCTTCTAGAGTTCGAGCCCGAGGTACAACCACTTGAAATCAAGGTAAGCCCAGATAGGGAGCGTGGTTGCGGACGTATCGAAATACAGTCCCACCAGGGTGGCCGGCCACGAACCACGCTTCTCGATGGCGAGACTATCCATCTGCCCGAGTTTCACAGAGTACGAAAGGCCTATGAGAAGGTGTTGAAACCAGGTGCAGGGCCCTATACGTATTCTTTTGGCGGCGAAGTGTTAAGCAGCTCCGAGCGGTCGCAGAATATGCTAGAAGCGGTTCGAACCCGCGGTGGTAAAGGGGTTGTCGTCCAACGGTATAAGGGATTGGGCGAAATGAACCCGGACCAGCTATGGGAGACGACTATGGATCCCACGAACCGGGTGCTTCTTCGTGTGGAAGCCAAAGACGCTATTGCCGCCGATGAGATGTTTACCGTCTTGATGGGTGATGAGGTCAAACCGCGTCGAGAGTTTATTGAAGAGCACGCGCTGAGCGCACGAAACCTGGATATCTGAGATTATGCCTGATTGGGATGCTGCCCAAATCAAAGACGATGATTTTGAATCGTTTGTAGATGCGGTTCAAGAGTTGCTCCATGATCTAGGCGTTCCAGGGGTGTTTTCTTCAAGAAAAGCATTGGCAATACTAGAAAAGCTATTCGACCTGGGCGTGAGCCTGGAGGTTGTCCAGCGGGGCATTCTGACTGGTTTTGATCGGAAAACAAAACGAGGGAAAGAGGTCCGGGGACTGAGTGATTTGCTTCCAACGATTCGAGCGGAAGCTCGACGGAGTGGAGTACCCGACGCATGAACCTGCCCGCCCAGAAAAAGATGAAGCGATGTGGAACCTGTCGAGGCACCCGTGTAGAAACGTACGAGGGGAGTCTGGTAGCGGAAGCTCGTCTATGTAGCGAGTGCTTAGCGCCTTGCCCGGAGTGTTCTGGCAGTGGCGAGGTCGTTGTGAATGAAGATGGCTATCGCCTCATCCGGCAATGTTCGACATGTCTTACGCCGACCAAACGGGCTCGAATGTTTACGAAGGCCTGTGTCCCTCCACGGTACCATCGGAGTACTTTAGCATCCTATCGAGCGATTGAGGGGAACCAGGGATCGGTCCGAGACGGGTTGGTCGATTATATTAAGAACTATCGTACCGATCCTCGGGGGATCCTACTCATTGGCGACCCTGGTGTCGGTAAGACCCATCTTTTATCCGCGCTGATTCGTGGGCTCACACTGGTACATGGTGTGCCCTGTCGGTTTGTCGAGTTCGGGCAATTGCTCAGTCAGATCAAGGTGGGATACCAATCGGGTCAAACAGAAGAGCAGATCGTTGCTCCTCTCGTCTCCGTACCCGTTCTTGGAATCGATGATATGGGGAAAGGCGTTGGATCGGAGTGGGAGATGATGATCCTCGATGCGCTCATCAGCCGACGATACAACGCACGACGTCCAGTTCTGGTGACGACCAACTATCGTTTACGCGATCCGCTCAATGCCCTACACGCTCCGAGCCACGGAAAATCCACCGCGGAGATTGCTGTGGATCCGATCGCGAAAGGGCGAACCCGAAAAGACCGGGTTCGTGCCGCTCGTCAGCGTGTTAGCGAAAGCCTTGAGGATCGAGTCGGTGCTCGCGTCGCAAGTCGTCTGGGTGAGATGTGTTATGTCTATGGCGTAGAGGCGACAGACTTCCGTAAGAAGGGCCTCATCTGACCCAAAGGTCGACCTATTGTACGGCTACTTCTGCCGCTTCTGGTTTACCAATGGTACGTAGCGCCGTACTTCCGTCGACGCTGTACTGTTCGACAACACCCAACTCGATAAGACGGGTGAGAAGCCGTTCTCGTTGATTCACATCCTGGGGAAGGTTGGCGTCACGCCAACGGGTCAGGAAATAGCCGCGTCCTACGAATCCCCGGTAGCGGAAATGAACTTCAGCCCTACGTAACGAATCCCAGGCGGAGCGAAGCATCTCGTTCGTAAAGACGTGTTGTTCCAGGGTCTTCTTGATCCATTCGGGATCGGGCTCGTCTTTCGACTTCGTTTTGGATTTCTTCGCACTGCTAGCACTTTGCGATTCCGACGGAAGATCCGTCATCAGCGGGATAGTGTCACTGTTGGCATGCAATTCGAGGGTTTTCCGCAGCTGTGGAGAAAGGGTTTGCTCCACTGTCTGTGTAGGATCCTGTCGTATCTTGATCGCGGTCTCACCCAGGATCTGCACCTCCTCGATGGTCGTTGTTTCCACCAGATAATCCAGAATCGCTTCGCGTGTTTCCACATCGGTCGGAACATTAAGACCGCGCCATCGGTGGATAAAATAACCGCGCCCCAGATATCCACCATGGTCCTCGAAATAACCGACGGCACGGATAATCTCGGCCAACACCTGTGCGGCGATGTCAGGATCAATCTCAGCGGGTTGCTCGTCGGGTGCAACCTCATCACCAGAGAGAGCAGCGAGAACCTTTTCTCCCAGTATCTCCGGTGGACATTCTCGTAGGAGATCCACATGGCCATAGGCGGCTCGTCGTAGGCGCGGACTCAGGGCTTCATCGCCCCAGGATGCGAGATATACGACCTTACCCATTGCTCGAACGGCTTCGACCGCAGGGGCGTGGTCCGCGTCACCAGAGGCCAGGACCAGCACATCAAAGGCATCACCAGCCGCGAAACGGATCATGTCTGCGACCATCGATGTATCCACTTCTTTCTCTTCGGTATAACTGGTGGACACTCCGCAGGCTGGACATCGTGTCATTCGACGAATACGTGGGAATCGATACACAAAGAATCCCTCGACGTATTCGAGGCTATCCAGGAAGCGCATTAAACCACGCAGCTGGCCATACTCTGGAGATTCGGGATCGAGTCGATCCGGAATACCCGTATAGTAGTGTGCACCTGTGAGTTGGTCTCCGTTTACCCGCTCGACAAGCCACTGCGTGAGCGCACCATAGTCGAGATGGTGTCGACCACCGCGAGCACGCTCCAAATTTTCATAGAAATTCTTTCCATCAAAAAAGACGGCAACACGCATACAAAAACCCCAAACCGAAAAACACAAAGATAACACGAGTATAACCCGAAAAACGTCGGGTCCGCCATTCGAAAACAAGGGACTAGCATTTCCTGGGTTTACGATGTCGTCGAAAATGGCTTGCCAGACGGTGGCGATTCGTGGGAGTAAGGGCGTGTTCGAACGAGCTGGTCGAGGGGTCTTACGTGGGCAATTATGAGCAATATGGGATCTGTGTCGACAAACAGAAGTTCAACTTTTGTGCGGCACATTTCCTGATTTTTGAAGACGGCACGCGTGAGGAGCTGCACGGGCATAACTACCATGTGACGGTCGATGTCGAAGGTGAGCTGTCTGGTGGCGATCTGGTGGTAGACTTCATCCCATTTAAGCCCATGGTAAAGGCGCTTTGTGATGAATTGGATCACTGCATGTTGATTCCAGCCCAGAACGAAAAGATCGAATACGAGCTGCGAGAGGGTAACGTCTACCTGTCGTTCGACGCCGATCGGTTTACGTTTCCGGCCCGTGATGTGCGAATCCTACCCATCCCCAATACAAGCACGGAATGTCTCGCTCGATATCTCGCTCACGCGATGCGGGAGAAGATCTGGTCCGATTTCTCCGACGTTCAGCTGACTCGTCTGAAGGTTGCGGTCTCCGAATCTCCTGGGCAGGCCGGATGGTATGCCTGCTCTCTTCAACGGGAAGATTGAGAACGAAATAGGTGGTAGCTTCCTTGCTCCAATCCTCAAGCTCTGGGAACATCGCGGCATGGGACGAGAGCTACGACTAGGAATAATCACGACAGGCCTTGCCGGTACTTGTCTGATTTTGATGATGCGGGTCATGGCCGGTGATCTGGACAGCCCAGAGTTGATTGGAGCTGTACGAGACCTTGGTCAGGCGCATCCGCCGGGTCACCCCAGTTATGTCGGCCTATCTGCACCCTTCATGCTTTTGCCGGTCGGTGATGCCGCGTTCCGGCTGAGCTTGTTTTCTGCCTTTTGTATGGCTCTTTCCTGTGGCCTGCTGTCGATCCTAATAGATGGTATCATCCGGCGGGTACAGCCGGCTGCTTCCACCAGGGTCACTCTGGTTATCAGCGCCCTGTTTAGTCTATTAGCTGTATTGGTTCCGGGAGTCGTAGAGCAGGGGATCCGCCCCGAGGTCTATGCTTGCCATATTCTTTTGGCAGTCCTTGGGCTCCATATGCTTCTTAAGCTCAATGATGAGCCGGACAATCTACGGGTTCTTTTATCCCTTGGAATTATAGAGGGGCTGGGGCTGGCGAATCATAGTTATCTGACGACCTTATCTTTTTTGCCCGTGACCGCCTGGCTTCTTTTACGCCCACCGGGAAGGCGTATCCGGCGCATAGGGCTATGTTCAGCGGGACTCCTCGTCGGGTTGCTTCCCTATCTCGCTCTGGCAGCGAACGATCCGGTATCCTCTCCATTTGTCTGGCATGATACGCGGACCTGGCATGGCTTTTCGAGCATGGTCAGTGCCGCCCAGTTCCAGGCTTCCGTTACGGCAGAAGCGCAGATCAGCTATCTGGCCAATATCGAGACGACATTCGAAATATTACTCGATTCCATTCATTGGCTACCTCTACTCTTCGGTGTTGGGGGGTTGAGTCTGCTACTTGTTCGACGGCGGGATATCGCGGTCATCTACGGGCTGGTTCTTCTCGGAGCGTTGTTCTCGAAGAGTCTTATGTATATGGACCCTCTGAATCCTGACGATCGGGGATATCTGGCCCTGGGTATGTGTCTCTGGGTCCTGGTTGGTGGCGTTTTCGCGTCGATGTTGGTGCAGGCGATCATGCGGTTGGATAGCTCGACGCGATTGCGAGAGATCGCCGTTATTGGCTCTCTATTGCTCATCGGAGTGGTTCTGGTGGAGCGAGTCGTTGTTTCCCACGGGCTCGCAACTGAGGAACAGACCCGTCCGAATGAGTCCATCCGGTACGCCTTTTCTGAGCTTCCCGTAGGAAGCCTGGCTCTTACATCCTATTACCAGCTGCATTTCTTGATGCAGTATGGCCAGCAGGTAGAAGGTCGTCGTCCCGACATAACAGAGAGCCAGCTTTCGATGGGGGGAGAAGGAGCCAATCGAGCCGATTTGAAGGAACTCTTTACGAAACGCCACCCGCAATGGGTGCAATACGCAGACCTCTTCAAACAGGAAAAAGGTTTTCCTCTCGTTGAATTATTTCAGCTCGCACAGACCCGCTCCATTCTGATGGAGCCAGATAGTGAGTTCTTTGGTTTATACCATCCGTGCCCGCCGGTTTCGCGAGAAGAGCAAACACGTCTACTGATGGGTCTTTATCCCCATATGGCGTTGAAAGGGGTCTTTTGGCATCTGTCTCCACCGGTCAATACTCCCTGTGATCCAGCCAGTTATGGTCAGCATATGGAGCAGTTGGTTGCGGATGGACGGTATGGGGCCGGAAAGATCGTCGAGAAAATGTTGAACGACCAGCGTCTGTTCCATCTGCGTCGCGGACATGTTGGCTGTGCCCGCCGGACTACCGATCTTCTAGCAAAAGCTTTGGGCGGCCCTGTTCCCCAATTTGAATGCCAGGTGGAGTATCTGGAATCCAATCAGGGAAACCCCAAAGTGCGAAACCCATTTATTGACCTCAGGTTTCCAAATCGGCCTTGCGAGGGGAACCCAGCGGCCTACGCTGCGTACCAAACCATACCGTGCCAAGGCCCCCTAGAATGATGAAGCAGGCACCGATAAGCCGGTCGCCGAGAATGGTTTCGTCAAAAAATATGACACCGCTGATCATGCCAAAAACCACCGTGAGGTAACCGAGCGATGCAATGATGGAAGCCATTCCATCGCGGTAGGCCCTCGTCATCAACGCCTGGGCGATGGTCGACGTGATACCGACGCAGAGCAGCAGGCCCCATTGGGAGGCTGTAGGCCATACCCAATAGGGGATTGTTAACGGCAGGGAGACCACCGCGCTGAATACGGCGAAGGCCATCACGATGGCGTCTGGATGGTCCGTTGTTCGTAATTTCCGAACGAAAATATACGCCTGGCCCGCAAATAGGCCGCATAGCGCGCCAGCAATGGTACCGGCATTGACCACACTTGTGGGGTCGGCAACCAGCCATACCCCAAGAAAGCCAACCAGTAGCATGGGAGCGATCAGTGGACTGGGGCGTTCGGGTAGAAAGATCAGAGCGAGCCACCCCACATGTAGCGGGGAGGTGTAGGCGAGCATTACAGCGGTTCCCAGGGGAATCTTCTCAAGAGCATAGAAGTAGCAGAGCATGGCGATGAACCCACATACGCTGCGTAGAAGGAGCAGGCGTTTATGGTTCCAACGGAAGAGCGTTGTCGTATTCCGGTAGGCGATCCAAAGAAAAGGGATGCCAAGAACGCTACGAACAAAGACGGTCTGTTGCCATGGGATGTCCGGGGCGAGGAACTTGATCAGGGTCGCCATCGCAGCAAAGCTGAGGCAGGCAAAGGCCATATAGGCGGCGCCTGCCGTGGCACGCTTCGAGGCTGTTTCGGTCATGCACCGCCCGAACGTAGAATCGCAAGGGTGGTCCAGAGAGCAAAGAACCCACCCAACACCCAGAGAACCGTGGAACCGTTTTCCGCATGGCCATGGAGCATTGTAGCAGAAACAAACGACGCCGTGGTCAGTATGGATAGGACAAGCCGGTTTGTACGACGACTTTCGTGCTCCAGAATTTCTGGAAGGTTCTCGGTCGCGTTCACCACTCGTATCTGACCTCGCCGAGCCTTCTTAAGGAGGGCGCGAAGTTCCCCCGGTAATTTCCGGACCAACCAGGCCAGCTCACCCGCATCTTTCGCCAATTCCTTGGCATGACGGGCCGGATCGAGAGTGTGCATCATATAGGTCTTCAGAAGATAGGGACGCATCTCGGCCAAAGGATCGAGAGTCGGATCAATCTCCTGAGCGATACCTTCCATGGTTGTAATCGCCTTTGCGACCAGAAGAAGATCGGCCGGTAAGCGGACATCATGGCGGACAACGACATCGAAAATCTTCTGGATGAATTTGGCGAGATCCAGCTCACCGAGATTTACATTCTCATACCGTTGTATGAGCTCTTTCAGCTCTCGCTTCAGCAGGCGTACATCGGTGGTGTCTTCGATGATGTCCAACTCAAGAAAGAGGCGAACCATCATATCGGGATCGTTCGTCAGGATCGCGACAAGGAATGTAAGCAGTTCATCGAGTCTTTGCCGGTCTAGAACCCCCATCATACCGAAATCGATGAGTGTTACTTTGCCCCCCGGTAGAATGAAGAAATTTCCAGGGTGTGGGTCGGCGTGAAAGAAACCGTGCTCGAAGATACTACGCAGGGCGACGTGTGTTCCACGTGACGAAACAATGCGTGGTTCGACCTGCATCTCTCGAAGACCATCCACATCGGTGGCCTTTACACCATCGATAAATTCCATCGTGAGTACACGAGACGTGCAATATTTCGGGTAGGTCTTAGGCGCCGCGACCATCGGATCGTCCTCCCATAGCTGGGAGAAGCGCTCCATATTGTAGCGTTCGTTGGTGAAATCGAGTTCCTGCACCAATGCGGACGCGAATTCAGAGATAATGCCGGGGATATTGAACTTCTGTACCTCTGGTATCTTCTCGTGAAGAAGGCCAGCGAAGCCTTTTAAGATGGGAAGATCCGAGCCTACGATGCGGTCGAGATCGGGGCGTTGAACCTTTAGGACAACCTCCTCGCCGGTTTTGAGGGTCGCGCGATGCACCTGTGCAATCGATGCGGCCGCCAGCGGTTTCGGATTGAAATGCTCAAAGAGAGAGTCCAGGTCTTGCCCCAATTCCTCGACGATCTGTCTTTCGACAGCCTCTACATCAAAGGGGGGGACGTCGTCTTGTAACTTACGAAGTTCGAGAACAAGACCCATCGGAATCAGGTCGGGGCGCGTGGCCAGGACCTGACCCAATTTCACATAGGTTGGACCGAGCTCCTCAAAGCACATCCGGATTCTTGCTTCTGGAGTATGGCGTATCTTAGACGAGCTTTCGCGATGGCGGATGCTACCGGGAAGGGTAAACCAACCGCGTACTCCGGTCCGTTCTACGAGTTCACCGAAACCGTGGCGCATGAGAACGCCCATAATCTCTCGGACGCGTCCCATATTTCGCCAGGTACGTGGTATTGCCAACATATGCCCTACTCGCATGACGTATCCTCTCTAGTCGCACTGGAGTTGGTGGGTGTTGTCATCCGATGATCGAGGAGGGCGCGGAGGTCGGCTAAGAAGGTTCGCAGCTCTTGTTCTGCAGACGCCGTTTCCTGCTTTCGCTTTTCGAGCATAGCGCGCCAGGACTCTTCCAGCTCCTTCAGTTCCGACTCTGATACGATCTCCATAGCCCGTATTTTGTCGAGGACACGGGTCCCATGGTCCAGCATTTTTTCGCTCAACATCCCTGTAAGGGCATCTTCGAGCATGGTCTGTATAAGCATGCCTAGAGTCTGGCAGAGCTTGTATCTCAGGGCAAACTGTTTATGGGGCGCCGTCATCGCGGAACTTCGTATTTGTCCAAGATGGCCTTGTTCGGTAGGGTGCCTGTGGCTATTTTGAATCGGGAGGAGTGCATGTTGTATCTGGTCACGGGGGGCGCGGGCTTTATTGGCTCCAACCTGGTACGTCGCCTGCTCGCAGATGGGCATCAGGTACGAGTGCTGGATGATCTCTCTACGGGCAAACTGGCGAATCTTGCGCCCGTTTCGGATCAGCTAACGTTTATAGAGGGTGATGTTGCAGAGGAGGCGACCGCCAATGCGGCCGTAGCCGGAGTAGACGGTGTGTTTCACCAGGCGGCCTTAGCGGCGGTCCCTCGCTCGTTGGTGAACCCCATCGGGACCTACCGCGTGAATACGACGGGAACCTTGAATATTCTTGAAGCCTGCCGTGCAGCGGGTGGTCCGCGCGTTGTATATGCGGCTAGTTCCAGCGCCTACGGAAACCTCGAGGTGGATCGAAAGAGAGAGGATCTGCTGCCCGATCCTTGTTCTCCATACGCTGCACAGAAGCTTGCCGGGGAGATCTTCTGTAAGGTGTACACCGAGACCATGGGGGTTTCGGCAATTGCGTTACGATATTTCAATGTCTTTGGACCAGGGCAGTCTCCGGATTCGGCCTATGCGGCTGTGATCCCGGCGTTTATTGCTCGAATGCGCGTGGGGTCGTCGCCGGTGATCTTTGGAGATGGACTACAGAGCCGTGATTTCACCTTCGTGGAAGATGTTGTTTCGGCGAATATTGCGGCTATGAACGCCCCAGACGAGGCTTGCGGCCAGACCTATAATGTGGCGTGTGGACAGCGAATTACGTTGATCGATCTCGTAGAACGCTTGAACACAATTCTGGGGACAGATCTGGCGCCAGAGTTCCAGCCCGAGCGAGCTGGAGATGTGCGGCATTCTATGGCCGACATCGGTCGTATTGCTGAGAATTTAGCGTGGAGCCCGGTGGTTTCCCTGGAAGCGGGTCTTCGACAAACGGTTGCATGGCATTTGCAGACCTTGGAGTAACCATGGCCCGATCCAAAACAACGAAACAAAGCACAGTACTCGAGTCTTATAATCCGGCGACAGGAGAGCCTCTTGGCTCGGTCCCCGTGACGTCACCGGACGAAGTCGCAGAGAGCCTTGCGCTCGCACGGCGAGCCCAGAGACGTTGGGCAAGTCTTTCCCCAGGTGAACGTGGCGCGCGTCTGAAGGAGTTCTCCAAGATTCTATTACGAGAGGCCGATGATGTATGCGCTCGTATCAGCGCCGAAAATGGGAAAACCAGGCAGGAGGCCCTCATAACGGAGGTTCTTCCGACGGTGGATCTGATCAATTACTATGGCAAACGAGCCGATAAGTTTCTGAAACCGAAGAAGATTCCGTTGCATCTCTTCAAACACCGAGGCTCCTATATTCATTATGTCCCTCGAGGAGTGGTTGGGATCATTGCTCCGTGGAATTTCCCGTTTGCCATTCCGATTGGAGAGACGATCTGCGCCCTCATCGCGGGTAATGCTGTGGTTCTCAAGCCAAGTGAGATGACTCCACTTATCGCTGCATATGCTCGAAGCGCCATGATCCGGAGTGGTTTGCCAGCAGACCTCTTTCAGATCATTCAGGGCGGCCCAGAGGTTGGTAAAGCCCTGGTGGAAGCCGAACCCGATATGATCTGCTTTACCGGGTCCGTGAATGGTGGGCGAAAGGTGGCGGAGGCCTGTGGTGCGCGGCTCATTCCATGCGTGACGGAATTGGGTGGGAAGGCTCCCGCGATTATTTGCCCCGATGCAGATATGGAACGCACCGTCAGCGCCCTGGCCTGGGGAGGTTTCGCCAACTCCGGACAGGTTTGTGCCAGCGTGGAGCGAGTCTATGCTCCTGCGTCTATTCATGACGATCTGGTAAACCGCCTGGTGAAAAAAGTGCGCGAGTTACGCCAGGGTGACCCATCGTCATTTGATACGGATGTAGGCGCGATCTGTCTGCCACAGCAGATGGATGTGGTGCAGGAGTTGATCGACGACGCCGTCGCTAACGGTGCTGTTGTCGAATGTGGAGGAAATGCGGACTCCAGGAGTCTGGGCTATTTCTTTGAGCCAACGGTTCTGAGTAATGTGAACCAGAATATGCGAGTGGCTCGAGAGGAGATCTTTGGTCCCGTAATCCCGATCATCAAAGTCGACGATGTTGAGACGGCGTTGGAATATGCCAACGACTCCCATCTCGGTTTGACGGCCTATGTCTTCACGCGTGACCGCCGCAAAGGTCGCGCCCTCGCGGAAAAGGTCGAGGCGGGGACGGTGATGGTGAATGATGTTATGTCCACATACGGTATGCCCGAAACCCCATGGCACGGGATCAAGAATAGCGGCATCGGCTTTGTTCATTCTGAAGATGGACTGCGTGGCATGTGCCAGATGCGTCATGTTCACTACGAACGTATTCCGGGGATACGACGAGAATTATGGTGGTACCCCTATAGCCGAAAGACGTACCAGGGCATCATGAAGCTGATGCGTGTCGCCTTTAGCAAGCGGTCCCTGTAGGTGACCACCTACTTCTTTTTTCCGCCTCCACGGAAGAAGGAGACCTTGGATTTTACCCGGTCTTCCTCTGCGCCATCCGGTTTACGTAGGATGGCTACGTCCCCTTTGTTTCGCCATAGAGGCATCTTCAGCTTCATGAAATAGACCTGCTGACCTCGTCTGGCACGCGTCTGCGATTTCCCTGAACCCGAACGTACACTGATGGTTCGTCCCACGGGGAGTTTGATGCGCGGAAATTTAACGCCTCGTCCTCGCTCATTTTCAAGCCGGAACCCACGAAGATCTCGTGTGCCCGTGGATATATTGACGATACGAACGTATTCCCCGTTGAGGTTTTTTCGGTCATCGCCGGGAGCGTCGTGGTGGAACGATGTGATATGGAACGCGCCTCGATAGCGTGGGTCGGAATTCCAGATCCCACGCTTCTCGGTGCGAGCTTCTACTTGCGCCGCAACGATACGTTTATAGGCCGCCTTGTCGATGGGCGGGATAAAGAAGGCATGAGCCCAACCTTGCCGGACCAACTCTTCATTCAGACTCTTGCCGTCGACAAAAATCTCCGCGAGATAGCGACCATAGCGGTCTTGTGCCACCTTGCCGAAACGCACCTCTACCTTTTTATCCACGGTCCAGGAACGGGTCATCTCGGTAGCCTGTTCGGAACCGTCTTCACCACGTTCGGGTGTATTGATATGGAGAAGGCGAACACGATCGCCACTCGCTAATTCAATCGTATCTCCATCGATGGCTTTCACGACCGGTAGCATGCGGGTCGCACCGGAGAAGTCGGTTATCTGCTGTGCCCAACTCGTTAGAGGCGCAAGTACAAATAGAATCAGAATGATTTGGCCGATACGTTTCATTCGCCTTTTCCACTACGATCTGGTCGGTTTTTTCGATTGGTAGTTTTGGTCGGCTTCCGGACCCTTTTTTTGAGACCAAATAACGAGGTCAAATCAACGCCTGGAAGTAGCGGATCAATCTTCAGTAACCATTGCTTTAGCTGCAGCGGTGCGTCACGTTCCAGAGCATGGTCTAGTGCCGTTCGGACTTTGGTGACCATCACCTTCGGTTTCACAAGATCGAAGTTGACATTTTCCAGCCCCAGATACCGACGAAGCGGACCGCCAAGGGACATGATGTCTTCCATTCCGAGATCATAATTGAAGGAGAAGATTCCCCCGGGCTGGACAACCAGTTCGTGGATGTCGAGGTTCATTCCCGGTGATGGCGCGTCCTGGGGACTCCGTAAGATAATTCCAGGAGGTGAGGACCCGATCTTCATAGAGCGTATGGTCCCTTCATCCAGCTCGCCTTCGGTCTGAACGGAGATGAAGAGGGATGTGCCTTTGGCACAGAAGAGTTCAAGTTCTGCGCCATGGAGCTCGGCCTGAACGTCCATGGGTAGGACGGCGTGCAGATAGAGGTGCAGGTCCTTTACCTGGTGGGGATTCATATGGGCGATTCGCCCTTCATCCAATGGGCCGCTGGCGGATTCTCCCAACACGTTTACCAGTCGAGAGAGGTTCTCCAGAAGGTTCGGGTCGAGCGTTGGAGAATAACCGGGAGAGCGCATATCTACGGGCAAAAGTGAGCTAAAGAGCTCGTGTAGGCGGTATTCGATCTTACTCGCGGTAATGGAACCCACCAGACCAAATAGGTTTGTCCGCTTGCCTTCGGCTTCTACATGGAACGCTCCATTGGCAAACATATAGCGAAGTTGCTGGATACGAACGTCGGGAAGAAAAGAGATCGTCGCCAGAATGCCAGGATCACAACTCAGGGTGATGCCATATCCGTCGATTGCGATGCCAAAACGAGCTTTTTTCGGCAAAATAACCCGATAGCCGCGCCCCTGATAGAGGTCGACTCGTTGTGCTACCGTAACGCTCGCTTGAAGGCTCCATAAAGCCCGGCGAGCGACGGTGACAACATCGGATCTGTTTAGTCTGCCCAAGAGGCACCCGTTCGTAAGGATTCAACTCGCCACCCCTTATAGCGAACACATCTCTGGAATACCATGTTTTGGAGGTGAAAGTGCGATGAGCACAGCCCTTCTCCTTGCACACGGGTGCGGTTCCGGTCATGATGCGAGGGCATTGTGCATCGCGCATTACACGGTGTTGTAGCGGTCTTGCTGGGTAGCGACGTCCGCGAATCCAGCCCAGCTCGAATACTTCATCGGAAGACATCCAATGCGTTACCGGAGTTTACGTTGGGAATCGAAAGTAAGAAAGGGCAGGTCGCGGGTAGCCGGAACATTCCGGTCGTTGGCCTGACCGGTGGTATCGGGGCTGGTAAGTCCACCATAGCCAAGATGTTTGAAGGTCACGGTGTGGCTGTAATTGACGCGGACCAACTGGGACGCGCGATTGTCGAACCTGGAATGCCGGCGTTACAAGCCATAGCCGATACTTTTGGGGACGATGTTATTCAGCCCGATGGGGCGCTGAACAGGTTTGCATTGGCCAAGAAGGTATTTCATGACCACGAAGCATTGGCTCTTTTAAACGATATTACGCACCCCGCCATCTTGGATTTGGCCAAATCACAGGTTATCGATCTGGCCCAATCTGGGCGTAGGTGGGTCGTATATGAAGCGGCTCTCATTGTTGATAACGCGCTGGAACCAGGTATCGACTGTCTGGTGGTCGTACATGCAGATGAGTCACTTCGGCTCTCCCGCGTAGTCGCGCGGGACAACGTCGGCCCCTCCGATGTCCTGGCGCGAATGGCGTCCCAGGTCCGACCTGAGACCCTGTTGGAAGAGGCGGATTATACGATTACGAATAATGGAGACGAGGCTTCCCTTCGTGGGGAGTTCGAACGAGTCTATGGTGTGCTAGTAGAGCAATTTGGTAGTCCGCAGGACGACATCATTCAAACGCTTCCCAAGAATGAATGATGGCAGATTCCTTTCCACAAGAGACCGTGCTGGTCACAGGTTTCCCCACATTGCGAGCCCAGTGTTTGCTGGAGGAGTTGGTGCGAGCAGGGCACCGGGTTCTGCTCCTTGTGAATGAGCGGCATGAACGTCGTGCAAAAGAAGAGACGCGGCGGATACGTCGTGAGGTGGGAGGTCAGAATCGATGCCGTGTTCTGATCGGCGATGTAAATCGCCTCGATCTGGGCTTGGCTGGCACGACCGTCGAAGAGGTCGTACAGGAAGTGCAGGTCGTGCACCATATGGCGACCATGTACCACGTGGGGGTTCACCGAAGCACAGTCCACCGTTTTAACGTGGATGGCACCCGTCGAATGCTGGAACTTGCACGAGAAATGAAGGCTTTACGGCGTTTTTGCCATTATAGCACGGCCCAGGTGGCAGGAACCCGAGAGGGGGTAATCCTTGAGACCGAACTCGAGGCCGGTCAGGGGTTTCATAACGCCTATGAAGAGAGCCGATATCGTGCCGAACGAGTGGTGCAATCGATGGTCGATGAGCTCCCGATCAGCATCTTTCGTCCATCGATTGTCGTTGGCTCCTCGCGAACAGGTTATATCGACCGATTGTTTGGCCCCCACTTGATTGTGGCTCTCTTTACCAATCTTCCTTCACGGCTACCGCTTCCCCTTCCAGGTAAAGGTCACTTTCCTTTGAACCTGGTACCTGCGGATTATGTTGCAGCCGCTGGGCATCGACTGAGCCTGGATTCTCGGGCCGAGGGGCGCACATTTCATCTGACGGACCCGAACCCGGGATCGGTTCGAAGTGTATTCAACCTGATTAGCGATCTGACGCATCGTTCTCGTCCCTTCGACGCTGTCGCAAACCTGGTTCCATATGGGCTCGCACGAACGGCTTTGCGTGTTCCAATTATCGAACGCCGCACACGCGGTGCTTTGCATATCCTGGATTCTCTGCACAGCCTCGCGGTCTATAATCGTCGAAATACGGACGAACTCTTGTCCCGCTCGGGACCGCATTGTCCGCCTTTTGATTCCTATGCGGGCCTACTTATAGACCACATTATGAACGCTTCCCCATCGGACTTTTCGATCTCTTTCGAGGAAGAGGTTATGTAGCCCCACCCTCAGTCGGAGAACTGAATCCGACGGGTCCGGAGAAGATGGTGGAGAACAGCTGCTACTCGAACAGGAGAGTCTTCCACTGCGTCCATAACGTCACGAAGTCGATGACGTTCTACTACAGCGGCCCAGACCTTGGAGACCTGTTCGAGGTCTCGGAAATCGGGACCGATCGCGTTGGGGTTTTCGACGGTTCGGACGTTCTGGTCAAATCCATCAAAGACATGGTCGAAGAGCTCCAATAAGCGCTCTTCGTTGCGTTCAAGAAAAGAGTCTACGCGTTCATTTCCGTTGGTGAGCATTACGACGCGCTCAAGGGATATCAACGCGCCATTCACATCGCCCAGGGTAAAGAGACTATGGACATCTTCCAGGAGGGCTTCGACGGCTGGGTCAGAGATCGGAAGAAGGGGTCGGTGCAGACGTTCCGGGATCGGCGGTGGTGCCTCTTCTTCGTCCGGATCCTCATCGGCAGGGGTGTCTACGATTAACATCTCTACAGGGTCGATGCGTTCGAAAACAGGCTCGTCTCCGGTCTCACTATCTGTGTCCTCCCCGGCCTCTACTGGTGCGGCTTCTTCTTCGAGGGCGCCCTCGTCTTCGGGAGTGTCCTCGAATCCGCTCTCTTCTTCCGGCGTAGGCTCTACGTCGCGTCGTTCGTAGATATCAGTGTCCAGTGTGGATTCCGCCGTTTCTACAACCGCTTTTTCACTGATCTCAACATTGGGGGTTCTGGCGACGACGGGCTTTTCCTCCACGGTTGTGGGGGCCTGGCTGGCGGCTCTTTCAAAGGCGCTGAACGCTCGCTCCATGGCTGCCCACCAACCGGGCAGTTCATCCGTCTGGTGTTCCGAAGGCGGAGTCGCCTGCACGACTTTGCTAGGCTTCTTTTCCGCAGCACCCTTTTTCTTATCGGTGCCTGGTTTCTTGGTTCGTTTCCGCGCCATTTCTATGCATGCCATCCCGTGAGCACGTCTACAATCTCGTCCAGACCAGTCTTCAGCTCTTCTTTTGTTATCACGAGTGGCGGGCTGAGTCGAAGCACGTTTCCACCGGCCACAG
Source organism: Myxococcales bacterium (assembly GCA_002728755.1). Classification (GTDB taxonomy): domain Bacteria; phylum Myxococcota_A; class UBA9042; order UBA3505; family UBA3505; genus UBA3505. The sequence goes on from PBVT01000032.1 coordinate 52,361, forward strand.
TGGTTAGAACACCACGGTTAAAGAGTTCGGTGACAAACGGCTTTGCCGGTTCGGTCAGCACGACGCCAAGTAATAATCCGCGACCTCGGACTTCTTGCACATGTGGAAGACCTGCAAGTCGGGTGGTTAATTCCTGGATGATCTGCTCTCCAAGAGATTGTACGTGAGCCATGAAATCAGGCGTTGATACCGTATCCACAACGACGTTTGCCGCTGCACAGGCCACCGGGTTTCCACCAAAAGTGGATGCGTGAGTACCAGGAACCAGAGCTTCGGCCAGGTGTTCACCGTAGACGAGCGCCCCCAATGGCAGACCTCCTGCGATTCCCTTCGCTAAGGTCAGAGCGTCGGGAACAACACCCGCGTGTTGGCAGGCGAGAAATCGACCGGTGCGAGAGACACCCGTTTGGATTTCATCGAAAATCAGCAGAGCTCCGGCGTCATTGGCGATCTCTCGCGCCGCTTTCAGGTAGTCATCGCTCGGAACGATCACACCGCCCTCTCCCTGAATGGGCTCAAGGAGAATGGCCGCTGTTTTCTCGTTGGTAGCGTTTCGTAGGGCTTCGGTATCGCCGTAGGGAACAAAAGAGAAACCCGGCAGGAGTGGTTCAAACCCCTTCCAGTACTTGGGCTGTCCTGTGGCGGATAAAGCACCCATCGTGCGCCCATGAAAGGAGTGGTCGGCGGCGATAATCTGGTGCCGGTCCTCGTTTCGTACGACCTGAAAGGTGCGCCGAGCGAGTTTAATCGCGGCTTCATTGGCTTCGGCGCCACTGTTGGACAAAAATACACGTTCCAGCCCGGTTAAGGACGCGAGCTTTGCGACAATCTCTCGCTTACTCGGCGTCTCGTATAGGTTGGAAGTGTGGATTAGATCTTGTGCTTGTTGGGCAATGGCAGAGATGAGCGCAGGGTGCCCATGTCCAAGCGACGATACGGCGACACCGGCTCCCAAATCGAGGAAACGAGAGCCCGCCTGGTCGACCAGATAACAGCCTTCACCGCGGACAAAAGGCTCCCCGCTATGCCGGTAGCAAGCCGCGTATGCCTCTGTGCTCGTCATGAATCCCTCGTTTCCAGTGAACGGCCACTATAGCACGTAGCGCGAGAGGTCTTCGTCAGACAAGATTTTGGCCACACAGGACTCGACCGCATCGTTGTCTATCTGGACCTCTGTACCACCCTTATCTGGTGCATCGAATGAAAGGTTCTCAAGGACACGCTCCAGCACTGTGGTCAGACGCCGCGCCCCAATATTTTCCATCTGTGTATTGGCACGGAAGGCGAAATCAGCCACAGACGCTATCCCGGTCTCGGTGAACACAAGGTTGACCCCTTCGGTCCCCATAAGAGCTTCATATTGGCGGATCAGAGAATGTTCTGGCTCCGTCAAAATACGGAGGAAGTCTTCTTTGTTCAGAGATTCCAACTCTACTCGAATGGGAAAACGGCCCTGTAGTTCGGGGATCAGATCGCTGGGTTTGGCGATATGAAACGCTCCCGCGGCCATGAATAAGACATGATCGGTGCGAACGAATCCGTGCTTGGTATGCACAGTCGTGCCTTCAACGATCGGTAGAAGATCTCGTTGGACACCTTCCCGTGATACATCCGGCCCACGATTCGCCTGCTGTACGGCGATCTTGTCGATCTCGTCGAGGAAGATGATCCCCTCTTGTTCGGCGCGCTGCACACCATCAATGACAATCTGGTCGTGATCGAGAAGGGCCTCGGTTTCTTCTAGAGTAAGTAGGCGAAGTGCTTCTGGCACGGACACCTTGCGACTCCGTTTTTTGCCAGCGAACATGCCGCCAAACATATCCTTGAGGTTTAAACCGAGCTCTTCCACACCCTGTGGTGTGACGACTTCAAATTGCGGTCCGCGCTGGTCACTAACCTGTATCTCGAGAGTCCGCCCGTCGAGAACACCGCTTCGGAGCATCTTGCGCATTTTTTCGCGAGTCTCTCCCGAGCTGCTTTCCGGATCTTCGTAAGCCGGGCGCTCGTCCCCTGTAAGCAGATCGAGCAACCTCTCCTCAGCAGATTCAGCAGCGCGTACAGCGACAGCCTTACGCGCTTCATCTCGAACCATGTTGATAGAGGTCTCGACCAGGTCGCGAACCATAGACTCTACGTCACGGCCTACATAGCCGACTTCCGTAAATCGACTGGCTTCCACTTTGATGAATGGTGCCCGGACGAGGCGCGCGACCCTTCGTGCGATCTCTGTCTTCCCAACGCCTGTTGGTCCGATCAAGATCAAGTTCTTGGGCGTGACCTCTTCTTGTAGATCGGGCTCGAGCTGCCGCCGTCGCCATCGGTTTCGTAGAGCGATAGCTACGGCCCGCTTGGCCGCATTTTGTCCTACGATATGCCGGTCGAGTTCGCTTACGATTTCACGGGGCGTCATGGTCGCCCCAGAATTACTCTGACTCATTGGCTTGTCCTGCACTTTGGTCGATACTTTCAAACGTAACGTGCTCGTTTGTGTAGATACATAACTCGGATGCGACCTTCATCGCCTCTTCTGCGAGGCTACGAGCGTCGAGATCTGTATGGGCCACAAGCGCACGTGCAGCGGCGAGGGCATAGGGACCCCCCGAGCCTATGGCGATGACGTCTTCGTCGGGGTCGACCACATCACCAGTACCACTCAGAAGAAGAATATGGTTTCCGTCGGCCACAACAAGCATAGCGTCTAGTCGTCGTAATGCGCGGTCCATCCGCCATTCTTTGGCAAGCTCCACGGAGCTTCGCAGAAGATTGCCGCCGTAGGCCTGTAATTTTGATTCCAGTCGCTCAAAGAGTGCAAAGGCGTCGGCCGTTGAGCCTGCGAAACCTGCCAGGATCGAATTATTGTACAGCCGTCGTATTTTCTTCGCTCCAGACTTCAAAACGTGATTGCCGAAAGTCACTTGACCGTCGGCTGCCACAACGGTCTGATCTCCCACGCGGACTGCTAGTACCGTCGTTGAGCGTACAGCTTTTTTTGAGCCATTCGTCATGTCTTCCTCCGAAGTGGAAACATCGCATACCACGCTTGTCGTAGGTAGGCACCCGAAAAAATCGGGGTAGGTTTCGGAATTTTGGTGGGAAATACCCAAAAAGCCCACTATCCCCTGTGTTTTGGAGCATAAATGCGGAAGACCATTGACTCTGAATTGGTGTCTGTGCTACGAACGCGCGCTCTGCCATACTTGTTTTGATAGATATTCCCTTACGGAGGTTTCCGGTGGCACAACATAAAGCAGCAATGAAAGCCGTACGTCAGAGCACAGTTCTACGTGCCCGCAACCGTCATTACCGTACGATGGCTCGTAACGCCCTTAAATCGTTCCGTAGTGCCGTTGATGCAGGTGCTGAACTTTCCGTCGTGGAATCCGCTTTCCAACATGCAGAAAAAGTTTTCCGTCGTGTAAGTGGTAAAGGAATTATCAAGGCACAGACGGCGAATCGGACCATCTCTCGTATGGCCCGTAGCCTGAACGCAGTGCGCGGAAAATAAGTCGTTCTACCAATAATCGATACCGCCAGATTATTGGTTGCCCCTCTGGGCGGGAACGAACCTTGCGGAACAGCGCAGTATCATGAGTCGACGTGATTATTACGAAGTATTAGACGTCGGACGCGATGCCTCCGATCAGGATGTGAAACGTGCCTATCGGAAGCTGGCGCTAAAATATCACCCGGATCGGAATTCGGAACCGGAGGCTCAGGAGCTATTCAAGGAAGCTTCTGAAGCGTATGAAGTCTTACGGGATCCGGAGAAACGTCGTATCTATGATACCCATGGACATGCGGGTCTGGAAGGTCGTGGATTTACAGGCTTTGACGACGTCGGTGATGTCTTCAGTAATCTAGGGAGTATCTTTGAAGATATCTTCGGCTTCTCGGGCCAGGGGCGGTCGCGCGCAACGTCGGGCCGAGGAAAAGACGTAAGCGCTGTTCTAAACATCTCTCTGGAGGAAGCGGCAGAGGGCCTGGAACGCGATATTAAGGTGCGTCGCTCGATCCCCTGTGGATCATGTGGAGGCTCTGGAGCGGCGTCTCCCAATGATGTGCGTTCCTGTTCCACCTGTGCCGGTCGAGGTCAGGTGACCCACGCACAGGGCTTTATGATGATCACAAGTACCTGCCCTGATTGCCAAGGCCAGGGGAGAGTTGTCACCAAGCCCTGTACGGTCTGTACCGGGGCTGGTCGAGAGCAGGAGATGATTGATCTTCCGTTAAAAATACCGGCTGGAATCGATCATGGAGATCGACTGCGGGTACGAGGATCCGGTGATGTGGGGCCCGGAGGTCCAGGAGATCTCTATATCGACATTATGATTGAACCCCACCCCGAGATGGAGCGTCAGGGGTTCCATATCCATTCCGTATTGGAGTTGGATATTGCAGAGGCCGCTCTTGGAAAGAACGTTTCCGTAAATACGTTGCTTGGTGCTACCGAGGTGAAAGTGTCCGCAGGTGTACAGCCTGGGGACACCTTACGACTCAAGGGGAAAGGGGTGCCCAAGCGCGGTGGATATGGTCGTGGTGACCACTATATTCATGTTCGTGTCACGGTCCCCACGAAGCTCAGCCGCAAGGCGAAGAAGAGTCTACAAGACTATCTGAAAGAGCGGTCGTAGGGGGGATAGCATGAAGCGCCTTGGATCCTGGGAGTTGATACGGCGCCTGTCCACTGGACACGTCGCCGAAGTCTTTCTTGTGCGAGATGCCGATCAGGAGGACGGTGAGATTCGGGTGCTTAAGCGACTTCTTCCCATACATGTAGAAGAAGCCGATCTCATCGAAGCGTTTACTCGCGAAGCAACTCTTGCGCCCGAACTGAACCATCCGGGGTTGGTAGGTATTCATACCCATGGATTCGATGAAGGTGTTCCGTATCTTGTGCTCGACTATGTGGATGGATGTTCTCTCGATGAGCTGGTGAAGTTTAATACGGAACCGATGTCACCGGCCCTTGCTCGAGTTCTTATGTGTGATGTTCTCGAGGCGTTGGCTCACCTTCATGGTCTTAGCGATGACCACGGGAACCCCCTGGTCGTCGCGCACCGCGACGTCACTCCCAATAATGTACTTATCAATCGAGAGGGCCATGCGATTCTCATTGATTATGGACTGGTAAAGGGGGCTGTTGCCCAGCGCGAAACGGCGACCAATGTAGTGAAAGGAACGTGGCGTTATGCATCTCCGGAGCAGCTTCGGGGTCGTAACGTAGACGCCACCACCGATGTGTATGGTGTTGGCGCGATGATGTTTTTCCTGGTTACGGGCACGAAGCCATTCAGTCATGTCCAGGAACTAGACGATATGATGGAAGCAAAACTCAGTGTTCCTCTTCGTCTGGAAGGACATACCGAAGACCTGACAAAGGTGATCCTGGAGACCACGGCTGTAAACCCCGCGGATCGTCCACAGGATGCAGATGGGTTTCGTCGACGTCTGGAGGCAATCGCTGAGCCAGAGGAAGACAGGGACGCGATTCGTGCCGAGATTATGGAACTAGTCTCTGCTGTTGTGGAGAGTCGTGATCCCAATAAAGGCACGTTAACCGTAAAGCCATCTGCCGAGGAGCTGGGAGAAGAAGTTACGGACCCGGCCGCCGTCACAGATATTACCCGCGTTGCGACGGTAGACGAGATGCCGGAAGCCGATCCGGAGACGAGAAGCCTTGCGATTATTGCGCTGATTCTTCTTGGTCTTTTCGGCTGGTTGATTCTTTTCTAAGAGCGACTGCTCAGGCGTCGTCACTGTCTGTGTTGGGCCGACACCATGCTTCCACCGCGTCGTTACCTACCAGCCGGCGAAGAACTGCACGCCGCTGACGCGCTTTATAATGGGCGTGGCTACCAGGGCCCTGCTCATTGGAAACAAAGGTGTCGAGGTCGAAGACCTGAAATTCTGCCATTGTGAACACCACACGCCCAAATTTGTTGAGCGCTGCTGAGCTGGCTCTTGTGGCGTATCGGTCGATTCGGAGCGGAAGATCTACAACAAAGTTTATCATCCGGAAGTCGGGATGGGAGAACTCGTTATGGAAAGAAGATTTTGTGCGATTTCTTTCCCGTAAGAGAGCATCCCGAATCGATTCCAACCCTGGATGTTGTTGATTCATGGTCTCTAGCATCTCCTTGAAGGAGACGAGGTCATTTCTCGAACCATCCGGTACGACATAGTTTGGAGGGAAGAGCTTTTGCGTCATCAAAAGAAGTGTAGGGAGCATATCCGATGCGTTCTTGATGATGATACGAAAGCGGATCCTATCGTGCAGCTGTGCGGCGAGAGTTTCTCTTTTCGCGAGAAGCTTCAATATCTGGCTTCGTCGAGGTTTTTCACCCGCCTCTATATTTGTCAGGTCGACGCCTGATGAGCGCAAAACCTGACCAAAAGCCAAGACTCTTTCTCGGGCCAGGTTAAAGAGCTCATTATCCGATACCGGTAGCTGATGACGTAGGGATCGTGCCCGAATATGAAAGATCACATGGGAGACCTTTAATACCATCAATGCAGGCTGAAAATAGGGGCTATCTGGTTCCGATGCCCACAAAAAGAGGTCGGTTGGATCCGAAAAGTTGGCAATCGGTTCGGGTACCGAATAGCCATGTTGAACTTCCAGATGGCTGATGGCTTCACGCATCACCGAGTCGACAATATAGAGGTCTTGTGGATCGGTTACGTCGTAGCAAAGAAGCATCAGGTGGCGTCTGACGGCTTCTTTCGAGCGGAAATGAAGCCGATCCACATCGATAAGACTACGCCCTCGAAGCACCATACGCACAGCTTCGAGATCTGCGATATCGATGGTTTCGTCCCGAAACGCCTTGGATAAACTTAGATCCAGATCGACGCTTGGACGTCTATCAGCTGTGTCCTCCATAGCCAACGCACTTCCCCTAAGATGAGAATATCACATCTGAACCCCAGGCGTCAGTACCAGACACCAGGTCAAAACACAATGGATCACCGACGAAACCCATGTGGAACAAGTTGCGTCCTATGGAGATGCGATTCTATAATCGGAAACCGGCCCCCGGCATATAAAGTTGTGTCTTCACAATGTGCAGTCGGCAAAGGGTCTCGTATGGATACTAAATGAATCTCCTTTGCGAAAAATGCCAAACGCGCCATGAGGTGGCGGACGCCGACATCAATGCGGTGAACACCATCTATAAGGTCAGCTGCAAAGAATGCGGCTTTGCCATGGTGTTTCGTTCTCTTGCGGATCCCCAGGGTGACGATTCCGTGACGTGGTATGCGGCGGAAGAAGGGGGAACACGTCTGGGGCCGTTCTCTGAGCACCAGCTCGTAGGTCAGTTTATACGGGGGCAAATCAGCGCCAACACCTATTTATGGTGTCCTCAGTTTGATAACTGGCTTCGGTTATCCGACATCGCAGCGTTTCGATTCCTGACGGATCCGGCGACACAGATCGAACAAAATTTTGAACCAACCGGATGGAAGGCGTCTAGCGGAACGACGGTGCTCCAATCATCCGATCAGATCGATGTTGGGCCTCTAAAATCCGTACGGGTAAACCTTCCTGATGATGCTGGGGTTGTGGTTGAGGAACCCGCCAGAGAAAAAATTACAGACCGGATTCGAATTAAAGACGCGGCCGAGCTTCGTGACGATAGTTCACTGGCCTCTGAAGAGAAGACAGCAGAGCACTCGGCTTTGACAGTACCTGAAGAGGATACTGCAGAGCATGAGGCCTTGCTTGTTTCTGAAGAGGAGACTGCGGAGCACCAGGCGTTAACAGAACCGGAAGACGAAGTGGTGGAGGCCTCGGAAGAGGTGACTGCCGTTATCGAGATTCCCGAAGAAGCCGAAGAAGCCGAAGAAGCGGAAGAAGCCGAAGAAGCCGAAGAAGCGGAAGAAGCCGAAGAAGCCGAAGAAGCGGAAGAAGCCGAAGA
>PBVT01000033.1 GCA_002728755.1 Myxococcales bacterium
AAGATGTTCCTTTCGTGGTGGCCAACGTGGACATTGCCGGATTCTTGCCCACCTTTCGTGTCAGTGAAGTGGCAGGACGCAAAATTGGAGTGACGAGTGTATTGGGAAACTCACATCGCGATCGTGTGACCGACGATGATTTGCTGTCTGTCCGCGATGCGGCTGAAGCTCTACGCGAGGTTCGGACTGAGTTGGTCAATGCAAGCTGTGATTGGTACGTCTTACTGGCTCACGCTTCCATCGAGGAATCCGAGGAACTGGCAAGAACTTTTCCTGAATTCGACATCGTCGTCACCGCCGGTGGGGCCGGTGAACCAACATACCAGCCCACGAAAATCGAGGGTTCCGAGGCCGTACTTGTCCAAGTGGGAACGAAAGGTATGTACGCTGGTGTGATAGGTCTCTATGAAGATACAGCTCAGCCAATCAAGTACCAGCGTATTGCCCTCGACGGTACCTGGTCCGACTCGGTGGCCATGCTGCGCTTGCTGGCCGGTTACCAGCAACAATTGGAAGCATTGCAACTGAACGGCTTGGAGCTGCATCCGGTGGTCCATCCGAGTGGGCGTCAATTTGTCGGTTCAGATAAGTGTGGCGAATGCCATACGAAAGCTTTTGATAAATGGGTTGAAACACCACATTCGCACGCCACCGAGACTTTGGTGCACCCGCCAGAACGTTACGAAGTGCCTCGACATTTCGATCCCGAGTGCCTCAGCTGCCATGTCACTGGCTGGAATGCTCAAGGATATTATCCCTATCGATCAGGGTACGTCGAACTGAAAGCTTCTCAGCACCTTCGGGGAAATGGTTGTGAGAATTGTCACGGCCCAGGTTCCAAGCATGTGGCGGCTGAGGAGGGTGAGAGCGATCTCGATGACGATCAGTTAGAAGCACTGCGGGATCAAATGAAACTAGCAATGGCTGACGCCAAAGAGAATTGCCTGCAATGCCACGACATCGACAACAGCCCTGATTTCCACGTCGAAGAAGCATTCGAGAAGGAGTACTGGCCAGCTATCGAGCACATTGGAAAAGACTAAAGCTTGATGGCATTGAATGTTGCTATCGCTTTTCGGCGATGCGATTACCTACCCGCCCGTAGCTCCGCCAAGTGCTGGGCAGTACCGACCAATCGATCCCAGTTTTCATAGATGTATTCAGGTGGGCCACCGATTTGAGATACTACTGTGGCGACGTTTTCGGTCGGTACCATCTCGATGGCATCCCAGGGACATACTAGCAGTTCGTAAGGATTGGTTTTCTTTTGCGGAATGTGAACGCAAACTTCGCAACCCACGCATCGCTCCAAATCGATTTCACACCACTGCTGTGTTCCCTTCACCACGCCACGATCGATCTTGTTCAGCATGATACAGTCGACTGGACAGACTTCCAGACAGGATTCACAGCCCGTACAATTGTCGGCATTGATGACCGCCAATTCCTTAGGAACTTTTTTTCTGGGTCCTTTTTTTGCCATCGTCGATATTTCTTTTTAGTTTATTCGTCTGAAGTCCACTATTTAACTAGCATAGCATGTAACCGCTCCGAGTGCCACCACAGCTCAGCTTGCGGACTGTTCGTGCCTACGAAACATTATTTGTGTTCCACGAAACACCGGTGTGGTGAAATCGCGTCGAGGGATCAGGAAGTCCAGTTGATGCCCTTACAGAATGTCTGCGAGAAGTCTTATAGGTCACAAGGGGTGTCTGTGGTTCGCGGCTATAGGTTTTCCGCACTGCCTACCATCGATACCAGCGACTATCCCACCAAACTCGTCCACGTAATGACCAACCCTACCTGCTAGTACTTCTATCCTCTGATGATATGTCCGCGCCACTTTTGCGGAAAACCTGCAATCCGTACAGTGTTCCATCGCGTAGCACCCGTGCAGGCAGTGAAGCAATCGCAATGTGCACCTGCAAAATCACTGCGTCTATCAAGATCATCCGTTCGTTTCGTCGAATGCGAATAAAGAAACCGCCTACGAGCTTACGAACGAAGTGACAAATCCTGAAAATTAATCAGTAAGACTTAGCCGGTTCTGGCGAATCCGTCGTGTTGAACTCTACCCGTACTTGCGCTGCCTCGGTACGTATGCGCGCCAGATTTGCATTGCCAGGGCGATTCTTGTCTGTCCAGTTCCCGGCTTGCTGGAAGTATTGTGCGGCTTGCTCTTGGGGACCCAGTGCCTGTTGCCATAGCGCCATCGACAGAAAGAAAAGTTCGGTGGCCTGGGGTTCGTTTTCACGCAGGGCGATGGTTTGGTTCAACCATTCGATCGCCTTGCCCCAGTTTCCACTGCGGTACTCAATGATTCCCAAAGTGGTACAGTAACTCGGATTTTTTGGCGCCATTTGATGGGCTTCTCGAGCCCAATGGCCAGCAGCAGCGATGTCACGCAAGGATTCCAGAGAACAGTTAGCCAGGAATCGGGCCAAGCGGTTCAGGTGTTCGGCCGCCGCTGTCTGATTAGCATTTGCGATGTCTTGCCAATACGACTTGGCTCGTTCGAACGCTTCCTGAGCGGCCGCCTCGTCACCGCGACTTAATTGTAACTCAGCATATTGTTTATAGATGGCTGCTGCTGCATCACGAGTGTCGGGACGTAGAGGTTGGTCAAGAATCAACTGGTCCAACGATTCAACCACCACCTGGAACTGCTTAAGAGCTTGATCCAAGCGATCCATTTTGTGCAATACGTGAGCCAGGTTGCCCAGGGCTACTGCCTGACGTTCGGCATAACGAGGTACGTCAGGAAATTTTTCAGCTAGGTCTCCGAAGATGCCAGCAGCCGTTTGGTGTGCGAGTGAAGCATCCTGGTGATTTCCTCGCTCGCTCAGTACTTTGGCTGTCCCGTCAATCGTGACAGCCTTGTTCTCAAAATATCGGGGCAATTTATAGAGGTTGACCAAGTCTTCGTACGAAATCAAGGCTTGTCTGAAAGCAAATTCTGCCTCTTGTGTAAGTCCTTGCCGGTAGAATGCCCAGCCCTGATTGTTGAGTGTGGCTGAGAGATTCTCGCGATATGGTTGCACATGTCGCAGGATGTTACTGAGAACCGTATATCCTCTGACGGCAACCTCATATGCAGCTAACTGCTCCTGATATCGGCCCAACATACCCAACGCACTTGCACGCTCCAGACTAGCGGTGGCCACCACTTCCCTGGCATCCACATTATCCATATCTGTTTGGACCAACCGTTGAATTTGCTCTGCGCTGCCTGTAGTAGGATCGACCTCCATTGTCTTTTGGATAACAGCTTCACCATTGCGAATGGCCATGTCGAATTCCTCGAGCGCCTGTTCGTAATGACCAAGGTCTAAGAGGATCCTACCAAGTACCAATCGCGACTTGGCGAGCGCAACGACATATTGGTGATGTCCCAAGCTACGCTTCCTTAAGTGATCGTATTGGGAAATCGCCTCCTGTAAACTGCTTTTGGCCTCGTTCGTTTGGCCAGCGTCTCGCTGCAGTACAGCCAAATGATGATAAACGTCTCCCAGGGCATCTGAGAAATCGAACTCATCGGGATGTGCTTCCACGATCGGCTGCAGGAATGCGATGGCATCCCGGTATGCTTGTTCGGCTGCATCTCGTTGATTTTTGTCTGTGTGGGCAAGTCCTAACTGATTGTAGGTTCTGACAATTTCAAGTGTTGCGTCCGAGTGATCATCATAAATTTGAAAGATTTGCATTGCCTGGTGATAAACGTCCATCGCCTCCGTGGTGTTTCCCATCATGCGTTCGGCTTTGCCCAACTGTACGAGAGCCCGCCCACGTTCAATTTCGAGACTAGGATATTCGGCTCTGTGTTCTGCCAGTTTGGCATATTCCTCAACAGCCATTCTCAAGATTTGATGACGCACATCTTGGTACAACGTTTCGTATTTTAGAGCCTCAGCAGCTCCCACAACGAATTTATCGACAGCATTCCGTGCGTCATGTAGACGGTCCACAGCAAAATCTCGCTGTTCTTGAGCTTCCTCCTTGGCTTGCTCTTCGTGCAGTTGCGCTTCCGCAGCAGCCAACTTTGCTTTTTTCTCTTCCTGCAAAGCCCGGTTCACCGTCATGAATGCGATCGTGGACACGACGGAAATGGTCACCAACGATACGGCGACAGCCTGAGCCCATGCTTTGTGACGGCGGAACCACCGAGCTGTCTTCTGCCAAAACGGTTCTTCGTAGGCGGTGACGGGTTCGTCAGCCAACCAGTGTTCGATGTCTTCGGCCAATTCACTGGCAGATTCGTACCGCTGATCGGAACTCAATGACATGGCTTTTAAACAAATTGCCTCCAGCGGCTTGGGGACACTGGCGTCCACTTGGCGAGGAGGTTCAAAGTCACCTGCCATCACTCGATTGAGGACACTGCCGACATCTTTGTCGCGGAAAGGTGCTCGGCCTGTTAGCAGATGGAATAGGGTTGCCCCTAAGCCGTAGATGTCAGACGCCGGCCCCAGCCGGTCCAGTCGGCCGGCTGCTTGCTCCGGACTCATGTAAGGAGGTGTCCCTACCGTCGAGCCCATTGACGTGGCCACAATGTTTTTGCTGATCGTTGGAGTGATTGGTAGGTGATCCAAATTCATGGTCGGATCGTCTTCCGTGATATTCACGACTTTGGCCATTCCCCAATCGACCACCATCGTTTCACCATATTTTCCCAGCATGATATTTCCCGGTTTGATGTCACGATGTAACACGTGACGGCTATGGGCATATTCCATGGCGTAACACACATCCGTAAATCGACGTAGCAGCTTACGGAATTCAAGGCTCCTGGAACCAGGATCTTTCTTATTCTTGCTCGACTTGTGGAAGCGGGCGATGGTGTCCTTCAGACTGTCCCCTCGGATAAACCGCATGGCGTAGTACGGTCTACCGTCGGGGTATGCTCCCATGCCGTACACGGGGACAATGCCTGGGTGTTCCAAACCGCCTGTGATTTCGGCTTCTAGCACAAAACGGCTACGACTCATCTGGTCGTCGGCATACTGCGGCTGAATTTCTTTCAAGGCGACTTCGCGGTTCAGTTCATCGTCACGAGCGACGAAAACTTGCCCCAAGCCGCCTTTGGCATGAGGTCGCAGTACGCGGAACCGCGAACCTATCGATTTGTCGGTCATGGAAGAAAGCTGCCAGGTCTGACCTGCATCCTCCACCGGGGATGGAGACAAACGTGCAATCGAAATTTCAATGTCCTCGTCACCCACATTTCCTAACGCATCTCGCACTGCCGCTAGAGACATGGTGGCCGCATGGACCGCTACCAAACTTTTTTCCGGATCATTGTCATGTTGACGCAAATGTTCTTCAACAAGCGTTTCCAGCATTTCATGACGGTCCTTCGTCAGAAACCCTTGCTCCATTAGAATGTCTCCCAAGGATCGCGATTTGTGATTTACCCAAATGCTCATCCCCTGGAGAAGTTCTTCACGATCGTTGAAGTTCATCTGAAGTGCCAGGAAGGCGAACAACAGATTGAGGTCGGCCGAATCGTCATTGGTAGGAGCAGGCATGTGGCAGTCTCCGGCTAACGCCTTTGTGGGATTGGGATGTCGTTCTATTCGTGCTCGTAGAAATGAATGGACCGTTACGAAAGGACAACAGAACATCCGTGGCAATCAACATAGGACTGCAAACGATTTCCCG
>PBVT01000125.1 GCA_002728755.1 Myxococcales bacterium
AAGAACTGCCCCTGATTGCGCTGCGGTTACGCAAAATGGTGCAGAATGGGGGTCGTGTTGCTGCCCTGAATTCCATCCAATACGATTTTAATTTTCCCGTGGCGCACGAATCCGCGGTATTGCCTCGCGATTTACCTGGAAAATTCGCCCAATTGGCCAGAATTCTGGCAGAGCGGATCGAAAAAAAGTTACCTGACTGGATCAGTATCCTTGCTGGCACAGACGATGCGGATCCGGCGCTGACCGGTGTTGCAGACATGCTGTTGTCAGGTGATGGAGACAATCTGATTGTACTTGGCCAGGTCAGTTCCAATGACCGGAATGCAGCCCTTTTACGTCGATTGGCATTCTGGGTGGCCGACGTAAGCGATAGCCGTACCGCACTTCTTCCGGATGCCAATAGTGCCGCTGCGTGGTTAGCGGGATGTGTTTCACATCGTGATCCCAACGGCCTCTCGGTCACAGAGCCAGGCTTAGATCCCCGAGCTATGGTTCGAGCGCATCTGAAGGCATACATTCTTTATGGCATAGAAGCCGACTGTGACTATGCGGAACCGTATCAACTCAAAGAATCCCTCAATGACGCGGAATTCGTGCTCTCGTTCTCGTGCTTCCGATCCGCCGTACCCCCCCAGGCCGATGTCGTTTTGCCTTTGGCAATTTTTACGGAAATAGCAGGGACCTACGTCAATCTGGAAGGAAGGTTTCAAAGCTCGACTCCCGCGGTGCTTCCAAAGGGGCAGGCGAGACCTGGGTGGAAGATTCTACGGGTACTGGGGAATCTCCTTGATCTCGATGGTTTCGACTATGTCAGTGTGGAGGAAGTCACACAGGAAGTGGAAGTGCCGGAACTGAACGCTCTGGATCTGCGTTATGCCGATACCGAAGAGCATGAAAAGGTGATCGAAGAGCCCGAAAAGGCTGATGGTGACTCTGCCCTCTGCCTTGCAATGGATGTGCCTATTTATGCTACCGACCCGATTGTCCGGCGTGCGCCGGCGTTGCAGGCAACGATAGATGCCGGGCCTCCAATGGTTCACATAGGTGCAGGCGTGCTATCGGACTTAGGACTGTCTGACGGCAGTCGGGTCAGGGTCAACGGTCAGAACGGCAGTGTGACGCTGCCGTTAAAGATCGATCAGAGGGTCCCAGTTGGAACCGTGTATATCCCCGGGGGATACGCCGAGACAGCCGTTCTGGGGTCCAGCAGCCATGTGACTATCGTGGCTGACGCCTGAAATGGACTGGATGATTCAAACCTGGCAACAACTGCCAGTCATCCTACAACTCGCTGTCAAGATCGGCCTGATACTGGGTCCCTTGATTCTTTCAGTCGCCTACTACACCTATCTGGAGAGGAAGGTCATCGCCTACATGCATGTACGCGTCGGCCCGAACAGGGTCGGGCCTAAAGGCCTCCTTCAACCTATAGCGGATGTGGTCAAATTGATGTTCAAGGAGATGATTCAGCCGACAAAGTCGGATCATTATCTCTTTTTCATTGCGCCAGTTCTGGCCTTGGCACCAGCGCTTGCGGCCTGGGCCGTGATCCCATTTTCTGATTCTCTGGTTCTGGCCGACATCGATGCAAGTCTGCTCTACGTTCTCGCCCTGACCTCGATGGGCGTTTATGGGGTGATCGTGGCCGGTTGGGCGTCTAACTCGAAATATGCGTTCCTGGGCGCCATGCGGGCAGCAGCTCAGATCGTTGCTTATGAGATTGCCATGGGGTTCGCCCTGGTCGGCGTGCTGATGGCCGCTGGTAGCTTGAATCTCAGTGCAATCGTGCAGGCCCAGTCTGGTGGTATTCACCAATGGTATTTCATTCCATTGCTGCCACTCTTCGTGGTCTACCTGATTTCCGGTGTTGCCGAAACCAACCGTGCTCCGTTCGACGTCGCTGAAGGGGAGTCCGAAATCGTAGCGGGATTTCATGTGGACTATTCAGGCATGGGATTCGCATTGTTTTTTCTCGCGGAGTACGCCAATATGCTGCTGATCTCCGCTCTGACAGTGCTGATGTTTCTCGGTGGGTGGAATCCTCCGCTCGAAATACCACCATTTGTCTGGGTGCCGGGTCTCTTCTGGTTTCTGGGTAAGCTTTGCATTGTGGCGTTTCTTTTTCTGTGGTTCCGAGCGACCTTTCCCCGTTACAGGTATGACCAGATCATGCGGCTGGGTTGGAAAGTGTTTATCCCCATCACGCTGATCTGGATCGGTGTCATCGGTTTCGTCAGAGTCTTTACACCGTACGGTGAAATATTTCGGTAATAGGTAAAATGAATATTCCGTTCAAACAGATTATTCAGACCTGGTCTCTGAACGAATTGTTCAGAGGTCTGCTGCTGACCGGGAAGTATTTCTTTAAACGTAAGTTCACCATTCAATACCCAGAAGAGAAGACACCCAAATCTCCGCGCTTTCGCGGGCTTCATGCCCTCAGGCGTTATCCAAACGGCGAAGAACGCTGTATTGCATGTAAGCTCTGTGAAGCCGTCTGTCCGGCTCTTGCTATAACCATTGAGTCAGAAGAGCGTGAGGATGGTACCCGGCGGACCACTCGCTACGACATTGACCTTTTCAAATGCATCTATTGCGGATTCTGCGAGGAGGCCTGTCCGGTCGATTCCATAGTTCTCACGGATATTGATGAATACCATTTTGAAACCGGGGAATCTGGGGTGGTGACCAAAATCGACCTGCTCTCTCTGGGAGATCGTTACGAAGACGGCATCGCCGCCGCCCGGGAGCAGGATGCCCCTTACCGCTAACGAACCCACTTTCTGAGCTCTCAATGACCCTCCTATCAGTTGTGTTTTATGTGCTTGCCGCGGTGCTGGTTGGATCCAGCGCTATGGTAATCAGCGTCCGCAACCCCGTAAAAGCGGCTTTGTTTCTCGTACTGTGTTTTTTTTCCGCGGCGTGTATCTGGATAACACTGGAAGCCGAATTCCTGGCGATAACGCTGGTCCTGGTATACGTCGGTGCTGTAATGGTTCTGTTTCTCTTTGTCGTGATGATGCTTGACATTGATATCGTCCAAATGCGGGAGGGATTTACCCGGTATCTTCCGGTCGGGGCAGTTATTGCTGGAATCATGATGGTGGAGATCGCGCTGGTGGTCCTGTCGGGCCGATTTGAGCTAGACAATGTGGCACGGCCCGCCGGTCAACCGGCTGACTACAGCAACACGCGGGAGCTGGGCCTGTTACTTTATACGGATTACGTACTGGCCTTTGAAGTCGCCGGGCTGATTCTGCTGGTGGCTATCGTCGCGGCGATTGCGCTTACGCTAAGGCGAAGACCTGAAACTCTTTACCAAAAACCTTCGATGCAGGTACAGGTCAAAAAGTCAGATCGTCTGCGGGTCGTCGACGTGCCCTCCGGCACACGTCAGGGTGACGTCGAGTGATCCCGCTCTCCCACTATCTAGTACTGAGCGCCGTACTGTTCGCCCTGAGTGTGGTGGGCGTATTCCTAAACCGAAAAAATCTGGTCATCATCCTGATGGCGATTGAACTTCTGCTGCTGGCAGTCAATATCAACTTTGTGGCTTTCTCACACTATCTGGGTGATCCGGCAGGTCAGGTATTTGTGTTTTTTATTCTAACGGTCGCGGCAGCTGAAGCAGCGATTGGACTGGCGATCCTGATTCTCCTCTTTAGAAACCGGCATTCAATCAACGTTCAGGATCTTGATCAGCTTAAAGGCTGATCCCCATTAGATGGAAACCATTTATATCCTGATCCCTCTTTTGTGCCTGGCAGCTTCCATAGTGGCTGGCGTAACCGGACACTTAATTGGGAAAGTCTGGACTCATCGGGTGACTATTGCGGCAGTCGGTCTGGCGCTGATCCTGTCCCTGCTGGTAGCGGTGGACGTCTTCCGTGGAAATGTTTTCCAAGGCAGCGTCTATACATGGGCGATCAGCGGCGGCGTTTCCTTTGAAATCGGGTTTCTCATCGACAGGCTGACAGTAGTGATGATGAGCGTGGTCGCTTTTGTTTCGCTTATGGTCCATATCTATACCGTTGGATACATGCATGACGACCCGGGTTACACCCGTTTCTTCAGCTATATCTCATTATTCACTTTCGCGATGTTGATGTTGGTAATGGCCAATAACTTCCTGCAGTTGTTCTTTGGCTGGGAAGCGGTCGGTCTGGTTTCCTATCTGCTGATCGGTTTCTGGCACGAAAGAGAGTCCGCGATAGCGGCCAACATGAAAGCATTCCTGGTTAACAGGGTCGGCGACCTTGGTTTCATTCTGGGGATCGCTGCAGTGCTGTATTTATTTGGTAGTTTGGATTATGCGACGGTTTTTACTGGTGCGCAGAACTACAATGGCGATCCGGTTATTGGCCCCCTTGGCTTTAAGTGGGAATGGATGACAGTTATCTGTTTGCTGTTATTTGTAGGGGCCATGGGGAAGTCTGCTCAAGTGCCCCTACACGTCTGGCTGCCTGATTCCATGGAAGGACCCACCCCGATTTCAGCGCTTATACATGCCGCAACTATGGTTACAGCTGGAATATTCATGGTTGCACGTATGTCACCGCTTTTTGAACTGACAACCACTGCGCTTTCTGTCGTACTGGTGATTGGCGCAGTGACTGCCCTGCTTATGGCGCTGGTGGGGTTGGTCCAGAACGACATTAAGCGGGTCGTGGCTTATTCAACCCTCTCTCAACTCGGTTACATGACGGTCGCATTGGGTGTTTCCGCCTATTCGGTTTCGATTTTTCATCTCGCAACCCATGCGTTTTTCAAGGCCTTGCTGTTTCTGGCTGCGGGTTCGGTGATTATTGCCTTGCATCACGAGCAGGATATGCGACGTATGGGTGGTCTACGCCGTTCCATGCCGGTCACCTATATCACTGCAGTTATCGGCAGCCTCGCCCTTGCGGGTATCCCCCCCTTTGCCGGGTTCTTCTCAAAGGATGCCATTATCGAGGCGGTGCACCTTTCCAACATACCCGGTTCGGGATTTGCCTATATTGCGGTCCTCAGTGGTGTTGTGATCACTGCGTTTTACTCTTTCCGGCTGATTTTTATGGTTTTCCATGGTAAGCCCAGATTCAGTGACCAAACCAGCAGTCACCTTCACGAAAGTCCGCGATCAGTCACGATTCCACTCATTCTCTTGGCCATACCGTCATTGGCGGCAGGGATGCTGATGGTTGAAAGCGCATTATCGGGAGCACTTTTCGGTAATTCTATCGAGTATCCATCTGCTGCTGAAGGGGCTGTTCAATACACCGCGTTGGGAATGGTGCTGCACGGATTTTTTACACCACCTCTATGGCTCGCAGTGACGGGAATCGCTCTGGCTTGGCTGTTTTACATCCGCTATCCATTACTCCCAGGCCTGATCTCCTCCAGACTGACACTAATTTATCGGGTGTTACTCCGCAAATATGGATTTGACGAGCTGTACCAGATGGTCTTTGCAAACGGCGGACGGTCATTTGGAAACTGGCTATGGGGGTTTATTGATATCAAATTGATTGACGGTCTGGCGGTCAATGGTACGGCTAACGTCGTCGGTTGGATTTCAGGAATTGCCCGCAGGCTTCAGAGTGGTTACGTCTACCACTACGCTTTTGCGATGATTATCGGATTGGTCCTCCTGATGTCATGGAAGCTTTGGGCGTGACGATCCTGGATCAACACATTCTCAGTCTTCTGATCTGGTTGCCCATGATCGGTGGTGTACTGGTACTCTCGTCCGGGGGTGATCAGAACGCCCCTTTAGCCCGCAAGCTCGCCCTGGGCTTTTCGCTAGCTACTTTCATTGTGTCATTGTCTCTCTACACTGGGTTTGACCTTAACGAGAAGAACATGCAGTTCGTCGAGCACCACAGTTGGGTCGCTCCTCTAAATATTTTCTACCACCTGGGTATCGATGGGATATCGTTGTTGCTAATACTGCTGACAACGTTGTTGACCGTCATTGTTGTAATCGCCGGGTGGGAAATAATCCAGGAACGCGTTGCTCAATATATGGCAGCGTTTCTGATCATGGAGGGTCTGATGATCGGGGTATTCAGCGCATTGGATGCCATTTTGTTTTATGTGTTTTGGGAAGCTGTGCTGATACCGATGTTCCTGATAATCGGAATTTGGGGTGGGCCGAATCGAGTCTACGCCGCGATTAAGTTCTTTCTTTATACATTGTTGGGTTCTTTGCTGATGCTTGTGGCAATTGTCTATCTTTACTTTGCAACGGATCAGTCGTTCAGCATTCAGGAATTTCACACTACACCGCTGGGCTTTTCGGCACAGGTTTATCTGTTTTTAGCGTTTTTCGCTGCATTCGCAGTGAAGGTGCCGATGTTTCCCGTCCATACGTGGTTGCCTGATGCCCATGTTGAAGCACCGACGGGAGGTTCGGTCATACTTGCGGCCATTACCCTCAAGATGGGTGCTTATGGGTTTCTACGGTTCAGCATACCGATAACGCCCGATGCGGCACACTCCCTTGCAGGGCCTGTAATTGGCCTGTCTTTGGTGGCGGTCGTCTATATCGCGTTTGTTGCGCTGGTACAGCGCGATATGAAAAAACTGATTGCCTATTCTTCTATTTCCCACATGGGTTTCGTAACGCTGGGTCTTTTCATTTTTGATGCTCAGGGAATGGAGGGCGCAATTATTCAGATGATCTCACATGGATTTGTGTCTGGTGCTTTGTTCTTGTGTGTCGGGGTGTTGTACGACCGGGTTCACTCCCGTGAAATCACTTCCTACGGGGGGGTTGTGAACACCATGCCCGTTTTCGCAGCATTTTTTGTGTTTTTTGCTATGGCGAATGCCGGGCTTCCCGGGACTTCCGGTTTCGTCGGCGAATTCCTCGTCATACTCGGCAGTTTCAGGATCAATGGTTGGTTTGCTCTGGTTGCAGGGAGTACGTTGATATTGGGCGCCGCCTACACCTTATGGATGATCAAAAGAGTGGTTTTCGGCCCGGTAGCGAACGACAAGGTCAAGGCACTTCAAGATATCAATGGAAGAGAAACGCTTGTTCTAACCGCTCTTGCCGCGGGCGTACTGGCCATCGGGGTGTTTCCACTGCCGTTGCTGGAAGTCGTGCATGTCTCGGTTGACAACCTTCTTCAACACGCCGCACAGAGCAAACTGTGATGAGTCTGGTTGCTGAAGACATCCTCATCGTGCTCCCCGAGATTATCGTCTCGCTGATGGCCTGCCTGATCCTTGTGCTTGATCTTTACTTGCCGGCCCGGCTACGGGCTTGGACCAGTTTTAGTCTGGCACTAGTGACCCTGCTGATTACAGTCCTGATTATTCTGTCCAATTCTGACTCAAACTCAGTGGTTGGACTTAACAGCCTAGTGGTTAAGGATCGAATATCGGATCTGCTCAAAGCCGGAATTTGTCTCTTCAGCGCAGTTGTATTCGTCTACAGCAGGCGTTATGCACTAGAGCGGGGGTTCTGGAGAGGAGAGTATGTTGTTCTTGGTCTTTTTGGCGTGGTAGGCATGATGATCATGACCTCAGCCTATCATTTGTTAACCGTCTATATCGGTGTGGAATTGTTGGCGCTATGCCTTTACGCGATGGTTGGTATGCAGCGTGATTCCATTCCGGCCTCGGAAGCGGCCATGAAACTGTTCGTACTGGGTGCACTGGCTTCGGGAGTGCTGCTGTATGGGATGTCCTTGCTGTACGGTCTTACGGGCACCCTTGTCATTAGCGAGATGAGTACTGAGGTGGGTCAAATCGGAACCCCCGGTCTTCCTTTGATTTTGGCACTGATACTAGTGGTCACCGGTCTACTGTTCAAAATCGGTGCCGTGCCATTCCATATGTGGGTTCCTGACGTCTACGAGGGTGCGCCGACATCGACTACCCTGTTTCTTGCTGCTGCGCCCAAGCTTGCGGCCTGCGCAATGATACTCAGATTGCTGGCAGAAGGCTTGGAGGGTCTTTTCCAAACTTGGCAGGAGATGCTGATTGCGGCGTCTTTGTTTTCTGTTGTTCTGGGCAATGTCGTAGCTATTGCCCAGAAAAATATTAAGCGTATGCTGGCTTATTCGGCGATCTCCCACATGGGATTTTTTCTGCTGGGCATACTGTCGGGTACGGCCATGGGATATTCCGCAGCATTGACCTATATCCTGATCTATGGGGTGATTACCCTCGGTGTTTTCGGTGTGGTTCTCACTCTGACGAGACAAGGAACGGAAGCCGACCTGATAGAGGACTACAAAGGCCTCAACCACCAGCATCCCTGGTTAGCTTTCTTGATGCTTCTGTTGATGTTTTCTCTAGCGGGTGTGCCACCGACGATTGGCTTCTACGCGAAACTATCGGTTCTGCAATCGGTCATTGATGCCGAACTCGCCTGGGTTGCCGTGATCGCGGTCATTTCCGCTGTCGTAGGTGCGTTTTATTATCTGAGAATTGTCAAGATAATGTATTTTGAGTCGCCTGACACAGGGACTGATATCCAGTTGAACTGTGGAAACGCACAGCACCTGATCCTTTCATTGAACGCACTTGTGGTGGTCGCTGCGATGCCGTGGATCGGGACCCTGGCCGAAATATGCAGCCAGGCGGTAGCTTCGATCCGCTGACTGGTAACTCCAGATATTTTTGCAAAAGAATCACTGCTGGCCCCTGAATAGCCAGCTAGAACTTTGTTGCAAAGCGTGTCATCGACCACAGAAAGCAATGTTTCTGTGGTAAAATTCTGGTGTTCCGATGCTGGATTAACCCACCCTTGACCAAGAAAAATCCAGACCCTTTCCGAGGGTCTTTTCTATGTCAAACGATGCATCTATGCTGAGCCGGATGTTCTGCTGAAATGACTGAGATTGCTAAAGAAACGATTGCCGCAAACCTAGAACAGGAGATGCGGCAATCGTATCTTGACTATGCGATGAGCGTCATCGTCGGCAGAGCATTGCCTGATGTACGTGACGGTCTTAAACCCGTCCACCGACGGGTTCTTTACGCCATGTCGGAGCTTAGCAACGATTGGAACAAGCCTTATAAGAAATCAGCCCGGATCGTGGGCGATGTTATCGGTAAATATCACCCCCACGGTGATAATGCTGTCTATGACACCATTGTCCGCATGGCGCAGCCGTTTTCCTTACGTTATCCGTTGATTGATGGTCAAGGCAACTTCGGTTCTGTGGACGGCGACTCTCCCGCTGCGATGCGCTATACCGAAATACGACTGTCCCGGCTAGCCCACGAACTGCTCGAAGATATAGAAAAGAACACCGTAGATTTTCAAGCGAACTACGACGAGACGGAAACGCAGCCAGTGGTTTTGCCGGCAAAGATCCCAAACCTCCTGATCAACGGTTCGTCAGGGATAGCCGTGGGCATGGCGACCAATATCCCCCCCCATAATCTGGCCGAAACGATCGATGCGTGCCTGGTATTGGTCAATAACCCGGATGCGAGTCTTTCGGACCTGATTCAAAATCTTCCAGGCCCGGACTTTCCGACCGCGGGAATCATCAATGGAACCGCAGGTATCCGGCAGGCATATGAGACCGGCCGAGGTCGAATCTATGTGCGTGCCAGGGTCGAAATCGAAGAGATCGACAATGGAAACCGTTCCTGCCTGGTCGTTACCGAACTACCCTATCAGGTCAACAAGGCAAGGCTCCTGGAGAAAATTGCAGAACTTGTTAGAAATGAGAGGATAGGAGGCATCAATGGGCTGCGGGACGAGTCCGATAAATCAGGCATGAGAATGGTGATCCAGCTGAAACGGGGAGAGGTCCCAGAGGTCGTACTAAATAATCTCTACCAGCAAACTCAGATGCAGACAGTATTCGGGATTAATCTCGTCGGGCTGAGTGAAAACCAGCCTAGGCTGTTTAACTTAAGGGAGCTCATTGAGAGCTTTATTCGCCATCGCCGGGAGGTAGTCACCCGACGAACCATCTATGATCTGAGAAAGACCCGGGACAGGGTGCATATCCTCGAGGGTCTGGCTGTTGCCTTGACGAATATTGATGCTGTTATCGCGCTGATTAAAGCGGCAGCCGACCCTTCAACGGCGAAGAGGCGATTAATCGAGAGAGTCTGGGATGCGGGTGTCGTCAGCCAACTCGTAGAGTTGGCGAATCCGCAACACACTCGACCTGAGAACGTAGGCCCTGAATTCGGCCTTCAGGAGGATGGATACCGACTGACCGCTGTACAGGCACAGGCTATTCTTGATCTTCGGCTGCATCGTTTGACCGGCCTGGAAAAGGAAAAGATCTCTGACGAATATCGCAAAAACCTTGCCGTAATCAAGGATCTGCTTGATATCCTTGAAGACCCTACCAGACTGATGGACGTTGTCAGGGGAGAGTTATTGGAAATGCGGGAAAAATACAAGGACCTGCGACGAACAGAAATCTTGGCCAATCGACTGGATCTCACCGATGAAGATCTTATAAACCGGGAAGACATGGTCGTGACCTTATCTCACGAAGGGTATGCCAAAGCCCAACCACTTGATGATTATCAGGCACAAAGGAGAGGAGGAAAGGGCCGAATCGCAACCCGAACCAAGGAAAATGACTTTGTCAAGTCCATGTTTGTTGCTCACTCCCATGACACGATTCTGTGTTTTTCAAACAGTGGTAAGGTTTACTGGTTACGCGTGTTCCAATTGCCCCAGGCCGGAAGACAGGCCCGGGGCCGACCGTTGGTAAACCTACTTCCGCTAGGCCCAGATGAGCGAATTACGGCATTTATGCCGTTCAATGGTTACCCTGAAGGACACCGTGTCTTCATGGCAACACGGGGCGGAATCGTTAAAAAATGCAATCTGGCTGATTTCTCCCGACCGCGTTCTTCCGGCCTCAGAGCGATTGTACTGACTGAAGATGACGAACTAGTCGGCGTCGGTCTGACGGAGGGCAACTCCGACCTCTTGCTGTTCAGCGACAGTGGGAAGTCTATTCGTTTTTCCGAGACCGATGTGCGTGTCATGGGAAGAGGAGCGCGTGGTGTCAGGGGAATAGCTTTGAAAAAAGGTCAGCGCCTGATTGCCATGCTGGCTGTCCGGGAAAGGGATACCTCCAAGGCGATCTTAACAGCTACCGCCAGAGGTTACGGAAAACAAACCAGCCTGACTGAATTTCCACGCAAACGCCGGGGCGGCCAAGGCGTTATTGCCATTCAAGACGGTATTCGAAATGGCAAGGTTGTAGGGGCGGTTCTGGTTTCTGCAGAGGATGAATTAATGCTTATGACTGAAAGTGGTCGACTCGTTCGAACCAGGGTGGCTGAAATACCACGGCTCGGCCGTAATACCCAAGGCGTACGATTGATTGATATGGCCGAGCAAGAGAGCCTGATTAGTGTTGGTCTTATCGAAGATGCTGAGAGTCACCTAGAAGAAGACTCAGAATAAGGCTCTAGCCTCAACCCTCAACCCATTAAAGGGGGGAGTGTTTTACACTCTGGGATGACCACCTTACCATGTCTAGAGAACCTGAAATTGATGCGCTCAGACGCCAGATCGACAAGCTCGATGCAGAGCTTTTGGCGCTGGTCAATCGCAGGGTTGATCTGGCAAAAACAGTCGGCGAGATCAAGACACGCGGGAATGATCCAGTCATCTACCGCCCCGAGCGTGAAGCCAAGATACTTGGAAGAATTGCCAATCTAAACAAAGGGCCACTCTCTACAGAACAAATTGAGAGACTCTTCCGGGAAATCATTTCTCTATGCCGTGGAGCTGAAGCCAAACCACAGGTGGCAACTTTAGGGCCGGCGGGGACGTATTCGGAATTGGCGACTGTTCAACATTTTGGACAGGAGATCGACATCGTCCTGACACCGACCATAGAGGAGGTATTTCGTACTACAGAAGCAGACGCTGCTCAATATGCGGTGGTGCCCGTCGAGAACTCGACGGAAGGAGGGATCGGCAACACCATGGACAGACTACTCAGTACCCCGTTAACCATCTGTGGAGAGATTGATTTTCGTGTCCGCCACTGCCTGCTGGGAAATTCTCAGACGACCAAACCTAAATATCTATATGCGCACCAGCAAGCGCTCTCTCAGTGCAGACTCTGGATTGATTCGAACCTGCCGGGGGTGAAGCTCCATCCCACAGCCAGTAATGCAGAGGCTGCGAGATTAACCGCGGGTGACAGGAACGCTACCGCAATTGCTTCGGCTGAAGCGGCAGAGGCCTACGGCTTAGCGATTCTTCACCGTAACATAGAAGATCAGCCCGGTAATTCGACTCGTTTTCTGGTCCTAGGCCATAGACCAGTCGACCAAACTGGAGAAGACAAAACAAGTGTGGCGATGTCGGTCCGCAATCAACCCGGAGCGCTGCACGCGCTTCTGGCGCCGCTTTCCAATAATCGTATTGACCTAACAAAAGTAGAATCGCGACCATCCAGAACTGGCTTATGGGAATATATATTTTTTATTGATTTCGATGGTCATCTTGACGATCAAACCGTTGCCAAGACTCTGACTGAGATAGAAAGCCACGCTGCGATGTTCAAAGTTCTTGGATCCTATCCAAAGAGTAGCGGACTAAAATGATTTTTGATCCCTTGCAGTTGGCAATTCCAGGTGTCCGGGCTCTTCAGCCCTATCAGCCCGGTAAACCCAACGACATTATTCAACGTGAATTCGGCAAAGAGCCTATCGTCAATTTAGCATCGAATGAAAACCCCAGAACACCAGACTCTGTTGCTCGTGATTTCCTCAATGGGTGCAATGAACCATTTTCTAGATATCCGGATGGTTCGGGACATGCCCTGAAAAATGCTTTGGCACAAAAACTCGATGTTACGCCGAACCAAATTACGCTAGGTAACGGTTCCAACGACGTACTAGAACTGCTAGTAAAGGCATTCGTATCACCCGGCGAAGGTGTTGTGGTGTCTGAACACGCGTTTGCCGTCTACAGCCTAGCAGCATCCGCCGTCGGGGCTGAACTTAAGACGGCACCGGCGGTTGAATGGGGCCACGATCTTCAGGCAATGAGAGACTTGGTCGATCGCAAGACCAAACTGGTCTTTATCGCAAACCCAAATAATCCTACTGGGACCTGGATTTCGGAGACCGAAGTGTGCACTTTTCTCGATAGCCTGCCAGGGTCTGTGATTACGGTTATTGACGAAGCATATTTTGAGTATTTTTCAGACGCGCAGATGCCGGATGCTGTCCACCTTCTGAACCGATACCCAGCATTGGTCGCTACAAGGACGTTTTCAAAGATTTATGGGCTCGCCGGGTTCAGGGTCGGATATGGCGTGTCTAGTCCTGAGATTGCAGACATTCTCAATCGTGTCCGCCAGCCATTCAATGTCAATAGCCTTGCACTGACTGCAGCGGAAAGAGCCTTAAAAGACGAGGAGTTTTTGATCCGTAGCCGGGAATTAAACAATCAAGGAATGATTGAACTGGTTAATGGTATGTCCTCATTGGGCCTTCGATCGATACCATCAATTGCAAATTTCTTGAGCGTCGATCTACAAAGACCAGCGTTTCCTGTATTCGAGAAGATGCTGCAACGGGGTGTGCTGGTCCGGCCAATTGCCAATTATGGTATGCCGAACCATCTACGCTTCACAATTGGTTTGGAAGAGGAGAATTCGAAGGCGTTGGACGTTCTTGAACAATCGCTGATTCAATAGTTTTTGGTTCAACAAAAGGAGAGTATGAGCACCAGCAAACTGCATTTGGGTGTGATTGGTAGCCTGACGATTATTGGAGTCGGTCTAATCGGGGGGTCACTGGCCAGATCATTGAAGAAAGCCAATTTTGCGCAGGAGGTCGTAGGATTCGGCCGGAGTGAAAATAATCTTCTGCGAGCCAAGGAACTCGGCGTAATTGACCGCTGGACGCTGAATCTAAAAGAGGCCGTGATGGGTGCAGATGTCATCATGTTGGCCACACCCGTTACTGCACTTAATGACATTTTGCCTCAAGTAGCGACTCACTTGAAAAAAAACACCAT
>PBVT01000034.1 GCA_002728755.1 Myxococcales bacterium
GTCGTCGCAGGCGTCTCCGAGACCATCCGGGTCGTGGTTGAGCTGGTCTGGGTTGTACAGAGACGGGCAGTTGTCTACCGAGTCCAGGAAGCCATCGTTGTCGTCGTCATTATCGCAGGCGTCACCCATACCATCGCCGTCCTTATCCCATTGGTTTGGGTTCGGATCCGTCGGGCAGTTATCCAGGATGTCGACAATGCCGTCTCCGTCATCGTCGAGGACACATGCATCACCGGTACCATCTCCGTCCGCGTCGGCCTGATCTGGGTTGTAGACGAAGGGGCAGTTGTCCGTGAGATCGTTGATGCCGTCGTTGTCGTCGTCGGCATCGCAGACATCACCGTCGTCGTCATTATCGTTATTGGCTTGTGCTGGATTGGAATCCTCGGGGCAGTTGTCTACGAAGTCCTCGATTCCATCGTTGTCGTCGTCGTCGTCGCAGACGTTACCCAGGCTGTCCCCGTCGATATTGGCCTGATCGAAGTTAGACAGGTCGGGACAGTTATCAAACTCGTTGGAGATGGTGTCTCCGTCCCGGTCCCCATCACATATATCCCCGATGCCGTCGCTATCCATATCGGCCTGGTCGGGATTCATAATAAGTATACAATTATCATCACAGGACTCGGTGTTTCCACCGGCGCAGTAATTGTCTCCAATGCTGCCACTGCCATTTCCGTCATCGAGGATCATATCGTTGTCGTCGTCAGGATCGACACAATCCGCCTGGCCATCAATGTCGGTGTCTATGAAGCCCTCGTCGGTGGCCCCATTGCAGTTGTTGTCAATGCCGTCACAGAGGTCGTCTTTGGGCTCTGCACCGTCGCATTGAATCCCACCGTCTACGCAAATCGTGGTTCCTTCACAGGTACCTAGAGCGTTGGTGACCTCACAGATGTCACCGATGATCTCGTCATCAATGGCACCGTTACAGTCGTTGTCCAGGCCATCACAGATCTCGGTGGTTGGGGCAGGAGCATCACAGCTGGTCAGCCCCTCGGACGAGCATTTACGGGCTCCCTCGCAGCCCTGGTTATAACAGAGCGTCTCGGCCGCTTCTTCGATGAAGTGATGGGTGCATGTACACTCTCCATCTTCCGGCATGCATTGCTGGTAGCTCTCCCCGGTCGTCTCGTCTGTGAGTAGGTCACAGCTATACCCAGGAGGGCAGTCCTCGGTTGCCTGGCAGGCCCGCCCACAGAAGGATCCCTGGGCATCACCAAAGGAGATACAGCGGTCGTCGGCCTGGCCGCCAATGCCGCTGGAACAGTTGTCATCGGTTATACAGGGGCGACAGAGATTAAGAGTGGACTCGAGGCAGATGAGTACCGGGTCGGGTCCAAGGGTATCCACTAGCGTGCACTGCCAGCCATCGGGACAATAGCTTATGCAGTCGATGGTACATACATTTCCATTCGCCGATGGAACGCAGAACCCACTGAGGCATTGGTCACCATTGATACAGGGATATCCGAAGGCTCCGGGTTCGATACTTGCGTCGGCGTCGACACCTGTATCTGTTGACGAGTCGGTGCTGGTGTCGACTCCATCCTGGGAAAAACCGTC
This sequence comes from Myxococcales bacterium, assembly GCA_002728755.1. Taxonomy (GTDB): domain Bacteria; phylum Myxococcota_A; class UBA9042; order UBA3505; family UBA3505; genus UBA3505. The sequence continues at coordinate 1,567 of PBVT01000034.1, forward strand.
GTTGGTCGCCGTATCGTTCTGGTCCGCGATGTCACTCTTTACATCACTGATTATTTCGCTGCTGCTACCATCCGTGATGGTGTCGCCGGTCGAGCCACTGTCGTCTGAACTACATGCTCCTAGAGCATATATGCAGAGTACAATAAGTGGCAGACCACTTTTCTTCATCCAGACCGACCCACGAAAAAGAAGAACTAGAATAGCAAGTCTAGGGGGGTCTTGACCAGTGGGTTTCGAGGATGACCTACAGCATCAGAGCCTGATGTATCTCAGCTTCCGGGGTTTTTCTCTTGTAAATCGAATTTGGAAGCCATAGGTTTCGCGCTCCCATTGGAGCTTGGAGGATCCGTTGCGGCAATTTGTACAAGTCTATCTTTGCACTGTTTTGCTTCTATTTTTGGCCTGTGGTTCGTCGGATACAGGTAGCGTGGACACCGTCGCCTCGAATGATATCGCGGCCCCCGAGGATAGTACCGGGGAGGATATCCCCACGACCGGGGTGGACCAGAATGGCTCCGACGTCAGCGCATGTGATGAGGGAACCACACAATGCGGGGGTGATGGAATCGTTGAGATCTGTCAGGACGGCGAATGGATCGTTCTCCAGATCTGCGACAGCCCCAACATCTGCCTGAACGGTCTTTGCCAGAGCAATAATCTCTGTGAGCCGGGAGCTGTTCTGGGTTGTCTGGATGCCATTACCTTGCAGCGATGTGCGGCGGACGGCAGTGGTGTAGAGAACGAGTCGTGTCCAGAAGGTGAATTCTGCGCGGATGGTGAATGTAGCAATAAGATGTGCGAACCCTTTACCTCCCATTGCAAAGATCTGAACACGCGCGAATATTGCAACGCTGAGGGCGACGCCTATGAGAACGCAGAGGCCTGTGATCCCGGGTCCGTATGTATTGATGGCTCTTGCCAGTCGGGCTGCGTCGCCGACTATAAATTTGGCTCTTATGTGGGCTGTGAATACTGGACGGTAGATCTGGATCAGTACGAAGATCCTTTTGGGGATCCGGAAGTTGTTCCGCACGCCGTGGTTCTATCCAACCCGGGCGATATTGATGCCAATGTTGTGTTCGAGTCCTATTCCACGACGCCGGTGACGGTTCCAAATGGGGTAGTGCCAGCCGGTACGGCCGTTGTATTTGAAATGCCCCGTCACGATCTGGACGGTAGCGGAATCTTCAATCGGTCGATTCGTATTCGTGCGGACCATCCCGTGTTGGCGGCTCAGTTCAACCCCTTCAACAACGAAGACGTCGCCAGCAACGATGGTACGCTTCTATTGCCTCGGGCCGTTCTTGGTACGGAATACTATATTCTGTCCTGGCCGAGTGGTGCCGACATCAGTGGGGTCATTCCCGGGTTGCCGTCGTTACCGCCGCAAAAAGGCTATGTGACGATTGTGGCTGTAGAAGACGGCGTGACCAGTGTAGTGGTGCGAGTGACGGGTCCGGTGGAGGCGACTCTGGACGCGGTAGCAAACGATGTGATCGTACCAGTGAGCGAATATCCAGCTCATGCCACGTTCGCAATGAACCTGGAGAAAGGCCAGGTGTTGCAGCTGATGGCCAAGCCCGCCACCAATCTCTTTGGTCCGGAATCCGATCTCACAGGTACGTACGTAAGTGCTGATAAACCTATTATGGCGTTTGGGGGGCATGAGGAAGCTGTGATCCGCGGCTATCCACCGCCCGGGGCGGGTGCTGACACTCCGTGTTGTGCCGAACATCTGGAAGAGCAGATGCTTCCCACCTACGCCCTGTCTGGACAGGTCCTATGCGGCAAATCGCCACCTCGTGGTAATGATCCCGATCTATGGCGCATTCTGGCCGTGGATGATGTGGTGGTTTCGACCGATCCTGTTCAGGTGTCTACGGATGGCAATACGGTGACCGGTATCGCCCTTGCGCATGGCACCTATCTGGATATCAAAACGGAAGATTCGTTCATGGCGACTGCCAATGGTCGAATCCTTGTGGGACAATACCTGGTCAGCCAGGGTTCTACCGATCAGAATACGGGCGATCCGGCCTTGATCCACGGTATTCCAGTGGAGCAATGGCGAGACGATTATCCGATCCTTACACCCGATGGGTATAGCCAGGACTGGCTTACGGTTATGAAGCCGAAAACGGGTCAGGTGACTCTGGATGGCACGCCAATCGATACGTCGGGTTTTGTGTCGGTTGGGACCACTCCCTACGAGGTGGGTTGGGTCGCGGTGACCCCCGGCCCGCATCTGGTTACCGGTACGGAGCCCTTCGGCCTGACCGAGATCGGTTATAGCAACGCCGTCTCCTACGGCCTGGCGGCCGGCTTGAATATTAAGGAGCTGGCTCCGTAGTTGATACGAAAAAAAGGGGTGGAACGAATCCACCCCTTTTTCCGTCTAACAAACTACCGGCATTCCGAGCTCTACGGTATCTCGCTTATCGGACAATCGGACCAACAACTGGCGCTATCTTCTGTGTCTTCACAGATGCCGTTACAGTTGCACCATTCACTGGGAACACATGGGTTCTCGGTGCCCGTATCGGTCTTAACACCGATGTCCTGCGTCGCTCCTGTGATGTCCTGCACCGCGTCATCCGTCTTAATATCTGCGGAGATAGTAGTATCCTGGGTTGTCGTGGTGTCCTGTTGAATAGGATTGTCCAGGCATTGGCAGTTCACGCAGGTTGCGTTACCTACACAGTCCTCATCTGTTTCACATTGTTCGTTGCATTCGCCTACGCTCTCGACGGTGCCATTGCCACAACGGCCGATGATGCAGTTACAGGTTTCGTTGAGACAATTCGCCTGGCAGAGCGTGCTATTTGCCTGAACCTGTTGTGAACAATAATCGTCGCATTTGCCTTCGTTACAGGTACATACGCAGCCGTGACAGTCGGCGGCTAGCGCACCATCCATCCACGGTTCTTTACAATACTCACCGCCACCATAACAATCGCTCTCTTCGAATGCATTGAGCCAACTGATGACGCAAGCCATCAAATCGACGACGCTGATGCCAAGCAACCAGGCACAGGCAGTGCACGCTGAAGCGGGTATCACAGCACCGATACCCGTCGTAGTGGCGGGTGTCGATGCAATACAGGCAGTGCATACGACGCCCGTAGCGCCCGTAAGCGCACCACCAAGGAAGCCAGAGCAAATGGGCGATTTATGAATGGCCCCATCCTGTTCTCCGAACTCGGAATCCGTGGGATCCGTCGATGCGGCTTTGTCTTTCTTTGCTTCCGCATTGATTTGTAGTTGGGCTGCGGCATCTAAAACGGTGGTGTCGGTGAAGAGCCGGAAAAGGCGACCAAGTGCGGGGCTGTCTGCCAGATCGGAAAGCTCGGTCTCTTCGAGCCAGGTGGACAAGTCGTCGCCCGATTTATCTCCACTGTCGTCGCGCGCGACGATGACAAAATATTTCGTGTCGTCGATCATCTCGACCGTACCCACGGATGGGGTTGGTGTCCCTTCCAATGTCTCGGTCATATAGGTCAACTTTTCGATGGTGTCTCCGAGCGAGTCTTTGTTCTCGTCGCTGATCGTCTCTATTTTTCCTTCGAGCCTTACCAGTAGAGTTTTCCCTTCCGCTTGAAGGGTATACTTGGATACACGGTGTCCATCGGTGGCCGCAAAGCCCGGTTCGACAAGGATCGACGCGCTGGTGTTATTGTCGCCTTTGGTTTCAAAGAGCACGTTCCCGCTATCATCCAGTCGGATATTGACGGAATAGACAACGTTCTCCGCATCGTCGGTCATATCCATAATCAGGGAGCCATCGCTACCATCGTGTTCCGCGGTGACTTGTTCCACTTCGTCGATGGTATTTAGAAGGGATTCTTCGGGTGTATCGACGATTGTCTGCTCGGCTACCGTGGTGTTCGTGTCTTCATTAGTATTTACGCTTGTATCGGCCTCATCGTTTGAGGATTTGCAGGCGCCAATTGCCAAAACCGCGATCGCTGCCCAGGTCTTCCACTGTTTCATTACAACCTCCCAGAGATATGTTCTTACCCTGCACGGCAGTATACCCCGCCTGCTTGAAGAGACAAGGTCTTCAGGCATACAGCTGGTTTCTGTGGCCAGCGCTCCTATGCGCCGGGATAGGCCAGCTCTCGCCCTCGTACCCGTACGTGTTCCACCAGGCGATCATCGCCCAGGAAGATCAGAGGGGAGAGGAGGTCATCCAATTCCTCGGGGTTCGGATCCCTCGTGGGCATCGAGGGCGCGTGGACGCCCAGTCGGTCGGGTTGCAGCACCACGAAGTCGGCGTCTTTTCCCGGCGAGAGACAACCGATGGTCGCATCCAGGCCGAGGGCCTGTGCCCCGCCAAGAGTGGCTCGCCAGAAGAGGTCGGCCGGACGCCAGAAGTAATCGGGCTGAATATTGTAGGCCGAGCGCATAACCGCGAATGGGCATAGCTCTGGACCGGCCCCGACATCGGTTCCGAGACCAAAGGCGGTGTTAAATTGCAGATAGCGCTCTACGGGAAAGACGCCGCTCTTCAGAAACATATTCGAGGACGGGCAATGGGATACGCCGGCTCCGAGAGTTTGAATCTTTTGAAGATTGTGGTCCGCGAGATGAATCCCGTGGGCGAGTAGGGTGCCCTTATGTACCAGACCATGATCCGCGTAGACCGATAGATAGTCGGAAGCTTCCGGGAAGCGGGCCTGAACCTCTTTGCATTCGGTTTCGTTCTCGGCCACATGGGTGTGCATATGGAGGTCCGGCATCTGCTGCTGAATACGACCCAGCTCTTGTAGCATGGCTTTACTGCAGGAGAGCGCAAACCTTGGCATGAGCGCGTAGCGAATACGCCCGCCGTCATAGTCGTGCCAGCGAGAGGCGAGCTCGGTTGTGGCGTCGATGGCTGGGCCCACATCGAGACAGAGGTCCGCGGGGGCGTCCTGATCCATTTGCACCATTCCCATGATGGCGCGAAGACCACTGTCGGCGACGACCTGAAAACATTGTTGCGAAGCCTCGGGGTGTGAGGTCAGGAAGATATTCGCCGTGGTAATCCCCGAGCGGGCACATTCCGATACAAAGGACCGGGCTGCTTTATCGGCGTGGTTTGGATCGGCGAAGGCCTGTTCTACGGGGAAGATGGCGTCGTCGAGCCAGCGGAGTAGCTCGCCGCGAACACGAGCCCGCCCAAAGATCTGGGATAGGTGAACATGGGTGTCGACGAAGCCTGGCACAATCCAGCCTGATCGGTGGTCGATGCTCGCTGCTTCCGGGTACTGGGCTTGCAGCTCATCCTTAGGGCCGACCGCCACGATCTGTCCCCGATCGTTGATGGCGAGGGCCCCGTTGGTAAACCATTCGATCGTTCCGTCTGGCCTGGGATTTACGATTCGGCCTAGATGCAGTTCGCTCGGTTGTGCATACGACATGCCCTATGAGTACCGCACTTCCGGGGTTCCAGCCAGAATTCGAACCAAGCCTCGGCCTTGCCGAAGCGGCTCCCATGGGGCAAACTCTAGGTCCTCAGGGCAAGGATGGACAAGCATATGAAGTCAGCATCGGTAGGGAAAAGCCCCAAAAGACCCGACGGACGTGCCAAGGTCGATGGATCGGCAATCTATCTGGACGACCTGCCCTTTAGTGGGTTTATGGGCACGACGATTCGGAGCCCCTATGCCTCGGCGCGAATACGGAGTATCGACGCAGAGGAAGCTCGAGCAGAGCCCGATGTCGTGGTGATTACCGCTGCCGATCTACGGGTTTCGAACGCGATAAAACTGATCGCAGAAGACTGGCCTGTGCTAGCGCAGGACCAGGTGGATCATGTGGGACAGGCGGTAGTATTGGTCGCGGCGCCCACTTTGGACCGGGCCCGGGACGCGGCGGCGAAGGTCAAGATCGAGTACGAGGAATTACCGGCCATTTTGACTCTGGATGATGCTCTTCAAGGGGATCCTCGCACCGGCGGCGAGCTCAACGTACAGGCCCGTTGCTCCATTGAGAACGGTGATATTGACGCAGGCTTTGCCCAATCCGCGCGAATTATAGAAGGGACCTACGAGACGGGTCATCAGGAACATATCTACATCGAACCCAATGGAATGATCGCCATCTCTCATCCAGATGAGACCCTGGAGGTTATCGGCTCGATGCAATGCCCCTACTATGTACATAAGGCGTTGACCCATCTCTTCAATGTAGACGACGAGAAAATACGCGTGCGGCAAACCACCACAGGTGGTGGCTTCGGGGGAAAAGAAGATTATCCCGATGTCATTGCGGCCCATGCCTGCCTTCTCGCACAGGCTTGTGATCAGCCGGTCAAGATCATCTATGATCGCCACGAGGACATCATCGGGACGACCAAACGACACCCATCTCGAGTGCATCATCGCACCGGTGTCGACGCCGATGGCAAATTGCTCGCCATGGATATCGAGGTGCTCTTCGATGGGGGAGCCTATGTCACCTTATCACCCGTTGTTCTCTCTCGAGGGGTAATTCACGCCGCTGGCGCCTACTCCTGTCCCAATGTTCGTATTAACGGGCGGGTGCTGGCTACCAATACTGCACCGAACGGAGCGTTTCGTGGTTTTGGTGCCCCCCAGACGGCGTTCGCCATCGAACGACATATGGACCGGATTGGCCGCGAGCTGGGTATCGATCCCTACACGATTCGACATAAAAACGCCTATCGCGTGGGTGATATCACGCCCACAGGACAACACCTCGACGGCAGCGTTAGCGCGATAGAGTGCCTAGAGAAAGCCTGTGAAAATTCAGGGTTTTTAGAGAAATGGTTGAAGTATGAGAAGAGGCGTGGGCAGCGTTTCGATAGTGGCGAGCCGTGGCAGGGAATCGGGCTGTCGTTGTTCTGGCACGGAGCGGGTTTTACCGGCAATGGCGAACGGAATATGTTGGCCCGTGCGGCCCTCCGCCTGGCTACGGATGGAGCCGTGGAAATTCTGGCTGCGTCCACAGAGATTGGCCAGGGTAAAGATATGGTGTTCAGCCAGATCGTGGCCGACGCCATCGGCGTTCCGGTGAGCCGGGTCCGAATGGGAGCGTGTGATACATCGGAAGTGCCCGATTCGGGGCCAACGGTAGCCTCTCGTACGGTTATGGTTGTTGGCGGGGTATTGGCCCAGGCCGGACGTAGCCTCGGCCAGCAGCTCTGCGTGATTCTGGCGGCGAAACATGGACTCGACGCGTCATCGGTTTCCTTACGAGACGATGCCTTCTGGGATGCGCAGGGAAATAGCCTGGGCTCGTTTCAGGAGGTCACGCGCAGGGTGGTCGATGAGGACGGAGGTCTGCACGTCGAAGAGCAGTTCCAGCCATCGGACGATGATCAGGGCTTTGATGAAGAGACCTATCGTGGCGCAGCCTATTCGGATTATGGATGGGGCTGTGACGTGGTCGAGCTGGAGGTCGATCCCGACACCCTTACAACAACACCAAACCATGTGACGGCGGCGTGTGATGTGGGGCAGGCGATACACCCGATCTTATGTGCGGGTCAGGTCGAGGGGGGTACCCTTCAGGCCGTGGCCTACGGCTATCTTGAAGAGGTGAAGATGGAGAACGGCCGGTATCTGAATGACCGGCTGCAGACCTATATCGTGCCGACTACGCAGGATTCTCCCTCCTTTGACACCATATTGGTGGAAAACCCGGGGGGCGGACCGTTTGGGGCCAAGGGAGTCGGGGAGCTACCAATGGATGGGGGAGCGCCGGCCGTAGTTGCCGCGATTGAAAACGCCACGGGGGTCGCCCCGGTGGCGATTCCGGCCACACCCGAGCGTCTTCTCGATGACATCCAGGCGGGGCGCGTTGTGACGGGCTCACCCCAATTTACAGAGCTGGATACTACGAAGCCTACAGTGGATTATACGGAGATCTGAACGTGAGTGACACAACCCGATTTGCGCTGAATGGAGAGGCCGTAGAGAGCCAGGCGGGTCCTATGGCCCGTCTTCTTGATGTTTTGCGAACGGAATTCCGGCTCACCGGCACCAAAGAAGGGTGCGGCGAAGGGGAGTGTGGAGCTTGTTCCGTATTGGTTGATGGTACCGTAGTCTGTGCGTGCCTCGTCCCGATGGTCCAGATAGCCGGCCGTTCGGTGGAGACCATTGAAGGGATCGCTCATGGAGTTGACCTGGATCCTTTGCAGGAGGCCTTTATTTCAGAGGGCGGGGTGCAATGCGGTGCGTGTACGCCGGGTATGGTACTGACGGCGCGTGCTTTCCTCGACAAGAATCCGAACCCGGACCATTCCGAGATTCGTGAACATCTGGCTGGAAATCTCTGTCGTTGCACAGGTTATGTGGGAATCTATCGTGCTATGGAGCGTGTGATCGCCGATATGCAGGGAGACGCGTCATGACTCGTGGCCATTCTCCCAGCACCCTGAATGAGGCTCTCTCGATTCTGAACGATCAGGGTGGTAACGCGGTACCGGTGGCGGGTTGTACCGACCTGATGGTTATCGACTATGCCACAGGCCGCAGCCACGCCGCGGTGGTCAATATCCTTGGCTTGAAGGAGCTTGCGGGGATCCATCGCACGGAGGAATGGGTCGACATCGGTGCGGCGTCTACCTTTACGGAGATCCGTAATCATCCCGATGTGCAGTCGGTATGCCCCATCCTGGCAGAGGTGGCTGCGACAGTCGGTGCCTGGCAGATTCAGAACCGGGCGACGATAGGCGGCAACATCGCCAACGCCTCGCCCGCCGGTGATTCCCTGCCCGTATTATTGGCCCTGGATGCGCAATGTGTCGTGGCCGGTACCAATGGAGAGCGTGTTGTCGACTATGCCGATATGCATGTGGCCTATAGGAAAACGGCCTTGGCTCCGGGAGAATTGATCGTGCGCGTTCGTATACCTGTAGGTAACGCGAACCGTATCCAACAGTTTCGAAAGGTGGGGACGCGACGGGCCCAGGCTATCAGTAAGGTTCTTTTGGCGATGACTGCGGATCGGGATGGCGACCAATTAGCGAATGTCCGTATTGGGGCTGGAAGCGTAGCGGCGATCCCCATGCGTCTCGTCAAGACGGAAGCGTCCTTGAACGGGCAGGTGCCCGATCTTCGTACCGCCGATGCGGCGGCCGCGGTAGCGCGAGATGAGGTGCAGCCCATCGACGATGTGCGTTCTACCGCAGACTATCGCAAGTTTGTTCTCGGGCGGCTCGTACGACGTATGGTGCTGCATTCCGGGACGTCAGGCTGAGTCGGAGAGCTATGACAGGCATCTATGGAGTCATTTTAGCTGCCGGACAAGGGAGACGACTCGGGTTGGGGCCAAAGGCGTTTGTAACCTACCAGGGACAGACATTGCTGGAACGGTCACGAGATGTTCTCGCGGATGCTGGAGTCGAACGGATTCTGGCGGTGACTCCGCCGGGGCTCGGGGCGAGGGTGGAGGGACTCGATATCCCCTTCGTGGAGAACCCGGATCCCAATAGCGGCCCATTGGAATCGGTGCGTTGTGCTTTATCGGATTGGAACCAGACCCTTCCAGATCGACTCGTGATCTTTCCTGTGGATCATCTGGCCGTGGAAGTCGACGAAGTTCGTAATCTTCTGGATCGAGCCCAAGGTGTACAAGATACGGTCTCTCGAGTGATTCCAAGCTGGAATGGGAAGGGTGGGCATCCGATCCTTTTGACCCGGTCTGGAGTTCGTGCCGTGGCAGATTCCGGGGAGTCTGTAGGCTCTACCTTGCGATCGGTGCTGGTCGAAGCGGGAGAAGCGTTATACATTGATGCACTCGGGCCTGCAGTTCTACGCAATGTGAACACGGCCGCGGATCTTCAGGAGCGTTGATGAGCCAATCCATCGAGATATTTCGAGAGATCGTGCATGCCATCGAGATGGGTCGACCTGGCGTGGTCGCGACCGTATTACGACATCGTGGCTCGGCTCCAGGAAAAGAGTTTCATAAGATGCTGGTCTTCGAAGATGGCTCCTTTGTGGGAACCATCGGCGGGGGCAAAATGGAAGCGACAGTGTTGGAGCATTGTCGCGAGGTGTTCGAAAGCTCCGAGGGCAAAGTGGTCGAGGTTCTTATCGCCGAAGAAGAGAAGGGTGGTATTGGTGGCGTCTGCGGGGGGAGAGCAGAGGTCGCCCTGGAGCTTCTACCCTCGGTGCCGCGGATTCTACTCTGTGGTGGCGGTCATTGTTCCGTGGAATTGGGTGAGCTGATTCATCAGCTCGGTTATCTACAGGAAGTCCATGAAGATCGGCCTGAGCTGGTGGAAGCGGATCGATTCCCACATGCGCTGAAAATTCATCTGGGCTCCCCGGAAGATATTGTGGAGACAATGGGAGATGTGGCCCGATTCAGCCATGTATTATTGGTCTCGCGAGGGCACGCGACCGATCGGGTATATGCTCGGGCGTTGGCTGCTGCGGGCTATACGGGCTGGGTCGGCATGCTCGCGAGTAAGAAGAAGGAGCGGTACGTCCGAAAACTCTGGTTGGAAGAAGATGGGCTGGATGCGGAGTTTGTCGCGCGGGTTCAGGCTCCTGTGGGTTTGCCTATTGGCGCGCGTTCTCCGGCGGAGATAGCGGTGAGTATTATGGCGCAGATCGTGGAGAGCATACGGGGTTGAGGTACGGGACTACGGGTGATGGGGGTGCACATGCCTACGCCTGTGGTATGATGTCGAGGCAGGAGGCCACCATTGAGTACAGTTGAGTTTACGCTGAATGGACAACATCAACATGTGAAGGCTCGTGAGGGTGAGTCGTTACTGGCGGTGTTGCGCGAACAATGCGGCATGTTGTCTTTGAAAGATGGCTGCCAGCCCCAGGGGCAATGTGGTTGTTGCCTGGCTCTTATCGATGGCAAACCGAAAGTCACCTGCGCGATGCCGGCGAGGATGGCAGAAGGCAAAGAAATCCTGACACTGGAAGGAGTGAAGGACGAAGAGCGGAAACTCATCGCAGACTCCTTCGTGGCAGCGGCGGGGCTTCAATGCGGATTTTGTATTCCGGGTATTGCTCTGCGAGCGAAACAGATCACAGACGCCAATCCCAGTCCCTCACGAGATGAGATTGCGAAGGCATTGGATGTTCATCTATGCCGTTGTACTGGTTATGTGAAGATCGTGGATGCCATCGAGACCATCGCCCGAGCAAAACGCGGGGAAGGCTATCCCCAGGTCGAAACCAAAGGTCGGGTTGGAGATCGTCTGGGACGGTATCGAGGGGATCTAATGACCCTCGGCGATCGCCCCTATGTCGCCGATCTTGTCTTCGCCGATATGCTGCATGGAGCCATTGTATTATCGGAACATCCTCGAGCCATCGTGCGGTCCATCGATACCTCCAAAGCCCTGGAGTATCCCGGGGTAGAGGCCGTTGTTACGGCGAAGGATGTGCCCGGCAAACGATGGTATGGTCTGATCTACAACGATTGGCCGGGGTTTGTAGCGATTGGCGAAGAGGTCCGCTGCGTTGGAGATATGCTGGCAGCGGTGGCAGCCTGTGATGAGAGAACGGCGCGGGAAGCAGCCGCTCTGATCGAGGTGGAATACGAGATCCTCGAGCCGATGTTGAATCCGCGTGCAGCGATGGCGCCGGATGCTCCACGCGTGAATCCGAGCCACGAGAACATCCTATCGCGAACCGAATTTGTACGGGGTGATATCGACGAGGCCCTGGAGGCCAGTGCCCATGTGGTACGTGGCACCTATCAAACCCAACGGATTGAGCATCTCTATCTGGAGCCGGAGAGCGCCGTTGCTGTCCCACGTGAAGATGGTGCGATGCACCTCTATACCCAGGGGCAGGGGATATTCGATGACCGTCGGCAGGTCGCGCGTTTCCTCGATATCTCCGAAGAGGAGCTCTTTGTTGAGCTGGTTCCGAATGGTGGTGCCTTTGGCGGAAAAGAGGATATGTCGATTCAGGCACAGACCGCGCTTCTCTGCCAGGTGACCGGTCGACCGGTAAAATTGACCTTGAATCGAAGCGAATCCATTCGTATTCACCCCAAGCGACATCCCATTGAGATGGAGTACGAAGTAGGGTGCGATGAATCGGGTCGAATCACCGCAGTGAAGGCGAATATGATCGGTGATACGGGGGCGTATGCGTCCGTCGGCGGTAAAGTGCTGGAGCGAGCCGCTGGCCACGCCTGTGGACCCTATCGAGTACCCAATGTGCATGTGAAGGCTGTCAGCGTACATACGAACAACCCTCCCTGTGGAGCCATGCGAGGATTTGGTGCGAACCAGGCCAACTTCGGTATCGAAGGATGTATGGATATGTTGGCCGAGAAAGTGGGGATCGACGGTTGGGAGATCCGTTGGCGCAACGCTGTAGAAGTGGGGGACCTATTCTCCACCGGGCAGATCCTGGATAAATCGGTGGGTATCCGTAAGACGTTGGAAGCGGTGAAGGACCAATATTACGAAGCCCATGGAAAGGGACAGGCGGTAGGTATCTCCTGTGGCATCAAAAATACCGGTATCGGAAACGGCGCCCAGGAATGGGGGAAATGTCGTCTCGTGATCGAAACGGATGGCACCATATCCTTGTACAACGGCTATACCGAGATGGGGCAGGGCCTTCTGACGGTTCTTATTCAGTTCGCTGTAGAGGTGACAGGCCTCGATCCGGCGATCTTCCGACCGAAGGTAGATTCCACCTATCAGCTGGCCTGTGGCCAGACCACAGGCTCGCGCGCCACTTTATTCGGAGGGCGTGCAGCGAAGAGCGCGGCGGAACAGTTGAAAGTAGATCTGGATGCAGGGCATTCTCTCGACGAGCTACAAGGCCGTGTGTACGAGGCCAACATCCTAATCGACGACACCACCTCGCCCGGACAGAAGACCGACAAGATCAAAACTCATACAGCGTTCGGTTACGCGACCCAGGTCTGTATTCTTGATGAAGAGGGCAAACTCCAACACTTCATCGCAGCGCATGATGTAGGCCGGGCGGTGAATCCAGACCTTTGTGAGGGGCAAATCGAGGGTTCCGTGCATATGGGGCTGGGGTTTGCGTTGACGGAAGATCTACCTTGTAAGAACGGTATGCCGGTGACCTTCAAGATGCGTGAGATCGGTGTGATGCGAGCACGTCATATGCCGTCGGTGGAAGTGATCCTGGTAGAGGAGCACGAGCCCGAAGGCCCATTTGGGGCCAAAGGTGTTGGTGAGATCGGTCTGGTGCCTACGGCCGGAGCGGTTGCAGGAGCCTTATACGCCTTTGATGGGGTTCGTCGGTATAAGCTACCGATGAAGGATTCCCCCGCGGCCCGCGCGATGAACGTGGGGCGTATCAAAGATAAAGAGCCAGAACGCTGGAACTGATCCGGGGGGGATATGGCCAATCAGCTTAGTGTCGGGCCAGACGTAACAGGAACGACAATCGTTTGTTCCGACGGGCGCATTTCCACCGATGGGTCGAACGGCGCAGTAGAGCTCGCCTGTGACGACGGAACGATTGAAAAGGGAGGGGTGAACGCCCACACCCATATCTATAGTGGGCTGGCACCCCTGGGGATGCCTGCTCCCGAGCCCGAGCCGGAAAATTTCCTTCAAATCCTCGAGCGGGTCTGGTGGCGTCTCGACCGGGTATTGGACGAAGAGTCTCTTCGCGCCTCAGCACGCCTCTATGTAGCCGAAGCGTTATGCGCGGGAACGACGGCTCTGGTGGATCATCAGGAGTCCCCAAATTTCATTGATGGCTCCCTCGATGTATTGGCGGACGCCTGTCATGAGTTGGGGATGCGCGCGGTGCTCTGTTATGGGGCGACAGAGCGTAACGGTGGTCTGGAAGAGGCGCGCCGTGGATTGGACGAATGCGGTCGATTCCTTCGTTCTGGGACCTCGGATCTGGTGCGGGGGTGTATCGGTCTACATGCCAGCTTTACGGTGAGCGACGAGACCATTCGGGCGGCCGCGGATTATTGTGGCAGACACGATACGGTATTACATGTTCATCTCGCAGAAGATGGTGCGGATGTGCAGGACGCGATTCGACGGGGTTACGAAAGCCCACTGGATCGTATCGTATCCCTGGGAGCCCTGGTCCCCGGTTCTATCTTTGCCCATGGTGTGCATCTGACGGGTACCCAGACGGAGCGGGTGGTGGATCAGGGATGTTGGTTGGTACAGAATCCACGTTCCAATGAGGGGAATCGGGTTGGTTACCCGTCGGAACTGAAAGGTCATGGGCGGGTCGCGCTTGGTACCGATGGATATCCTGCGGATATGCGTGAAGAAGAGCGCGCGTTATGGCGGATCGGTGGTGACCATGGGGAACTTCCGAATTGGATTCAGGCTCGGTCGGCCGCTAGTGCGATGCTGGTATCGGAACGCTTTGGGATATCGGCGCGACCGTTACGCGAAGGAGCTCTCGGCGATTTGGTGGTGCGCCGTGATGACGAAGTGCAACATGTGGTGGTCAATGGACAGGTCGTGGTGCGCGATGGTGTCTTGCAGACGGGTGACATAGAAGCCATTCGAGCAGAGGCTCAGACGGTCGCGGAACGGCTTTTTACGCGCATGCGTGCGCTCTAGGCTCTGTCGGTAGGACTGTACAGCCCCGGGCCTGATATGGCACAGTCCACAAGCGAATACGGGACCAAGGATACTAGGGCATATGGCAAAACTGGGGCTAGAGAAAGCAATTATAGATTCTGATGTGTACGCGAATACGGTTCGCCGCTTCCGTGAGGAAGGGATCGTATTACCGACCTTTGCACAGCTGGGCGATCCATCCCAGATACCAGACAAGATCCTCGACCGATTGGAAGATGTGGGGCCGGATGATCCCGATCCATTGAATCTATTTCGTGTGCATTGGTTTCTAGATGCGGATCGTAAGAGCCGCACCACGGTACCTGGTTATGTGGAGCTGCCGTCCTCTTTGACCGGTGTTGATGCTCGTATTGTCGTTCTTCTTGGGGAGCGGTTCCCGATGATCACCGCACATAAGGTCCTCGCGGCCTACGGCTGTATTGTGCCGCGGGTGATCACGGGGCAGTTTGATCCAATTCATAATCGGGCGGTTTGGCCGTCGACGGGGAACTATTGCCGCGGTGGCATCGCCATCTCGAAGATCCTTCAATGTCGAGGAGTCGCGGTGCTACCGGAAGGGATGAGCCAGGAGCGTTTTGATTGGTTGGAGAAATGGGTGAATGACCCTTCGGATATCATTCGCACCTTTGGTTCCGAGAGCAATGTGAAAGAGATCTATGACGCCTGCAATGCCCTCGACGAGGACCCCCAGAACATTATCTTCAACCAGTTCTGTGAGTTTGGAAATCACCTGGTGCATTACCATTGCACAGGGCTGGCCTTTGAGTCGGCTTTCGAAGACCTGAACACATCCGGCAACCTCAATCTCGCGGCCTTTGTCTCGGCGACGGGATCGGCCGGAACCATCGGGGCTGGCGATCGTCTGAAGGACTCCTACGGGACCAAGATTGTAGCGGCCGAGGCGCTGGAGTGTCCCACAATGCTGTACAACGGTTTTGGTGAGCACAATATCCAGGGGATCGGGGATAAGCACATTCCATACATCCATAATGTGATGAACAGTGATTTCGTAGCGGGTATCAGCGACGCGGCCTGTGACAGCCTCTTCCTCGTGTTCAACCAATCGGAAGGACGCCAGATGCTGGCAGAAAAGCACGGCATCTCCGCCGCAACGATCGAGAGCCTGGCCTCCTTCGGCTTGTCGAGCATCTGCAATATTCTTGGAGCGGTGAAGACGGCCAAACATATGGGCCTGGGTTCGGACGATGTCATTATGACGGTGGCCACCGACGGGGCGGCTATGTACGCCACGGAAGGTCCCAAAGCCATGAACAAATACTACGAAGGTACGTTTGATTCGACCATCGCAGAGCAGGCCTTCTCCAAATATATGTTGGATCAGGATCTGGAACATCTTCTCGAGCTGTCGACCATCGATAGAAACCGGGTCTTCAACCTGGGATACTTCACCTGGGTGGAACAGCAAGGCGTATCCCTGGAAGACTTTGAAGCCCGGCGGGATCAGGACTATTGGCGTAATCTGCGCACGTTGATTCCCGCGTGGGACGAGCTGATCGAACAGTTCAACGCCGAAACGGGAGTGTTGGAGGCCCTGTGACCAGAGCCAATGTCCAGAGCCGATGCCGAGGCTGCGGTACAGTTGTCGACGCCAATGTAGACTTTGGTTTCGCCTGTCCCAACCGTGGAGACGGGGATGTCGAACATATTCTCGTACCCACCTGGTCGCCCGATATATGGGACCGGGGCGAGGGCGACAATCCGTTTGTACGTTTTCGTGATGTGCTTACGGCCTACCAGATGGCCCGAGTCCTTGGATTAGCCGACGAGGACTATGTGGAACTGGCGACGCAGCTGAACGAGGCGATAGCCCGTGTCGATGGGTCCGGCTTTTCCATCACCCCCCTCGCACGATGCGCCGATTTGGAGGCGTCTCTGGGCTTGGATACACCCGTCTGGGTGAAGAATGAGACCGGCAATGTTTCGGGCTCGCATAAGGCTCGGCATCTAGCCGCAGTGATGCTTTTATTGTTGGTCGTGGAGCGTGCTGGATCGCCCCTCGCACAAGGGCTGCGCGACCGGCGATTGGCGATCGCCAGTTGCGGCAACGCGGCGTTGGCCGCGGCCGTAGTGGCACGGGCCGCCGATTGGCCAATCGATGTCTTCATACCGGTGGATGCTGGGGCTGCGGTTGTCGCCCGGTTAACGGAGCTCGGAGCAAATCTTGTGATCTGTGAACGAGACCCCTCCGAAACAGGGGACCCCTGTGTGATCTCTTTTCGCCGCGCGGTGTGCGATGGGTCCTTACCCTTCAGCGTGCAGGGGCCTGATAACGCGATATCGGTAGAGGGAGGGCTGACCCTTGGCTGTGAATTTGTGGCGGGACTCAACGCCGTGAACGAATCCCTGGACTCGGTCATTGTACAGGTCGGGGGAGGGGCTCTGGCCAGTAGTCTCTATGGGGCCTTTGCTCGTATCCACAGCTTGGGCGATATCCCCAACATTCCGCGTCTCTATACTGTACAGACCCAGGGGGCGTATCCGTTGCAGCGCGCCATGGAGCGAGTGCAGGCACATCATGCCGATGCTTCGGCCCATCAGATTGTATCTACGGTCAGTCAACACCGGTCGGACTATATGTGGCCCTGGGAGGACACACCCAGCAGCGTCGCTCATGGCATCTTGGACGACGAGACCTACGACTGGCTTGCTTTGATCGAAGGAATGGTATCCACGAGCGGCGAGGCCCTCGTTGTATCCGAAGCAAGATTGCACGAGGCGAATGTTCTCGGGCGTCGCGACAGTGGCATTCGTGCCTGCCATACGGGGACAAGCGGCCTTGCCGGTCTGATAGAGCTATTGGCTCTGGGTCGAAATCCGGGCCGAACGGGCGTAATCTTTTCTGGAATACACCGTCAGGATTCCTAGCGCTTTCGTTTAGCCGTTGCGACTGGCGAAGGCACTCGGGAAGCGGGCGAGGAAAGAGATGGCGTGGCGCAGCTCACGCTGGTCGACACATTCCCCGATCTTATGGGTGTTCTGCTCGATGCCTGGCCCAAAGCCGAACATGGCGGGGTGCTTAAAGCCGCCCGCATGTACCCAGTCCTTGGTCGGACCGACCTGTATCCCATTATCGTCTTCGGGCACCGGGAAGCCCACACCATCCGTAGAGAAGATCCATCGATCGACCCGCGGATTCTGTTGGAGCGTTCCGGGTTCGTTCGTTGCAGTTTCCGTGGGGAGATTCGGACGCACGACACCTTCGTAGACATCCACCGCGGTCTGGATCGCGCGGTGGTCTTCGGGTGTGGCCCAACCCATGTAGATCTGGGCGTTGCCTGGCAGATACCCCCGCCAGGTGGGTTCCTCATATACCGGCACCGAGATCTGTACATCTAGACCGGCTTCACGCGCTGCTGACACCGCATCGAGGGCCTCCATATCGGCGACGGCCTGGTCGGGTGTTTCGCCGACGGTCAGGCGACGGTCAAAGCGGACAGTAAACTTATCCGGTACAGCGCAATCACTGGGGGTCTCCAGCTGGGACCAGGAAGCCGTACGAGTACCATGACCTAAGAAGGGATCATCGAGAAACCCGTCTCGTGCGTCGTATCGCTTGGCGGCTTCCAGGACGATGGCCGAGCCAAATTCCAGGGGGTTCAATCCTTCCCAAGGCATGGAGCCATGGCAGGAGCGTCCGGTGACCACTAATTCGATCTGCATACGACCGCGTTGGCCGCGGTAGATGCCCAGAGCACCTTTTTGGGCGTCTCCGGTGCCTTCCGTCAGAATCACCACGTCGGGAACCAGCTCCTGGCCTGCGCCCGGGAGGACCTTACGCATAAGGTACATGGGACCTGCACCATCGTTATCTTCTTCAGCGGTGGTCGCATAGGCGCGGATGATCACGCCTTTCAGCGCTCCTTCGGGGGCTAATTCCAGGGCGATCTTTGTTGCAATGATTTCGGCTATGACACCACTGAGTTGGTCCGCGGCACCACGCCCAAAGATCAGGTTTTCCCATTCTTCGTCGGGGGGAAGGTGGCCCAATTCTCGGCGTAGGAAATCCTTGTCGACCTTATTGGGGTCCACCATGCCGTCGTAGGCGTCGATACCGCCTCCGATCTTGTCGATCCACTGGCTGCGAAGGGCTTTTACAGTGTCGGTATGACCATCCATATAGACGACACGCTTTTCGCTTTCGGGAATACCATCGTCGGGATCTTGCACACTCCACACCAGATTGCCGTATTCGTCGAAGCCGACATCGTCCGCCGAGCGGACCGCCTTATGCTCGATGATACAGCGCTTCATATACTCAAGTCGCGGTCCTTCATGGTTGCTCAACCCGCAGCTTGGATCTCCACCCGATTCCGGAGAACGGTCCACATAGTCCGCAGGAATCCGAATGGATTCACTCAGGATCTGACGTGCGAGTGGCAGGTATTTTTCGCTCAGTTCGGCGATACGGCTATCAAGTGTATTCATATTCAGCTCCGTCACTTCAGGGGCAGAAACCCCGAAGTCTCTGGGTCAGGTTGGGTACTTTTGCACAGGCCAGCATGGACATGATCACATAGACCTTCCAATTGGCTTCTCTTGCTACATTTACGCGGTGTTTTTCCATGATGGCTGGGCTGACCTCGTCGCCGATGTCAGCGGGCAGGCAGTGCATATATAATGCGTCACCACCGCGGGTTTTTGCCATCTTTTCTTCGTCGCAGATCCAGTCGGTGAATTGGGCGTTAAGGGATAGGCAACGGCCTTCAATTTCGCCCATGGCCTGCTGGTCTCCAGCACGGTTCGCCTGGACACGCTCCAGCATCAGATCGTAGGGGCCCCAGCTCTTGGGATATACGATATCTGCGTCTTCGAAAGCGGCGTCCATACTGTCGACTACGGTGAAGCTTCCCCCGGATTCGGCCGAGTTCTTCTTGGCTGCGTCCATGCAGTCGTCGATCAGCTGATAGCCAGGCGGGTGGGCCAGCCGGAGGTCGGCGCCATAGCGCGACAGCAACATAATGAGGCCCTGGGGGACCGACAGGGGTTTCGCGTAGGATGGCGAATACGCCCAGCTGACGGCGATCTTTTTACCCTGGATGCCCTCGGGAAAGTACTCTCGTAACCATAGGAGGTCGGCGAGAGTCTGGGTTGGATGGTCTACATCGCATTGAAGATTGACGATGGGTACCTGGCGGGAGTCGTTGGTCGCCTGTAGATAGTGGTCGATTCCCCCTTTCAGGTCCCGTATGAAGGCGTTTCCTTCTCCCAGGATGAGATCGTGGCGAATTCCCATCGCGTGGGCGTTCATTCCAAGCATGGCGCCCGTCTCCGCGGCGGTCTCGCCATGGGCCACCTGGGTGGACGATCCATCGACGATGACCGGTTGCATCCCAAGCCGTGATGCGGCCCCGGCCCAGGCGCTCTTGGTCCGCGTGGAGTTGTCGAAGAAGACCGCATAGGCCAACTCGTTTGGACAAAGGGGGGTCTTGACTCCCACCCGGTCTAAAGCCTGGAAGGCTGCCGCCACGGAGGTGAGGGCGTCGAGATCGGCGGTGCTCCAATCCTGGGTAGAGACCAGACTCCGGCTATAGAGCGCGTTGATGGTGTTGGTATGCAGGGATTCGAGCTGTGGTGGTATGCTCATGATCGTTCCTTTTGTATACGAGTACCTGTCGTTCGTTGCAGAGCACCCACGAGATCCTCTGGTTTACAGACGATCACCTCACCAGGGTTTCGATTGCAGAAATAGACTGCTGCTTCCATCTTTGGGCGCATACTTCCCGGTGGGAAGTGACCCTCTCGTGCGAGGGCTCGCACTTCTTCTACATCCATCTCTGGAATGCGAACGGGTTGGTCCGTTAGAAAATCTTTATAGACCGCATCGACTCCAGTGGTGATGACGAACCGTTTTGCGTTGAGCTCAACCGCGAGAAGTGTGCTGGTACGGTCCTTGTCGATGACCGCTTCCATGCCGTCGATATCGCCGTCTGGTCTACGAACAACGGGGATTCCACCACCGCCGCAGCAGATCACGACTACCCCCTGTTCAACCAGAGACTCAATGATGTCGATCTGGACGATCCGTTTCGGGGAGGGGGAGGGAACCACCCTTCGATATCCCCGGTTGGAGTCATTGATCATCTGCCAGCCACGCTCCGCTTCCAGCCGCTCGACTTGTTCTTTGGTATAGAACCTCCCGATAGGTTTGGTGGGTTCTTCAAAGGCGTGGTCTTGGGCGCTGACCTCTACCTCGGTGATCACTGTGGCCACTTTCTTCATCAGGCCACGGCGACGAAGTTCTTCGCGCAAGGCGCGTTGGATCATATAGCCTATAGAGCCTTGCGTGTCGGCGACTAGAGAATCCAGGGGTACCTCGTGAATTCGATCACGGCTCAGTTCGGAGCGCAGCTGTAGGAACCCCACCTGTGGGCCGTTGCCGTGTACGACGACAAGATTTTCGCCTTGCTCGATCAGATCGACCACGGGGCTCAAGGCCTGTGCGGTCACATCAAACTGATTGGCGACTGTCGGTGGGCGTGAGGCGTCGAGAAGGGAATGTCCCCCCATAGCCAACACCGTAAGATTCTTAAGCTCCGGCACCGTGATTCCTATCCGATTAACGAGTTGTCCATCGCACATACTGTGTTGCTGTCTCTCGTCCGTCAAGATCACAAATTAGCCTGGGGAGAGTGTAGAACTCTGCGGCCATCCGTGGTGTGCAGCCTAGTCGTGGGCAGGTTCCGCAAAGTGGACCTGCGTCACCGTGGCCCCTTGTGCCTCCATGAAGCGGAGAAGATCGTTCGAGGTCAAGCGGAGTGTCGCCATATTATGTAGCGGATGGGCGTTAACCTGATCGTATTGAAGAATGTCCTGGTCGAGGAGCACGTTTACATCCTCCGCGGACTCGTTCATCAGCGCGAAGGGGGTAACAGCCCCGGCCTGTACACCTAGCATCTCTTGTAGGTGATCTACATTCGCAAAGCGGAGTCCCCGGGGCTCTCCAACGGCGTTGCCCAGCTCTCGTAGGCGTACGACCTTATGTTCCAGGGCGACAATAAGCCAAAACCGTTCCTTTTTTCGATCGCATAAGAAGAGGTTCTTGAGGTGGGCGCCGGCCCATTCCCCCCGAACGGCTTTGGCTTCTTCTACGGTAAAGACGGCTGTGTGGTGATCGATAGTGAATTCGATCGCCAATTCGTCGAGCACGATCGCTATGCGGTCTTCGCACGCCTTTCGTTCGACTTCATTCATCACTGTCATAATTGAATCCCCCGACTCCCCGAGATCTCGGACCTTATGGTATTCCGCCAGGGTTGTCGCGGTGAATCTCGAAGATCAAATAATACCTGTCGGAATCGCCAAGTTGGTAAGGAGTTGGTACATACCATATGGTGTATTTGGGGGGACTGGTGATGAAAGGTGGATTCGGGGCATTGCTGTTTTTTCTCGGGTTGACTCTCGGCTGCGGCGGCGATGGGGACAGGGTGGATCTGACGGGTACGGAACCGGGCGACGTTACGACGGATACAAGCCAGGATATAGGTGCACCGGACGCAAAAATATCATCGGTCAGCCTTACCCATCTGGGCACGACCGAGATGGTGCAGGGGACCCATCGGCCTGAGATCTTCACTACAGCACAGGGTGCTCTTCTCTTAGCGGTAGTGCACCCCGATGGCCCATCCATGACCGAGGGCAGCATCAAGCATAAGGCCTACCATTTAAACGCCGATTTGGAGATACAGGGGGAGGGCTTTGCCCTGACCACCTATACGGAGGCCTATGGTGATCCCGCGGATCATCGCGTTCTTCTTGTGGACGACGAGATTGTGGTTGTGTACCAGGCGATCGTTCTGGACCCAAACGCAGGGCCAGCTGGCGGTGGTCCGGCCGAAAACAACGCCATCAGCCAGTCCTTGATGCTTGCACGCTTTAGTCACGACGGTACCGAGCTCTTCCGGGGGGCGATCGTAGACAACATCACGGACTTTGAAGAAGACAACTTCCCGGATCATTGCATGGCCTGGGATGGCGCATCGCTAATCGTAAGCACCGGCTCTAAGGATAGCGCGAAGGTCCGAGTCGTCGATCGGGAAGGAAATATCGAAAGCACCCATTCCATTTCCATAGGACCGGACAGCATTGGTGCGAATATTGGAAATAGTCTGTTCTGGAAGGAGGGTGGTCTTCATATCGCTTCCGGAGGCCTCATGGGCCCGGGAGTCGAGTCGGTGCCACTCATCTTTGGTGAACTGTCGAGTACGTTTGGTCTGACGATCCTGGACACCCATTATCCTGATGGTGAGGACGCGATCTTTCCTACGGGTACGCTCGTACATGGTGGCGTCACGTACATAGCCTATTCGGCCCACGCGATTGGTTCGTCTCCGGATATCCAGATCGATCCCTATGAACCGCGCCTGGCGGCCTTTGATGGGGACTGGAACCTACTGCTGGACACGAAGATCAGCACCGAGGCTGGAGCCGGCCATGTGCATCCGACTGTGGCCGTGATAGAGGATACGCTCTACTATGCCTGGAGTCGTAAGGACCCCGCTGGTGGGCCGGCCCCCCAGGTCTTAATCGAGCGATATACGATCGATACCGACTAGGGCCGAACGGTTCGAAAGCGTTTCGTGGACGCCCCTTAGAGTTTCATGATGAATGCGAGGGTGTAGAAGAGTGGGCGGTTGTCGATGGAACCACCCCCAGGCGTAGTTGTGCCGCTGAAGGAGTGGCTATGCCCTCCGACGAAATTGGGGCTTGGGTTGTTGCAAGCGCCACAGCCAGAAGGGCCAACGGAGCTGGTCCCTCCACTGAAAGTGTGGGTATGGCTGATATCCAATACATTCGCGCCACCGGTTGCGCCTGGCGGGTTGGCTACGGCCGGCACGGATTGAATGAATCGGCCCAACAAGTCTGGTGTGCCATTGGTGCCGTCGCATAGAGCCCACCCGTCGGGAATATCGGTCGCTAGCCCCGACCACATGGCGATCATGCCAGTGGGAATACCCGCCGCGTCGATGGATGCCTCGAGTGTGAGAACGTCGTTCTGTCGTGCGGCTGTTTCTGCGTCGATATTCGCCTGAAGATCGGTATCACCCGCAGCCCTGTTGGTGATTTCAAGGTTGATATTCGTTTGTAGGCCGTTATCACCCGCGACTCGATTGGCGATCTCCACGTCCAGGTTGGCCTGGGCCTGGTCGTCGCCCACCGTTCGATTCGCGCTCTCCGTATCAAGATTCGTCTGTAGAGTCGTATCGGCTGCGGCGCGGTTCGCGGTTTCGGTGTTAAGATTTATTTGTAGCGTGTCATCGGCTGCCCCACGGAGTGCTGCTTCTGCGTCCAGATTGGTCTGCACGGCCGTATCGCCTGTTACCCGAGCGTTGGTCTCGTTGGTGAGATCGTTCTGGAGGGTGTTCAGATTATTTTGCAGATTCGCGAGGGTGTTTTGTGCCAGCCCGATACTGGTCTGTAGAGAGGCGATCCCATTTTCGAGGTTCGTGATGTCTTCTTGCAGAGGAGACAAACTCTCTTCGGAGGCAAAGCCATTATCCGCCACGAAGGCATCGACCTCTTCTGCGCTGAGCTGGGTGTCTACGTCGTCGGCACAAGCCCAGGCGCTGCCATTCCATTTGAGTAATTGGCCCGTCGTGCAGGTCGTAAGTCCCGCCAGGGAGTCGCTGTCCCCTGGAAGAAAGCCAAGATCCGAGAGGGTGGTCTCCAATTCGGATTCGGTCAGAAACGCGTCTGTGTCGGTGAATTGCACGAAGTTCTCGACACCAAGGCCCGCAAAACTCACCGCGTTCTCGGATTCAATGGCCTGATCGGCGATGGCGGCGCGAAGAGCGAAAGGAACCGATACGAGACTTTGACGTGGCGCCATCGGAGTCTGTTCATTTACTTGTATTTCCAGCCATCGTTCGCCGGAGAGAGCCTCTGCGCTGAGGGGCTCAAAAACGCCCAACTCCAGCCGGAACATACCATTGACGACGTCCACGGCCGGATGGGTTTCGGACCAGAGCAGAGTCCCATCGGTCATCGAATCATAGAGCGCAAACTGGAAGGAGTATGGCGTCGCACAACCCTGGCAGTCGATGGGCGTTCCTACCACATCGGTGAGATAGCCCTGGTACTCAAGGCGCGCCGGTACGTCGGCAAAAGCCGTCGAAGCAAGAAAGCAGAAGAGGAACAATATCCCGAGTCGCATTCGGTTCTCCTTAGAGCGAGTGCCAGGTATAAGCGTAGGTGTCTAGGGTGCGTTCAAACAGGCTGATTCACTGGTGAAAGTTTCCCAGGAAGGCGGTTGGGCGCAGAGGTGTTGGTACTTACAACATTTTCCAGTTTGGGGATCTTTCGCCCACCAGTTGGCGCTCGAGGGGCAGCCAAACTCATTATCCAATGGCAGTGGGCAGGTCCCTTCCTGGCAGGGCGCCGTGCCACATACCCAGAAACCTTCCGTGCTACATGCGCAGATGTTGCAGCCATCCCCGGCGGGCATGCTGTCTCCGGGCGTGCATTCTGTGGAACAGTTCTCTTCGGTACAGGCCCAGCTCCCGTCGTTGGTGCAGGTGCAGGTGTTGCAGCCGTCTCCTGCGTCCTGGGTAGCGCCTGGTGTACAGGTTTCGGAACAGTCCATAGCTGTGCACGCCCAGCTCCCGTCCAGCATACAGGTACAGGTGTTGCAACCGTCACCAGCGGGTTGGGTCGCTCCTGGAGAGCATGTCTCGGAACATACTTCCTCTGTGCAGGCCCAGCTCCCATTGCTGGTACAGGTACATGTATTGCAGCCATCACCGGCTGGTTTGGTATCCCCGGGGGAACACGTCTCGGAGCAGTTCATATCGGTACAAGCCCAGCTCCCGTCGTTGGTGCAGGTGCAGGTATTGCAGCCATCTCCCGCGGGTTGCGTCGATCCCGGTGTACATGTCTGTGAACACGGATTTTGGGAGCAGGCCCACTCCCAGACCCCCGTGTAGATACAATTGCATGTGTTGCAGCCATCACCTGCGGGCATTTGTTGTCCTTCCTGGCAGACGCCCGGAGAATCTCCTTCGTTCGCGCAACCCATAAGGGTTATACCCAGAATCAGGACCAGCCAGCCGATGGGTTTATGGACGAAGTTTGTGCCCGTCATATTGATGTCTCTCCCCCGATGCTTCGGGCACCACCCAACACGATGCCACGTTCGTAGAGTGCCAGACTCTTCTCCGAAATGCACCTGCCAGCGATTCGATCTCGTCATAACTTCATGATGTAGGCGAGAGCGTAATAGGGTGGGGTGTTTCCATGACTCACCCCGGTGACCACTGAAACACCGTTACTTCCGAACCCCGCACAGTAGGCTTTGGAGACACCCGGTCCGCCAAAAGATCCGCCGGTATTTCCAGGGCTGTACGAATCGCCCGCACCCATGACGAAGCGGTTTCGTAGATCGGGCGTGCCATCGCTGCCGTCGCAAAGACCCCATCCAGTCGGTATCGAGCCAACACTGCCAGACCATAGAATAATCGACCCGGTCGGGAGACCTGCTGCGTCGATGTCGGCTTGGAGCGCAAGATCCGATGCGGTGCGATCGACGATCTCCAGATCGATACTTGCTTGTAAGGCCGTGTCTGTGTCGGCCCGTGCGACCTTCTCCACGTCGATGTCGTTTTGCAAGAGGTCGTCTGCAGCGACTCTCGCTAGTGTTTCCTCGTCAATCTTCGTCTGAAGTAATGTGTCTGCGTCGCTACGACTCAAGATTTCTGCGTCGATATTGGTCTGCAATAGAGTGTCTGTAGCGGCTCGAGTTGCTGATTCATTATCGATCTGTGTCTGAAGTAGGGTGTCGGCGTCGCTTCGATTCAAGACCTCTGCGTCGATATTGGCCTGCAATAGAGTGTCTGTAGCGTCCCGGTTTAGTGCCTCTGCGTCGATATGGGCTTGAAGGTTTGTGTCGGTGGCGGTTCGTGCCGCGGTCTCTTCCGCTATACTGGTCTGCAATAGTTCAGCGTTGGTCTGCAGGCCGACCAATGTGTCTTCAGCCGTACTGATCGCGTCTTGTAGGCTGGTGATATTCGCCTGAACCGTGAGGAGCGTGCTTTGCAGGGTCTCCAGATCGGTTTGGCTGGCCAACCCATTATTATCCACCATCGCATCGACCTGGGATTCACTGAGCTGACTGTCATTGTCCAATCCGCATGTCCATGCGGAACCATCCCAGCGAAGAATCTGATTCACCTCACAACTTATCATCTCGGCCAGGGTGTCGTTGTCGCCCGGTATATACCCCAGATCGGCGAGTATGGTTTCCAATTCACTTTCCATCAAGAAGGGGGCCGTGTCGGCGACCTGCACGAAACTGTCGACGTCCAGGCCTCCAAGGCTCACTGCATTTGTGGCTTCGAGAGCTTCTTCGGCTACTGCGGCTCGTAAGGCATATGGAACGGACACCAGCTCCTGGCGTGGGATCATTGGCGCCTGCGAGTTCACTTGAATCTCCAGCCATCGAGTTTCTATTAGGTGCTCGGGGCTCAATTCCGCATTGGAACCCAACGCGACCCGAAACATTCCATTCACGATGTCGACTCCCACATGACTCTCTGTCCAAAGCGGTTCACCCGTGATGGCGTCATCATATAGAGAGAAATGAAAGGTATAGGGTGTAGAGCAACCCTGACAATCGATTGGTGTACCAGCCACATCCGTTAAATACCCCTGGTATTCAAGCTGGGATGGAACGGCGTAGAGTGTTGCTGGCAACAGGAGTGCAATGAGAAAAAGCACGTCTCGAAATCGCTTCATCGAAATCTCCAACAAATATGCATGGAACGATTGTAGCGACATGCGTTATTTATGGCGAGAGCGAGTCGAAAAAGTGATCTGTTGCCTAGGGGGCGGGGCCAATGGCAATCCAGTCTACATGATAGGGGGTTGCAGGGTGGTAGTTTCCATTCGTTCGGCGTAGTCGCACAGTTGTTCCCGTTGTACCGATTCCTAGGATCTGTAATTTGGGAAGCTCGTCGTAGTTCACGCCATTAAATGTAGGTGATGCAACGACAAAAGGTACACCACCGAAGGTAATTCCAAAGTCCACGGCGATATCCATCTGCCCGCCACCATTTCCGTTTTGAGCGGTACGGCCTGCCTTGATGATAAAGCCCTCCATACCGGTCCCTGCGCCAAGATAGCCAGCACCGCTTACGATATTGAGTACGTCGGTATTGGTAAGGGTGTCGTCACCATCGGCAAGGCTCGCAGGGACGTCGGTCAGGTCACCCCAGCTGCCCGAGAAGTGATCCCCTGTGATGTAGCCGGCACCTGCCACCATGGCCAGAACCTCGGCCTCGGTGAGAACGTCGTCACCATCGGCCAGTGCTGCCGGGAGACCGTCTTTTGCGATGGGATCCAGGCTGGCGTCCAGGGCATCCACATTCGCCTGCACGGTATCGACATTCGCCTGCACGGTATCGACATTCGCCTGCACGGTATCAACATTCGTCTGTACGGTATCGACATTCGCCTGCACGGTATCGATATTCGCCTGCAAACTGTCCAGAGCCGCGGAACAGCTCCACGTAGTGCCGTTCCATTGGGCGATCTCGGACGAGGCGCATAATAGGGAGGAGAGGGTGTCGGTATCGGCGTTTACAGCGCAGACCCAGGCGCTGCCGTCCCATTTGAGGATCTCGTCCACTGCGCAGCTGGTAAGGTCCCCCAGAGTGTCGTTATCCCCGGCGACATAGCCCAGAGACTCCAACACGGTATTAAGCTCCGATTCGGTTAAGAATACATCGCTATCGGTTACGGTTACGTAACTGTCCGCGCTATGTCCTCCGAGGCTGACCGCGTTCTCGGATTCTATAGCGTGCTCGGCTATGTGCGCCCGCATAGCATAGGGAACGGATACGATGCGCTGTCTAGGTACCATTGGGCCCTGGGCGTTGACGGTGATCTCCAGCCAACTGTTCCCCTCGAGGATGGCAGGGTCGATCGTTTCCTGGACGCCCAATTCCACATGGAATACGCCCTGCATAATAGGGACGCTTGCGTGGACTTCCGACCAGAGTACAGCGCCCTCGACCTGTTGGTCGTAAATAGAGAACTGAATAGTGTACGGGGTTGCACAGCCCTGACAGTCAATCGGTGTCCCCACCGCGTCTGTTAGATAGCCCTGGTAATCCAGTCGCCCCGGAACCGAGCCGTAGGCCACCGAAGACAAAACTAAAAACAATAACGCTACAAAACCTGCCGTCGTACGCATCCAAACCTCCCCGTCGGTTTTTGTATGGATATACTACGGCTTTCCAGAAGATCTGGCGAGTACGATGTTTAGGAGTCGTTATTACATTCCCAATTAGACGAACGTGATGTCAGGCTCGATTTGCCCTCAGAGTTTCATGATGTAGGCCAGGGCGTAGTATTTTGGCGTCGGGACTCCGGCGGACACGGATCTGACTACAGAAACATCCCACTCGCCACCGTGGACCCCGTTTCCAGTTACGGCCGCGGTAGAAATACTCAGCGCGTGCGTTCCATTTCCGGACGCACCGACTCCGTACGAGGCCCCAGCGGCGACAATGAAACGATCGATGAGGTTGGGTGTGCCGGACCCTCCATCGCATAAGGCCCAGCCGCTCGGAATATCCGAGATGGACCCCGACCACATGAGGATGGCTCCACTGGGCACGCCGGAACCTGTCGCGAAGGTCGCCCCATCTATGGTTGAGCCTGGCGCCAGATCAATACTGCCGTTGGTGATGAAGGTCTCTACCTCGGCCTCAGAGAGGACTGTATCGGTGTTGTCATCAATGCCATCGGCTAGACCGGGCGGAACGCCAGTCAGATCGGACCAATCCCCGGAGAAATGGTTTCCTACGACGTAGCCTCCTGCGCTTACGACAGCCAGGATCTCAGCGTCTGTTGCTTTATCGTCTCCATCGGCGAGGTCTGCGGGAACGCCACTCAGATCAGCCCAGCTGCCCGAGAAGTGATCCCCTGTGGTATGGCCGGCTCCAGCGACCATGGCGAGGACCTCTGCCTCCGTCAGTTGTGTGTCTGCGTCGCCATCTGCGAGATCCGCCGGTAGCCCATTTTTCGCTATCGGATCCAGGCTGGCGTCCAGGGTGTCTACATTGGTCTGCACGGCATCCACATTGGCCTGCACGGCATCCACATTGGCCTGCAAGCTATCCAGAGCCGCGGAACAGATCCACATAGTGCCGTTCCATTGGGCGATCTCTGTTGAGGCGCATAATAATGAGGAGAGGGTATCGGTATCGGCGTTTACAGCACACACCCAGGCGCTTCCATCCCATTTCAGGATCTCGTCTACGGCACAGCTTGTGAGATCTCCGAGGGTGTCATTGTCGCCGGGTACAAAGCCCAGAGTCTCAAGAATGTCACCAAGCTCGGTTTCGGTGAGGAAGACATCTGTATCCGTTACGGTGACAAAGCTCTCGGCACTCTGTCCGCCCAGACTGACCGCGTTCTCCGATTCGATGGCGTGTTCTGCAATGTTAGCCCGTAAGGCGTAGGGAACGGATACAATACGCTGTCTTGGCACCATAGGATCCTGTGTGTCGATCTGAATCTCCAGCCAGCTATTTCCCGCAAGAAGGGCTGCGTCGATGGCCTCTTCGGCCCCAAGTTCTACCCGGAACACTCCGCCAATTACGTCCGTATCCACATGTACTTCAGACCAGAGGAGGGTACCCCCGACCTGCTGGTCGTAGATGGAAAAAAGGAAGGTATAGGGCGTAGCGCAGTTGTCGCAATGGATCGGTGTTCCCACCGCGTCCGTCAGATAGCCCTGGTAGTCCAATCGCCCTGGAACCGCCGCATGGACTATCGAGGACAAAATAAGAAAGAGAGACGCCACCATAGCTGCTGTCGTACGCATCCAAACCTCCCCGTCGGTTTTTGTCTGGATATACTACGGCTTTCTACCCGAGCTGGCGAGTACCATCCCCAGGATGCGTCCCAGCACCGACCGAACACCTGGCCTCAGGAATCGCCCTTTTTCAGGTCGTCGAGCTTCGCGCTTAGGAGTTGCCCGAGAATCCCCATGGGTTTTTCGGCTTCTTCGTTCGCAGAAGACAGCTGCCGGTACTCTTTGAGGTTTTCGCGTTCGTCGACCTCGGCTACGGCGGTCATACTCAAGCTGATGCGACGTTGGGCTGTGTCGATGGATTGAACCACGACACGGACCTCCTGTCCGATCTCGTAGAATTTGTTGAAATCCGCACCGCGCTCTTTGCCGGTAGCGTGCCCGGGAACAAGACCGGTGACACCCTCGGATAACTTTACGAATACACCGTACCGTTCGATTCGCTCGACGGTTCCCTCGATGAGGGCTCCCTCTTTGATGTTGCTGTCTACGGCCGCCCAGGAGGTGTCGCCTGTTTCGGTCATGCCGAGGCGGATACGCTCGGTTTTCTGGTCGACCTCAAGAACGTTTACGCTGATCTGTTCGCCGACGGAGAGAACTTCTCGTGCATGTTTAATGCGTCGACTGCTCATCTCGGAGACGTGCAGGAGCCCCTCGACCCCTGGCTCGAGCTCGACGAAGGCACCATAGGATTCCAGGCGTCGGACCGTACCCTTACGCACAGAGCCTTCCATGGAGCCGGCGCTCATGGCGGCCCAGGGATCCTTTTGTGCTCGTTTTATGCTGAGGGAGATACGATTGGCCGCTTCGTCGATACGGACCACCTGTACCTTCACCGTCTCCCCCATCTTTACGAGCGAGGAGGGGTTGGCCACCGCCTCCCAGCTGATCTCCGAGGTGTGTACCAATCCTTCAATCCCACCGAGATCAACGAAGACCCCGAAGTCCTGAATATTACGTACACGGCCTTCGAGAATAGCTCCTTCAGCCAACTTCGCTCGTGTCTCTTCGGCCAACTCGGCAGAGGCTTCCTCAAGGAGTATGCGCCGTGAGACCACCAGGTTCCGCGTGCCTTCCATCTGCGTGATACGAAAACGGAGGACTTGTCCGATATAGCCTTCCAGCTCGGAAGCGAATCCGATGTCGATCTGGGAACGAGGGCAGAAGGCCTTCTGGTTTCCAATCTTGATCTCAAGGCCACCCTTATTCACCGCAACGACTTTACCCTCGACGGGTATCTTGGAGGCGAAGGCGTCCCGTAGTTGCTCGTTACCATGTTGGCCACTGCCCACCACAGTCGAGAGCTCAATTCCGTTTCGAAGGCTCATTACGAAGGCTTTGATCTCCGCGCCAGGCTCGATCGTAAGTGCACCGTCGGAGTCTTCGAATTCACGACGACTGATCACGCCTTCGGATTTACCACCCAGGTCCACAAAGACAGAATCTTCCGTCATGGCGACAACGGTTCCCACGACAGAGTCGCCGGGCTCTAGATCACCTCGCGGTTGATTCTGGCTTTTCTCGCTCTCCTCAAAGAGAGCCCCAAAGTCTTCATCCGTCTCTTCGGCCGGTGGGGCCTCGGGCTCGGGCTCGGCTACAACGATGGGAG
The DNA here is from genome assembly GCA_002728755.1 of Myxococcales bacterium. GTDB lineage: Bacteria > Myxococcota_A > UBA9042 > UBA3505 > UBA3505 > UBA3505. Next base: position 33,541 of record PBVT01000034.1, read on the forward strand.
CTTCTACGGCCGGGGGTGGGGTCGCGGGTACGCCGACCTCCGGTTGGGGTAGGGGTTGGGCTTCCGTCACCGTGTCCTGAGAGGCTGCCTCGGGTTTCGATGGGGTCGTTTCGTCGGGTTTTTTATCACCCGGTCTGCGTCGTCGAATAGTCATGACGGCGCACCTTATCTATGAACGCACCCAATCGCAATACTGTTCTGTTTTGATGGAGTAATTACAGGCGGCGTTGGGTTCGTTTGAAGGTGATCTGGCACGTGTGTAATACTGATGCCCCTGTAGTCTATTCGGGAGTCGAGTGGGGAATGATCGTCTGGTACTGTCCTGCGTGCGATCGCAATTACGAAGAAGAGGCGGACCTGTGTCCGGTACATGGTGTCGCTCTTCACCGTATTCACGAGCTCTCCGATACAGAGCTTTCTCCTAGCCCCGATCAATTTGTCGGGAAGATCCTGAACGATCGATTTGAAATACGTCGGCTTCTGGGAGAGGGAGGGATGGGATCGGTCTATGTGGCTTTTCAGCGGAGCACTTCTCGCGAAGTCGCCGTGAAGGTTGTCTCCAATCGCCATCTGGAAAATCCTGTCTTCAGAAAACGCTTCCTTCGAGAAGCCTATATGTCGAGTCAGCTTAAGAGCCCCCATACGATCACGGTGATCGATTTTGGAGAAACGGATGATGGCTTGATCTATCTCGCCATGGAGCTGCTCGAAGGGACACCCCTGTCGAGTCTTCTGCACAGTGAAGGGCGACTTCCGCTGGATCGAGTGATTCATATTCTGATGCAGGTTTGTCGGTCCCTGATGGAAGCCCATGATAAGGGCATCGTACATCGGGATCTGAAGCCCGATAATATCTTCGTCCTACAGACCGAGGGGACGACAGATTTTGTGAAGGTCCTCGACTTTGGAATTGCGCGGAATGTGGCGACGTCGGAGGCAACGCGGTTGACTGACACCGGAATGTTGGCGGGCACCCCGTACTATGTAGCCCCCGAGCTTATTGTGGGTAAGGAGCCAAGCCCTGTCTCGGATGTCTATGCGCTAGGGGTTATCTTCTACGAGCTTCTTACGGGTGATGTCCCCTACGACGGATCGACCCCGGGGCAGGTCCTGTTGGCCCATTGCAACCAGCCCGTCCCTGCTGTTGATGCGACCATCGGAGGAGGGCGACAAGAAGGAGTCCAGGCCTTATTGGGGCGCCTGCTGCATAAAGATCCCAAAACCCGGGTTTCCTCCATGGAGGAGGCCTTAGCGCTGTTTTCTCAGTTGAAAGATACGGGGACTGTGGCAAGCCTTCCGGTACAAGAGCCGTCCGATTCCACGCCACGGGATGGCGGTTCTTCGGTCCAGGCCCGCCCGAGACGTAGTGGGTTGCGGCGTTGGATACCGCAAGATCGACGATTCCAGGTTCTGGTCATCGGTCTGATCTTTGGCCTGATTTTCGTATTTCAACGTGACGATTCGCCCCGAAAGGAACCAATCCCCGATCCTCTAGAGACAGCCCAGGCTCTGGTAGAGGAAGGAAACTATCGCTCTGCTTTAGAGGCTGTGCGGCACCAGCTTCGTAAGGATCCGGGGAATAAGGCCTTTACGGCCGTCGGTGTAGATGCGGGCAATAAGGAATTGGACCGTCTGATTGCAACAGGAGAAAAGGCCGACGCCTTGCAGTGGTTGAAGGAGGTTCTCGCCAAAGAGCCGAATATTCAGGGCCTTGATGCGCGCCTACCCGCTCTGGACGCCGAAGTGACCGTGAACGCGATCCGTCGCAATACCAGTGGGAGCCGTGCGTTCTGGACCAAACTGCGATCGGAGCTGCTGGTACGATATCCGAAGAACGCCGAGGTTCATTATATTGCCGGGCGTGAGACCCGGCGTTGGATGATCCCAACCAGTGTTCTCTGGTTATATAAGAAGACATTGGAGCTTGGTTGGCCCCGTGGAGATGAGGAGATCTTTGCGACCCTTGTGGCGGTTTGGACCGAATATCTTCCAGATGATGATGGCTCGATTGAGGCACACTCTCTGGCGGACACATATTTCGAGAAGGAACGCCTTCAATGGGCCGAGAAGAATCTAAATGGTAGAGATGCTGTGCCTTTCCTTCATAGTCGCCAGGTTCTACCCGAGCGACAGATCGTCGACCTGGACGAGAGTTTCCTTTCGGCAATGAATAAGATGGTGAGCCACGATCATATAGAAGAAGATTTGCAGCGTCTGATGACACCACGAAATATGCGTGAAAGAGCTCTTGGTCGATCCTTGATCGCGCATCTGCCGGAGAGTCGCCTCTGGTATAAGTTGGAGAGCTCCCAAAAGGAAGCGATACGAGCGGCCAACAAGCAAATCCAGGAACAGGATCCGAAGCGCGAATAGGGCACCTTGGCCTGTTTCGCCTGGGAACGTATCTGAATAAATGGTGTTTTCTCCCGTCGGTAGTATGGAATTGCCAGCCGCCTGTGTTGGCGGTGCCGTTTCATTCTTTCATTCATGGAGTTGTTGTATGCGTAAGAGCCTTGCCGCCCTTTGTGTTCTGATTTTTGTTGGATTGCCCGGTACCTCTTTTGGGCTTGGTGTGGATCTTGGAGCTGAAGCCATCGTGCTGCAGCCAGGTGAAAACCTCGGTACTGGCATTGGAGCGGGATTACGGGCGAACGTAGATCTTGGTGTTGTGGTTCTGACCGGCCGGGCGGGCTATATCCGCCATCTTGAAAAAGGAGGCAGTAGCCCAGACGAGATGCCTATTATGTTTGGACTGCGCTACCAGCTGCCGATCCCCGCGTTGGCCCTATACGCGGGTGTAGAGGGTGGCCCCATCACCATCAAGAACGGAAGCTCGGACACCAATATCGGCATCTATCCCCATATCGGGGCCGGCATCGGTAAGCTTGACGCCACCCTGGGTTATTATGTGCCCGACGCGTCGGAGTTTAGCGGTGGCGACGCCAACGCCGTGATGCTCACGGTGGGGTATAGCTTTATCTCTCTGCCCTGAGAGCGCCGCCTTTCTGAACGACGCTCTATAGTATCTAGTGCGATCGGGCGTGGTCAGCACGCCTTTACCCCCTGCCGGTTATGGTAGTATCATTTGATGATTGGTAGGGGGATCGCATGGGAAAGAGACTGGTCATACTTCTGGTTCTGATTGGACTGCCCGTGGTGTCCTTTGCCGGCGATGTAGAGGACAAAGAGGCCGCAAACAGCGCAGAAGAGACCAAGTCGCCAAAGGTTGAATATCGCGATCGGACGAGCATTGATCTGGGTATTGGAGCCATCACAACCACGGAGACCCCTGATTGTCTTGATGATGGTTGGTTCAGCGATTGCCCCTCGGACATAGATGGCTTCGGGACCGGTTTAGGGCTCGGGCTCCGTGGGAATATTATTCTTAGTGCCAAGATGTTTCAATTTATGGTTACGGGCCATGCTGGCTATATCCATCATCTGGAGTCGAGTCGGTATCCGGAGCGTGGTTCGCACGAGCAATTCTTTATGCTTATTGGGGTGCGTTTCCAGTGGGAAATACCAAAAGGTTATAGCGAGCGACGTTTTAGCGAGCGACGGGGAGGATGGTTACGAGAGGAGGACACTGACATGGGGTTACGACGAGGGTACCCCTTGGCACTTCGGTGCTTTATCGGATTTGAGGGGGGGATCTTTTTCTATTCGGGAAATGATTATGAATCGGTTGATGTTCGACATCTCTATTTCGGGGGCGGGATAGGGAACTTTGATCTAACCCTTGGATTATATAATACCGGTGGCGGTATACTTTTTGGGCAGACCGCTTTGATGGCTAACCTGACCTACACCGTTCTTTCTCTGCCCTGAGTGCTACAGACTGTTGACGTAGTTTACCCGGCTGGGGTCTAGAACGGCCGTTCGGACCAGCGCCATGATGTGGTAGTAGGTCAGATCGACGGTGGTAGATGCGTTCCCCTCGATGGTTCCTGTGGGGTCGTCCTCGGAGAATCGCACCCGGAACCCCATCCCCGAGTAGGTGACCTGGCCGTCGTTGACCTCAACCGTATATTGGTGCTCGTCGAAGCGGCCATAGATACGTTGCTTTTGCGGAGTCGGATCGACGAAAAAGCCGTCGAGCTTTCGATGGTGTTTGAACTCTTTCAGGCTACCAAAGAATCGGGGCTTGAGGACATATGGTCCGCCATGCTCGGGACAGAACACATCGCAGTTTCCGCAGTCGTTACAGAAATCCGCGAAGTTGGCGATCTGATGCTTTTGTTCGATCCGCAGGATGCCATTCTCTTCCGTCTTCCAGCCCTTACCCGCGCGCCGTAACTGAAGTATGGGGATCTCAGTTGGTGGAATCACGAAGGTGAAGTTCGCATCGTTCGGGCAGACCGGAATACACTTATCGCAGGTGATACAGTCGAAGAGCTCCAGTTTACTGTCGATTTTACGTGGCAGTTTACTGTTTTTACGTTTGCTGTAGCGGGGGTTGTCCACAAGAGTGGAGACATAGCTCTCGGTATTGCGAACCCGGCAGGCTCCGACCCAACTCTCAAAGAGAGCGGCACCTACATCCCCTGGAAGATCCGTGCTGCTGGAGAGCAGCCCCAACAGGCGCTTCGCCTCGTCGGCTTCGATGTCGAGATCGTCCAATGCGGCCTCGGCGTTTCCGTAGGCCTTGAGCACAAACGCATCCACCGTGCGCGCTTCGACGGCGTCCATTCGGCGGATCAGATCTTTGAAGTAGCCATGGGTGCGGGCGTATCCACCGGGCTTTAGCAGATCGCTGCATACGGTCACGGGAACGAGCCCAATGGCCACCGAGTCCGGGAAGTTGTTTCGGTCGATGCCAGCCGAAAAAGAGATCGGGTAGCGGTCTCCGAAATGCCCTCGGAATCGACGGACAAGCTCCATCGCCAGAACATGGAGGGGCGGTCCCGATAGATACATCTCCTTCTCGGACTCAGCGAAGAAATCCCGTCTGTTCTCGACGATCAAGGTGTTGGTGAATTTGACCCCGAAGCCCAACCCTAATTCATCGGCCGTATTTCCAAGGCGTTCCACAAAGCCACATGCCTGGTCCCAGGTAGTGTCCCGCTCGAAGGCGGACTCCGGCACACGAATGTCCCGGTAGCCCAGGGCGTCGTTCAATATGCTGCGGGTGTCGGCGCTTCCCAGAAGCATGGGGTTGAGCTTTACGATGCAATGGAGCCTGTTCTCCCGCAGGAGAAAGTCGATGATGCTCTCAATCTCGTCGGGTGGGCAACCATGGAACGTACTCAGAGTGAGGGTGTCGGACAGACGCGTGTTGAAGTCGAGATCCCGGTATTGGCTGAACTCGTCGGGGATCTGAGCCCGCAGCTCCTCCACAATCGCGCTGGCGTCGAGCATTCCCTTGATGAAGGCTTGAACCTCCTCGGTCTGGATCCCCTGGAGATCATAACCGACGCTCATATCGTAGATGACGTCTCCATAGCCGGGCTGTACGGGTAGGGCACCGCTGGCTTGCAGGATCTCTACGAGCATCGATCCCTTCACATATTCCACCAGAGATTGGGGCAGCTTCAGCTCCTGGGACCATTCAATATTATAGCCGACGGTCTGCATATCGATGCAGGGTCTTGGGATACTAAGCTCATCCATGATCTGCACGGTCTTGAGCTCCATGATGCGGCAACCCGATAGCCAGGACAGAACGATATTCTGCGCCATCTGGGATTGGGGGCCGGCGGCCGGGCCGAGAGGTGTCGAGGCCCGTGCCCCATGGAAGTCGACCGATAGATCTATATTCTCACTTCCAAAGAAGCATTTTCGAATGGGTAGATCGAAGATGGATTCGGAGCGTTCAAGCTCCCGAAACATTCGACGGATCAACGCCGCGAAGGGATATGGTGAGAGTTCAGCCATGATCTGCGTAGCCCCAAGTGTGACGCAGGTTGAGCCAAACGCCAAGTTCCCATCGAGTTTTCACTCGAAATAGCGGCCGGATCAGGGGGTAGAATCGTCGCTGGATTCCGGGGTGATATCGATCACGTTCCCATCGTCATAGGGACTTTGGGGTTGTCCCCAATGGGCGTCTTCGACGGTCGGCTGCGGATCGAAATTCGGAGCCACATGAATATGGGATACATGCACTTGTTGGCGTTCGATCCATGATCGGCATCGTCGTATGAAGAAGGCCTTGATGATCGCCCGGCTCAGGGGGAATAGCATAATGAGGGCGATCCCATCGGTGATGAACCCGGGGGTCATCAAGAAGGCCCCACCCAGCATGATGGCGATCCCATCGAGCATCGCGCTAGCGGGAACGCGACCCATGGAGAGTTCCTTTTGAATCTTTATTAGGGCGCGGGTTCCCTCGTTACGAACCAGGGAGGCTCCAACGAACGCCGTCAATAATACCAGCCCCAGAGTCGACCAGAAGCCTATCAACCCGCCGACGTAGATAAGCAATGCCAACTCCCCGATGGTGAACAGGGTGATTGTAAGGAACATATAGCCCAGCATGACGGCTCCGCAGACAGGAAAGGCGAGAATAAGGTTTCTGTGGGTGCAAGATAAGCACCCTTTTGAATTAGGAAAGAAAAAAAATGTGTAGACCGTTAAAATTACCCGCTGGTGTCGCGGTACCATTCGTTGACGTTTCCCTATAGAGCACCTATGACCACAGGACGATGATGCCTCTGTTTATGCTGTTATTTTTTCTGGGATCCCAGCCGGGCTGGTCTGACGGGGATCTGACGGACGCTCTCGAGCGGGCACGTTCCCGAGACCAGGCGGTGTTGATGGTGGTCCATGCCCATTGGTGTGGCCCCTGTCATCAGCTGGCCAAAGATGTGTTGAACGCAGAGTCCGGGTCGGAGTTGCTGAAAGACCATGTGGGGGTGCGTATTGATTTTGATTCGACCGAGGGGCAACGCATCACGGCACAATACGCGGTATTGAACCTGCCCAGTGTATTGGTTCTGTCTGCCGACGGCACCGAGCTGGGACGCGTGGAGGGCTATATGCCCGGCCCAGAGTTTACCAGGGCTGTGGCGAAGGCTGAGGCCGGTGGACAGGACCCCAAGGTTCTGGCGTCTCTGGCCGCCCAATCGCCGGATGACCCGAAGATCAACCTGGAATATGCGCAGCTACTTCTTGTGAAGAAGAGAGAAAAGGAAGCCTATGCCATTCTAAAGCGCTTTATGGATACGGGCGGATCCCATGGGGCGGCAGCGTATCGTATCTGGGGACGTTGGTTGGTCCGTATACAGCGAAAAGGGCTGGAGGGGGCCGAACACTTCTTGAAGGCCTATGACCAGTACAAAAACCAGAACTATGCTCCGGGATTCCTATATTGGGCCGCCAAGGGCTACCATGTGGCGGGACGTGACGATAAGGCCATCGCTCTTTTTGATGACTGGTTGAAGAGGCAGCCTGCGCATCGTATGGCGATGCTGTTGAAGATAGATTTCCTGGTGCATTATGGCATCAAGACGAAACTCGCGGAGCGCCTCCTGCGGAAGGTGTTGAAAAAAGAGCCTCGTAACGCGAGCTACCACTATATGTTGGCGCAGCTGATGCGGAAGACAGGAAGGCTCGACGAGGCCGAGAAGGAAATTCGTTTGGCCTTGCGTTCTCAACCACATCGGGCCATGTATCAGAGTTTCCTGAAGTCATTACAGGCTGCCAAGAAATGAAGAGCATCCGCCCCATACAGATTTTTGTCGGCGTTATCTTTCTGATGACGTCGGGCTGGGGTTGTTCCGGCTCTTCGAAAAAAACGGAACCGTCGGACGATACAGGGACCACAAAACCGTCCATACGGAAAATGGCCTCAAAACGTGTGAATGACCGCTTGAACCCCGAAATGCTTATGGGGCCACCTCTGGATCTTCGACCGAAGAAGACGCTGACGACGGCGGAGCTCTCGCGCCAGATGGAACGATGTCTTCTCGCGGTCACCGAAAAGGACGAAAAGGTTCTGAAGAGTTGCTATGACGATGGAGCGGTCGCGATGCAGCCCTTTGCCGACACGAAATTCGAAGGGCCTGAGTCTATCGTATCGAAGTTATATCGACCGGCCTGGGTTGCATTTCCTGATTTGAAGGGAGGCACGGAGCTCGTCCTGGTGCATGGGCGAGAGGTCGTGGTGATGTCCTGGGGCATTGGTACAAACACAGAACGTCTACGCGGTTTGGCTCCCACCAAAAAGGCCGTCGGCGTACGGAGTCTAAAGTTCTGGACCTTCACGGCAGAGGGGCGAATTCGTTCCGACATCAGTTTTTCGGATCGATTTACTGTCTTGGGGCAACTGGGACTTCATAGTGGCCCCCATCGTGCAGCCATACGTAAGCCACCGGCCTCCAAAGGGACCATTGTGGCCGCCAATAGCGATAAGGAACGTATCAACCTTGGGGTGGTACAGTTGGCGGCGGACGCCTGGAATCAGCACGATCTGCCACGCTACCTGGGCTATCTGGCTCCCAATATGGTTCTTCATGATATGACTCGGCCGGACGATATCGTGGGGCTCGATGCGATCGAACAGAACGCTGTCGAGGTGCTAGCGGCGTTCCCGGACACCAAGACGACTCTACTGCGTACCTGGGCGGCCGGAGACTATGTGGTGAGCGTGGCCGAATTGTCGGGCACCAACTCCGGCGCGTTGCCGTCCACGGGTTTGAAGGCGACGGGACGCAAGTTCCGGGTTCTCGCGGGTGTTATCGATCGTATCGAGAACGGTAAGATCGTAGAGGAGTGGTTGTACTGGGACCTTCGAAGCCTGTCGGAACAGCTCGGCCTTATGCGCTGAACTTCTGTTCCAGGCGTTGAACCCAGAACGCCATCGCCACCGCGATTAAGGCGATGACCGGCGTGACCTCGGCCACGCTCGGATGATCCCGCAGGAACCAGATGGCCAACGTGGTGCCATAGAGGAGACGAGCGTGCTCGAAGGGGACGGCCCACGTCCGTCGCTCAAAAAGACCCGCCGTAACGACGACTGAGATCGTGATCAAAAGCGATAAGGCGATCATAAAGGCTACGGAGATATGTTGTTCCGCCAGGACCATGGCGAAGAAAACCACCCCGGTGATGATGTATTGCAATAGGACGTAGTTCTTGATCGCCCCGGACACCGGTGGGTCGAATTTCTCAAAGGTGTCGGGGGATACTTCGGGGGGAGGCGGGTAGGAGGGAACGCCAGGTGGCGTCCATTGGGGGCCTTTCCAGAAGACCAGGATTTTATCCTTAAGCCGTGGTGTACTCTTTGCGGTCCGTATCAGATAGGTCCAATAGTCGAAGTTGGCCCAGAGGGGGTTGAGGCTCTTGAACGGCTTCACGGTGCCGTAGACGGGAGGCTCCGTCTCATCCATATAGGTTCCGAAGAGTCGATCCCAGACGATCAGCGTGGCGGCATAGTTCTTATCGAGATACTTCGGGTTGATGGCGTGATGGACTCGATGGTGGGAAGGAACGTTAAACACCCAATCGATGACCGGAAGCTTTGGTACCAGCTCCGTGTGAATCCAGAACTGATAGAGAGTGCTGAAGGAGACGATGGGGAAGAAGATCTCCAGCGGAATCCCAACGATCGCGAGAACCAAATAAAAGGGCAGGGTGGTGAAGGAGCTGAATAGAGCCTGCCGTAGCGCGACGGCCAGATTGTAGTCCTGGCTCTGGTGGTGCACTACATGAATCGCCCATAAGGCGTTCTTTTCGTGGCTGAGGCGATGCCACCAATAATAGAGGAAATCCACGCCCAGAAAGGCGAGGATCCAGGCGGGCAGCGAGGTTGCCGAGAGGTTCCAGACACCGTAGGCCCGCTCTACGGCGAAGTAGATGCCGAAGATCAAAACCTTATAGAAGATCTCAAAGACCTGCTGCGTCACACCGCAGTTGAGGTCGGTGATGGCGTCATGAAATCTATATACACTACGCCCCAGGACGCGGGCGGAGATAAGTTCGATTCCGATCAGGATGAAAAAGACCGGAATCGCCAGGGCGATATAGTTGATGTCCATGGTCCACTCGGAAGAAATACCTGGTCCATGAATGGGAGATTCAAGGGGCGACTTCAAGAAAAAAAATAGACCGCCGTCCGGGATGAGGCCGCAGTCCAGCGTATGGCGCCCGCCTTAATCCATGAATTCGAAGAGTACGTTAGGAACTCCCTTCGGAACTCTTGTCATCTACGTCCTACCAGGGTAATTCCTGCCGAGAAACCCCGCAGGAGAACTTGGATGGCAAAACGATATTGGCTAATGAAGAGCGAGCCCGATGTATATGGCTTCGATGATCTTCTCGCGGAACCGAACCAGACCGACCATTGGGATGGAGTGCGGAATTACCAGGCACGAAATATCATGCGGGATGAGATGAAGGTCGGCGATGGGGTGCTCTTCTATCACTCGAACACCAAGCCGCCCCATGTGGTGGGTGTAGCCGAAGTGGTGCGGGAGGGTTATCCCGACCATACGGCCTTCGATTCGAATGAGAAATACTATGATGCCAAGTCCGACCCAGACAACCCACGTTGGTATATGGTGGACATCCGCGCCGTAGAGAAACTACCCGCCATTGTTCCCCTGGACCAGTTGAAGAGTGACGAGCGCCTGGTCGATATGAAGGTGACGCAACGCGGCCAGCGGCTCAGCGTGCAGCCTGTGACTGCAACGGAATTTCAGGTGGTCGTCGAGCTGGCCAAAGCCAACGCAGACGCCTCTTAGAAGCGAACGTCGATCGCGCTACGATCTTCGGACTGAATACGCGAAGCGTGGCCATGTACCCGGGGAAGGATTTGCGAGGTATAGAACTTCGCTCCGTGCACCTTGCCATCGTAATAGCGGTATTCATCATGGTTGTCGGCGGTACGAGTCTCGTCTTCCTGCTTGAGCACCTGTAGCTTGTCGAAGGCGATCAATCCCTGTTCGATAAGGAGCCAGCCGATAAGAACGTCGGAGAACATCTCCTGGTATTGCTTACAGATCATGACCGGATAGGCGATGTCTTTCTTCATCTGGTAGCCCATCAAGGCCATGGTCGTGGTCGTAAGGGCGTTCTTGGCCTCTTTGAACGCGGCGATTGGAGCCCCAAGCTCGGGATGGTCTTCATTACCCTTCATGGTCTTATCCATCTCGGCCAATAAGCCCATGAAGTCTTGTCCGTTATTTCTCGGGAGCTTACGAGCGATGAGATCCAGCGCCTGGATACTGTTCGTGCCTTCGTACAGAGAACAGATCTTCACGTCGCGCATCTGTTGTTCAATGCCATATTCCCGAATATAGCCGTAACCACCAAAGACCTGCATCGCCACATTGGTGATATGAAAGGCCTGGTCTGAGGAATGGGCCTTGACCATGGGTGTGATGATCTCGAGGAGCGACGTATACCGAACCTTCTCTTCTTCGGTCTCTGCGCTGTGGATCCGATCGAGATAATACGCTGCACGATAGACCAACGCCCGGATACCTTCCGCCAGAACCTTGCATTCCATCAGCATGCGCCGAACGTTTGGATGGTTGTCGATGGTCACGCGGGGGGCGTTCGGATCTTTGAAGTTATCAATATGCACCCCCTGCACGCGTTCTTTGGCGTAATATAGAGCCATTTGATAGGAGGCATTCGCGGTGCCACAGGCCTGAACCCCGACCTCGACACGGGCCTCATTCATCATCTGGAACATATGGCGCATACCTTCGCCTTCCTCGCCGATGAGGAAGCCCTGGCAGCGCTCATCGTCACCGAAGGACATGGAGCAGGTGGAGGAGGCGTGGATACCCATCTTCTCTTCGAGGGATGTACAGCGTACGTCGTTGAATTCACCAATGCTGCCGTCTTCGTTGATCCGATGTTTCGGAACGATGAAAAGAGAGAGACCCTTGGTGCCCGCGGGGGCTCCGGGTGTACGCGCCAGCACCAGATGAATGATATTCTCTGACAGGTCGTGATCGCCCTGGCTGATAAAGATCTTATTACCGGTGATTAGATAGGTGCCATCATCCTGCTTTCGACCCATGGTGCGAACATCGCCCACAGAGCTTCCAGCCTGTGGCTCCGTCAGACACATGGTCCCGGACCATAATCCGGCATGCATATTCGGTACGAACTTTTCTCGGAGATCGACCGATGCTCGTTCACAGATGACGCGCGCGGCGGCTGTGGTCAAACCAGGCGTGAACAGGAAGGATACGCAGGCTCCTACGCATAATTCTCCAAGACAGGCGCCGAGCAGTGTTGGCAAGCCCATACCACCGTGTTCTTGTGGTGCCGTCATGGCCAACCAGCCACCATCGACGAATTCCTGGTAGGCTTCTTTCCAACCGTCCGGCATGTAGACCTGGCCGTCTATTAGACGGGCACCTTGTCGGTCCCCGGGCTCATTCAGCGGAGCAAGTCGGGTCGCGGTGAACTTGAACGCTTCCGCTAAAACCATCTCGTACATGTCCTGGTCCTGGTCGGGAAAAGCCGGTTTCTCGGTTAATTCCTGCAGGTTCAGTTGCTCGAAGAGTACAAAACGGATGTCGCGAAGATCAGCGTTGAATTCAGTCATTAGGAGTCGTCCCCATCGTCGTGTCGGTAGACAGAGTAAACTGCCGAAGCAGGCCTGTTATATGGCGCGAGAGCACCAATGAGCCGCAGACGTTAGCACACAATTTCTGGACTGCAAGCCAAAAATGACGCACCGCGTTGGGGGGGGCGGTTACTGGAGCGGTGTGAAGAACAGTGGTTTCTTCACAGGTGTCAGCTCCAGGTTTTCGGTATGGCCAAGGCGTCGCAGATTCTTGAGGTTCCCAATGCATGCATGAAGGTTCTGACAATCGTTCGTCAGACAGGGCATGGTGCCCGCTGTGAACGCACTGCCAGGAGCTTTCAGGCTTAAATGCATATGATGATGATGGAACCGGTACCAGCCCATACCCTCGTCTACGACTTCATAGGCGATGGGAGCTGAGTTGCAGTTGCTGTGTGGGAACCAGCCATCAGCGCATAGGATAGAGACGGCTTCGGAGACCAGGGGGCCGATCTTACCGTCAACACCGATAACACGGGTACGTGGGCTGGAGCCGAGCACACCGATAAAGAGGGCAGTTCGCCAGATGTCCAGGATGTTGGGCTCACTTACGCAGTGGTATTGATCTGCACCACCAGAGTAGTGGTCGCAGACAGCGCGTAGATAGTTATCCGGACCCGTACTCTGAAAATAGGCCATATCGATGTCGAAGCCATTTTCATGGGTATTGGGTGGGTGACCGGGGGAATTGATCGATGTGCCGGGAATACTTCCATCGGCTTCACTCATATCCCCCATGCCGAGAGCATGGCCGTTTCCCCCAATCCAGGCTTCTGCCTTGCAGGAGACGTAGGCGGCGGCGTATTTGATTAGCATAATCGCATCGCGCCGCAGGTAGCTACGATACTGGTTGGTCGGGGTCTCACCATTGATGGGGTAGTCGTCGTAGCCATCACCCACTCTTGGATCGAAGACGATCACTTCACCACAATAGGATTCGCCGCCGACGCAGTCACGCTCCGGAAGATTTGGGCAGGTGGGGCCCGGTCCCGGTCCGGGTGTGGTTCCAAGATCGGGGCCGCAGTTGCCGGTGCTCGTATTGCATATCAGACCCGCTGGGCAGCTACCCACGGTACAGGGAGGATCGTGGCATAGGCCATCCTCACCGCACACCTTATCTGGACCGCAGAAGTCGTCGGTACATGCCGGTGTGCAGTAGGCGTCGTCGCCACAGGCGTAACCGGCGGGGCAGGTGGAGTCTTGTCCACAGCCACGGAAACAGAAAGCGCTCCCTCCAGCGGTCATGGATACGCATTGGTATCCCTCAGTGTTACGACATTCTGGGGTGCCCTGGCATGCGTCGACACAGGCCGTGCCTCCACCTACGAAGATTGCTTCACAGATGGAGCCCTCGGGACAGGAGCCAGCCGTACAGTCGGAGATGAGGCAGTAGCCATTGATGAAGCCGGTGGGTTCCCCGCCATTATTCTCCTGGAAACATTGGGCTCCAGCGTCTTTGCAGTCCGCGTTACTGGTGCAGGGACCGCCGATCGGGCTGGCGCCACCAGAGGGCGCGCCACCCTGCATGGGCCAACACGTTCCAAATTGATCGCATTCGTAGCCTTCATTGGTTCGACATTCGTCGTCGGAAAGGCAGGATTTCAGGCAGTAACTCCCATTGTTCTGAAAGTTTGCATCACAGATAGCGCCCGAGGGACAAGCGGCTCCACCCTGACAATCGGGTATCGCGCAATAGCCACCTGGCTGTTCCATACATATTGCACCCGGATCCGTACAGTCGGTGTCGGCTGTGCAGGCATCACCTACGTTCCCACTGCTCTGCAGGATAGGTCCATTGTCTACCGTTCCCGAACCCGTATCCACACTTCCAGAGTTCGTGTCGGCTGCGCCGGTACCGGTATCAGAACTGGTTGTATCCGAATTCGAGAAGTTCGTATTTGTATCGTCGTTAAGACTGGACTGGTTCGTGGATGGAATACAGGCGAGGCAGAGTCCAAAAACGAGACATAAGAGACTTAAATTCTTCATGTTTTACTCAGACAGAGATAGGTAGGGTAGGTGCGAAGTCGGGGCACCTTAAACAACCACTATGGTCCACACAAGGAAAAAACCCGGAAAACCACCGTGGATGCGGTTCTTGCACTGTTTTAGGAAGAGAAATCTTGAATGGAACAAAAGGGTTGGTATAGACCTACCTGCCATCTCCTACGACTTGAGCTTAACTACGGTAGAAGTATCGTCTCCGGCATGCTGTTTTTTCGAGCCATACGCCAATATATCCTCGGGTGGGCCTTCAATATGGTCTATTGCCCCTACCTATGTGTGGTATCCATCCTCACATTGGGGCGGCTGAATAATGTCTGGGGACGGCCTGCGATCCGGTTCTGGGGACGGGCCATGCTCTGGATTACCGGCACGAAAGTCCAGGTCATTGGCCGTGAGCATCTCGATGGGCGCACTCCGCGAGTTGTCGCCTATAATCATCAATCCACGAACGATCTCTTTGTGATGACATTGCTCCTGCCCGAAGGTGGGACGATGGTCGCGAAAAGGGAACTGCTCTTTGTGCCGCTCATCGGTTGGGCGGTCTATTTCATGGACTTTGTGATCCTGGATCGGAAAAATCGTGAACGAGCCCAGCTCTCTCTCAAGCGCGCTGCGGATCGGATTCACGACGAGAAGCTCTCGGTTGTAATCGCGCCGGAAGGGACGCGAACGGAAGTCGAGACCGTGGGGCCGTTTAAGATGGGTCCATTCCATCTGGCCCAGGATTCGGGAGCGCCCATCGTTCCCATGATACTGCATGGGGCCGCGAAGTTATGGCCGCGCAGTAGTTCTTTTTCGGTGCAGGATGGGACGGTTCTAGTCGAGATCCTACCGCCGTATTCCGTGGAGGCGTCCAACAAAGAAGAACTTCGGGAATGTTGCGACGAGGTGCGCGAGATGTTTGTTACGGCAATGGAAGATCGTAAATACGATCCAAGCCAACAAGATCTGGTCCCCGGCGCTACCCGCGTATGACAATTTATAGCTGAGCGAATTAGTGGTTACGAACACCATGACATGCTCCCCCCCTTGGAAATCGGGCATGACCGGGCTTTTGGTTGACTTCAGGACGCGAAGCTGGCATCCCGCCATGCCAAAGCGCGGTGTTGAATTAAGGGGCCCTGGTTTGGAGAGAACGCGCCCCCGAATAGAGTTGAACCGATACAGAACGCTGGTTTTGATCCGATCCTTTGTTGAATCTGTACTGTGATGAGTTTTTTGAATTATGAAGAAATTTGATTGGAAACGTGTGACTGGGGCGAAATCGATCGCGAATTATCTGGATCGAGTTCGTCGTCTTGGTTCGTCGACGGCGAAGGATGCTCCCCTGGGGCTGGAATCCGAGTCGGTACGAATTGTGCCCGATCCTCCGACATCTTCGCCTTTAGATGTAGAGAGCCTGGATGTCTGGGGTTTTCGTGATACGGGCTTCGCGTTGGATGACCGGCGAATCGTGATGTTGAAAGGAAACCGCTACGCCTTGAGCGGTGTGGAGCTGCCCAACCTACTTCCGTGGGTGGAAGATGTGATGGGTGTAACCATTGAACCAAGAGACATCCACGCTCCGAGTTATCCTCCGCAGATACCGGCACCCATCAAGAATGACGCGTTTCTTGCGGCCATCGAGGATGTTCTGACCGAGGACACCATGACGGAGGATGCGGAGATCCGATTACGTCATGGGCATGGACACACCCAGGAAGAGATGTATTCCATCAAGTATGGCTCGATGCCCCGGGTACCCGATCTGGTGGTGTATCCAACCGCAGAAGAGCAGGTTACATCGTTGGTGTCTCTGGCGATGGAGCATAATGTCTGCCTCATCCCCTATGGTGGGGGGACCAGTGTTACCGAGGCGCTTGTTTGCCCCGAGAATGAAAAACGCATGATCGTGTCGGTTGATATGCAGCGCATGAATCGGATTCTCTGGATTGATCCGGTGAATCGAATGGCGCGTATCGAGGCCGGCGCTGTGGGGCGTAAGATTGTGGATCAATTGGCGTCCTATGGGTTCACCATGGGCCATGAGCCCGATAGTGTTGAGTTCTCTACACTTGGAGGCTGGATCGCGACCCATGCCAGCGGTATGAAAAAGAACCGCTATGGGAATATCGAAGACCTGGTCCTCGATGTGAACGTTGTGACGGCGGATGGTCTTTTAGAGCGTTCCGGCGTAGCTCCTCGTGAGTCGGTAGGGGCGGACCCGCGTCTGTGGGTATTTGGTTCCGAAGGGAATTTTGGAATTATTACGAGCGCTGTTGTGCGCCTCTTTCCGTTGCCTGAAGCACAGGAATATGGCTCGGTGTTATTCCCGAGTTTTGAGAAAGGCGTTGCGTTTATGTACGAACTGTCGCAGGTACCCAGCCTACCGGCGAGTGTTCGCTTAGTGGACAACGAACAGTTCCAGTTCAGTATGGCTTTGAAGCCACGATCCGAGGGGTGGCGTGCGAAGAAGAGTAAACTGGAGAAGTTCCTTGTAACGAAGTTAAAGGGCTTCGACCCGTATAAGATGGTGGCCTGCACGCTGGTCTTTGAAGGGACCAAGCTGGAAGTAATGCTCCAGAAGCAGGAGGTTTATAAGCTGGCAAAGAAACATGGGGGCATGAAGGCCGGCTCCGAAAACGGAGAGCGTGGATACCAGTTGACCTTTGGGATCGCCTATATCCGCGACTTCGTAATGAACCATTATGTGCTGGCTGAATCCTTTGAGACGTCCGTACCCTGGACGGAGACGCTTGCCTTATGTGAGCGTGTTAAGCGTCGGGTGAAAGACGAGCATGCCAAAATGGGCTTACCTGGCACGCCGTTCATTACCTGTCGCGTAACACAGGTCTACAATACAGGGTGCTGTGTCTATTTCTACCTGGCGTACTACTACAAAGGGGTAGAGAATCCGACCGAGAGTTATAACCAACTGGAGATAGCTGCTCGCGAGGAGATCCTATCGGTGGGTGGTTCTCTTTCTCATCATCATGGGATTGGGAAGATTCGCCGCCGATTCCTTCCGGACATTATGAGTGAGGCAAGTCTGGAGTGGAACCGGAAAACCAAATCAGCCGTTGATCCCAAGAATGTCTTTGGGTCGGCTAATCAGTTGATGAATTCGTGATTCGGGAATCATGAGACAAAAGTTTTGTCGCATTATCGGGAGGCAGACGTGAATTCAAATACAGGTGTCAATACAGGGGCCGCTCCAAAAGGGGCGAAAGTCTTCTTGACCGGTGCGACCGGTTTCGTTGGCAAGGTCGTTCTTGAGGAGCTTCTACGTCGTCGCGACGAGCTTGGCTTACGGCAGGTCTACCTGCTGATCCGTCCGACGCGGCACGAAGCATCTCCGGAAGCACGCTTCCAGAAGGAATTGGTTCCTTCCCCTTGCTTCTCCAACCTTGATGAGAATTGGCCGGAGTACGTTACGGTGGTCTCCGGAGAGCTCACGCAACCGGCGTGTGGTCTGAGTCCAGAGGACCAGGCGATCATTGCGAACAACGTGACCCATGTCATCAATTGCGCGGCATCAATCGAATTTGATCTGCCCCTCCCAGAGGCGGCGGCCGCGAATATTACCAGCAGCCTGAACGTACTCGAGCTCGGTAAGACATGTACGAACCTCAAGTCATTTGTTGGTGTATCGACTGCCTATGTGACACCACATGTCAGTGAGGATATGAGCATCCATGAGGATCTCATACCTTTGCCGCGCCCCGCCGCAGAGATCTACCAGTCTATTGAGGACGGGACCGCAATTTCACAAGAATTGCTGGCAGAGACTGGCCATCCCAACACCTACACCTTTACGAAATGTCTGGCGGAGCACCTGTTGACCGAGCGTCGCGGTGACGTACCTCTGACGATCGTTCGACCAAGTATCGTATCGGCCACATGGCAGTATCCGTTCCCTGGCTGGATTGATAGCCATGCAGCGTTTGCTGGATTCGTGGCCTTAATTGGTGCGGGTCGCCTTCGCGCTCTCGCAGCCAAGTCGGACACCCTCCTGGATGTAATGCCCTGTGATGAGATCGCCTTGCGTGTCATCAACGCCTGCTTCGCTGAAAATACCGATACGGCGACCACGCGAATCGTACATGCAACGGCCGGTAAAGATCGGGGCCTGCAGATTGGCCCATGTGTCGAAGTGATCACTGATTACTTCAAGCGTCATCCATTTGATCGGGTACCCGGTGTTCATTACGTTGGTCCACGTGGCATGAAATTGCGAATGCGTGAACTGCGGCACCATCGAGCCCCGGGATTCGTTGCGGGCACATTGCTAGCGGTAACCGGCAAGCAAAAGACGCGGAAACAGGTGAAGCGGCTTGTAAACCGATTGGATTATCTCAACCAGGCCTTCCCGTATTTCACCCAGAATACATTCGACTTCCGCTCTTCGATGCCTTTTGAGACCGACGGCTTTGAGGATATTCAATATGTGGAGACGATCTGCCACGGTGTGTATCAAAATCTTTTGAAGAAGGATGCACGAGAGATGCCCTTCGCGGGTCGTAAGCACCGACCGGAGAAGACGGATTTGTCGTGGACGTTCTCCCAACCAAAAGGGAACTGGGCCATTCGTTCCTCGGCCTATCTGGTGCGAAAGACACTGCGTCGATTCACGGAGCAGGTGACCTTTGATCGCCCGTCCTTCGAGGAAGCCGCCCAGAAGGTGGATCCGGATAGCCTGGTGGTGCTGATTCCGACGCACCGGAGCTATATGGATTTCGTCCTCTGTTCCTATCTCTTCTTCGCCAAGCCGGATATGGGGATTGCGATTCCGCGTATTGCGGCGGCCGATGAGTTCTCACGCATTCCATTGCTGGGGTGGCTCTTTAAGCAGACCCACGCCTTCTATATTAAACGGGGGCTCGGCCGGGAAGATCGCGAGTTGACCGAAAAGATCCAGAATCTGGTCGAAGAGCGTGAGACCTTGAAGTTCTACATAGAAGGTACGCGGAGCCGTTCACGGAAATTCCTGCAGCCTCGCCGTGGTCTTTTGAAAGCGATTCATGCTACCGGGCAGAAATGTACAGTGCTTCCCATCTCTATCACCTACGATCGTGTGCCCGAGGAAGAAGCATTCCTTCGTGAATTGGGTGGCGGTGATAAGCCAAAAATGAAGCTTCGTTCGCTCTTGGCGTGGGCCTCCCGCGTTGCTGTGGGTCGGGTCGACGTTGGTCGTGTCCATATGGTCTGTGGTGAGCCCCAGCTAATGGACACGGATACGGATGTGTACCAGTTCAGTCGTGATGTCATGACCGAGCTTCAGAAGAACACATTCCCCACCAGCCATCACCTTCGCTGCTTCGTCGAAAAGAACCCGAAGCTTGGGCTGGACGTCCAGTGGCTCCAGGATCAGATTGAGAGCCGGGGCGGCCGGGTCGTGGATAGTAATCTAGGAGAAGAGGAGCAGGTCGATCCGATGGCGGAACGATGCATGCGCTATAACTGGTCCTATTTCTTCTACCAGGAAGTGGCCGAACTTTGCCCCGATAATCCTGCGATTCAACAACATCTGGCCCAGAACAGTTATATCCCACCGCGCCTGAGCGAAGGGGCGGCGAATGATCCCAAGATTCAGGCATTGGTTCGTGCTCTGTTTGAGCCGGTATGTCGTGACTATGCAACGACGGCCGAGCTGCTTGGAAACCCATCGAGTCCGTTGGTAGTAACGGAACCCAGAGAAGTGGTTCGTAGAGTGCCGAGCGCACATCTTCCCAATGTGGAGATGGCCTTCACCGACCTTATCGATCGCAAGATCCTTATTCGTGACGATGAAGATTCATCCCTCTACTGGGGGCCAAATGCACGAGAAGTGACGCATTATCGAATCCAATGTCTCTGGCCCGATAAGAAACGAAAACTGACAGCCCTTGGATAAACGGTCGTTCTGCGATGGGTCCCATACTTGTAACCGGCGCGTCTGGATTTCTGGGACGGCATCTTTTGACGACATGGAAGGAGCAGGGCGGGGACGTGCCCTGTTACGCGCTGGTTCGTGATGTACAGGCCTGGGACAAGATGGATTGGGTACAAGGTCTATCCCACGTACAAGCTGTAAAGGGTGAGATTACGGACTCGGAGAGCCTGGGGCAGGTTCCCGAGAAGCTGTCGGGTATCTTTCACCTGGCAGGCCTGGTGCGGCATAGCAAAACGGATCGTGCCGAAGTGTTTCGCATCAATGTTGATGCAACCCTCAATATGGTACGACTGGCAGCAAAGACGGGCGCGCGTCTGGTGTTTGTGTCGACGTCAGGCACGGTAGGTGCCTTTGATTCTCCCGATGGGTGGGCCGATGAGAACTCGCCCTTCCTTGAGGACACCATCGGTGGTTGGCCGTATTACGCATCCAAGTTGGAGGCGGAGATCCAGGGGCGTGCTCTTGCCGATGAGCTTGGTGTGGAATTTGTTGTGATCCGGCCACCCGTTATGTTGGGCCCCGGGGATCACCGCTTTCGTACTACCGACAAGGTCATCCGTTTTCTGCGCAAAAAATTCCCCTTTCTCCCTCTGGGAGGGATCAACTTTATCGATGTACGTGATGCCGCCCATGCGCTGGTACAGGCGATGAAGATATCCACCCCGAAAACGGTTTATCATTTGCCAGGAAAAGCCTGTTCAATCGAAGAGTTCTACGCCATGATAGAGGCTATCTCTAATGTGCCTTTACCGCGGTTTCGACTCTCGCCGGGCTGGGCCCAGGTGATCGCGCGAACGGGGGTTTTTGTAGACCGATTTCGGCCCTGGAAGAAATCGTCCCTATTGCCGGACCCGGTGGTTTTTGAGATGGCCTCGAAGTTCTGGGGGCTACGTTCTCTGTATGCAGCCGACGATCTTGGCTTTATAAGCCGTGATCCTCGAGTGACCCTCTATGACACGGTGCATTGGCTTAAAGAACATTACGCGGGTCTGGAGCATCTTGAGCTCGTACAGACTTCGGAGGCACCGGCGGAAGAACGAGAGTCAGAGAAGGGTGTTGTCGTCCAGAGCTAATCGAGCCAGCTCAAGGCGATCGTTACCCCAGAAGACTCCGGATTTGTTTTCTGGGGTGGTAATCACGGTTGTGGGGGCGCCAAATACGTTGGCCGCTACCGCGGCCGCAGTAGACTCCCGAAGGGCATTCTTAATGTCGGGTTGGGTGGCGGCCTGTAATAATGCCTTACCATCGAGCCCGACCTCTTCGCAGAGCCCCTGGATTACATCGGCGTCCATGATGTCCGCATCTTCACCCCA
>PBVT01000035.1 GCA_002728755.1 Myxococcales bacterium
GAAGAAAGTCGTCGTAGAGGTCGTCGACCGGAAATTACCGACACCACCCAAGTATAAACGATCGAAACGCCCTAGAACTGGCAACCACGTGTGGGTACCTGGCCACTACGAGTGGAAAAACCGTGTGGGCAAGTACGTATGGGTTCGTGGGCATTGGGAGCGTGTACGCGCTGAAAAGAAATGGATTAAGGGCCATTACGAATGGAAAACGAGGGGCAATCATCGCGTAAAAATATGGGTCGCCGGTCATTGGTCCGACGCCCCTGCGAAGAAAGTCGTCGTAAAGGTCGTCGAGCGGAAATTACCGACACCACCCAAGTATAAACGACCGAAACGCCCTCGAAATGGTAAACACAGATGGGTCAAAGGCCACTACGAGTGGAAATCCCGGGTTGGCAAATATGTCTGGGTCCGTGGTCATTGGGAGAGGGATCATAAGAAAGTTCGCCGTGGCAAACGCTGGGTGAAAGGCCACTATTCGTGGAAAAAGGTAGGGAATGATCGAGTCAAAGTATGGGTCCGCGGCAGCTGGAAATAGCTGCAGCTGGTAATAGTCGCCATCTATCTACCCATTCCGTCGTCCCATTAAGAGGTTGAAATCTGTTCTGGCATCGCGCGTCTAAATGTGCGATGCCAGTCTCCTCATTATTGCCGCGAAGCTATGACTGACCATCCACCAACCGACAGTATGGCCGACGAGACGCTCGACCTGCCCGAAAGCGTAACCGTGCTCCATAACGGAGATACGACAATCTACGTGGTAGGGACGGCCCATATCTCCGAACGAAGCGTTCAGGATGTGGAACAAGTGATCGAGGCGGTCCAGCCCGACACCGTATGCGTGGAATTATGTGAGGCCCGCTATAAGGCGATTACAGACGATGACCGGTGGAAGAAACTCGATATCTTCACTGTGATTAAAGAGGGAAAGACCCTCTTTCTCCTCGCCAACCTTGCTCTTGGAGCCTACCAGCGAAAGTTGGGGGAGCAGTTAGGGGTGAAGCCTGGTGCTGAGATGCTCGCAGGAGTCAAGAAGGCTGAAGAGGTGGGTGCGAAGCTCGAGCTGTCCGACCGCGATGTCCACATCACCCTGAAACGAACCTGGGCCAATCTCTCGTTCCTGCAGAAGATGAAGCTTCTCGGTGCGATGGTTGGAGGGTTAACGACGAATGAAGAGATCTCTGAAGAAGAGATCGAGAAGCTGAAAGAGCGCGATCACCTTTCGGAGATGATGGAAGAATTCGCGCGGGTCATGCCGCAGGTGAAGGAACCGCTCATCGACGAACGCGATCAATACCTGATGAACAGTATTGAAAACGCACCCGGCAAATCTATCGTCGCCATTGTTGGGGCCGGACACGTCCAGGGTATGACCACGCACCTGGGCAATGAAATCGATCGGGAAGCCTTGAAGGTCATCCCGCCACGCTCTGGCTGGATGAAATCTCTCAAATGGGTGATCCCCCTCTTGATTCTAGGGGCCTTCGCGTGGGGCATCAGTCAAAAGGAGATGTCCACCGTAGAGCATATGCTTAAGGCGTGGATCATCCCGAACGCTGTGGTCTGTGCGCTATTTACCTTGATGGCCGGAGCAAAGTTGGGCTCCATTGTATTGGCCTTTTTTGCCTCCCCGATCACCTCCCTGAACCCCCTACTTGGGGCGGGTATGGTGGTCGGATTAGCAGAGGCCTGGCAGCGAAAGCCCACGGTTGCGGATTGTGAACGGATCAACGAAGACGTGCGCAGCCTGCGAGGGGTCTATAAAAACGCCTTCACCCGGGTCCTGCTGGTCACGGTCATGTCCACCATGGGTTCGGCCATCGGTGCATGGATCGGCCTGTTCTGGATTGGCTCCATCGCTATCGGCTGATCAACCAAGTCCCAGGGCACTGCGCTGTGCCTGGTAGATCTGCTTGATGCCAGCATGTGCGGAATCCAACAGCGCGTCGACCTGGCTTCGGCTGAAGGTTCCCTGTTCACCTGTGCCCTGCACCTCCACGAACTCGTCTCCACACATGACGATGTTCATGTCGACATCCGCCGTAGAGTCGTGGGCGTAATCCAGATCACAGACGACCTCTCCACCAACAATACCAACACTGACGGCGGCCATCTGACCCGTTAAAAACGGCTCGGGCCCATCCATTCCACGTTCGGCCGCCAGCCGGCCCAGCGCATCGTATAGGGCCACATAGGAGCCGCTAATTGCGGTGGTGCGCGTCCCACCATCGGCCTGCATTACATCGCAATCAACAAAGACAGTGACCTCGCCAAGATCTTCCAGACGAACTGCAGCGCGTAAGCTACGGCCAATCAACCTTTGAATTTCAATGGAGCGCCCATCTCGTTTACCGATCTCCCGTCGTTTCCGTGTATGGGTACTGGCCGGTAACATCGCGTACTCCGCCGTCAACCAACCACGCCCCTTTCCGGTGAGAAAGGGAGGAACGCCTTCACTGATCGTCGCAGTGCACAGCACCCGGGTGTCCCCAAACGACGCAAGACACGAACCCGCCGGATGTTTCAAAACTTGCCGCTCGAAGGATATTGCACGCACGAGACTCGTCTCCTCTCAATCGATAAATTGGTCAGACCTGTTCGGCTTAGACCAGTTTTCCAAATGCAACTTCTCGATCAACGTAGGATGTCCAGACGTCGCCATTATTTCCGTCATCGAGCTCTTCAATCACCAGGCCGTATCCACTACCTGTGTCGCCTGTCGTGCTCTCGATCTCCCAACAGACACGTCCCTTGATGGACACATCCGTATGACCGCCCTGCCAGAATACCGGATATTCGATCTTCACAGTGGAGCCTACCTTCACCTGGGCTGTATCCAGAATGATGAAAAGACCCGATGCACTGACGTTATAAGCTTCTGCGACATGGTCTTCGAATCCGATTCGAATCTTCAGAGGAACACGTACCGAGGCACGAGGCTCGCGACGCTGCTTGTCTGGATCCTGCGTAGATGAAGCAGACTTAGCCGCCCCCATTGCGTCAAACTTATACAGCCAACCACCGGTTTGCTCGTTGTAGGCAATCGGGCTGGCAATGTCTCGACCCATCCTCTGCGTCAGAAACTCTTCGACGCACTCCGGTTGGTTTTTGTTGAACAGGGCTAGAAGCCGTAATTGAATCTCCGTCCCGTCGGTCGATGTCGCCTGCGTATGTACAGCCGCACCAAGAACCACCAACCCAGAATGCTTCCCATAATGACGAAAAGCTATCCGAGCCATCCGCTCCACATGAACCGATCGGTCCGTGAAGACGTGCATCGTATCCCCGTCGACCGATGTTACCACCAAAGGTACGTCGCTGGTCTGCAACATCAGGCGCGGCTGGGTAAGCTGAATACGCGCGCTAGCTTCTGGTTTCATAAAACAACTCCCTTCCTTTGGCAGACAAATATCCAAAAGACCCTACATACAGAACAGTATTGTGATACGACCGGGTGCGCAACATTCACTCGATTTTGACGCCAAAACCGGGGGCCTGTTAATTGAGTGCAATCCCAGGTCGGGGATCTTCACGAGGCGAAATGAAAACCCATTACGAAGTGCTTGGTGTCCCGAAAGACGCCAGCCCCGAGGAAATCGCGAGGGCTTACAAAAAGCTTGTGGCGCAATACCATCCAGATCGTCACCAGGGACATGATTTGGAAGATTTGGCCAAAGACAAACTTGTGGAGCTCAACGAGGCATACGAGGTTCTGTCGGACCCGAACAAAAGAAGAATCTACGACCAGCAAATCGTTACCGGTCGGGGGGTAGGGAGAGCGCCCGGCACAAGGCAGCCTCCAGGTGGCCCTGGCGGTAAATTCTCTGCGCCCAGCTTTCTTCGCCCCATATTTGGCTTGCTGGCTTTGGCTGGATTTGGTCTTGCTCTCCGCTTTCTCCGCAATCCCCGGGTATTTGTCGTAGCCATTATTGTCGTCGCGATCATATGGCTGAGCGCGGTACTGCTCCGTGGTAAAGATAAGAACCCACGAGAATAGATATATTACCATCTGGGCCTTGACCCAGAATGGTTCCGATGTCATGACGAACAAAATAACAAATGGGAGTTCGTCCATGTCCATCAAGGTCTACCAATATCCGAAATGCTCTACCTGCAGGAAAGCGATCAAATGGCTGGAAGCCAATAACATCGCTTATGAGAGCATCAATATCGTGGACCAGCCCCCTACGCGGTCGGCTCTCGAAGATATGTGGCAGAAGTCCGGCCAACCCCTTCGGAAATTATTCAACACATCGGGACAGTCCTACCGACAGGGCAACTTCAAGGAGCGACTGGGCTCTATGACCGAGACCGAGGCTCTCACAGCCCTCTCCGAAGACGGCAAGCTCATCAAGCGCCCATTGGTAGACGCAGGCCCCAAGGTCCTGGTTGGCTTCAACGAAGACAACTACCAGGACTCTCTAGGAGACTAACGTCGTACTGGAGTCGACTTATAGATCGCTAAGGTTCAATCCAGCCGTATAGCCGTACGAAACATCCTTATCGTAACCATAGACGATAACGCCGATGTCCTCGTTGGCCGTTACTTTGTGAACACCATCGCCGACCTTGATACGGGCTACCTTGAAGTCGGTTCCAGGCATATCCTCAAAGTTGCCGGCCGGCACGCCCATATTGTCCAACATTACCGAAGCGGACTTGGGCGCTACGATATTCACGTAATCGTCTACATATTGGTCGGGTGTGAGGAAGACATATTCATCTCTGAACTGCTCCACAGGAGCCGTCAGAATGAGCGCCGGATCACCCACGGGCCAGCAATAGCACTCGAAGCCAAAGCAATTACAGGAATGTCCACCCGGACAACCTGCCGGTGAATCCGGAACCTGGCACATGGGGGGCAGACAGCCCATCTCAAAGCCACTACCCATCATCGAACAACTATAGCCAGGGTGGCATTGGGTCGCACTCGAACAAGGCTCACCCACCGCCGCCGTTAGAATCTCCTGCGAACTGGAGAGCATCTGTCCAACCATAATGGGTTTGTTGGATGTCATCACAAAGTCTTGGTCCGTTGTGACCTCGGCCCATTGTCCACGATTCAACGAGATAGTGGACGATACCGCTGGAGAGAAATTCACCGTCGTACCGTCCTCAGCCGCGACGATACGCCAATAATCCTTTTCCATCCCACGCTTCATGCTCTTTGCAGCCGCATAGGTCTTTCCCCATGTTTTTACTGGGAACATCTGCTGTTCCAGATGATCCGCACAACATCGGTCGTTTGTTATGGAGGCTTCGTGACCACCAAATACAGCCACTGGCTTATCCGATGTTACGATTGTACCCGTAAGATCGGCCTGATCCTCATCGGTCTTGATGTTCAGTACCTGGTACGGCTGCAATGTAAACTCATAGGACTGTCCAGCTTGCATCGCTGGCACACCAGGTCCTGCGAGAGTTTTCGCCGAGGAGAGAACCGTAACTTTGGTATCGGGGTTGGCCGCCATCACGGACATGGTCCCACGATAGGGCACAACACAGAACTCACCGCCAAATGGATCGGATGGGTTGGCTTGGCAATACCCACCTTCTATCTGACTACAGATTACCTGGCAGCTCTCGAATAAGGGTACTTCCGGCCCACCACCCTGGAGCTCCGGCCGACTCATTACGATGTACTCGGTCCCATAGGTGTTCGATGGCAGCAAGAGCGACGCATCGTTGGAGAACACATCGACATTGTCCAGTGGGTTGAACTGATAGGCAATAATCGGTGCGGACGCCTTTACTCGGTAGGCATTCCAGGAAATCGAGCTACCGGCCGGATGGCGTTGCGGAAGCTCAAAGATCTCAAGCTGGCCTGGCGCAACAGACTTCTTCGTAACCTCGACCTCCGGGCCACCAGCGCTGTCCTTGGTGTAGATGGAGATCTCGGAAGCCGTATCGGATAGATTCGAAATGATAACGGCAAAGGGGCCGTTTTGCGCGTCGTAGTGGTTGTCCAGATCGACAGCCCAATAATCACAACCAACGTTGGTGGATTGTTTGATGTCTCCACTTCCACAACCACCAATACACTGCCCTTTGAAGCAGGACATACCTTCCGCGCCACAATCTTGGGTCAAAACCCAGCCGGAACCATCATCAGCACAGACCTCCGCTAGAGAATCTGTACAGCGTTTCTGGGTGGGCAAGCACTCCGCGCATTGGTTATTGGCACAACCGGAGGGACATACCTCGAGGTCGATATAACTCATGCCATCGTCAGCACATTGTTGAATCGTGAAACCGAGACAACGCAGGGTACCGGGGCCACAGATCGCTCCAGGAGGCGCACAGGTCCCATTCAAGCATACCGACGTTCCTTCACATCCCATGCCGGCCATGCATTGCACACAAGTGTTTGTGGTCGGAGAACAATAGGGGAGCGTCGTCGGACAATCACTGTCCATTTGGCAACTCTGCGTTGTATCCTGGGCGAAGTTGATGCCTACATCGGCACCATCACCACCTGGGCCGGAATCGGAACTTCCGCAACCAAGTTGTACACTTACAAGTAATATAACCAAAAACACGGTAAGTGTTTTTGGGCCATTCATTCTATTCATCTACCGCTCCAAATTTTGCGCGCGAGGTGCCGAAGTCTAGTGGAACCTGTTCCATTATCTCAAGACCAAACTTCAATAGCGATGTACTCCTCTGGAATCGAACTGGGAATCGAAACTATCGTTCCCCAGCGATAATCAGAAAGACCAGCATCGCCACATCCTGGTTTGAGAGCTGGCTTAATCTACCGATTGGCAGGTTTAAATGTCAAGTGTAATCGATGCGCTCACATTTCCAAAGCGTGCTGTAGAGGTCGATTTCTCTATTGTCGTTCCAGCGGCATCGTAAGGCACCGAGGTCCGCCACGCCCTCGGCTAAGCTCCGGACCTTCGATGGCTACCACGACTTTCCGTGCAGGATCCTGAAGCAGATATTGCGCATTCCGACAGAAGTCGTTCGCATGGAACACTTCAAAACCGGACCGATTCATCCGCTCAAGAGTGCGCTCATTACGAGCGTAGAGGATAACCTTTCCCGGTGCGAGCGCGAACGCATTCGCGCCATCACTCCATTGTTCACGGTCCTGCTGAATCGGGTCCGCTCCACCACAGGGGATCGCGTGAAGATGGAGTCCATCTTCACGCAGAACATCAAGAAAGCTGCCCGCGCGCTGGTATGGCTTCTTTCCTTGCTCTACCGAGGTAATACGAACCCCCCCGGGTTCACTAATCAAAGGTGAATAGGCAAGACAGGTCGACTCATCCACCAATGTAAATACCGTGTCGAGGTGCATTGTAGACCTCGCTACCTGCATTTCCACCAGATATACACATTGAATACCATTCGCCAAAAGCAATTGAGCGGCCGCCTGACCACTCTCCAGATTTGTACGCTGGCCAACACCTATGGCTACACGCCCCTCGGATAGCACCATGACATCGCCACCTTCTATGGCGGGGTCTTTCACCATCGATCCAATATCCAGAAGTGTCGCGTCTTCAAAGTCTCGATGGTGTTCAAACAAGGTTCTAGTTATCAACATCTCCCGCAAGCGCGCCGGCTTTCGGGCATAGGTAAGAAGGATATTCTTACCCACCACGGCAGCCAGGTCGCGGGCGAATAAAAGATTGGGAGCGGGCCAACGTAGGATTCGTGTCCCGTTGGGATGACAACCCGAGATAAGAACCCGTTCCAGATCCTGTGGCCCCAGACTCAACAACAGGCTTCGTTCCCGCTTATTGATCGTATGATCCCAGGTAGCCTTCTCGATTTCGATAATCCCATCGATGATTTGTTGCCGTGGCGCGTCGGTGTAAAGAATCGCCCGTAAAAGACTTCGGAACTCTAATGTGTTCGAAGACCCACAGGCGGCCTGTAGAATTCGAACAAGATCATCGTGTTCGGACCGTAAGCGCGACAAGAGCACCAGGTCATCAAAAAGAAGATAGTTCGGGTTCGATTGCAGCTCCCCATTCGCATTCTCACCGAACGCTTCAATATTTTCGGGCAACATCAGATCGATCTCTGGGCCTGGTCGATGAATGACCACTTTTTTCAGACGTTGCAGCTCATTTGGGACCCAGACATTCATACAACAAGCGTAGCCATGAAAAACTATACGTCAATTCAAGAAAAAGGGGCGCGCCGCCTTCTGGCGACGCGCCCCATAGGATGCGATTCAACCGAATGCTTCTCAGGCGTCCTTTGCGAGTTGGCTTACAAAGGAACAAAGCTGGTTGGGGGTCCAACCCCTGATTCGACGCTTCTGACCGTTCACACGAATGGTATGTACCGTCTGGTCAAATAGAACCGCGTTATGGAAGTCGAGACATTCTGTGCGGATTCCAGCACGGGTCTTGGAGGTGAAGACGAATGGGGTACGGTCCATTTTACCCGACGCGATCTTCACATCGCCCTTACGACGAACAGAGTTCAAGATAAGGTGTGCGGCTGCACGACCAGACCAGGCACGGCCACGTCGAGTTACGCGCTTACCATTGATGTTCAAGCGACGAACTCCCCGTGGGCTCACCACCAGAGGAACAAGGCTGGAAACCGTGCTCTTCAACTCTGCATAGCTATTCGCCTGAATGGAGATCGGTGCCCGACCAATGCTACCCGTAACCTTAAGGGCCGGTTTTCCTCTGCTCATACGCGCATTCAACGCGATCAGGGCACAGGCTTGCACTGGCGTGGTCTTCGAGCGATTCGGGCGGAAGGATTTTCCATTCAGCTTCAGACCACGAACACGAATCGGGGTGTCCGATAAGAAGCGCTTACATTGCCGGTAGATTGCGTCATGGTTCCGGCCGATGAAGTCGATCTCCACACCGTCAATCTCCCCCTGGAAGCGGAGCATCGTTGTAAGGTTTTGTTGGGGGCGAATCGTGGGCAGGTTTTTCACCTTCTTTCGCAGGTTCCGCATGGAGAAGGCCACTTCATACCACGCATCGAGAACAGCATCCGAAGGCCGTGAAAGCGACCGGTGTACAAGACGTCGTGTCTTATTGAACTGCGCATCCAGACGTGTAAACGCATGCCGTATACGACGATTGGAAGTCTTCAAACGAGCTTCTTCTTCTAGCTCTGCGGTCCATAACGACATCAGCCGAAGGTTCCGTAAAACACTTAGTTTCACAGCCTTCTTCTGTTTCCGAAGCGTTTTCTGGGCCTGTTCAAGAGATGTGTTTACTTGGCTGGTTGCACGGAGTACCCGAGCCCTACGATCGGCCTTTGGATGGGAAGCCGACGCCACCATAGGACTGATCAAAACAAAACATAATGTGCTAATGATGATCGATAAACGTTTCATAACAAACTCCTCATATGACAAATAGTGACCACAAGGTCCGTCCCATACCAACGTAGGGACTTTCACAATATTCAAAGTCATTTCATCCCACGCCCGATTTAATGAACGAGAACGATACAAAACGAGTCATAGCTATCGCCCGCGATGCGGGTCGGCTGGTGGAACAGATCGCAAAAGATGGTTTCCAGACCATGCGAAAGGCTGACCGATCCGTAGTAACGCGTGCCGACCTGGCCGCAGATGCGCTGATTCGCGAGGCCCTTCAACTGGCTTTCCCCAACGACGCCATATTGACCGAGGAGAATGGGCTCATCGGCCCTCCGGATGCGGAATTTATCTGGGTCGTCGATCCCGTCGATGGCACACGGGCTTTCGCCAAAGGACAATGGGGCTATTGTGTGATGATCGGCAGAATCAACCAGGGGCGCCCCGTATTCGGAGTTATCTACGACTCCAATCGAGATGTCTTATGGATGGGAGGCGAAAGCATACCCGCGGTCCGAGTCGATCCGGAAGGAGTCGTCGATCTGTCTACGAATCGGCAAATCGACCGAAATACGATGCGTCTCGTTACATCACCCCGCTTCCCAAACGCACTATATGAACGCATGGTGACGGATACTGGGCTACATAAAGGACGCCGGGTAAATAGCGTGGGTATCAAGGTGGGCATGCTCTGTAATGGAGAGGCCGAAGTATACTTCAGCTATCACCCGCTCAGCTTCTGGGATACCGTTGCACCCTGCGCGATCGCAACGGCAGCAGGAACGACCTATAGCCTACTCGACGGTACCGACCCGAGATATATACCATCCATGGAACCCGAGACCTGGGTGCATGACCAACCCTTTGTCTTCAGTGTTGGCGGACATCATTCCGATGTCCTATCCGCTATCCGTCAATCACTCTCCGACTACGGACCAGGGTAGGCCTAGCGGATCAAGACCTGGCTACAAAATGCAGGAATTTGACCGTAACCACATCTTTTTTTTCGCACCAATTTTGTACCGAAAAACCTGGGCTTAGGGTCGTTATCCTTGAATCGAAGGGTCCATAGGTGGTATCTGCCCCCGCTCCGCAATCCTCAAGTTGACGAGGTGCGGTACTCGCGAACTACCAGCAGGAGACCCGCTGATGAAGCCTTTGTTTTCTAAGTTTGGACCTATTGTTTTTCTGATCTGTTTTGCCGCAGCGTGTGGCAGTAATACGACTACAGCCGGAGGCGTTGACGTCACCGGTACGGATACAAATCCCCCGGCTGCCTGTGTAGACCTCGATAAGGACGGTGTCCTCGGCCTATCTGCAACGTGCCCTCAGGGTATCGATTGTAACGACAACTCGGCTAGCACCTACCCTGGCGCGGTGGATCTTTGTGGTGATGGTATCGACCAGGACTGTGATGGTGCTGACGATCCCTGCTGCAACGACGAAGACAAAGACGGTGTCTTTGCCATCTCCGGTACATGCCAACAGGGCACGGACTGTAACGATAAGGATATGTACACCTACCCAGGCGCCACAGAAATCTGTGGTGACGGTATCGACCAGGATTGTGATGGAAACGATATCTCCTGCTGTTTGGACAACGACAACGATGGTGCTTTTGGAATCGGTGCTACCTGCGCAGCGGGAACCGACTGTAATGACGGCGACGCAACCGTTCACCCCAATAGTCCCGAAATATGTGACGACGGAAAAGACAACGACTGTAATGGTCTCGCTGATGCACTAGACGAAGCCTGCCAAGCCACATGTACGCCCGACTGCACAGAGAAACAATGTGGCGATGATGGCTGTGGTGGCGAATGTGGCCCATGCGCCGAAGGCGTCGCCTGCGTAGACTCGCAATGTGTACCAGAGACCCTTCCCGGCAGCTGCGCTGGAATCTGTGGTGATTACATCGCAGACGCTCCTTGCCAATGTGACTCCTTCTGTTTCGGCATGGGAGATTGTTGTGATGATATCTGCGACACCGACGTATGCTACGAAGATCTTCCCAGCCAATGTGGCTGTACAGACGAAGATGGCGATGGGTTCGGCGCGGGTCCCGAGTGTCTCGGGGCAGACTGTGATGATTCCAACGCCGACATCAACCCGGATAGCGCAGAGATCTGCGGAAACGGCATTGATGACGATTGCGCCGGCGACGGTGACGAGGAGTGTCCCGTTGAGCCATGTACCGAGGAGAGCGATGCAGATGGTGACGGCTATGGATCTGCCACTGGCTGTGATCCACAGGACTGTGATGACACCACCGATGGAGTCTATCCTGGTGCTGAAGAGATCTGCGGTGACGAAATCGATCAGGATTGTGATGGAGCCGATGAGCCCTGCCCAACGATCGACTGTGTAGACAACGATGGCGACGGCTACGGTGAGGGTACGGAGTGCCTCGGTGAAGACTGCAACGATGCCGATCTTAATGTAAACCCGGGTGCGACGCAGGATACCTGCGGCGATAATATCGACCAGGATTGTGATGGTGTCGATCCGGAGTGTGAACCAGAGTGCGTAGATGCCGACAACGATGGATACTTCGCCATCTCTGACTCCTGTACGGATGGAAACGACTGTAACGACGGTCTGAACACCATCTACCCGGGTAATGAGGAAATCTGTGGCGACGGCTTCGACCAGGATTGTGATGGTGAAGACCTGGAGTGCCCTGCCACCGGCTGTACACCTGTAGCGGGTGACCCCCAGAACACCACAACAGCCACAGGCTGTGACGCTGGTCTATGGTGTAACCCCGTAACCACCGCTTGTGAGGCGCCCAAATACTGGGAATGGTGGGCTCCTGTCATCCATATCGATACAGATGCTGACAAGCCCGGCTGGGATCTGTTCACGACGGTCGATTACGACAATGACAATCACGCTGGGAATAACGGCGAGCATATCGACGACTATGACAAACCGGCCGTCGCCTACTACTCGTACGTGAAGACCGATACCCACGCCTACCTTGGATATCACTTCTACTTCCCACGACGATGGGATGACGCGGTAGCCTTTGGTACGGATTACGAAAATGACATGCAGAGTGTTCTAATTGTCATTCGACTGGTCGAAGGAACCATGGGTGAGCTCGAAGCGATGTTCACCACTGCCTTTGGTTACTACTACCAATACCGCGCAGCAGGTACGGATCTGAATTCCGGCTCCTTCTTGTGGAATAACGAGATCGAGATGTCCGATGAAGGTCACCACTCTCGACCCATCGTCTATATCAACAGCCAATCGCACGCTATCTATGGTATTGGTTGGTTTGATGGCTTCCCCGAGGGTGATGGAATCATCCTGGATTGGGGCTTCGAGGCGGATAGTCCAACGGATGTGATCACAGAAGCGACCTATTCCATAGTTCCGTTAAAAGATACTCTATGGCCCGAACGCTTGAATACGGGCGATACAAAGATCTTCAAATCGTTCCACGAGTTTGCAGGAAACGATCTTGATGAGGACGGTAGCGTGGCTCCCTGGGGCAAGTATGACAAGTACCAGGGTGACGACGACCCCTATGGAGAGCTTCTCTATGATCCGGCCAGCGCTGTTGTTCGCCTCTACCCGATCGGCTGGGGTGCTTTCTCCACGCAATACACCTACAACCCCTACGCGACACGCGTTGATCTGTGGGATCTTATGATCTGGGCCGACGGTGGACTCGGGGATTCAGAGGCCGACCCGTATATCAAGCTCTATATGCGGGATGGACGTGGTGAAGAACGCCAGGTTCTTGGAAACGGAAACCAGGGGCTTCAAAACAATTGGTCCATGACAAACCAGCCTGTGGGCACGTACATCAACCTGAAGACAGAGCTTGAGCGATTCTGGTTCTACGGAATCCAAAACCCGGGATACCAGGACTTCGGTATCGAGGTGCGTGATGAAGATCCGATCTTCAGTGATGGCTGGCTCATGGTTCCCCAACAACGCGTATACTCAACATCCAATTCTCTTATTTTCTACGACTTCGAAGATAGCGACATGTACATCGAAGTTACCAAGTAGGAGACGTTTCCGTTACTAAAGAAAACCGGGGCTGAGCATTCTTCAGCCCCGGTTTTTTTTTGCGGATTTTTCGGATATCGCCGCTCCATTGGATCTACCTTGACCCGACCCCCAGCCGCCACCTATGTTGGCAGAGTGGGCTAAGTGCTAGGGATACATACGGAAGGCAATGAAACTATTGTTCCGACATAGTATACGAGGGGTCCGGCTGCTCGTACTTCTAGGGCTTTTCTGTGCAACGGTACCTGCCTACGCAAGTCCGGTAGACCTGTTTGGGTTCGGAATGCGTGGTATATCGATGGGAGGAGCGATCTCGTCGAGCGCCATCGGGCATGAAGCCATCTATTATAACCCTGCAGGGCTGGCCTGGGGGAAGCGTCCGACGTTTTCACTCGGCTACCAATACGCGTCCTTTGCACTCGATATCCGAGATGAACAACAGGATGTACAGGAGGCCCCAGCCCTTTCCATAGGCTTCAGCATGCCACTGCCGCTGGGCGGTATCATGAAGGACAAACTAGCCCTTGGGCTTGGCTTTGTCCTACCACAAACATCGATCTTCATAACCCGAACACCGTACCCCGGCACTCCGCATTTCCCGGTTCTGGAAAACCGCGCACAGGGAGTCAGTATTCTCGGAGGGATCGGAATACAGGTTACCGATTGGATGTCCTGTGGAGCCGGTTTTATCGCGCTGGCCGAATTGAATGGATCCATCGAAACGGGCCCCAACCAATTAGGAGAGGTTGGTGCCAAAGTGCACGATTCCCTACTCGCGGACTACTCCCCCGTATTCGGAGTGGTTCTACATCCCTCTGAAGAGGTACAGCTCTCCATGGTGTATCGCGATGCATCCCGTGCAGCCTACGCACTTCCCGTGAAAGCCGATCTCGGGTCCGAGTTTCCGATCCCGATCCCATTATTAGACCTTCGCGGTGTATCCCAGTTCGACCCCGGACAGATCAATGTTGAGCTATCGATTCGGCCTAGTTCCCAGTTACTACTCGCCGCATCTGCGTCGAGAGTCTGGTGGTCGGACTTCACAAACCCCATCGTATACACGGCCGTTCCTGACGACTATCCACCACAGCCTGAACCGAATTTCTCCGACATCTGGGTCTGGCGCCTTGGTGCGGAATGGGCGACACAGCTCAGCTCTACAAAACTGGCTGTTCGGTCCGGTTATGTCTATTACCCCACCCCGACTCCACACCAGACCGGACTCCATAACTATCTGGACAATACGCGTCAGATCTGGAGCGCAGGATTGGGTCTGGAATACAGCGTGTTTCAGTTCAACGCTGGACTACAGCTGCACGTTTTGACGGACCGGAAACATACGAAAAACGAATCCGAGGCAACGACAGATAACGAGGGATACCCCACCATCCACCACGGAGGTCATATCCTTGTGGTCGGTGCCGAGACGGTGCTGGAGTTCTGATCAATGCGGGGCTGGACACATAAAACGCGCATCCAATGGGTGGTGACAGCGCTTCTGATCGTCTGGAGCCTGGGCAATGCCCAAGCCAACCCTCTCGACTCCTTTGGGATTGGTGCTCGTTCCATCGCACTCGGGGGAGCGGCAACGGCGGCTGGTGACGATTCCTCGGTGAATTATTATAACCCGGCGCTACTCACGAAAATCACCGGACTGCAGGTCGACGTAGGGTATGTTCATATGAAGCCTCGATTGACCCTCAACGGCGGTGACCTGGATGTCGATCGCCATAGTGGGCTTCAGATCGGTGTTGTATTACCCCGGAAGATCGCCGACCGCACTCTGGCTGTCTCCGTAGGTATGTTCCTACCCGACGCACGAGTGACCCGAATACGAGCCCTTCCCGATTATCAACCCCGGTTTGTACTCTTCGACAACCGCCCACAGCGGTTGGTCGTCACAACAAGTGTTGCCCTGGAGATTATCAAGGGATTTAGCATCGGAGCTGGACTCAACTTCATGTCCGACGCGGAGGGGATGGAGAGTCTAAAGGGAACCATCAATCTGAACGACCCGGAACAAACCACGCTCTTAGGTTCGGTTGATGTAGATTTTGCATCCGTACGATACCCCACGCTCGGTGCTACTATTACCCCGTCGAAAAACTGGACGCTGGGTTTCAGTTATCGAGAACATTTTGAGCTGAACCTGAATCTGGGCATCGATGTACAAGGCGAAGTAGTAACAACACCAGCCCCCGGTCAAGAGCCTCTGGTGCTGGTCGAAGACGCCAGTTTCGTTCTTGTATCCAACAACACAAACCTCTTTTCACCTCGTCATATCACCGTCGGGATAATGCACGAACAGGAACGATTCCTGGTATCTGCGGATGTGTCCTGGGTCGAGTGGAGCGCGTTTCCGACACCGAGTTCACGGGTCGAGATCGATCTCAACCTGGAAGGGTTGGATGTAGAAGTGCCCCCTCTGGATCGCCCAGAACCACCGGGATTCAAAGATATCATCGTTCCCCGGGTCGGGTTTGAATACCAGGCGGTCCGCTCACCAACGGTCAATCTGGCGTTACGGTCCGGGTACTTCTATGAACCATCGCCTGTGCCAGCACAGCGGGCGTTAACAAATTTCGCAGATGGTACCAAACACGGCTTTTCATTTGGGATTGGATTGGAAACCGCCGCTTTGAAGCCTACGTTTCCGAACCCTATTCAATTCGACATTGTCGCCCAGTACATTCATCTGATGCCGCGAACCATCCAAAAGGACAACCCCGCAGATCTCATCGGAGACTATCGCGCTGGCGGGTATCTATTTGGCGGCAGCGCTACCATGAGGCTTCAATTTTGATGGCACAAATACACCATAAAGCGATTGTACCCTTGGCGCTGTTCGGCCTGGTTCTGGGATGCGCCCAGCTCGGTGGAATCGGGGGAGGTGATTCCAACCTCCCCAATCGCGGCATCGTGCCATATGTTGTGTTGGAAGCTGGAGAGCCTCCATCTCCCTATGTCCTGCCCTCACGGCTCGACGAGAATATCCGTTATCTCGAGCCCTATGGTCTTGTCGTCGACGATACTGTCTACCTATATGTTGAAGAGCGAAACCTGGACACCGGCGATTCAACGATCGTCCTCGCGACGAGTACGGATAAAGGGGTCTCGTTTAGCGAACCCCAACCTGTTTTAACGACAAGCGACGAAGCACTTCTGCCTCTCGCCGGGCCCAGCCTGTCTTGTGGGGCGGACACCTGCCTCATGGCGCTTGGGTACGGGAACGGGGAGGGCTTCCTTTTTGCTGAAGGTCCCGCTGAAGGTCCCTTCACGATTGTCGACAAATGGACGTTTGAAATCACAGAAGATTACGAACAGGATGGCGTCGCATCACCGAGTATTATCCCCCATGGAGATGGATACGCCGTCTACTACCATAGCCGTGCTGACGCGGATTCCCCCTATGTCATCGCTCGAGCAGATTTAGCGGAAACAGTCACCAAAGTAGGAGTCGTCCTGGAAGGTGAATGCCCGGAAGATGCCGCACTCTTCGATTGTTGGGAGCCGGACGGCGTCCAACATCCAGACGTACGTATTTCAACAACTGCTGGTGGACAGACGCTCGTCCGAATGATGTACCGTGGACGCCTCGGAACCAGCGGAAGCTTTGGGTTCGCAGCCTCCGAAGATGGACTTCTATTCGTAAAGTTCTTCGCCAATCCGATCTTTGAATCGGAGCAGACCATCTTCCACCCAACCAACGTACAACTTGATGACCGATATCTTCTGTTCTTCACCCGATCTGCTCCGGGTAATAGTCACGGTGTAGCTCTCGCAATCAACGCCGACGGGAAGCCAAGCGAGGGTTTCTAGCGTGCGACAGCTTCCAGTTCTGGCTCTCTTTGATAAGGTGGGCCCATGAATCCACCGAAATCAGAACACATCCTGGATATGACCGACCGGACAATCGACTATCCACTCGATTTTCGGTTTCGCTGTTTCGATTGTGTGTACTGGCGCTCAGAACCGAGAGACTGCGTTCTTGGTTACCCGGTTGAAGAGCTGATAGATACGACACAACCCATCCGACGCGCAGACGGTCAATGGGTCACCTGTAAAGACTTCGAGCTGGATTAGCTGTCTTCGTCACCAAGCATCTGTTGCAGGCGTTGCTTCAGCCCAGGCCCGACGGATGGGTCGTTCAAGGCGTAAGCAACATTCGCCGTGATATATCCCTCCACATTGCCCGTATCGTGCCGTACGCCGGATAATGGAACGCCGATCATGCCTTCCTCTTTCGCCAACGCACAGAGAGCATCCGTTAACTGTATTTCTCCTCCCTTCCCGGGAGTCGTTTGTTCCAGGAGCTCAAAAACACGTGAAGGCAATACGTATCGGCCTACAATTGCC
The DNA here is from genome assembly GCA_002728755.1 of Myxococcales bacterium. Taxonomy (GTDB): domain Bacteria; phylum Myxococcota_A; class UBA9042; order UBA3505; family UBA3505; genus UBA3505. Next base: position 17,690 of record PBVT01000035.1, read on the forward strand.
AAGCGACTCGGCGCATCGGCAGGGTCTGGCTTCTCAACCATATCGGAAATGTCGTAATTCCCATCCGCTCGCTCCGTCGCCTGCACAATCCCGTAGGACGAAACCTCGTCTGGACGAACCTCCATGATACCGACCACTCCCTTGCCTGTCGCCTCATGCGCATCAATCAAGGCGCGTAGGTATGGCTGTTCGCCCTGAACTAAATCATCCGGGAGCATGACGGCAAAGGGGCGATCGCCAACAATGGGTCTTGCGGCGAGCACGGCATGACCCAATCCCAAGGCCTGGTGCTGACGTGTACTCGTCATATTCATGAGGTGGGTCGGTTCGATCACCGCCGAAAGCACATCGACCTTGCCATCCCTCTCCAGCACCGCCTCCAGCTCTGGGGCTCTGTCAAAATGATCGAGGATCGCACCTTTTGTGCGTCCGGTGACCATCACAAAATCCGTAATACCAGACCCCTGTGCTTCTTCAGCGATCACTTGAATCGCAGGGCGCTTTACGATCGGAAACATCTCTTTCGGGATAGACTTGGTGGCGGGCAGAAAGCGCGTGCCCAAACCCGCTGCGGGTATGACGGCTAGTCGAACCGTGCACATTTTGGCCGTCTCAGTCATTGTTTCCACACTCCACGATATGAACCTCGTCCCCACTGGTAACCCATGTGTCGCCATAGGTGTCAAACACCATGCAATAAAATCCCAGCGGTTTACCGGCCAATACGGTCCCGCCTGTTGCCTTGATATCGAACTCACTCAGGTTGAACGTACCACAGCCATATAGGTCTTTTGCGCCGTCAAATAAGGCCTGTTGGGAGAAACCCGCGACCGCAACAAAGTCACTTTTCTTGAGGTTGCCACTATCCACGGCGTTACAAAACCAGCTTTCAATCGACGTATCCGAGCCCCAGGCAGGAGCATCAAATGGCTGCGGCAAATGCGTGGTGTCCATAGTCCAACATAAACCCTGCCCTTCAGGCCCCCCCAACCAACACGCCGACGCGTGAATGGTGAATAAAAGCCAGGCTGGATCTTTGGGCATTCCAGGATCCCAATCCAGACCATTGACACATTGGCCCCCTGCGCAGGTCTGCGAAAGACCGCATGAGGTCAAGAGCTCAAGTCCCTCCAGAGGATCCAGACAAGCGATTACCGTATCTGTATCCAGGCATTGCTGTTCGCCAGGAGTGCAGATGGTGCAGACCGGAGCCTGACCGGGTACCGGCTGTGCGCAATCCAACGGGCAGTCGACCAGAAGACTCGCTTCGGTCCCCAATTCGTTGCATTGCTTTATGCTTTTTCCATCACAGAAAGGTGTATTGGGAACACAGGATTGAACAATACATTGTCCCTCAATACATGTGTCCGCACATTCGGGAAGGTCAACCCATGCCGTGGAATCAAAAGAGCACTGCTGCGGTACTTTTTCAGAGCCTGGCAGCGGGTTGCATCGAACCACCCCAGAAACACATAGAGGTGGTAGACAGCTTCCTTCGAAACAGCCGTAATCACATTCCTCTTCATCGTAGTCCGTCCCCTCTTCATTACAGGTTTTCAGGATGTCTCCATGACATCGAGTACTGTTCGGAACACAAGAGGGTAGCTCTTGGCATTGTCCATTTTCACAAGCCCCTACACAGGTTGCGATATAATAGCCGGTACCATCCTCCATACACGTTCGGAGTATCTTGTCCGACTGGCAGGAAACCGAGTTTGGTAGGCACACCTGGGGATCACAAATCCCATCCACACATCCTCCCGGACAATGTTTGACCTCGTAGCCCATACCATCGGCACGGCATTCCCATAGGTTGAACCCATTGCAATAGCTCTGATCCGGAAAACATACGGCAGTGTTGGTATCGGCAGAATGAACATCCGCACCATTCAAGACAGTCCCGGTATCGGTCGGCTCGAGCGGCGAATCCCCCGAGCATGCGAGAAGACCAAGGCCAATCAATCCACAGAAAACCAAACCGATAGATCTGGTTCGTGTGATACGCCGAAAGACATTTGGCACATTCAGCTCGAAGAGCATGTGTTCACCTACTGGTCCAACTCTGGAAAAAAGCGGCTACCAGACCAATATAGACAATGTTGGCCTGTCACCCAACCCAAGATCCCAATTCATAGTCTACATCGCTCTGATATCTGGGCCTATCTGTCCCATTCATACACCCTTCCGCCATAAAGTCTTTTCAAACGTCATCATGCCAAAGGGCGTATTCATGCGAATCCGTGCAAGAAGCCGGAATTGTTTCACTTGATCTGCCAAAACGCGTTTGATTCCGATTGCCGCCTCAAAATGTGAAACCGACACGGAAAACGCCAAGGGCGACGTCGAATTCGCTGCTATTCGTAATCCAGATCGCGAACTCGCGCTTCCCAACTCTAAATCATCCGCATACAGCGTGACATCAATCTGCGTTAAAGAGACTCCGATGCTGTTCGGATTGAAGACCATGAAGTCGAGATCAAATCGACTATGTGTAACGGAAGAACGAACATGCTTCATGCCTACCCATTCGAAGGTACATCTCTGGAGAGCTGTTTTCTGTTGCAGCAGTGCACATCCCGTCAAGGTCATCATCAGAAGAATACCTAGCCCGAGATGATAGAAGGCCGAACGTTGGAATTTCATGATCATGCTCCTGATTCCGATTCACTCATCGTCGGTAGAGTAACGGTGTCAAACCAGAAAGATTCAAAATTATGAATCAGATCGAAAAACTGCTGCAAATCAAAAGGCTTTGCCATATAGGCGTTCGCATGGAGTGAATACGCCCTCGCGATATCGGTAGGAGCGATGGACGTCGTCAAAACCACCACGGGAATCGTCCGTAACTCCGGGTTTGATTTCACAAAATCGAGTACACCCCAGCCATCGAGGCGTGGCAGGTTCAGATCAAGCAGAATGATATCGGGCCGTTTTCGGTCCGTATGTGGAGCCTCTTTCTGGAGATAGCTAAGGGCGTCGGCCCCATTATCCATATGGACAATGGTTACGGACCGACTCGACTCCTCAAATGCTTCCTCGGTAAGCGCGACATCCGCCGCGTTATCCTCGACCAGGAGAAGCTCAATCGGTCTGTTCTGGCTTGGTTCCCCCATCTTCGCTGGCTTCCATCTTCGGTATAGTAAACAAGAATTGGCTTCCCGTCCCTTGCGGGACTGGTTCCACCCAGATTCGTCCTCCGTGTAGCTCTACTATTTTCTTACAAATGGAGAGACCGATACCGGTCCCCTGGTAATGCTCACGGCTATGCAACCGCTGGAATACGACGAATATCTTGTCGGCATACTCCGGGCTGATTCCAATCCCATTATCTGTTACGGACAACCTCCACATATCGCCTTGGTCCACAGCTCCTATATGTACAGCTGGGGGCTCCTCAGCCCGGAACTTGATGCCGTTTCCAACCAGGTTCTGCAAAACCTGAGATAACAACATGGAGTCACCGTAGACATTCGGTAACTCATCACAAGATAAGGTCACATTATCCTCAGCGATCGCGGCCGAAAAATTCGCCCGTAAGGTCTCGTAGACTTCATTTAGATCGACGACCTCATAATTCGACTCGGTGCGGTCTAGACGAGAATAGGTGAGCAACCCATGAATCAGTTGCTGCATACGACCCACGCCCTCGACCGCAAAGCCGATGAATTCCTGGGCTCGATCATCGAGTTTTTCTCCATAGCGACGCTCTAGCAATTGGACGTAGCTGGACACCATTCGTAACGGTTCCTGCAGATCATGCGAAGCAACATAGGCAAAGCGTTCCAGATCTGCGTTCGATCGAGCTAATTCGTCCGCGCGTTCCGCCAGTTCTTGCTCAGCCTGCTCTCGTTCTTGTCGTTCCTGATCGAGAAGCTCTTGAAGGCGCATATATTCAAGGCATAAACCGATCAGGGGAACGACGTACGTTATGAGCTTCAGGAAGTGGGCGATGTTGAAATGCGCATCGAAGACTTCCCGAGAGCCCAATGCCATATGGAGCTGCGCACCAATCGCCGGTATCGCTGTTAAGATCAACGCATGCGAGAATATGGTCGGTTCTTGCCGATGGAATCGAGGAAAAATGATCACTCCGGCAATAAGATAAAGAGCCAACGGAGCCAGATCATAAGGGCGGGTAGCCCATGTCCCTGCTATGGCCGTTTTCGGCAGACGATCGCTCGACGCCATGATGTGAATGATTGTGTAAGCCAGTACAAGGAAAACGATACACATCAATAACGAGAAGGCGATATCCCCTTTACTTCTTTTGATTCGGGGCGTGAGGAATAGCCCTACCCCGAAGACCAGTAAGAGTGCGTTGTACATACGAGTTACAACCCAGGAGAAGGGAAGAAACTCGGTAGGATCCTGCGCCTTCTCCACCACACCCAAAGCAGCAAGGATACGTAGAGCGTCCAAAGCTCCTGCACAGAAAAGGGCGATCCCAATCACCGCCGTCGCCATATCCTGACGTATCCGAAAATGGAGTAACGCCAAAACCGCGGTGACACTAGCAACACAGAAACCGGTCCACTCGATCAATAAATGTGCTTCTTGTCCGCCAATCAGGTTCGAGCCAGCCGTAGAATCCAAACCTCCAGGCCGCGTGCCGGTAATTCCGAAGCCGACACCTGAAAGCTCCATGATGGCCGGAACCGTCGAGATCAGCACAACAGCCCAGACTACCGATTCGGGCATACGGATATCGCCATCCGGCCTTTGTCTTCGTCTAATCATCGTCAACCAATTCCGAGTGCTTCGATCGATACTGCACCAGATCGCGGGTTCCACGCAATCCGGCCCATTTTTGAAAGGGCCTATTTACAGGCAGATCGTATCTGATTTGCTACGGCCTCTGCCGTTACTGCGTCGCTAAGGAATCGCCGCACTTCACGACCATAGTCCTGCGGTGACAGATCATGCTTTTTGTATAAACCCGGCATGGCATCCCGTACCTGCTCACGAGATTTACCATCACGGCCCATACATGCGATCTCTACATGCATATTTCGTGCTCGGATCGAGCTGGCCTCTTGTTTCAAACCAGGCTGCAACGGTTTCTTTACTCCCTCGTAAACAATCCATTTATCGTCTACGGTGCCACCTTCTGAGACGACCTCCGCGATCCAACGGGGAGCATAATTCACAACTCGATGGTCATTCATTTGTGCATTCTCATGGCTAACAACCCCAGGACATGTTGCCATGATACGCTTGCGTAATTCCTCAGCTCGCTTCTCGTCGGTCAAGATGGCTCGAATCTCGTCAGTATAGATCAAACCGTTGATATCCATTTTATGTTCTTTTTGTATCAAGCGGTACGCCAATACTGGTCCGGAGACCCCCTTCTTACTGAGGCATACATGCTCAACATATAGGGCTACGGCTCTGTTTTCGAGTGAAGCGGGTCGTGCAAGCTTGAGTATGGTCACAAGCGTGATGCCCACCAATACCGCAACGATCGCGATCAGACGCCCAACCCAGAGTCTGGTTTTGCTAGTGGATGGCGTCCAGGTTTGTGTATTTGGTTCGTTCGCAGACATCTATCGAGCCACTTTTCCCTTAAGTCTGGCTTAGAAAGGGTCGAAAAACTGCCATAGAATTCGTTTTATTGGCAAGCCCGATTGGAAGTTCCTTGGCCGACTTGCTATTCTCGGGGTCAGACACTCTTTTTATCCCTGGACTGTGGGTATCCACAGAACCTCCGTATACAAACCAAACGAGTCGATGTTTCGTCGTCATCTATATTTGATCGGTATTCTGCTCTGCTTCGGCTGTGGGCTTAACCCAGGTGGGGGTCCCATTGGGCCCGACTCCTCCTTCACCATGCCCGACGCAAATATCTGGCAACAGCCAGAAGATACCCAGACGAACACAGATATTGATGAGCTTGTTCTGGACATTGCATCCATTTCACCAGACCGGGGAAGTATTGCAGGCCTGGAGAGCGTACAAATCAGTGGCGTGGGGTTTGTCCCAGGTTCAAAAGTATATTTTGGCGGTGTGGAATCTCCGCAAGTCTATATCCAGGGTGAAGTGCAGATTACAGCGCTTACCCCACCGCACCCTCGTGGTACTGTTGACGTAGAAGTCGTCCGCCCGAGCGGGTTGTCAGCGATCTTAGAAGGCGGGTTCACGTTTGAAGCCGAAATCAATGTCATGCAAGTGGAACCGGTCTGGGGAAGCTCTGACGGTGGAACGGCATTGACCATTCATGGCTCGGGTTTCAGCGAAGGCGCCTATGTTCTTATTGGCGACCGCGTATCACCATCTGTGGAGGTGGTGGATACCAATACCATTCTGGCGGTATCGCCGGTTGGAGACCCCGGCCCAGCCGACGTCTTTGTTTCCATTCAAGGGCAGGTTGGACGTCTAAAGACTGGTTTTCTCTACGTGGAAGAACCCGACATCGAAGCGGTTCAGCCGAATTATGGGCCCCAAGACGGCGGAACACCTGTCCAGGTCTATGGGACGGGCTTGAACCATCCCCAACTATCCTTTGATTTTGGGCCGAACGCCGCTAACGATATCAATAGCGAAACAACTCCAGTGGAAGCGACCACCCCACCTGCGAATGCCACAGGTTCCGTGCCATTGCTGGCCCATACGCCCTATGGTGGTGTCTTCCATCCCAACGCGTTTATCTATATCGATCCCAACGAGACAACCCCCGGCATCGTGCAGGCGATACCAACGCGAGGCCCGACATCCGGTGGAACAGAGATCGATATCATTCTACAGGGCGTGACCGATCTCAACGGTGTAGAAGCATATATTGGAGAGGTACAGGCCGATATTCTGGGCCAGACAGGCGATGGCCATCGACTCACGGTCCGTGCTCCGTCCGGCGAACAGGGCTCTGTGGATATACGGCTCGTCCTCGACGAAACCGAGATTGTCCTTCCCGGTGGCTTCACATACTACGTTCCCTTACGTGTGGACTCCATTACTCCTGTTGAAGGACCACAGGCGGGGGGGACAGAAGTAGAGATCGAAGGCGGTGGCTTCTTCAATGACGTCCAGGTTCGTTTTGGAGCAATGCCTGCCCCTGCTATCGAACAAATCGACTTCAATCGTCTTGTGGTCGAAACGCCTCCTGGAGCTCCAGGCTTTGTGGACGTGGTGCTGACACAAGACCATCAAGAGATCGTATTAAAGGACGGTTTTGAATATAAGGCGTCTGGCTTGCAGGTCTTTCTGATGCACCCGAACCGAGGTTCCCGTGCTGGTGGAACGTATTTCCGAATCGTGGGAGCCGGCTTCCATCCAGGTACGAGAGTCTTTATTGGCGACAGAGAAGCATTCATCGAATTAGATGGTAGCCAACGGATCACTGGCTTCAGCCCACGCGGTATTCCGGGCTTTGCGGACGTACGCATTACCTCTGGTGGCCAAAGCCTACTACTGGAACGTGGTTGGTTATACTTTGATCCTGCCGCCTATCTTACAGGGACCTGGGGAGATCCCGTAGATGAGGCGGTAAACGTCACTGTCCTGGAAGCGATGACCGGTGATCCCGTCATGGGAGCTTTTGTAACTCTGGGACATGACCCATCTACACCGTTTCAAGGCCTGACGGATTTAAACGGTCAGATCACATTAAGTGGACCCGGGCTCGTGGGACCGGTTGTCATGACAGCGGCCAAGTCCGGTTATACGGCCTTTACGATCGCTAAATTCGATGCAGAGAACGCGACTGTTCATCTGTACCGGCTTAATCCACCAAGCCCTGGGCAACCACCACCCGTAGACAATCTTGATCCCGGCGCTGTCCAGGGGCAGGTCTTTGGGCTTGGCAAATATGTAGTCATCCCACCTGGCGAATGTGAAGAGGTCGTGTTCGACCCGGAATCCGGCGTACCGCTCTGCGGAAGCTGTATTGACGATGGAGATTGCAACGGTGGATTCTGCGTCGAAGATGAATCGAACCAGAAGTATTGTACACGAGGCTGTACCAACGACGAGGACTGTCCAGCCCAGTTTGTATGCAGCAGCTTCGGATGGTCGGAACCTCGCTGTCTGCCAACACCTGGAATCAAGGAAATTCGATGCTATGTAGCGCCATCCAGCATCTTTGCAGCTGAACCCGAATACCTGCCCGGGGGCATCGTCGGCGACCAGGGCGTCTTTGAATTCGAAGCTCGTCTAGGAGACGTCGCAATCGTCTGTGAGGGTGGTGTACTCGATTCCGTCACCGGCGTGTTTACACCGCTTGTGATGGGACTCCAACGGCATGCGTTCGTTCTCCCGAACGAGACCACCATAGATCTGAATATTCATTTGAACATTCCCCTTCGCGGCTCAATGAATCTACGTCTGGGGAACCCACTCTCCCCGGAACAGTTCCCCTATCGTTCGATTCGAGGATATCTGGACCTGGGCTCGGACGGAGTCGTTCCGATCGGGAACCTGATCCCACAAGATGAGATCGGTGAACGGTATATCATCGATGGCCTTCCAGAGGCACTGTCTGGCGACCTGGAAGATGCCAAGCTCACTTTTTATGCGGAGCTCAAGACCGGCGAAAATGTAATGCTGCCAAGTGCCGAAATTCTTCTAAATGAACTAAACCCGAACGAATTTCTCCATCATGTCATGCTTGTCCGTAATACATCCGGAGAATACGAGACGAAATCAATCGGCAAGACGGCGGACTTAAACGCAAGTGCCCAGAATGACCAACACACCTTTGTGGTTGGGGCCAACGGCTCCATCCTGCGATACAACGGCGTTACCCTGGGTATCCAATCCAGTCCCACCGGTCAGAACCTGAACGATGTCGTGGCGCACGATGACAATGTGTTTTATGCAGTAGGCGATACGGGTACAATCCTTCATTTCGATGGGTTTTCCTGGGCTACCCTCTCAAGTCCGGTTACGAAAGATCTGTACGGTATAGCCCGCACAACGACCGCCGTCTGGGCTGTGGGAGACGGGATTATTCTGAAAGGTACGGAGAGCGGGTTCTTCATCGAAGGCACCAGCTTTAGCGAAACCCTGAACGATGTCGCTTGTAATGACTACGATACCTGTCGAGCCGTCGGGGAGGATGGAACGGTATATGCCAATCTTGGTGCTTCCTGGTTCAAGGAGAGCTTCCCCACCGACGATCAACTCCTTGCTATCGATTCACACCAGGACCGGTTCGTCGTAACAGGTGTGCGTGGACTGGTCGCAATTCGCGACGCTGGCGACGGATGGCAGATACTGCCTCCGCCAACCTATGACTCTGTGAACGCGGTTTTCATTATGGACGACAACCGGGTGGTGGTTGGTGGACCGCTCGGACAGCTCTACGTCTGGGATGGCACCTCCTGGGAGTCGTTACACGACGAGGACCACCTCTTGGGCATCCGAGTCCTCGCCGGTAATCGCACAACATATCCTGAGCTGATTCTTGGACATCATGAGATCTATATGGGGCCATTATTGGATCTACCGATTATGGACATCCCCACCCTCTCAATCCCTCTCGCACGGCAACCATACCTCTCATGGATGATTCCGGAGAGCCCATTAGAGGGTAGAAATTATATACGTCTTTTCGACGCGTCGGGCTTCCCCATGTGGCAGATCATCACACCACAGCTGGATGAGCTCAACCTTCCCGATCTTACCTCTATGGCGAATATAGTCGTCCTTGTTCCTGGCAATGGTTCGATGCGCTTTATCCGCTCATTGGCCCCTGATTTTAACATCAGCAGTTTCAGCACGAAGGACCTGTCCATCTACGACCGGCACTCCTGGTGCACATTCCACGAGACGTTCTCCGTAGAATAAAGGCATCGGATCAGGGACTACCGCCGTCGCCACCGACTCGCTTAAGCAGATCGAGCTTCTTCGGTTTATAAGGCTTAACGCGCTTCGTCTTTTTCGTAGCTTTTCGCCCCCCCGTAGACGGTTCCGTCGGCGGTACCAGGTCTGGTGCAGGAGCAACGGGTAGTGGTTTGAGCTGTATTTCATGGTTCGTATCCGCTTCGAACTTCTCTTCAAGCACAGCGGGTTCAAAACCAGCCATCTCCACCCGAATATTCGCCATCGTGCCTATTTGACCACGTACAATCACGGGAGTCCGTGCCTTCGCTGGAGAACCATCCACAGAGACCGTCGCGCCCGCCGGTGTCGTTCGAATCGATATCGCGGCTGGTGGGGTCGAAAGGGCGGATATTTTCTCTATGACGGTACCCAGCTCAGAGGAGCGGGGGCCAGGTATCTTCGCAATCGATAAGAAGTAATAGGCGGAAATCCCACCGATGAGGAGGACAGATAATACGACCCACGGAATCCATTGGCGGGTACGACCACCAAGTTCCTCTACGTGCTCTCCAGTCCCCATGGTCATATTTGCCGCGCTGCCCACCGGTTGTGTCACCGGACCACGTGTGGTGGCTTCACACTCCACAACCTCTTCATAACTCGAATCCAACGACTCCAGAATCGTGTCGATCGCGCTCACGAGCTCATCGGCTGATTGGTATCGCTTGTCCGGGTTCTTATGCATGCAACGAAGTATCAATGCTTCGACGGACTTCGGAATCTGAATGGTTGGAGCCGCCGTAGCCAACGCCATCGGGTCCGTTTGGAGATGTTGCATCATAATTGCGAGGGCCGTATCCCCATCAAATGGGACGGCCCCAATTACACAATGATAGATGATTACGCCGAGAGCATAGATATCAGTTCGGGGATCCGTAGCCAGCGACCGGCATTGCTCCGGCGCCATATAACGTGGTGTTCCAAAGATTGAACCGGCCTGCGTAAGAGTACCTGCTCGCCCTTCATTCTTTTCGGTCATGATCTTGGCAACACCAAAATCCAGAACTTTTACAAAATCCGTCTCCCGACCAGACGTAATCAAATGAATATTATCTGGCTTCAGATCTCTGTGAACAATACCTCGTTCATGGGCTTCCGATAATGACTCTGCTGTAGCTCTTGCCACCCGTAGAGTATTCGCCACGGATAGCCTGGACTCCTCGGCTAACATCTCCTGAAGAGAGCGGCCTTCCAGGTACTCCATTACGATATAGAGTTCTTCGGACACACTCTCCCCAAAATCATAAATTCGAATGGTGTGGGGGTGCGTCAGACGACTCGCAGCAAGCGCTTCAATATGGAACCGACGTCGAACACGCGGGTCCTTCGTATACTCGGGTTGCAAAACCTTGATGGCGACCTTTCGGTCCATTCCTTTTTGATGGGCTCTATACACTGCCCCCATACCGCCCAGACCAATCTGCGCTTCGATCTCGTACCGCTCATCCAGAACCGAACCGACCAGCGGATCAACACGCTCTCGTGTCTGTTCGTCCTCAAAATGCTCCTGGATTCGTTCCTCTAAACTCTGCCCCTTTTCCGGACGGGCAAGAATTGTCTCTTGTGAATCCGTCAGCGCCGAACCCCGAATACGTGTTTTGTTCTCATTATCTTTCATAACGTTCTATTCGAAGCGTACCAAACATGCTGTGTCGACGCTACGCATGCCAAAACTACGAGAGAAGGGATCTCTTCCCGTCACGTCGCTTGTTCGCACCCGTTCGTTTACAAACGATTACAAAAGTACTTTCGTCGACTGTTACAAAAAAATGTACGAGAAATTCGTTGGCCTTGTTGAAAATGCTATGTTATAGGCTGCAAACCACGTGCCAAAACCGTTGGAGCCTTATATGCGTCTGTTTCCTGGTAAATTACCCGACTTAGCGAAGGACCTCATTCGTTCGTTGATGAAGGATGATGCGGTTGAGCTTGTACCTGATAGAACACAGGAAGCTGAAATGGATATCGAGTCCGTTCTTCGGGAATACCACCGACAAGAACGTGAAATCCATGAGCAAGCCAAGGATGTGTTAGCAGCTCGGCAGCTCGACTTCAGCAATCTCCGAAGAGTCAAAGTACAGCTAGCCAAACAACGTGGTCTTAAATTGGACGAAGATGGTTATGAGTATCTCATGGACCAGGTCATCGAGATGATCTACTTCTCCAATAATGTAGAAGAGATCTTCTGCGACAATAACGAGCTTCGTGGCCGTATGTTGCCGGTACTTAAGAAGTACACGAACAACGACGACGCTGTAGAACAGCAAGCGCGGGCCAGAATCAAGAACCTTAACGAAGGTACTCTGACCTGGGACGTAGAGATCGCGAAGAAGATCAGTGACATTCGGCGGGAACGAAACGCCTAGTCTTCCATGATCGTGGGCCGTATTCGCGCGTAGATAAACTGACCGACGGCTATCACCATCGCGGTGATTGGCACGGCCAACAGGGCACCTTTAAGCCCATAGGCGTGTTCTCCTGCCAATAGAACGAAGACAACGACGACTGGGTTGATCTTGGCAGCATGACCAATGATCTTCGGGTTGAGGACGTTTGCTTCCACAAAATGGATTCCCAGCACCCAGCCCAGTACGGCCATCGACGCACTCCATCCTCCGACGGACAGCGCTAAGATACAGGCGGGGATCGTGCTGATGATGGTCCCAAAGATTGGGATCAGGGACATGACTGTGGCGAGCAGGGCCAAGACCAATGCATATTCGGGTACAAATATGAAAAAGCCTATACCGCTCAATATCCCATTGATCAGACAGATAAGGAGTTGCCCTCGGATGACACCCGACAACCCCGTATCAAACCTCCACAACAGCTCGTCATATAAATGCTCGTAACGAGGAGGAGCCAACTCTCGGAAGAACCGGCTGATCTGCACATTATCCAAAAGAATGAAGGCCGCGACCATCAGGGTCACCACTAGACCCACCAGTCCCTTCGTTAGAATATTGAGAAGCCCTCGAACAAACTTCACCGTCCCCAGAACCAGGCTTCCACTCATATCGTTAGCAACGGAGTTTACGGTGTCGCGTAGTACGACTCTAAGATCCGATGGCGTCTTACTCCCACGAGCGGCCGCCCTATACTTGGGGCGCAGCTGATAGGTACCGTCACCAAGCCGTCGGAATTCAAACATACTATCGCGTATCTGCAGACCAACCTGGTTTCCGTGAACGGTGGCAAGAATCTGGCTCCCCTCAAGACGCTCATCATACGCAGTATCATGACCACCAGAAATCCCGAGCTCACGAACAAGCTCGGAACTCGGTCCAAAGATTGTTTTCGGTCCCTGCTCCGATAATCCAGGGTGCCCACGCTCATATCCTGTTCCCACGCGATAACTATCCGGCCCAAGCCCATACCGACTCAAGGTCGAGAGACTCGCCTTCCGTTCAGACGACATGTCGTCTGTCTCCTCACCAAACCAACCTTCTAACCAGACGCCCCCCGAGTTGATCCACTCCGTAACCTTCTCTGGTGCTCCCTGGAACCGTGACGCAAACCGTCTGGATTCGGCCTGCATCTTCGGAAACATATAGTGAAGAAAACCGTAAATACTGCCCAGGAGGAGCGCGTATAGCATCAAGATCGCAAAAATACGGGGCACCCGTTTCTCTGCCAGATAATTGACCGCGGGTGAAAACACATAGGCGATAATTATGCCAAGAATAAAGGGGAGGAGCACCGCCGAGAACCACAAGATGGTAGCAAAGCTAAACACCCCGAGCAGGGCGAACAAAAGCCACGCAACTCGCTTGCGGTTCTGGTGCCTATTCGCGAGATGAGTGCTGTAATATGGTTTGTATCGACGCGGCATAGATCGGTTTCTGTATGCTCCAATACAATGGAAGCCTCAACAGAACTCTACCACCAATTGAAGTCCGTGGACAAAGGAGCTCAAGGGCCTAATGGAACGGGTGGAGGCAAGGTGTCGATTATATCCCCTCCATCAAAGCGGGGCCGAAATGGACTTGCCTGTTGGAATTGTGCCCTGGTTATCTTCTTTCTTTCCAACATTCGACGGGCATATCGTTCCAATCGATTACGCCAGCGTTCCGTTATCTGTCCTTCTCGCTTGGTGTCCTTCCAACGACTCGAGCGTGGCGACGGTACGATACTTACAAGAAAGAGGATGTCGGCCAGATTCAACTCCTCCGGGTATTTATCAAAGTAATGGCGTGCCGCGTGGCCCAGACCGTACACATCCGGTCCCCACTCAATAATATTGAAATAGATCTCTAGAACTCTTTCCTTTGGAACCCGTCGATTCAGCTCGTAGGTGATGATCGCTTCCTGGAGCTTCCTCGAAATCGTCTTTTCATGAGACAGAAACAGGTTTTTCACGGTCTGTTGCGTAATGGTTGAAGCTCCACGAACAAAGCGTCCTTTTTGTAGATTACGGATCAAACTACGGCGAATCGCTCTTCCGTAGAACCCATCATGCTTGAAATAGCGGGCGTCTTCTGTGGTCGTGATGGCCGCAATCAATAGAGGTGGAATATCATCGTAGGGAACGAAATATGGATTCGTGGGGCCGAGTTCCAACTGTACCGTCTTGAGGGTCTCCTTTCGTGAATTGCCTTTGACCTTGCGACGCACTTTGAATTCATGGAGGAGCGGGCGGTCCAGAATATCGAGACGAACTCGTGGCCCGAGGGATTCCACCTGAAAGCCATCCGAGCGTGGCCGGAAATCGAGTTTTAGCTTACGCAGATCCTTGGTTCGGAACTGCAACTCCACATCCCCTCCGACCTTTCCAGCAAACTCTGCGGAAGGCCCCCGTCGATTCGGTCGCAGGGTAGACACCAATGCGTCTGGTATCGACAGAAAGAAGTCTTGGGCTGAGACCATATTCATTCCAAGGTTCAATTGAACCTGCGGGCTCTTTGGCACATCAGAGACCTTGAGAGACCAGCTAACGGGTTCAACCCCCAGGTCCAGAACACCATCTTGTATAATCAATCGGCCTTCCGTTCTGGCGTAATCCATTACCCCTCGCAAACCGAGCTCCTCGAAATACACCGGTTTCTCACTTACGGCCGGTACATTCAGGCTTGTATCAAGGATCGTCATACTCCCCTCGACCCTGGCGAAATCGTCGGTCGAAGAGACCAGTCCATCTACGTTGACCTTTTCCAGCGATGCGTTGGGCCCCAACACGATCCAGGTAGGCATGAACGCGCTATAGTTACTCAAGTTCAATGTGTGGACTTCCAGTTTGCCTTCTATCATCGGATCCGTCGGATGATTGGTGGCAGTCACAATCAGCTTCTCTGTCGCCTGGTCACTCGTTGCAGACTTGGAGCGCAGGTCGAGAACCACCTTTTGGACTCCCGAAGCCAAATGCTCCCGACAAATTTTGATATCGATCTGGGACAATACGAGGGGAGCTTCCTGTGTCACCGGCCCATCCAGGATATGTGCGTTCTGGACCTCAATACACGGAACATCCATCGCTCCGATGATCTTGTGTGGCAATCGCAGAAGGTGCTGAAAACGACTCGATAAATCTCCCATCTTAGAGATGACGACATTATGGATGGCCGTGTTCCGGCCCGATCGAACCACAACGTTCGACTCTTCATCGTCAGGGTCTGCCACCGGGAAGTTTCGTAACATGGCTGGAAGCAACTCTTCCAAGGTGCGACGCACTGGTGCAGTAAGGCCACCATCGGCAGGGCCAGATACCGCTACATCACGCAAGGTAACGACCTCAAAATATTTCGAGAGCACCTCTCGAATCGACCGACCGGCCCGAACATCCTCGATAATTGTGCGAACGGACGTATCCTCCTTGGTACGCACATGAACCCGTGCCGCACGCATCGAAAGGCCCGGGTTACGAACCATTGCGTCCACCACCTCGACTTGTCCGTTTGGCTTACGATGTAGCCCAGCTACCGATACGGTTCGTCCGTCAAGCTCCACCTCAATCGCGGGATCCATCTTGAAATGAACATCCCAGCCCTCTTCTGCAGAGTTCCACGATGCGACCAGCTCAACTTCCCCTACACCCCCAAGTCGTGGATGGGCATATTCATAATCACAAGCCAGAGTAATCTTGGGCCACCAGGCATCCGTTACCCTTGACTGGTCCTTAACGCGACCATTACAGGCTGACAACGTACCTGTCGGTACAACCAGAGACATATTCTCTAGCACCAGGTCTGGTCGACGTCTGAGGTCGAGCTTGAACCCTCCAAAACGCATATATCGTCTTTTCTGCGACGGACCATCCGCCTTCTTTTCATCGCCGCTTCGATAGGAACGGACTACATCGCGAAGCTCTTGAATGTCAGGTATCTCCCAAACCGGATTACGGAGTAGAATCTGTCGAATGGAAACGCGGCGTTCAAAGATCCCAAAATTTCCTAGAGAAACCCGTAAAAAGGGGAAAGACATTCGATTGGGAACAGCGTCGGGACCACGAAGTTCAAGATCGTCTATGGTGACATCACCGGACCACGAAAGGGACAGATCACCGATGCTCGTATCAAATCCGAGCCCGGCCGCACGGCCGTGTAGAGAGCGGATTAATTTGCTCTCCATGCTCGCTCGCAAAGCAAACGCGAAGATCACAGCCCCAATCACAAGAAAGACGCCAAGTAATAACCAAGTCTTTCGTCCGAATCGTCTCACACAGGAACTCCTACCGATCGAACACAAGGTCCGCCCGTTCAGGATTCACAATAAAATCGTATCTATCACGACTATATATCGACGGTTCAAACGTGCTTTCGAGTCCCGACCACTATGTTTTTTTCGAGTCGGTGTCCGACTTTGCCCCTGATGCCGGCTTCTGTTTGTCTGGCACCACCTCAGTGGGCTGTTTATCGTCATCATCCGGTTTCTTCGGAGCCGTAGACGCGAGCTTCGCCATATTTCTCTGCGTTAGAAAATAGGTCCAATCTGCATCGGTGAGCTCTTTATGTATTTTTCGGAGCTTCTTGAGCAGTTGCTCGAGAGATGCCTGCAACATCATAGTCCGCTGGGCCATCTCCTCATTTTTCGTACCCACGCTGGAGAGAACCAGGTTTTGACGTACCCGATCGATCTGATCGACATCTTGTTCCAGTCGGGAAATCATTCGGCTGATCTGCCCCCGATCGTCGGTAGTCTCCGCAGAGCGAACAACAGCCTGGTAATAATCGACAATGGGCTCCACATGGTTTGGCATAACCAGGCGCGCTGCCTGGATCGAGTCCATCGCGAGATCTTTTTCTCGGTTTTCGTGGGCCAGAGCTTCGAGCTGTCTGTTACTTGTTCCACCCATTCGCTTCGATCACTCGCTCAGCTATTCTCGTCTCTCGACCGCATCTCCATACTCCGTGCGTGCCCTTCAAGTTTTTCGGAGCGTGCGAGGGTCGTTACCGTGGGGCTCAACTCGGCACTTTGTGCCTGATCCAACTCGATGACGCTCATTCGACGACAGAAGTCTGCAGTGCCCAGAACACTCGCATACCGGGCTGTGCCAGATGTGGGTAGAACATGGTCGGGACCTGCCGCATAATCACCAACCGCTTCAGGAGACCACGGCCCCATGAAGATCGCACCGGCAGCATATACCTCATGGGAAAGCTCTTCGGCACCGTCTACAAGCAGTTCCAGGTGTTCTGGTGCTATTTGATTCAGTATCGATGACCACTGATCACGCTCCGGTACAATCAGGGCGACACCTTGTTCCGAGATTGACTGCGTCGCAATGTCTTTACGTGGCAGGTCCTCGAGCTGTACGCGCACTTCCTCTACAATCTGCTCCAAGAATTCAGAGTCCGGCACGAGCACCATCGGCACTGCACAAGGATCGTGCTCGGCCTGGGCGATTAAGTCTGCAGCAGCGTATCCAATATGATCCTGCTGATCACATACGATAAGTACCTCGCTGGGACCCGCGATCATATCGATACCAACCGCACCGAAAACCTGTCTTTTGGCTTCCGCCACATATCGATTTCCGGGGCCTACGATCTTGTCCACTCGAGGAATGCTGTCCGTTCCAAACGCCATGGCCGCAATCGCTGGAACACCGCCTACCGAAAATAAGCGGTCGACCCCCGCAATGGCTGCAGCCGCCAGAACAGCCTCCGGAACGACACCGCGAGGTGCAGGGGTCACCATAATGACTTCCTCAACACCGGCAACACGCGCGGGTACCACATTCATTAGTACGGAGGAGACATACGCTGCACGACCTCCAGGGACATAAACCCCAACACGCTGGATTGGAACAATCCGCTGTCGAATCCCAGCATCCGGTCCCATCGGGTGGCATCCCACCGGCGCAACACCCTCGTGGTATTTTTCAATGCGCTCATGGGCCAACTCTAGTGCCAACACAACATCGGGATCCGCCTGCTCGACAGCCGCCCAGATCCGTTCCGTTGGCACTTCCATCGTATCCTGTCGCGGACGATACCCGTCCAGCTTTGCGCACCAATCGAAGATTGCCTCATCACCCCGTGCGGCGACATCTTTAATGATCTCGTTCACATCGCCAGTTATGTCCGAGTCTACGAGACTAGAACGACGAGCAGAGACGAAGTCCGTCAGACGAGCACTGAATTCTGGAGTGGAGGAATCGAAAATATTCGCAAACATCATTATACCAACTCTTCGGCCGCGCAGGCGGTTGAACATACGGTCATCCGGGCCTATGAGGCAAGCAGTTCGAAAAAGACAGTCTCACGAATTTCAGTAAAACGAGGGGCTTCGAGGACGATTCATCAGTTCAACCTATATGATTGAGAAGAATAAGGATCCGGCCTGAACCGTTGACATTCGATAGAAAGTAGTCCAATGAACCGCAATGTTTCGATTCCTTATATACACATTCGCCCTCTGTACGGCTCTTATCCCATTCCCAGCTTCGGCTAACACGGGTGGTGCTCTGGTTGATCAGATTCAGGCCTTCTATGATCGCACTCCAACCCTGGATGCCGATTTTGAGCAGAAGACGGTGCGCGCTCGACTCAACCGCACCAAGCTACGCTCTGGACGCGTGCGAGTCCTACGCCCCAATCGGATTCGTTGGGATTATACCGCCCCGACACCAGTACATTATGTAGCGGATGGTCAGCATCTCTGGGTATACCAACCTGCCGATGCGTTGGCCTATCGTATGAACATCAAAGATTCGAAGCTGGATGAAGCGGTTCGGTTTCTGGCAGGAAGCGCGCCGATTACGCAGCAGTTCAATGTTCGTAATATCGACGCCCAGAAAGGGTATGAACAATGGTCCTTCGTCGAACTGACTCCCAAGGGAGAGTCAACGACGATCCACCGCCTTCTACTCGGGGTCGATCCTAAGACAGGACGTGTTCATGTATCGATCCTGGAAGATCCGGACGGGAACTCCGTATATACGAAATATTCGAATTTTCGATCCGCGCCGCCCGCTGCTAAAGCGTTCGTATTCACCGCCCCCAAAGGGGTTCGGGTTGAACAGTTGGGCCCAAACCAGCCATAATTGGCTCCTTGTTTTGCCATAGGCTCTAGACTGGACCTTCATGAACGACTCCAAACCCATACGCGTACACCTGGAAACTCTCGGCTGTCCGAAAAACCAGGTCGATAGCGAGCTCATACTCGGCGCCTTCCAACACGCCGATCATGAAATTGTCGCAAACCCCGACGACGCCGACGTCCTGGTGGTGAATACATGTGGTTTCATCGGCGAAGCACGCCAAGCCAGCATCGACGCCATCCTGGAGCTGGCCGAACACAAAAAGAACAGCCCTTCAACCCGTCTCATCGTTACGGGTTGTCTGAGTCAAACCTTCGCCCCAGACCTCGCGGAAGCTATACCAGAGGTCGATCTCTTTCTGGGCAGTGGGGATGCGAAGAATGCCAACGCGTGGCTCGATCAGCTACCAACCGACACAGATCACGCACCACCACGTATTCAAGTGGGACGCGCCGGAACGCTCTACGATCCCGATACCCCTCGTATAAAGATGGGACCAACCCACTCCGCCTATGTAAAACTGGCGGAGGGCTGCAGCCAGAAATGTTCCTTTTGCATCATTCCAAGGCTTCGTGGAAAGGCCAAGAGCCGTACCATCGACACCATTGTCGCGGAGGTTGAAGGCCTGGCACAAAGCGGTGTCCGAGAATTCAATCTCATTGCCCAGGATCTGACCCATTATGGCAACGACCAGAAGGACGATGGCCAAACAAGTTTGGCGCATCTATTAGACCGGCTTGTGGCCATCCCCGATGTCCGTTGGCTTCGTCTTATGTACTGCTATCCGCACGGTATCGGTCCAGAACTGCTTGAGCATCTCAAACCGGGAGGCAAGGTTGTTCCCTATATGGATATGCCGTTGCAACATATCGACAACGATGTGCTCAACGCTATGCAGCGACGTTTTTCCGAACAGGAAACCCGCGCATTGCTTGATGAAATTCGCGAAGCCGACCCTACCATCTTCCTACGGACAACATTTCTTGTAGGATTCCCGGGCGAGACAATCGCGCAGTCCAATCGGCTGAAAACATTTGCGGCTGAATTTGGATTCGATCACGCAGGTGCATTCGCGTACTCCTACGAAGACCTGACCCCGAGCGGTAAACGCTCCGATCAGATCACGGATCGAACCCGTCAGCGGCGAGCTGATCGCCTTGGAGAGGTCTTGCGTGATGGCTCCGAGCGACGAGCACACCAGCGTATGGGTGAGTTCCATGAGGCCGTCATCGAGTCCGTATCCGAACAACCCGGGTTATACCTTGGACGACATTGGGGACAAGCCCCCGAAATTGATGGGTGCACCTATCTCCACTGGGATGGACCTGCGTTGGAGCCGGGTACTTTCGTTCGTGTGGAATTTGTCAGCGTTTCGGAGCTAGACATGGTGGCGCAAGTGCATGAAGTGCTCGAGCGGCCGAAAGCCAGGGAACAACAGTTGTCCGTGTTTCCAATGATGTCGGAGTGACCTTATCGGGTCTTCAGAGCATGTCTCTGTAATCCACCCACGAGGGTTAAACGAACCCCGGGTGGAAGTGGTACATCGGCAAAGCGCTCGGCCAGGACATCGATTAGGGCCGGCAGTTTCCGGCTATGGGTAGCCAGGGCCACAATAAGACCCAGGACACGCCTCTCATAACGCGGTAATCGCGATGAAACGGATGCGAGCCTTCGCAATGCGTCTTTGCGCACCTCGTCCGAGCGTTCCAGCGCGATCTTGGTATAGCGCCACACGGCATCACGATAGCTGGGATCACTTCCGATGATATCAGAGTATAGAGTCATTGCAGATACGGTATCGGCTTCAAGCTCTGCTAAGCGTGCGCGCAGGTAGGGATCGCCCAGGCACCCATCACAATGTGCCCCATAGAGATATAATAATTCTTTAGCTTTTGCCGGGTTCTCGTCGGCAATTGCGAGCTCGCTTGCATATGCCAGAATCTCCGGAGCTACCCGGCGAAGAGCCGCGGGTTCGCCCAACTTGGTGAGCAGCTCTCCTGCGATCTCGTTCTGGGCGTTGAATAACAGCCCCAACAACCTGGTCCGCTCTCGCTGATGGTCAGGAAGACTCTGTTTCGCGCTCAGTGCTAACACAGCCTCGACCAGAGTCGTAAGCGACGCGGCATCTTCAAGTTCAGGGTAACGCTTGGCGATCACTTCCAGATCGCTTTTTGCCAACATCAGTCGCTGTACTGTGCCGCTGGTATCAGTTGTTCTCGATTGTTCCATTAATAGGCGCGCACGGAGGAGACGTGCCAACAAATGGTTCGGATAGAGGGTTATCGCCGTTCCAAGATCGGTCAGGTCTGATTCGGTAATATCACCGCCGTCTTCCTGTCGCTTTAGAGTACGACATGCCGCTCGTACATAATACGCATTCGCCTTAACCACGTTCTTACCGTCGAAGGGCTCGGGAAGACTCTCCAACTGCGGGTTTACCCTGGCAAATGTCTGCGCCAGTTTCTCCTGACAACTCGTCACATCATGACGCACCAACGCATTCATGGCTTGCATGAGTGTACGTTCCGCAGCCCTCTTGCTCGCCCATGTCTTGGCGACAGCGCTTTGTCGGACTCCGCTGCGGGCGCCCCGATACTCCACCACGCGCAACGTTCCACGCGACGGACGAAGAACAAGACGTTCGTGTACCTGACCGGAGGAGAATGTTCCTTGAAGAAAGAGATCATGCTGCTGACGCGTAAGGTTCAGTACCAGCTCATTCCGTATATGGGTCTCATATTGGACGTCCGAGATGATGACTTTCGACGACGCCAGATAATCCCACCGATCCAGGGCCACAAGATCGAGAAATATGCCGGGATCGTCCGACAAACGTAACAATCGCGCTGGAGACGGCGACTCCCAGGCCTTCTTATAGTCCTGTAAGAATCGGTCCATCGCCGGCCCAAAGGTTCGCGCCGAAGCCGAGGACATCGTGCCCACTATAAGCAGTAGCACCGCGATACCGGAGAACAGCCCACGCCACAACCAATCTTCAATAGAATACCGCATCATGATGATCCGAACGATACTAGTCACACCCTCGCAGAGCAACCTCATCCATGAAAAGGCCGACTCTCCGTTGGTGTAGCTCCACTGGATTCTAGATGATCTTTCGTCTGTACAGCATGGGTCGCTATCTGGAAGGCGAGCAGGAGGAGCCCAGCTGTAGCCCAGATCCGAAAACTTCTAACGTTGGGCGTAGGACCACGACGCACGTACACAACCATACAACCCACCATAGAAAATACGGAGAGAACCAGGCCGACCAGGCTCGCGCCATATACAAATACGAACAATCGCCCAATTAGGAAAAACCCCAGTAGGCCAATGATCGCCGCTGTCGCCCAACGTTGCTTTTGCACTTCATGTAGGCCAGCAAGAAACCCGCCGACGGCAAATATGGAGAAGGGTACAGCATACGCCACCATATTTTGCGTGGTCCAACTCAGAACACAGCTCATAAAAGCAATTCCAAGCAAGGCCCATTGCGATTTCGCGATGTTCGCCCGCTGGCGTAGGGACACGGCAATCAAACATAGAAGAAGTGTTAAAATCGCAGCATATTCTGGTGCATGCACCAAACGCTCGAGGGAAAACACCTCAAACCGTGATTCGCCAGCGAAATACATCGCTGGTGCCGAAAACCCAGTCTGTAGATGCTCGGACACAAAGCCCAGACTTCTCGGGCCATAGGGATTGATCACCAGAGCAATTAGTACTCCAAAGAGGGTCCAATACAATCCTCGTACGAACTGAGGATCCAGGCGCCTCTCTCCCGGACGAAGCATACTTGCTCCCAGACCGGCAAAAACCAGGACCGCCGCAAGAAACGCTCCGTGATACGTGAGCATCAACAAGAAGATGATTAGACCCGCGATTGCAGGTCGACGCTTCCAGAAAAGAAGGTACGCCCAGGCCATCAAGCCCAAAGCCATCGGGGTTTCACCCGCGAGCTGTAGAGATCGTTCCAGTACGTCCGGTACCGCTAGCGGGATTGAGGCCAAAACCGCAGGCCATGGACTGCCGATCCGTCCAAGGAGAACATAAAGCCCAAGAATGGAGAGCATCGCGAACCAGATCGCGGCAAGCTGCATCGCCTCCTCCTCTCCGCCGACAAGCCTCGCAAGATCTGTGAAGGGGGCAATAAAGAGATGGTATCCGTAATCATGGTCAACGGAATGACTCTTTCCTGGTGCTTTAAAAGGTAAGTGGAGGTTTGGAGCAGGTGTCCAATCCCCAGCCGAGATACTCTCTGCCATTTGGTAATGGTATCGACTCTCCGGGCTCACCTGTTGATCCGAGGCCGCCCGAAACATCCAGGCCATTACCCCCATCATGAGAAAACCCAGAACCACAATTGGCAAGATACGCATTCCGGCAGCATCGAACATCCGTCGAGCTTCCGTCAAGACCTGGAAACTCTCGAACGAATCGTCTACCTATTCGCGTTTCCGGAACAAAACGAGAGATGCAATTCGAAGGTAGACAAATCGGAGCTAAAAAGCTAGAAGCCCCGCTTCTAGCTTTTAGGGTCCAATGATGGATCGTCAGCGGCCGAATTTATGAGAATTCCAGTATGAGCCCAACAAAGGATGCAATGGCCTTGGGTAATGAAGAGGTAAAACGTGAGTACGAACCTGGAAGTAAACGGTGAAATACGGACAGTCGAGGTAGAAGACGGGAAACCTCTTCTCTGGGTACTCCGCGAAGATTTGGGCCTACAAGGCGCCAAGTTTGGTTGTGGAGCCGGTATGTGTGGCGCCTGCAGTGTGCTGGTCGACGGAGATGTTGTTCGATCGTGTATATACCCGGCGTCGATGGCGGCTGGTAAAAGCGTTCGGACTATCGAGGGACTTAACGACACTCTGGGAGTACGGCTTAAGGACGCCTGGGTATCCAAACGAGTCCCGCAATGTGGTTACTGCCAGACCGGCCAGCTTATCGCTGCATACGCGCTCATCGACCAGGAGTCGTCCGTAACCAAAGAGTCCATACATGGGGCCATGACGAATATCTGTCGCTGTGGAACCTACGGTCGGATCCGCGAAGCCATCATGGACGTCGCTGATGAAATGGGAGGCTCCAAATGAAGCACTTCATAAGTCGTCGGCAATTCCTCCGTACTACCTCTATCGGCGTCTCAGCTCTTCTCATCGGCTGCGACCCGGGTGGGACACCTGAGATCCTGGACGTTGGGGGAAGCGATGTTCCGCCACCGGCCGACGAGGGCCCCTGGGCCTGGGTTCGCGTGTCGGAGGACAACAACGTCTTTATCGCAATCAATAAAGCGGAGATGGGCCAGGGCGTTTCAACCGGGCTTGCCATGATCGTCGCAGAAGAGCTCGGTGTCGCATGGTCAAAGGTCTCTATCGTTCTCGAACCCGAGAGGGGAGTGTTCCATATTCCCACAACGGGTCGGGCTGGAACGGCGGAGAGCACGTCCGTCCGAAACCAATACACGGAATTGCGGACAATTGGTGCAACCGCTCGAGAGCTACTCATCAGCGCTGCTGCCAATCGCTGGGACGTGGATCCTGCTAGCCTGTATGTCGAACAAGGGCAGGTTATGGGAGGACCGGACGGGGCCGTTCTCGATTTCGGAGAACTCGTAAACGAGGCAAAATCGATCCCACTACCGGACGAAGTCATACTGAAAGACCCCTCTAATTTTGAATTAATCGGGACCTCACCACCACCACAAGGTCTCGAATCCGTCGTGGACGGAACCAGAGTGTTTGGGATCGACGCCGAGGTGGAGGGAATGGTCTATGCGGCTATCCGACACGCACCGGTTCGAGGCGGACAAATAACAAACCTCGACGCGCTCTCTATCGATGGGACCGGAGCGGACGCACTCATCGAAGTTCCGGGAGGAATCGCTGTCGTCGCAACGAGCTATTGGAAAGCAAACCAGGTGGTTCAATCTCTTGATGCAGTCTTCTCTGCACCGGAAGAGGGTGCTGCATTCAACACAGAAGATTATCGTGCGGCATTAGCAGAGGCCATCGAAGGGACGGGCGTGTTGGAAGCATACTCCGAGGGAGACCTCGAAGAAGCACTTCTGAATGTAGAAACAACCGTCGAGGCGAGCTACGAAGTACCCTTCCTGGCGCACGCATGTATGGAGCCGATGACAGCCACCGCACATGCCCAGGAAGACAGCTGCGAGGTGTGGGCTCCCACACAGGGCGCGTCACAGCTCGCTAAGGCCGTCGCCGTAACGCTCGGTCTCGATCTAGAAAATGTTGTCGTCAACAGAACATTCCTTGGGACCGGTTTTGGTCGTAAAGTCGAAACCGATTACGGTGTACAGGCTGCGGTGATCTCCAAAGCCGTGGGCAAGCCAGTCAAACTCATCTGGTCACGTGAAGAAGACATCAAGAACGATTTTTATCGACCTGGATTCATGTGCCGGCTGACCGGTGGTGTTAACTCGGATGGTCAGTTGACGGCCTGGCACGCGGTAAGTGCCGGCGAATCGATCTTGAATGACCGTGGGATTCCACTGCCGCTCGATCCTGTTTCACTCGACGGCCTTATCAAGCTTGATGGCTTCGCCTTCGAATCCCTGCCCTACCGAATCCCGAATCAGCTCGTGGCACACGCTCAGA
The DNA here is from genome assembly GCA_002728755.1 of Myxococcales bacterium. Classification (GTDB taxonomy): domain Bacteria; phylum Myxococcota_A; class UBA9042; order UBA3505; family UBA3505; genus UBA3505. Next base: position 43,598 of record PBVT01000035.1, read on the forward strand.
TCCCTTCTCCCCTGCATTGTGGCTTCTGGCGATCCGTAGGCAACTCACAGAACGCATTCTTTGTAGAGAGCTTTATCGATGAGGTCGCGCTTGCTGCCGATATCGACCCCCTGGAATTCCGACTGGGATTGTTGAGCGAAGCTCCACGCGCAAAGGCCGTCGTGGAGAGGCTTAAAACCGAGGCCGATTGGGGCAACCCCGTAACCCCCGGTTCGAGCCAGGGTATGGCATTCAGCAATGCTTACGACAGCTACTTCGCGCTCGCAGTAGAGGTGACGGTTGAAGAGGGGAAAATCCGGGTACACCGGGCTACCGGTGTCGTCGACTGTGGTCAGACGATCCATCCGGACCTGGTACGAGGGCAACTTGAAGGCGGAATCATCTTCGGTATGGGAGCTGGTATGCTCAACGCCATCACCGTAAAAGATGGCGTTGTGGAACAGTCGAATTTCCACAATTTCCCAATGCCCCTCATGGCTGACGCGCCGGATATTGCCATCACCCATATCGTGAGTGAGGAAGATCCGGGTGGTGTCGGAGAGCTCGGAGTAGGCCCTGCGGCTCCAGCAGTCGCTAACGCGGTCTTTGTAGCGACTGGTCAGCGGTTGCGCTCTCTTCCATTAACATTGGAGACCTGAGCAGGCATCACCAAGCTTACGTGACCCCTCTAGAATTCAGACTCCGCTTGCAGAGCGATTCATGTTCTGCAAGATAGGTACCCATGAGTCTGGTTGTTCAGAAATATGGTGGAACGTCGGTAGGAGATATCGAACGTATCAGAGCCGTCGCCGAGCGGTGCCTGGCTACCCAGAAAAAGGGGCATGATCTGGTTGTCGTCGTAAGCGCAATGGCTGGTGAGACCAATCGCCTACTGGGCCTGGCGGGACAAATCACCGATACACCAGAGCCCCGTGAGATGGATGTTTTAGTATCTACCGGAGAACAGGTGAGCATCTCACTGCTTGCCATTACTATTCAGGCTCTTGGCGGAAAAGCACGTTCGTTTCTTGGTGATCAGATCGGAATGCGAACGGACAATCTCTATGGAAAAGCACGAATTCTCTCTGTCGACGATAATAAAGTTCGAACGGCATTAGAGGATGGTGAAGTTGTGATTGTTGCGGGTTTTCAGGGCGTCGACGCCGAAGGGAATATAACGACATTGGGTCGTGGTGGCTCCGACACCACCGCGGTCGCATTAGCCGCAGCTCTCAAGGCCGATGTATGTGAAATCTACACCGATGTGGATGGTATCTACACAACAGACCCATCGGTTTGTGCGGATGCCAAAAAGATCGAAAGAATCGCCTACGAAGAGATGCTGGAGCTAGCTTCGCTAGGCGCAAAGATCTTACAAGTACGCTCCGTAGAGTTCGGGATGAACTACGGGGTTCCGATCCACGTCCGTTCATCTTTCGAAGAGCGAGAAGGATCATGGGTGATCCCCGAGGAGGTATCAATGGAACAGGTCCGTGTCCGTGGCGTTGCATGTGATCTCAAAGCAGCAAAAATCACGATCCGAGGAGTCCCCGATATTCCGGGTGTTGCCGCCAAGATCTTTCGCCCATTGGCTGGTGCAGGCATCAACGTAGATGTCATCATTCAAAACGTCAGTGAAGGAGGGGTCACCGACGTCACCTTTACGGTGTCCCGCGAAGATATGGAACTCGCGCAACGTATCAGCCAGGAAATTGTCGAAACAATGGCCGCCGAAGGCACCATCGTCGATGAGCAAGTGGCGAAGGTCTCGCTTGTAGGTGTTGGAATGCGTAGCCATGCTGGCGTCGCTGCACAGGCTTTCGATGCGTTAGCCGAGGCCTCTATAAACATACAGATGATTTCTACCAGCGAGATCAAGATCTCCTGTGTCGTGGCAGAAGATGACGCATCAAAAGCCGTCCAGGTATTACACACGGCCTTCGAGCTGGGTTCCAGTAATCCCACAACATGATCCGACATAAAGCCCTGCCATTCCTGGTGACGGCCTCGATTTGTCTTGTCGGCTTTCAAAACGATGATCGCGACCAGAGCGCTCCCTCTTTCGAGTTCGAGCAGCCCAGGTCGGGACCCGTGGTCCGAATCCATCGAGCCGGAAGCATACAAACCTATTCCAACCAGCAACTCGCCCAAAGTGGTTGGTTTCGGAGAGCTTGTCCTCATCTAACCATAGATACACACGCTGAAGTTCATATCGGTGCCAATCATTTATGTGTTGTAAAACCGGTACCTTCAGAGCTCCTACTCGGTTTGAAGAGACCTATTCCACACGAACTCCTGACAGCTCGTACCTTTCAACTCGTGCCAGGTATCGGCAAGAAGCTTTCACAACGTATCGACCTGTGGAGACAGTCAGGTACGGCCCAGAGCCTATGTGATGTTGCACAGGTTCGTGGAATCGGTCCCCGGTTAGCTACACGTATTCGTCAGCTGCTGGCGCCCGATCTCATCTGTCCGTAGATCGATTCAGTTCTGCTGTTCGACAAAGGTCTTCAGTTTCTTGCACCGAGACGGATGTCGTAACTTCCGGAGTGCTTTTGCTTCGATCTGACGGATTCGCTCACGTGTGACGAAGAAGTCCTGACCAACCTCTTCCAGAGTGTGGTCACTCTTCTCACCAATGCCAAACCGCATTCGGAGAACCTTTTCTTCACGCGGCGTTAACGTCGCAAGGACCTTCCTTGTCTGTTGACTAAGGTCTCGCTGTACCGCTGTATCCGACGGTGACACGAATTTCTTGTCCTCGATAAAATCGCCAAGGTGAGAGTCTTCTTCTTCGCCGATTGGAGTTTCCAGGCTGATGGGCTCTTTGGCGATCTTCAGCACCTTCCGAACCTTCTCTACCGGCATCTCCATTTTGGCTGCGATTTCCTCCGGGGTGGGCTCCCGGCCAAGCTCCTGCACCAGATATCGGCTGGTCCGAATCAGCTTGTTGATCGTCTCGATCATATGCACTGGGATACGGATGGTACGTGCTTGATCGGCGATCGCACGGGTAATCGCCTGACGAATCCACCAGGTCGCATAGGTCGAAAACTTGTACCCGCGGCGGTATTCGAATTTTTCTACTGCCTTCATCAAGCCGATATTTCCTTCCTGAATCAGATCCAGGAATTGAAGACCACGGTTGGTATATTTCTTAGCGATAGAGACAACCAATCGAAGATTTGCCTCAACCAACTCAATCTTGGCTTTTTCCGCCTGTTTTTCACCAGACACAATATCCTGATAGGTCTGGCGAATATTCGACGGTGTCAGACACAAATCGGCTTCCAATCGCTTAATGCGACGGTTGATATTTCGAGTTTCCTTGTCGGCCTCTACATATCTGGCGAATTTCTCTAGTTCTTTTGGATCAGAGCTATCCGCTCCCTCCTTTGTTCGAACGACCTTTCGTAGTTCCGCTGCATTCATGCCAAGGGGTCGACAGATTCGAGACGCCTCTCGCTCTAATTGGCGAATACGACGCACCTCGTCTTTGTACGCTTGGACGAACAAGCTGATTTGTCGTTTGCTGAACTCGATCTCTCCGACCAACTCCAGGACACTTTCCCAACGACGCTCAATCTTGCGCTCGACCTTTTTCTTCTCTTTGTCGACCAACTTCTTTTCGGCCAGAAGTAAGCGAGCCTTCTCATGATCACGATATTTTTTTCTGACTTCGGCTAGATGCGTCGCGACTCGTTCTCGTAGAGGTTGCTGAGGCTCAGCCGGCTCTTCGACTACTTCTTCCTCTTCGGTCTCTGCACCCTCTTCACCCTCTGCACCCTCTGCACCCTCTTCGGCTTCTTCACCGGCCTCAGCTTTTGCTGCCATCTCCTCAAAACCGTCGTCATCCGCCTTTTTTTCGGCTTCAAGCTGGCTTGCGACCATCTGATCAAAACCACCGCTTTCCATCGGGTCGTAATCCGGAACTTCCGGTTTGGGACCTACGGACTTAACTACATCTTTGATATGAACTCGCCCTTCAATGATCTCTTCTTCAAGTGCGAGAATCTGACGAACAACAAACTCGGTTTCCATAATAGAACCGAGAACTTTTAGCTCACCCTCTTCGATCCGCTGGGCGATCTCCACCTCTCCTTCACGGCTAAGAAGGTTCACAGAGCCCATCTTTCGAAGATACATCCGAACCGGATCATTGGTTCGAAGAGCTTCATCCTTTTTCCGTTTTTCAGCAGCTTTGGCGGCGAGTCGCTTTTCTTCTTTGGCTTTTCTCGCGGCCTCCGCGGCTGCCAACTTAGCTTCTTCACGCTCTTTGGCGATCCTCGCTCGTTCGCGCGCTTTTGCGGCCTTCGCCTTCGCCTTTTCACGCTCTTTTAAAGCTTTGGCTTTCGCACGCTCGCGCTCTTTTTTCGCCTTCGCCTTGGCTTTCTCGCGCTCTTTTAGGGCTTTCGCTTTGGCGCGTTCTCGCTCTCGCAGAGCCTTTGCTTTCGCACGTTCACGTTCTTTGGTGATTCTCGCGCGTTCACGTTCCTTTACAGCTTTGGCCTTTGCGCGTTCCCGCTCTTTCGCGATTTTCGCGCGTTCGCGTTCTTTTGCTGCCTTGGCACGCTCACGCTCTTTTACAGCTTTGGCCTTTGCGCGTTCTCGCTCCTTTTGCACCTTCGCCTTCGCGCGTTCACGCTCTTTCGTCGCTTTCGCCTTGGCGCGTTCGCGCTCTTTCGTCGCTTTCGCCTTGGCGCGTTCGCGGTCCTTGAGAGCCTTTATTTTCGCACGTTCGCGGTCTTTCTGCGCTTTCGTCTTCGTGGCCTTCGCTGGGGCTTTCGCCTTCGTGGCCTTCGCTGGGGCTTTCGCCTTCGTGGCCTTGGCTGAGGCTTTCGCCTTGGTAGCCTTGGTCACTTTCGCCTTCGTAGTCGTCTTAGACTTTTTGGCAGAGCTAGAGCCTTTTTTGGATTTCGTCATGTGGCTTCTCCTGGCGGAAGTGCCGAAGGCGGAAGTGCATATAAAATTTCTGGTACAAACACCGCTACTTCATACGCGAGCTGATCGGCTAAACCAAATCTTTACATCAAAATCAATAGTCAAAACACGGAAGTCGTAAACTAATTCAAATAAAAACGCCCAAAATTTCTTCCTCAGCTTCCTTCCTTTCCCGCATGTTCGGAACGAAGAGGAGGCTCTTCGCATTCCCTGCGCCCACCACTTTGAAGTTCTCTACGTAGCTGCATGAGCTGCAATTTCTCATCTCGAAGAGCGTTCAAGCGAGCTTCGTTCGACGTGCGTTCAGCAATATCAATCTCTGCTTGAACCCGTCGGCTCTCTCTTTCAACATTGGCCAATTCAAGACGAAAAAGAATTTCAAGATACATGGCTTCTGCTTCAACATTTTCGACGGGAACGGTCTGTTCAAACAGAAGCTCGCGATGAAGCTTTTCAACCGCCGGATCAGATTTTGTATCTGTTTCCGGGTCGGCGAGCTGACAAAATAGACGTGTCAAAACGTCTGCCTCGATCAAACCAGCACCGCCATCATCAAGAAATCGTCGAGCAAGATCCGGGTGGCGTGTAAGTAGAGATCCGAGAAAAAGTTCATCTCGAGACAGAGTTACGTCTTCAATCGGCTCGTTCGTCGGTTCCGAAGACGGTATCGCTTGATTCCGTCGTGCCCCTGTCGACTTTTCCTGACGTAGACGAGCTCGAAGATCACGATCGGTAACGGTGTCTTCTATTCCGAGCAGGCGATATAGGTTCCAAGCCGCAGCCATGCTGGCGGCTTCCTCCGTAAACCGGGAGATTATGTCCATACCTTCACCGATGATTCGGCCCAGGGCTGCCGGCGACGTACCATGTTTCTCCCGCAGGCTTCCTACCAGGTAATGAACAGCTGGCTGCGCAGACGCCAACACGGTCTGGAGCTCTTCTGGATTACTCCCCGCCATATCATCTGGATCACTGCCCTCGGGTGGTCTCGCGACGAAGACATCGAGTCCAGCCTCGAAGAGTGAAGGTAGTCCACGAAGAGTAGCGGCTTCACCAGCACTATCCCCATCGTAGAAAAGAACAACCTCCGAGACGAACCGAGCCAGTATCGTTGCTTGTTCCGACGTCATTGCCGTACCTAGAGGTGCCACGGTCGCGACATAGCCATTCTGATGTAGGCGAACAACGTCAACGTTTCCTTCCACCAAGATCGCACGTCCATCCGCTCGCCATGCATCGCGAGCCTGGGGCATCCCGTAAAGGACTCGACCTTTTCGATACACACCCGTTTCGGGGGAATTCACATATTTCGCTTCATTTGTGTCCGTCTCGAGAGTGCGGCCCGAAAATGCGACGACCTCTCCGGCCGGGTCTTGAACCGCAAACATGACTCGATTACGAAACCTGTCGTAATAGCCAGAACCACCCTGTTTCTGCTTAATCAGCCCCGCAGCAGCCGCGGCCGGGATCAGGTGCCGGTGGGTTTTCATCAGGTGGTTGATTAAGCCATCCCACCCCGCAGGGGCCAAGCTCAGTCGGAACTTCGACGCGATCTCCCGGCTGAGACCTCGCACCTCGAGAAACTCGCTAAAATCCTTCGATTGAGCAGCACAATTCTCGTAAAACTGTTGTGCGACGCGATGTACTTCGAGCAACTCCCGGCGTCCTGTTCCAGGCTTCGATGGTCGGGAATCCTGTTGCGTCGGAACTTCTAAACCCGCACGGCTCGCAAGATCTGTAACAGCATCTACAAAAGAATAGCCGTGCAATTCTGTGACAAAGCGTATTGCATCACCGCCACGCTGGCACCCAAAACAATGGTAATACCCGCGATCCGGATGGACATGGAATGATGGCGTCTTTTCCTGATGAAACGGACAAAGGCCCTTATAGCTCGCACCTGCCTTCTTCAGCTCAACATAACTACCGATGAGCTTAAGTAAATCCGTACGATCTACCACCTCCCGTACAAATTCGTCGGGAATGCGTACCGCCATATGACCCCGGAGATTGCTGAAGTTGAAAAAGGCCGAAAATTTGCAGGCGGCGAAATTGTAAGAATCGAGAGCTGAGTGTCAAGAGATACCTCCATCAAAGCACCAGGAAACAGGCCCCGTACATACAAGCCCCAAATCGGTTTTACGCCCAACCCCCCTTTAAACGGGCCCTTGAGCTACATTGGCTTGCACTGTTCGCACGACTCGGCTACAAGCCCACTCTCGCTTCGCTAACCTATCAATCCGCGCTGCGGACCACCGCGTTGGGATGTACGCATGAGTCACGGTCGTTACGTATACGTTCATACCTTCGGATGTCAGATGAATGTCTATGACACCGAACGGATGTTGGAGGCTATGGGGTCTATTGACTACACCCCGACGGATAGCCCCGAGCGAGCCGATCTCATCTTGTTGAACACCTGCAGTGTAAGGGAAAAGGCCGAAGACAAAGCCTTTTCTATGCTCGGTAGATACGCTCTTCTTCGCGAAAACAACCCCGATCTTATTCTGGGACTCGGCGGCTGTATGGCAACACGTATGAAGGAAAAGCTGTTCAAACGCGGGCTGCCATTAGACATCGTCTTTGGTCCAGACAACATCACAGAGCTGCCGACGTTAGTTCAGGATGTTAGCAATCGCCGTGAAGCGCGTGCACATAGCGTACGTTTTCTACCGCGAAGCCAGTATGAGTTTCCTACAGCTGCAGCTCCAACCGATAACCGTGTCGCGTCTATGGTAACGGTCATGAAGGGCTGCAATAAGTTCTGTTCCTTCTGCATAGTCCCCACGACGAGAGGTCGAGAGGTTTCCAAACCCCCACAACAGGTGGTCGAAGAAACCAGAACCCTCGTAAAAGCCGGTGTACGAGAAGTCATGCTCCTCGGTCAGAACGTAAACTCCTACGGGCACGATTTAAAGCGTACGGGTACCGACGTCTCCTTTGCGGACCTGCTAGCCATGGTGAACGATGTGGACGGATTGTACCGAATCCGGTTTACCACCAGTCACCCCTGGGATGCGACCGAAGCGTTGGCGAGAGCCTTTCGAGACCTCCCGAAGGTGTGCCCCTATCTTCATCTTCCGTTACAATCGGGGTCCGATCCGGTCCTGGAGAACATGAAGCGTGGGTATACCCTCGAAACATACCTTGAATTGGTTGCACGTCTACGATCCTACCGACCCGATATAGCCCTCTCTACGGACATAATCGTAGGCTTCCCCGGAGAGACAGAAGCGGATTTCCAGAAGACATTAGATGCTATTGAAACCATCCGCTTCGACTCCTTATTTATCTTCAAATATTCGGTCCGGCCTGGCACCCCCGCAGCAGAGCTCGAAGACGACGTCCCTCCTGAAATAAAACAAGAGCGACTGGAGCGTGTGCTGGAGATGCAAAACGAGATCACTCGGGACAGTCTCGCCAACTATGTCGGCAAAACTGTAGAAATCCTCGTGGAAGGGTTCGCAGATCGTCCAGCTCCAGGTGGAACTTCGTTACAGCTTAAGGGACGAACCGATAGTAACGTCATCGTCAATGTTGATGTGGGCGTTCAGATAAAGAATCCATGGGAGTTGGTAGGAACGCTCCTGCCAGTAGAAATAACAAAAGCCCGCAAGCACTCACTCGCGGGTCAACCCGTGAATCCCCACCGAAGCCATGCAACACAAACATGTGCGTCGTATTGAGTATATCTGGATCGGGGTTGGTATAGCCTGGGCAACCCTTATCTGGTTACTCTCCAGTGTACCCTCAAGCGGTCTATCAAGACCTCCCTTCGTCGGTGCCGATAAGGTCGTTCACTTCCTCCTATTTGCCGTGTTGGGTTTCGCTTGGGTACGAGGTTTACGTCCAGGATTCGCATTTCTTTGGGGTTTGGTGGTCCTGGTTGCGGCATACGGGGTTCTCGATGAATGGCATCAGACCTGGGTCCCCGGACGAACGGCTACAATCGGCGATGTCATCGCGGATGCGCTGGGTTCAATTATTGGATGCCTAACGGCATACTTACGTTTCTCGCCTTCAAAGAGGTCCTGAGGAGCCGATGGAAACCGCAGAACGAAAAAACCTTCTACTGAATGACCACCATGTCCGTAAGGCTCTTTTGGACATTTTGCGAATCAGCACCAGACCCGACGCGTTCTTCTCTGACGTCATCCAAAAAGAGCTCCGGGCGCGTAAAGACCTCTCTTCCAAACGACGCAGGATCATCGCGGATGCCTCCTATGGCTTGATTCGTGCGGATCGCAAGGTCAAATACCTCATCGACGTTGCCGCGGCAGAAGCTGGCATCCAGCATCTGATGCTACCTGCGGACGATTATCTATTGGCCCGCTATTTCTTCGTATTGATCGTAAACGACGAGGTTCACCCCTACGAAGTGGCCACATCGAATGTGCCAGAGACCGTCGCGCGACTGGCTTTAAGCATGGGGGATCCAGCCGCTCGCATCAAAGCGATAGGAGAACCCACACGACGACTCGCCATGGACGTTTCTGTTCCCGATTGGCTGGCGGAGCAGATATGCGCAGATTTTGGCAGCGAAGAGGCCGGGCTCCTCTTACGAGGAATGAACACGCGTGCCCCTTTAACGATTCGAGCAAATACCTTGAAGACAACACCAGCCAAGCTGGTAGAGACCCTGCGACAAGAGGATGTAGAGGCGTCCCCCAGCTCGCTGACACCATGGGGCCTTCACTTCGAAAAGAGAATCAATATTCGCGGGTTACATGCCTTTCGCCGTGGTCTATTCGAAACCCAGGATGAAGGCTCACAGCTCATCGCCTTGATCGCAAGACCCGAAAAGAACAGTCGCGTTATGGATCTATGTGCGGGGGCCGGCGGAAAAACCCTGGCTCTCGCAGCCATGATGGAAAATACGGGAACCATACTCGCCGCAGACCTGAGTGGACGACGCCTCAAACGAATGATTCCACGCCTTCAGCGAGCCGGTGCCCAGAACGTTACAGTTCATTTCCCAGACAAACCCATTCCGAAACAGTGGAAAAGGAATACAGACGTCGTTCTGGTGGACGCTCCGTGCTCTGGTAGTGGGACGCTACGGCGTACTCCAGAGAAACGAAACACCATGTCCCTCGACGATGTGATGCGACTAACGCATATTCAGGGGGAAATTCTTGATGAAGCCACAAGATGGACCCGTGAAGGTGGTCATATTATCTATGCAACCTGCAGCCTGTTCTCAGCTGAAAATGATGCCGTAGTAGAAGCGTTCTTGCAGCGGCACGAGAACTTCCAACAGGTCCCCCTCTCCGAGCACATCGATCCGGAGCTGGCACGTGCCATCGGCGATGGAAACGTACTTCGTGTCACACCTCACAGACATAATACCGACGGCTTCTACGCTGCGGTCCTTCAACGACGATAGGTCCTTTTGCTGTATTGCGGGCTTCCTTGCCGAATTTCGGCGGGTATCCTACAGTTTGTGATTCTGGGACCATCGCAATTGGAGGCAACAACGATGCAGCGAAGATACTCTCGAATTTTTCAAGTTGTCATCGTAGGGTTCGTGCTGAGCGCATTCGGCTGTGCCGCCGGTGATGGTGGAACAACTGGGCCACTCGTAGACAACGGCAGTTCAAATACGGACCCTGGAACAACGCCAGATGTCGGCAATAATACCGATCCAGGAACAACGACGGATACGAAGCAGGAAGATACGACTGTAAGCCTTACAGAGGCAGCAATCGCATGTGGCGGCAACATGGATTCCACGCCAGGAACAAAGATCATTGGTTCCCCGTGTACCATTCATGAAGAGTGTGCCACGGGATATTGTTACCAGGGATGGTATATGGGATGGGCCGGAGGTACTGGCTTTTGTACGATCGCTTGCAGTGGTTGTAATCCATCATCGGCCTTTTGTTCCGACTTCGACGTGGAAGGTGGTCCGATCTACACCTGCTCGAAAAAGAAACATAGTTGTCTGACCGAAAACTTTGGAGAAGAAGCCGCGGAGGGGATTTGTATCCCTGAATGCGTGTCTGTAGCTGATTGTGACAGTGCCTTTGGCCCCGCATACTCAACGTGTATGGTACCCGAAACCAACGAATGTGGGGATTCAGGGATGGGTGTATCCAAAGCCTGCTTCACTCCCCAACCGTGAAGTTCAAGCGCTCTCCAGACCGGATCGGGTCGCTATTCCTGATTGGACTCCTGTTTTTCGGCGCCGCTTGTTCCTCGAAAGGGGACGGTGAACGACGAACAGAAACCGTGAACAATAGCGCTGTCGAAGCCAAATTGAAGACTGCTTGGCGCGACGCCAAAACAGCCGTTCAGTCTCTCGAAGTGATGGCCAGGAATGCGGATTCATACACCAAACTACTCGAGAAACATCGGAGAAATTTCCAGGCTATCGGTATTTTTGTAGCGATCCCTTTAGAGCCAAAGATTCCGGCGCTTCAGGATACTCTTACGAAATATGGCCAAACACTGGGTCTCCAACTCGACCACTTCTCGTCTACGCCGGATGACACCATGGGCACGCCTCTACCCGCGGAATTCGACGGACCGGGGCCATTCCAATTCAGCGACGACCAGCTGGTCGGCGAGGTCCCCATCTCCTTTCACCTAAAACCACTGAATCTCGATAAGGTTGAGCTCTTCTGCCGCGGCTTGCATGAGCATGTCGAGCGACTGATTCTTCTGCGAGAGGTCAAAATGACCGCCAATGGAGCCGAAGTAAACGCTTCAGTGTTCTTTTTTCAGGATATTCGGGCACCGATCGAAAAACTCCTCCTGCCGAATAGAGAACAGATCTTCGACCACGTCGGCCTGCCTAATTCGGGACCAGACTGCGAAGGCTCAAAGACATGTTCCGAGCTCATTGGAAAGATCGAAACGATACTCAAGGATGCCTCTGCATATGAAGCGAAGGCACAACAAGCTCTCAGCTATCTAAGCCAGGCCGGTCTATGGGAAGCCAGAGCCGCAGCATTTGAACAACGACAACAGAGAGTGCATACGGTTCAATATAGCCAGATTCTACGGTAGGTCGGTCTGTACAGGCGATCCATCCCACGCCCACAACATAATCTCGAAACAGGCTCCATTGACCTGATGCACGAGACGAATCTCGCCTCCGTAGGACGTGATCAGGTTTCTGCACACAAATAGACCCAACCCTGTTCCCTTACCTGGGGCCTTTGTCGTCACAAAGGGGTCGAAGATGCGGTCGCCAACGTCGGTAGAGATTCCCGGTCCATCGTCCATAACCAGCAATCGGACCATCTCACCGTCCTGCTCCGCCTTCAGCGTAACATTCCCATCACCGCCAATGGCATCACCCGCGTTGATGATAAGGTTCAATAGAACCTGCTCCAGATGACCGGCAGCGATGTTTACTCGTGGAAGGGTCTCTTCAATCTCTGTCGTAATATGAATATTCTCAAAACGAAGCTGTGGCCGAATTAGCTCAAGAATTTGAACGAGAACCGCAGATATATCTGCATTCGGTGGGGAGAGTTCCCCTTCGTGACGCGAAAAATCCAGTAGATTACGAAGAGTTTGATTGATTCGTCCAAGCCCATTCTGAACACGTGTAATGTACTGGCTTTGCTCCTCTGGTGTTACATCTGGAGCGTTCAGAAGATCGAGATACCCCGAAACAATTCCAAGTGGATTCCCCACCTCATGGGCAATGCCCGCAGCCATAACACCGGCCTGCGCCAATTGCTCGGAACGGACCAACGTATCTCTAGCGTCCGACAGCTCTTCGTGGATCCGTTCCAATTGCTCCAGGCGAAATTGGAAACGATCGTGGATTTGCTCCTGCGTACGCACAATCTCGTTGAAGGACTCCGCGATCTCCCTATATTCCACGGGCCCTCTCCCTTGGAAAAAGAAGCGAATACGAGTCGTAGCTGCCCGGTTCATTGCGTGATTGACTCGGCGTAGGGGGCGAACCACTACAAAGAAAAATGCTAGATAGCCCACCACAACAACCAACATCCACGCCAAGAGTGCAAATGGCACCAAACGCCGCATATGTGTCACCCGATCACCACGGAAATCACTCTGGGCGACCATTACATCAAAGCGGCGCCACTCCCCACCATCACCCTGCACCTTAACCGACATTACACATAAACGAATCTTCGATGGGCCCAGTGGTCCTATGTTGCACATAAGACTATCGCCAGAAACATGGGACAGAACCTCGGCCAGCTTTGGAATCGATCCAAGTGGGTTTTTACCGGCCTCCTCTTTCGGAGAGAAATACGGTCTGATCTCTGGGTAACTTGGACGCCAGATACCCCACACACGGGCGTATTTTTTGCGGACCATACTAATGAGCCCATCCAGTCGTTGTTCAAACGCCCGCCCTACCTGCCGTTTCGCCACGGAATCTTTGACGTATTCACGAAACTCATTCCGATTTTGCAGCTGCTCATCGTAACTCATAACCGACGAAGCAAAATGGACTGTGACCCCTGTTGCGAGACCGCAAACCAAGAAAAGAATCACCAAAACCCAACTTCTAGTACCCATTCTGAACTCAAACACCCGGTCCCAAATTCAGGGCTCAATCTGATGCTTTGCCTCGTATAAAATAGAATCCCGTTAAAGGTTCATGATCAACGGGTTTTGAGGCAACACATCGTGTAAAAGGTACCATTGCATGCCAGAAAGAGCGAGGAAGGGTCCGAAGGGTAGAGCAAGCATTCCCACGGATTCCTGTTCTTCTGCGACTACAACTCCTGCCATATCTGCGGAGCCGTCGGTGGTCTTCTGGTTTGGCCGGGACGTTAGCCACCAGAGTGTTGCAAATAAGGTGCCCTGCACAGACGCTGCAAACAAGATAAACGGTACAGAAGCAAAGCCAAGATAGGCTCCCAATAGCGCCATAAGCTTCACATCACCCATACCCATACCATCACGCCCACGTACAATCCGGTATGAAATCGCCACAAATAAGACGGTGCCTCCGCCGACCAGAGCCCCCACAGATGAATATTGCCAGTTGATACCCGTAGCTTCGACTGCGCCAAACGAGATTGCCAAACCAAATAGGGTGCCCGTTAAGGAGAGTCCATCCGGAATAATCATATGGTCGAGATCTATGACGCTGATGGCTAACAATAAAGCCATAAACGAGAGTCCGTGCAGTAGGTACCAACCCATCAGGTCTGGAGAACCCGCTAGATGTCTCGCGCGGAAAAAGACCAAGAGAAAGGCCACCGCACACATCGCCTCAATAACAGGGTAGCGAATGGGAATTTCCCACTCACACTTACGGCACCGGCCACGTAATACAAGCCACGAAAAAATTGGGATGTTGTCGTAAAAGCGGATGGAATTGGCGCAATTCGGACAGCGGGAACCCGGGCTGACAATACTCTCGTTGGCCGGAAGACGTGCGATCAGGACGTTAAGAAAAGAGCCCACAAGCAGACCCAACATCGACAGAAACAAACCCAAGAACGAGATGGGGATGTAGATACCACGTAGCTGCACTGCGATGCCCCTTTATCAGTAGACGGTAAAGGAGCCGATCTTTACTCGATCGGGATCGTTTTTTGTCCGATAAGCCGGCGTCTTTACGCTTTCAATGCTAAGTCGGCTTTGATCTCCGCCCGACATATAAAACCCGAACCAGAGATCGTATCGACCCGATTTCGATCCAAACGGAATCTCCTTCTCAAATGTCGCCTCTACCACATCTCCAACCATCCAATGATTCGTTTGGAAACACCCACGGCACTGTTTGTCATCCGCTCCACCAGGTAGATTCAAGACCCAGAAATCGGCACCAATACGATCGGCACCAGGACTCTCAATATGTACAAAGATTCTGTAGTTCTTAAGAACACGGCCAATCACTCGAAAGAAGAGGCTGACCTTCACTTTCTGGCCACGACGCACAAGTCGTTTTGAATTGTGAATCCGGTACGCGCTTAAGATTAACTTCTTTTCGAAATTGACCTCGATCGGCTGTACACCGGGCAAGGCCATAACATCCTCGGTGGTATGTACCACACGGCGGAAGCGATTATAGTCCTTATCACCCTCCGAAATCTTGGACGCGAGAAGATTGAGTCTGGAGGAACGAGAGTCGAGCACTGGGATATGCTTTCCACCACTGCTTTTGCGATAGGTGTGGTTCAGAGAGCTGAGCTTTCGACTCGGCACAACAACATAGGCTCGAGAATCCTTCATACCCGTACTCTTTGGGTTATGCGCCCGACGAAGCGTTACGGTTGCGGGACCATCACCCAAACCCAACGGAGGTCCTTGATAGCGAACCGTGTTGGTTCCACTCGAAACAACAACACGCTCTCTGGCTCGTTGGTTCCCATCACCAATTACCCGTGCATCCTTCCAGCGGTTCAACGCCCACTGAACTCCATCGAATGTTAGTTCATAACCAAACGCTTCGACCTCACCCCGCACCGGATCCTGGCCGGCCATAGCGAGATTATACCGTTGCACGGATTGTGATGGAATGACTCGTAAGGGATATCCACGAAAGAATACGGTGTCGGTATCGTTGCCAATCACGATCCCCGCACGACCTTTCGGATCATCTCCGGTTCGAAGCTCTGCCCCCTTCCATTGATCTGGTTTCCACTTGGCCGTCCTATCGGTAAGGAATTGGCGAACGCGGCTGGTGGTACCTGCAAATTCCGTTTGCATCCGATCCACACGGTAATACCCGTCTGGTTTCCCAGCTCCCTGCTCAAGAGGCGGTCCTTCATAGGTTAGAGTTGTTGCTGTGTTGGAGGTCACTCTACGAGGAAAAGACAACTCATATCTTGTTAACCGACCATTACTTCCCGTGGGCATCGAAGCCCCCACAAATTCGAGCCGGGTTTTGTCGTTGCCCGTTACCGTTACATCACCTCGGTTTCGAATACGCAGTGTCGCCCCTTTCCACTCGTCTCTCGTCCATTTCTTTCTGGTGTCCACCAGATGGTTTGATGACCAATTCGTTGAGGTCCCAACTTCACTCTTTCCATTATTCCCTTTGCCATCGATGATTTGTGCGCCAACCCAGTCATCTTTAGCCCAACTCTTATGCTCATCTGTAATGACGCCACTACCCAAGACGCCAACGCCTGTATCGGCCGTGTAGTCGCGAACCCCATCACCGTCAGCGTCATTCCTGGGGTCGAAACTGCGAACAACGACGTGTTCGGGCAGATCCAGAAAGCGAGATGTCTCCGGTCGCACCACCACATCTTCTCGCCCACGCAGAATATCAATGACGGTCTTCTCATTCTTTACGTGAGGTATCGACTGTTCATAGAAATTATTCTTGCTATGGGTCGCCCCTGCGGCCCCATGCCAGAAAATATTCGGCCCGATATCCGAACGACGTTCGGCATTCTTATACGTTTCCAACAAATGCTTATGGGACACGTGAAGGCTCAGATCGGGCACAAACCGAAAGACGACGAGCCCCATCAACACAAAAGATAAAGCCACAAGACCAGCAAAGTGAATTCCAGGACGTTCGATGGCCCTTGCCATACGACTGAGCGCATCCCGCCAGTTATGGTCACGATCCATGTAGACGATCATCGTAGCGATAACATCCACCATCACTATCGCCAGTGGTATCCAGGCTAGATGCCGCATCATAGTAGCTTCACCGGTGCGCATCCCCATAGCGGGAGCAGTTGCCATAAACAACGCGGCAAGGACACCGCTGATTGCTACCCCCATATGAAGCCTGCTCCGCCCTACTCGAGCCTCAAAGCTTTGCATACTGCGGGTCCACCCCATGATGGACCATAGGATAAGACATATGATCGAAATCAGCAGCAGACCCGAACCCATGGCCTGGGACATCGTCTCACCCACTGGACTTGGCTCTCCAACAAGCCCCAGACCATCCGGAAGGGTGGAACTGGAAGCAAAATCTGGTGCCGCACCCGACGGTAGATAGGGGACAGCAGCCGTAACCGCATGCATCGATGCCGATGGAACCAACGCACCCGGTGACTCTGCGCTATAGCTCGTCGCTGCCGTCACGTCTTGTAACATTCCTCCCAGGGGAATAGCCGTAGTCACCAGGATTCCCAACAACGACACAATTATGGTGGCTCTCTTGAGAGCTACAGACACAAATACCCGTGGCCAACACCGCAGAAGAAGAAACCATAAAACCAGGCCATACAAGGTATAGGCCCAAGTGGCGTTAAAAAGACCTTCCTTGTCTGCGACCACAGCGCCGTACAAGATTAACCACACGCTGGCCGCCAGGACAGCCTCCTCTCGAAAGAGATCCTCGCGATGTTCTGCTACCCAAAGGCCAATCAGTATCGCCCCGCAAAGGATAAGAGGGTGTAGTAGTCCGAGAAAAATATTCTGGGGATTCGAAACGGCGGAGAAAAGCAGTGTAAAGGCTCCAAGTACCCCCAAACAAAGGGCTATTAAATCCAGACTACGACCTAGCCCAAACGGATTTAACAGTGCACTCTCTTGTGGTGGCGAGTGTGCACTCCGTTGCCGCCTCCAAACACGCTGAATCCAACCCAACAGCTTGAATAAAGAGTGAACCAACACGGCAACTAGCATCGAGACAAAGAAGAACCGAACCGGCGACCCCAGTAGGAGCGCCTCATTCAACTGGTTCAACATATGTGGGCCTGTAGTTTCGGGGTTCAGGATAATGATTCCCTGAATGACTCGAGCCACAAGAAAAATCAGCCCCCCTATAATCACAAATAAGAGCGCATACAAGACACCCGAAAATGCACTTTCATTGCGACTCCACCGACGTAGTCGAGCAAAGATTTCTCCGCCCTGAATCGACGCGTATAGTATCCAACCCAGAAATAGCAGACCTACGAGTCGAAACATGCTGTCCAACCCAACATTCGTTGGATACTGCACCCCACGGTGGAGCTTTTCAAAAGCGAAAACAAAGGGAGGATCCCAGGTCACAGAGCCCACCAGGGGATGTGGGGAAAGCTTAAGCTCTGCCAGGAGCACGTATAGACCCAACACCACGAAAAGGGCGCGAACAGGCCAGATAAGACCTCCCTTTCCCATTCGAACCGCCATAGCTGCTACACCAATCGCAAGAGCAGGTGCCGCAGGATAGACAAAATGACCCAGCTTCAACATGGTCGCAGCGATTACGACAAACGGCACCGTAGCCCATAGGACAATAAGGCCATCAATACTGCTATTGTCCTCCTTTGCATCAAACCAGCGGCGAGCCACACCGGCCATCCCAAAAGGCACAAGGACAATCCAGGGTAATAACCCAAAGCCCGTCTGCAACATTAAGAAATCAAAGGAACGGTCGGAGCCACCTGGACCACCCTGGAAGAGATGGTTCGTTGCCGTGAAATGAGACATGAAGCCCCATGTATCGGAACGGATTAAACCGCCAACTGCGCCGACAAAAATCACGGCCAGAATCAGGCTGGGCCAGTACAACCAGCGCCCAAAGAGATCGATGTCATCGGCCTCGCCATCTCCTTGGGACAGAAAGAGTCCGGGGAAGAATTGAAGTGCAAAGAGAACGACAACCAATACGGCGGGCACCCAGATTCTCATGTCCGAGAATATCGCGCCCATCCCATCATTTGGTGCAAGAACCTCTGCAAAGAGAACCCCCAAGACCAACCAGGAAAACAAAGCAACATTCCGTAACGATGCGTTTCGACGCCACTCAAAAAGCATCAGAGCGAGAGCGATCATACTGAGCATCAATGTGCCAAAAACACCCTTCTCCAAGAATAAGAGTACATATCCGGCACCAAAGAGACTCAATCCGGTGAACCTTCGCCCCCGCATGAGCCGTTCTAGACCGAGAACGCCAAGCCCCAGAAATGCAATAAACCCAATCTCACCCCCAAAGTTCCGCGCCTGAACGGCAAGATACGGCGATGTTAATAAGATTGCAGAACTAAATGCTCCTCCCCAGGGCCCAATCAAATGGGTCGCGAAGATGAACGTGATCATAATTGCCAAGATGCCGAGGAGAGCTCCCGGCAATCGGGTCGAAAACTCACTCGTACCAAACAGGTCATAGGACCAGGAAACCAGCCAATACCGCAGGGGAGGTACCCCATAAACGCCACCATCATTCGGTCGGACCCGAACCAGCTCACTGGGGAGAGCGCGCGCGCCTCCAAGGCTCTTTCTCAGTACGTCGGCATCTCCAATGGTGCGAACATTCAATCCCTTCGCCGCGAGTAGCGTAGCGACGGATTTGGAATTGTCATTATCAGTCGAAGGCCCGTCTTTTGGGGGTGCAGGATCGGACCCAGCATCCGAGACGATCAGAAAGAGGCTGCCTGGCTGATAAGTCCGGCTGAAATCGGCCCAGTCCGATAGCTTCTTCTCAAGATCTTCACCAGCTTTAGCCATCGCCAGGTTCTTTGTAATCTCAGCCAGCTTCGTCTTGCGCTTCTTTATGAGCTTTTCAAGCCCTGGCAATGGTTTCACCGGCAGAGCGGTGTCTCCTTGTATGACCTGCCTTTGTTCTTTCTGTTTGGCGTCCAGGTCTACCAGCTCCTGTTCGACCGACGCCTTTTCCTTCACTAACGTATCCTGTGCAGGCCCGTGTTCGTAGAAGGCTGCCAGTTTATCATTATCGGCGGTCTCCACTGGGACGATCACCACATGATAGTCGTAGGACTTTAGATGGTTCCTTGACCGATTCAGGTGGCTCTTCAGGCTTCCTGTCGTGGCTTTTCCAGAACCATCGAGCCAGAAAACACGAACACCTGATTTTGGATCTTTGACGATCTCCTTATACCCATCATCGAGCCCACTTTCTGTGGCTAAAACCAGTACCTGTGGAGACGATGTTATCGTTCGAGCGATACTCGCGGGGTTTATCTCCCACGGATCCCATAAGCCAGGAGAGCCCAGACGGAACAACAAAACAACCGCACTCACAACGAGTGTCGTCCAAGCCAGACGTCTGGTCAGTGTTCCGGTGTCAGGTTTTGGGTTGTCCAACATTTAGACCGTGCGGTGTTGCTTCAGGGGCGGTGAAACATAATCGCTGCGTCCGTGTTTCGCAACGATAGAAGAGCGGATTCAGAGAGTGCCCGTTCCCTACTCCTTCCAGAGCAGCTTCCATGGGTGTCGCTTGATATCTCGGACTGCTTCCTTGATGTCATCATAGAGTTCAGGATCGTTCAGAATGGCCCCTACCAATCCACGGCCCTGACGCACATTACCAACCAGTTGTTCCGCATGGTTTACCATAGAGTCCAACCGTTCGAGCATACCGAGGATCCGAGAGCGGCCCTCTTCCCCGATCTCACTATAATTCGCTACAGCCCCCTTCAGGACAGTCAACGTCTCCGCAGATTCACTCAAGAGTCCCGGCATTCGCTTTGCGACAGATGCTGTAATGACCCGACTGTTTTTTGCTGTATGACGACCGTCAACGATCATCGCATGGACTTCACTACCATCTCCTAGGGCCGTGTTCAGAGAGCCTATAAGCACCGTGGTTTCTTTCAGCAATGAGGTCATATTGCTTACGGTCCCACCCATCCCATCTTTATTTGATTTCACCAGATCTGCCGCAACCTTCAGAGTCTTATCGGCGTTTTTGATCAATGAACTGATCGAACCCTCATTCTTGGACAATAGATCGGTCATACCATCGAGTAATTTGATTGCACGACTACTGACCGACGCGATGCTGAACGGCTCCTGCCCTCGAACCACACTACCGGGTGGAAGCGGTGGTTTCGATGCCGACCCTGGGTCGATCTCTATATATTTCGACCCAAGAACACCGGAGGTCGTGATCGTAAAGCTGGCATCCTCACGAACGCTCCCGGCCTTTCCGGTTGCGACTCCGATTTTCACTCGAACAAGAGGCGAGCTCCGGCCCGTTGTTCCCTCTAACGGACCATGGAACTTGAGAGCCTGAATCTTCCCCGATCGTACCCCACCAATCTTTACCGGCGCACCGGGAGCCAAGCCCCCAACTCGACGAAACTCAACGTAGTAAGTCCGTTGCTCCTCAAATTGTATGTCGCCTAATGCAAATACAAAGAGCACCAGCAGGACAACTGAGGATAGAACGAGGAAGCCAACCTTTATTTCAATGGCACGTTCCTTCATCGTGTCTAGATATCAACCTTCCATTCCGAGTGGCGTCATTGTACCGGCCGCCCCGAAAAGGGCAATGAAAACATGTGACAGGATCCTTTCATCCACAAAAAATGAAAAAGGGCGAGGTAAAAACCCCGCCCTTTTTATGGCTTTCGAACAGTTCTGAGCGAACTACTTGCCACAAGCACCGGCCGGGGCAGCGCCACCAGGGGCTTGACCGGAAAGCTTCTTGTCGCAGTTTTTCAAGCCCGGGTTGTAGATGCAGATATTCTTGCGAATGGTCTCTGCGTCCACGCCACTGAACTTATGCTTATTGTTGGCGAGCCACGTGGGACTGGCGCTGATGCCAAGGCTCTTCGCGAGCTTGAGATCGTTACCAAGAAGAGTCTTACCTTCGCCGCCGGTAGAGCACTTCTCGATAACCTTTACATCAATTCCATTCACCGCACATTCCTGCCAATTCTCCGACCGGATGTTCTTGTTCCGGCAGAGGATGTAGTCCATGTACTTGTGGTTCTTTGGGTAATGCGTAATGGCACAAAGCTCGCGGATATTCTCGCGGACCTCTGTGTCACCTTTCAGCGAACTGAAACCAGTTTTGCTGTTTGGGTCTACGTCATTAATGAAGTGGATTTCGAAATCAAGGTCATCACCGAAATTCTTAAGAACCTCGTCCATGGCGTTTAGCGCACGAACACCATAGGGGCATTGGCTCATTACGAATACATCCAACTTGTTTTTCTGCTCTTTGCGACAGATGAGTTGAGCGGTACAGGTAGGATCTTCACAATCCACCTTGCCGTTACCCGTGTTGTCGGTTTTGTCATCGCAGATTTCCGCCGTGGGATCCCACTTCGCGCCAATGGCCAATACGCTATACGCACCATATGGCTTGA
The DNA here is from genome assembly GCA_002728755.1 of Myxococcales bacterium. GTDB lineage: Bacteria > Myxococcota_A > UBA9042 > UBA3505 > UBA3505 > UBA3505. The sequence continues at coordinate 65,473 of PBVT01000035.1, forward strand.
GGTAACGCTGTACGCGCTGGTATCCCTCACCCTTCTTTACCGAGTCGGTGAAAAGAATGGCGGGAAGAAGAAGAGGACCGTTGGCCTTGACCATTTCGTCATACTTGGCCCGCCCGGCGTCCGTGGCGTAGTTGTAGGTTGTCTCGGATAAACCGGGGAAGAGGCTCTTAAGCCGTCCTACAAGACGCTGAGAGTTACAGGCTTTGCAGCGGGTATCGGTCAACACGATGGTCTCGACCTTAACCGGCTCAGGAATGTTGGCACATGCTTCGGGGCGCGTACCCTTGAACTCATTGCAGATGGACCGCATGAAATCATTCTCGGTACGGCCACCGCCATAACGACGACCCGAAAGGAAGATTGTGGGGCTACCCGTAGCCTTCTTGCTCTGGGCTTTCTCAAGGGAAGCTCCGAAAAGGTCTTTACCTTCCTGGCCTTCCGCACAAGCCTTCATCTTCGCTACATCCAGACCAACTTCCTGTGCACAGCTTTCACCATTCGTCGGAATAGCGCGCATGTTCTTATTCTGACAGAGAATGAAGTCCATGTATTTGAAGTCAGCCGCGTAATGGTTGATGGCACATAGCTGCCAGATATTTCCTTTCACTTCGCTCTGGCCATGCATCGCGTTGTAACCAGTCTCCTGGTTGGGGTCCTTATTACCGATAAACTCCAGATGGAAATCGATATTGGCTCCCATTTTGTCCAATACCGGGTCGATTGCTGCTTCGACCTGGGTACCAAACGGACATTGGGACATCACGTAGAACTCTAATTTGACCTTCTCGTCGGTCTTTCCTGTCTTTACGGTCGACTTGGCTGGAGCAGCAGCGGGAGCCGAAGGAGCAGCGGCCGGCGCCGAAGGAGCGGCCGGGGCAGCAGCCGGATTCTTTCCAGCGTTATCAGCTGTTTCACCAGCGTTATTCTTATTTGGATCTTCGTTGCCCCCAGGGGAGCCCTGTGTATCTTGAGGCCCTTGATTGTCGTCATTGCCTTTCTTCTTACAGCCGGCAATTCCCAGAGCCATCACTACACTTACCATCAAGACCAGACAGAAACCGGTTTTCAAGATGCGATGCATGTTTCTTCCTCAGTAAAATTTCGTATTAAAACGGTGTTGTTACACTTGTATGGTCAACACACCGTTTGGCGGAGAGACGGGTTTCTAACAGAACGCCTCGGTAGGAGGCAACAGATTTGAACAAAAAAGATCTTCCAAAGATTCCGTAATAGGCCAAATCCAGGGATTCATGCCATCACACGGACCAGCTAAAGCCCTCCCTGCACACTAAAAAACCTTATTAATTACAGTGTATTGTAAAATCGTTGGCTATCCTGTGGGTCTCGTCGTACACTAGATCAATCCACTCGATCTATTCGGATCGAAGAACAGAAGCGAACACCCTACATGTCACCACAAGCCATCATACGACGTTCCTTACACCGCCGCTCATTTCGAACGGCAGGCTTCACGCTTATTGAATTAATGTTCGTCGTGATTATCCTCACAGTCCTGACGTCTGTGGCAGTGGTCAACTTTCATGGGCATAAGCGTCGCGCACAAATTCAGGAAGCTGTCTCCTTTCTTGGTGCAATCCGAATTCGCCAGGAGTCCTATTTCGCTACGTACTCTCAATATGTGGATACTGGGAAAGCGTATAATGACTTCTATCCAACGAATGTATGGCCATCGGGCTGTAAACAGGATCCAGCGGAGTGGGATATCGGCTGTCCCACCGACCAGGCTGCCTACCCTGGCTGGTGTGCTCTAGGCGTCAACCCTGTGGACCAGGGGGGAACATACTTTCAATACATCTCTATCGGCTGGGCACCGGGGGACACGGTACCGGGCTGTTCGAGTGGAGGTACGTGTCTGATAACCGAACCAAACCGTCCATGGTGGATCGCGGTTGCGCAGGGAGACCAGCATTGCACGTCGGAAGAAAAGTTTTCTACGGCCATAATGTCCAGCCAACTACGCACTGTAATTGTACTCGATGCGGCTGAAGGTGACACCAGCACCGATTGGGGTACAATTGGTCAGGAGCAGGACTTTGGCGGCGCCCTTTAGGGACACTCACTATCCATCTCATCCGATTGACGTAACCCGGCCAGCTTTTCAGTAAAACCTGGTTTTGGTTGACCCTCGACCCTATGAGGCTAGAATGCAGCCATAGGTAGCCGGTCGCTTTCGAGTTTTTTATGTGCCTTCGCATTATAAGTTTGTTTTTCATCGCCTCGCTCTGGATAAGCTGCGCGCCAGACGAGAGTTCAGAACAAATTGGTGAAGGCAGTGGTATCTCGGTGGTCTGGGCCGAACTATCGCAAGACGGTGTCTGTTCACCAGCGCCTGATAGTAATGATGCGGAACAGTTGGTTCTTGGGGACGGCTTTCCTGCTGATATCGACCGACTGGTAATACGCATCTTCAACGGCCAAGCCGTGCAAGAGCGGGTGTTTCACCTCGACTCCACGGAATTATCTGGACGAGGTATCCTCCTCGCGGACCAGATTGTCCCAGAGATCCCCTATACGTTGCAGATTTTTGGCTGCCAGGGCTCCGACTCAGCCCCCCGCTGGAACGGTCTCTTAACCAACGTCATAGTGGAGAAACATACAAAAAAGGGGCTCCACATTTTACTTACGCCGGAAGATGCGCTCGCCTGTCCAACCGAATCCGTACTGGTAGGCGATGTACACGTGGGGCAATCGCAACCGCCCGAGCCTGTAAGCTTCCCGGCTACGGCGAAACTGGATAATGGCAATTCGATTATTCTTGGTGGAGCACAGGTGGAAAATAATGTTTTCACCATGTCCGATACGATCGTTTTGTTCCACACCAATACAGGAACCTATGTGCCACTGCAGGGAGGGTTGACCATTCCCAGGGCGATGGCGAATACCACCACGCTAAACGATGGCAACATTCTAGTCATGGGTGGCACGACATCTCTTGAAACCAAGGGAAGTGACCTCTCCAAACCGTTCTTCCACCCTGGTTCCAGTCCAACTCCATTAACGGCTGATCATTTTGTTGAGTACATCGACGTAGACACCGGTCAGAGCACAGCCCTGAAGATCCAGGGGGCGTTCACCGCCGGAGTGCACTCCCTTCCTTTGATGGCTGCTACCTCTTACGATGTTGTGCGAGACAATCTGTTCATTGTGGGAGGGATCGACGCCAACCTCGACCAACCCTTCTCTAAGATGATTCGCGTACACGGGCTTCTGACCAATCCGGGTGCGCCTCTTATCGAAGTTGTTGATCTGGTGACCCCCCGCGTTGGTAGCCAGCTTCTTCAATTGCCTACAGGAGATGTCATCGTATTCGGCGGAAACCCTGATGGTGAAGGTTCGAATATCGTCGAGTGGATGAACGCGGCAGGTACTGTGAGTGGAGTTCTCCCCATAAGTTTCAAGGGAGGCTTAACGGTCGATACAGTTCGATCCCCAAGCTACGGAACCGCAGTGGCTCTTCCATCCTCCGGTGATACACACCGCTTTCTCCTCTTTGGTGGAATGGCTCCGACGGGCGGTAGCTATCTCTCCACGATTGACCTGGACACACCATACGAGCTGGCGGTCGATACAAGTACTACACCTCCTGGACTCACCCTACGTCCGATTCCCCTCGATGATTCGACCCTGGGGCTGACCCGACGCTCCTTCTTCGGCATGGACGTCGTCGACTCGAAACGCATCGTTATCGCCGGCGGGATCGCTGGCCTCGACACGATTGAAGGTTTTGATGGGTGCGATCCAGCACTAAACGATCTTGGTCAATGCCTCCGAGACGACGCTGTGGTGATTGAATATACCGATTCAGGAAAAACGAACGGCCCTGCGATGACCATCAAGGCCGAGACTACGATTGGACCATCCGTAGGAATTCGCACGCAAGCCCGCAATGACGGAGCGATTCTACTAACGACGGGGTTGAACGTCGTTGGCGGCGGCACACCATCGACAGGAGCAATCTCCATTCTCTGGAACCCATTGCTACCTGCGGATGCGAAGTTATGCGATGCATCAAAACCCTAACGCTGTACGTGAATAAATATCCGTGGGTTGATCCAAGCCGTATCCGCATGTCATAAGCAGCAACATGCTGTTCGAGCAAGAGAATCGGGATGATGAATCCCACGTTCTGGTAGGCCGCGTAAATCGGGTGGTCTTCCGATCCGAAGATGGCTTTGCCGTACTTCGTATCGCGGTGGAAGATAGTCCATCGACTACCGTAGCGGTTGGTACGATCGGAACTCTCCACGAAGGAGACAGCGTACGCCTTTCTGGATCCTGGCAGGAGCATCAGCGGTTTGGTCGTCAGTTCCGCGTCGATAGTTACCAAAAGGTGATGCCGCAAACCGTTGTCGGTGTGGAGGCGTATTTAGCCCGCGTTCCGGATATCGGCCCCAAGATCGCAGAACGGCTGGTTGGGCATTTCGGTGTCGCCGTTCTCGAAATTATTGCCGATAGCCCTTCGCGCCTACGGGAAGTACCAGGTATCGGAAAGAAACGCGCCACATCAATTATCAAAGCATTGGACGACGATGTACAAACTCGTGAGGCGCTGATCTTTCTACAGGGGTTGGGAATTCCGTTGGGGATTTCCCATCGCTTATTGACCACTTATGGCACCGAAGTAATAGAGCGCGTTCGCTCCAATCCGTACGGTCTTGTGGAAGAGATCGGTGGAGTTGGCTTTCGAACCGCAGATAGTATTGCACAGGCTCTTGGGATCCCTGCAGACCACCCGCACCGACTCCGGGCCGGCTTGAGCCATTGTCTGGTGAAGGCTCGTGATTCCGGCCATCTGTATCTGCCTCGGACAGAGTTGGTTGAAGCAACCACGACCTTATTGGATGTAGCGCAGACCGATATTGAAGCCATCCTCCTGGACATGACAGACGAGGCTTTGGTCTGCAATATACCGGGTACCGACGACTGGCTCGGGTTAACCGAGCATTACGAGTTAGAGCAACAAATTGCTTCGCGGCTTCAACAACTTCAAGATGGACCAGGAGGACCTGCACCTCGAACCGATGAAATCGAATTCGCGCAGGACCAACTCGGGCTACCCCTCAACGAAGAACAAATCGCAGCCATTGAGACCGCCGTCCGAAACCCTGTTTCGGTGATTACAGGGGGTCCGGGTACTGGCAAAACGACAATTTTGCGCGGGACGCTTGCCCTACTTCAACGTCGTGGACACCTCGTCGCGTTAGCAGCCCCCACAGGCCGCGCTGCGCGACGTCTTACGGAAACGTCGGGTGCCCTCGCAAAGACCATCCACCGACTCCTCGAATATAGTCCACAGTCGGAGTCATTCACTCGTGACGAGGACAACCCCCTCCCGGCCGACTTCATCATCGTCGACGAAGTCTCCATGGTCGATGTGCCATTGATGGTCTCTCTATGCAGAGCACTTAAGGATGGTGCCGCGCTAATTCTCGTGGGGGACGCAGACCAACTCCCGTCGGTGGGTCCCGGTCTGGTTCTACACGATATCATCGCCTCGAATGTGGTTCCCGTTGTACGTCTAAAGCGTGTCTATCGGCAGTCAGACGCCTCTCTTATCGTGGAAAACGCTCATCGTATCCTCAACGGCGACTCACCCACGGCGCCAGATGCCAACACCGAATTGACTGATTTCTACACGGTTCACCTGGATGATCCGTATGATATCCGTTCGGCAATTCAGGCCATGATACTACGCCGGATACCGGAACGGTTTGGGCTCGATCCACGAACCGATATACAGATTCTCGTTCCAATGCATCGAGGTCTCTTAGGCGCAGAGAGCCTGAACGAATGGTTGCAAGATCTCCTGAACCCCGATGGTGTCGTCATCAATAAGCGGGGAAATCTTCGCGTTGGCGATCGCGTGATTCAAGTCCGTAATAACTATGAACTGGATGTAGCCAACGGCGACGTCGGGATCTTGATGGGGCGCGGCGTTGACGATGGATCTGTCATCGTCCGATTTGATGACCGGGACGTCACATTTCCCGCAGACGGACAAGATGGTCTTCGGCTGGCGTATGCCCTGTCGATTCATAAGTCGCAGGGTTCCGAATACCCCGCGGTCATCCTACCGGTACATACGCAGCATTATATGATGCTGCGTCGAAACCTTCTCTATACCGCCGTCACGCGTGGGCGACGTCTTGTAGTGCTGGTTGGTAGCAAACGTGCCGTGGGTATCGCCATTTCCAAAAACGATGCCATCGCACGCTATACCCTGCTCGCGGAGCTTCTCCGAGCGCAGGCCGGTGTTTGATCCCGAAAAAACACCCCCACTTGAAGATTCCATGGACCAGAAACATTTTACAGAAGCGCTCCGAGAAGCCCTCGATGCACGCCAACCGGTTGGGACCCCCTCCAAACCTCTGGCCCAGGCGATCGCATTGCTAGAGGTGCTAGCGGTTCAAAGTGACGTGCATCCAAAGTGGAAAATGGCGAAAAGCCACCTCGCTCCGGTGCTCCAACGAGGCACCTATGGTATCGACCGCCTGGCGTATGACGCCCTTGTTCAACTGGGGATCTACAGCTCACACGAATATCGTGAACTACGGAAACACGGGCGACACACACCGTTTTCGGACACCGTTCTGGAAGATGCAGCGCAATTAGCTACACAGGCCCAGACGGCCGAAGCGACCTCTACGGCTCTTCGTTCCTTTGCCATCGACGATGCCGTAACCAGCGACGTCGATGATGCAATCGCTATCGAACGATCGGGCGATACATATATCGTTCATATACTGATTGCAGACGTGGCCAGTGCCGTGCCGTTGGATTCTCCTACCGGACAGGAAGCTCTTGAGCGGGTAGGAACTCTTTATCTCCCGGATCGCAACATACCAATGATGCCAGCCTGTCTTTCCGAAGACGCTCTCAGCTTGAGTGATGGTCAGCCATCACGTGTTCTTGATTTCCAGGTGGAGCTAACGGCAGAGGGGGAACCGATCGGAGTTGAGGTTGTCTCCACCTCTGTCCAGATAACAAGCAAGCTCACCTATGATCAGGTGGACAGCCTCCTCACAAAAGATCCGGCGCCAGATGACGCCACTACGAATGACCTGCGATTACTGCAGAGCCTCGCCAGTAGAATCCGAGACCGGCGCCGTAGAAACGGGGCCGTAATATGGCAACCACACACATTCCGTGTACGCGGCGAATCCGACGGCTCCATTCGTATCGACAAACAGCCCAACGACTCCAAAGCCCGAAATATGATTTCGGAATACATGATACTAGCCGGCACCATGGCGGCGGAATATCTGACCGCCCGGTCCATACCCGCCATTTATCGGGTACAGGACCTGTTCGAGCTGCACATCGACTCTCCGCTTCCTCCTTCGGATCACGCAGATATTTTTGAGCGGTTCCGCCAATTACGACCCGCTAAAGCGACTTTACATCCCGGAGGCCACGGAGGCCTTGGTGTCCCATCGTATGTGCAGGTAACCAGCCCCATCCGCCGCGCGGCCGACTATCTCATTCAATTGCAGCTTACATCATTCATCAATACGGGCAGCCCCCTTCTTTCCCGATCCGAACTTCAACACCATATGGCAGGGTTGGAGGCGGCCAGAAAGAGTAATCAGCGCATCATGTTTGACGCCCATAGATCCTGGATCCTGCGTCATTATGAGGAGCAGGTCGGACGAACGGTTCGGGCCGAAGTCATCGGAATCCAACATCGGAGAGTAGAGCTCTTTCTTCTCGATACTGGCTTTCGCACATTCTGGTCCGCATCAAAGACTGTGTCCCTGGGGCAACGCCTGGATCTGCGCATCTCGCAAGTGGACCACTGGTCGAGGCGACTGTTTTTGAAACGGGCGTGATGAACATCCTGCCCATGTGATGGTTGACATCATGGGGGTAGGTTCATAGTTATCGACCTCGCATTTGCCAGAGGACTCCATGCCGATTTCCCATGAAGACGTCGAACACGTGGCCAAACTGGCACGCCTACAACTTTCTGCTGCTGAAGTAGAACAAATGGCCCAGGAGCTGGGTACGATACTCGACTACGTCGCGCGTCTAGACTCTCTCGATCTGGATACTGTCGACCCCAACTTCTACGAAGCATCCGAAAACCTGCCTCAAAGAGAGGATGAACCGCAGGATTCTCTCCCCCAAAGCGATGCTTTAGAGAACGCCCCAGATGACGATGGCTGCTTCTTTATTGTCCCCAGGGTGGTGTGATGACCGCGTCCTCGCCCAATCTGTTATTCGGTACAATCGACGAAGCCCGCACTGCTCTCGCGGATGGTTCGATTACGAGTACCGCCTTAACCCAATCGGTGTTCGACCATATTGAGGCTATCGAGGCCGACGTACATGCGTTTATTCGACTCGACCGCTCCAACGCCATGGAAGCTGCGAAAGAAGCCGACCAGCGACGCGAACAAGGGGCGACCCTGGGTCCACTCGATGGAATCCCCATCTCCATTAAGGACCAAATCGTTACCAAAGGACTCGAAACAACGGCCGGCTCAAAGATACTCAGTGGTTATATCCCTCCGTACGACGCAACCGTTGTTCAGCGACTTAAGAAAGCCGGCGCTATCATTCTTGGAAAGAATAACCAGGACGAATTCGCGATGGGCTCGTCCACCGAATATTCAGCCTATGGAGCCACCAGTAACCCCTACGATTTGAGTCGAGTGCCGGGTGGTTCCTCGGGCGGTTCGGCCGCCGCCGTTGCTGCTGGCGCCGGGTTCGCGAGCCTCGGAACGGATACAGGTGGTTCGATCCGGCAACCGGCAGCATTTTGTGGCGTCGTGGGAGTGAAACCTACCTACGGCCGAGTAAGTCGATTTGGAAGCATCGCCTTTGCCAGCAGTCTGGACCAGATCGGACCCATAACCCGGACCGTCCGAGACGCAGCCCATATGTTACAGGCTATCGGAGGACCGGACCCTAGAGACAGCACCTGCCGGGACACTCCGATGCCCGACCTGCTCTCGTCACTGGAAGACGGTGCGAAAGGGCTTCGTATCGGCATCGTCAAAGAGGCGTTTGAGCCGGATGGTCTGGACCCTGAGATCTCCAGCCGCGTGATGGAGACGGCCAACCAGCTTGCCGCCGCAGGAGCCGAGTTGGTTCCGGTCTCCATACCCAGCCTTCCCCACGCTATCGCAGCATATTATCTCACGGCGACCGCAGAAGCCTCCAGTAATCTGGCTCGCTACGATGGGGTTCGTTACGGGCAAAGGGCCGATATCGGCGATGTACGCAAAGCCAATCTCGTAGATATGTATAACCAAACCCGGTCGGAGGGTTTTGGGCCAGAAGTGAAGCGACGTATACTGCTTGGAACCTACGCTCTATCGGCTGGGTACTACGACGCATTCTACGTAAAAGCACAGCGGGTACGGACCCTGATTGGTCGCGATTTCCAACGAGCCTTCCAGCAATGTGACGCTCTATGCCTACCAACAAGTCCTGTAGCACCCTTTGCCCAAGGCGAACGCACAGCGGACCCCCTACAGATGTACCTGGCAGACATCTACACGATTGCCTGTAATCTGGCGCGTGTCTGCGCTGTGAGTGTCCCAGCCGGACTCGATGCCAGCGGGTTGCCTGTCGGGGTTCAATTCATCTGCAATCATATGCAAGAGCCCATGTTATTACGTGTAGCACGGGCCTGCGAAGTGCAGACCGGTGGGTACAACCCTCCAACTCCCATTCAGGGCCTGTCGGCGGAGGGGGGCTGATGTCACGCTACGCCATGGAGTCCATCCTTGAACGCTGGGAGCCGGTTATTGGACTGGAGGTGCACGCCCAACTGAAGACCAGGACAAAGATCTTCTGTGGCTGCCCCACAAACTTCGGCGGAGAGCCCAACACTCACGTCTGTCCTGTGTGCCTGGGTCATCCGGGCACATTACCTGTGCTCAATCAATCGGCGGTAAAGATGGCCATAGCCACAGGGCTTGGCCTGCATTGTACAGTAACCACCGAGAGCGTCTTTGCTCGCAAAAACTACTTCTATCCAGATCTTCCGAAGGGATATCAGATCAGCCAATTCGACAAACCGATATGCACCGAAGGCTGGCTTGAGATCGTCTTACCCGAACGAACGTTCCGAGCCGGTATTGAGCGCGTCCACATGGAAGAAGACGCGGGAAAGAATCTACACGATGCGCAGACCGGGTTAAGCCAGGTTGATTTCAACCGAACGGGTGTCCCCCTGGTGGAGATTGTCGGAAAACCCGATCTTCATTCCGCCGAAGAGGCTATGGCCTATCTGAAAGAGTTACGAAACATCCTGCGTTATCTGGATGTATGCGACGGAAACCTGGAGGAGGGATCGTTCCGTTGCGATGCCAACGTGTCCATTCGACCGAGTGGAACAGAGCCGCTGGGGACGCGAGTCGAAATAAAGAACATCAACTCCTTCCGCAATGTGGGGCGTGCGCTGGGTTACGAGATCCGACGCCAGGCTCGTGCCCTGGAGTCGGGCGATGCAATCGTACTGGAAACAAGGCTGTTCGACGCAGATACCGGGCAGACCCAGTCGATGCGAAGTAAGGAAGAAAGTGCCGACTACCGTTATTTCCCAGATCCGGACCTACTACCCCTTCGCCTGGACCAAACCATAATCGAAGAGGTGCGCTCGACGCTTCCTCCGCTCCCAGAAGACGTTCGCAGTCGCTTTAACGAACAGTACGGCCTACGTCCCTATGATATAGCGGTGCTAACCGACGAGAAAGATCTGGCGCTGTTCTACGAGGAGATCGTTACAAGTGGGGCGGACGCATTAGCTGCCAGCAAATGGGTTCAGACCGAGGTTCTGGGCCGACTGTCTGGAGATAAGCTGACGGTATCCGACTGCCCGGTACCGCCGGAAAGGATTGCTCGTCTACTGACCCATCAGAGCGAGGGACGAATAACGGGCAAGATGGCAAAAGACATCTTCGAAAAGATGTGGCGCGAAGACGCCGATCCGGACAAAGAGGTCGAGCAAATCGGTGGCGTGATCTCGGACGACGCCGATCTGCGTCGCATTTGTGGAGAGATCGCGACGCAATTCCCGGATGAAACGGCTCAATTTCTAGCGGGAAAAACAAAAGTTCTTGGCTTCCTCATGGGTCAATTGATGCGACAAACGAAAGGAAAAGCCGATCCGAAGAAGGCCTCGAAACTACTTCGAGAGACCCTGGAAGCAATCGGAACCGAAGGAAAGTAGAACCCTTCGTTCGAAAGGGTTGCATGTGGATTACACATCTCCTAGGCTAGCCATCGACGTAGACGGCGGGGAAGCATCTTGATGGTGTTGGTGGTCCATGGCTCCAATGAATTCCGAACGGCCTTAAAGGTGGCCTTCGACGACCGGCCTGCCCTACATATCTGCGCCGCAGACGAAATACCTACGGGCAGTCGCATAGTAATGCGAATCGCCGAGGCCATTGATGATTTGCCCGCACGCGAGACCGACATTCCCCATGTGGTGATCGGACAAGCAGGATCTGACACCTCGGTCATGTATTGCCTTCCCGATCCCACAAATGGAGTTCCAAGTGGGCTCCGTAACCTGATCGCACTCCTCGATGAAACAACGACCTCGATATCGGTTTGGGAGACGATCGGAGAGCGCCTAGAAGAATACGTATCGGTGGTCCACCATGATCTGAGTGAGCCCGCCCGGAACATGTCGTTTTTTGCCGAGTTCCTGAAAACGAAACGAGTAACGGACGAAGAGTCTGTCGAAGATTTTTTAAGTCGTATCCATGTATCTGGAGAACGCCTTCAAAGATTATTGAAAGATATAACTCGCTACGCGCGCGTTTGGCTCCGCCCGGTCGAGATGGAGCAACTGGAAGCCGACGATATCATCATGATCGTTGGAGAAGCGTTCGAGCTGGCACAGACGAGAGCGAATAATTTCGAGCAACAACTCTCGGTCGAGGGGTCTTGTCGACTGGATGTTCCGCGTAGGTTTCTGCAAACCATCCTCGTAGAGCTCCTCGCCAACGCCATAGAATTCCATCCGGAAGGTGGCGAAACCATACGCCTCCGGTTCGCGCCAAGTCAGGAGCCTGGATATATCGACCTCCGTGTTGAAGATGATGGGCCAGGGCTGGTCGCGCCGTCTGGTGGCCGTCTGTTTCGCCCCTTTTACCGCGGAAGTCGGGATAACGAGCTACGAACGGGGATTGGGTTGGCTCTTGTTCGTGCCATGGCAGAACGAGCTGGTGGAGTGGCAGAAACAGAGCCTAAATCAGACGATGAGCGAGCACTGGTGGTCGTTCGTTTAAAAGGTCACGAGACCTGATTCGAACCCTCGGTTTAAACAAAGACGCTCGAATGGAAAAAATCGGCTACAATAGCCGGTATGAGTTCCAATCGATTTGCAGGAGCGCCAACAGACGAGAACAAACTGCCGGACCACGAATCCACTGTTGTGATGCGTTCGTCAGACGCATTGGTCCGGCCAAAGGGCGATGATTGTCTGGTCTGCATCTATGGTGGACCGATTGGTAAACGCTTTATTCTTGGACAAACCGAAACAACGATTGGACGCGGTAAATCCTGCAGTATCGTTGTGGAACATAGCACTGTTTCCCGTAAACATGCGGGGTTATCTGGAAGCCGAGGGCAAAGAATCGTAGAAGACCTGGGGAGCACGAATGGGGTCTATATTAATGGTGTGCTGGACAAGCAACGCGTCTTGCAATCCGGAGATTACATCAAGATCGGAGATGTCATCTTCAAATACCTTGCCGGCGATAATATCGAGAGTATCTACCATGAAGAGATCTATCGATTGGCCATCGAGGATGGCCTGACCCGAATACCAAATAAACGGGCTTTCGATGCCTTCTTAGAGCGCGAATTTGCCCGCGCCGTACGGTACTCGCGTCCCCTCAGCCTGATGATGATAGATATCGATCGGTTCAAGCAGATTAATGATCAGTTCGGACACGTCGCAGGTGACCACGTTTTAAGTGAAATGGCTGGACTTCTGAAGCCTCGGATCCGACGAGACGAATGCTTTGCACGATACGGCGGAGAAGAGTTCAGTATCGTTATGCCCGAAAGCGAACTCGTTGGTGCAGCACGATATGCAGAAATTATCCGAGCCCATGTTGACTCACATAAATTCGTATTTGAAGGGTGTGAAATACCTATGACCATCAGTATTGGCGTAGCCCAATACAGAAAGGATATGAAGACTCCTGAAGCGTTGGTACAAGCCGCTGACAAATGTCTCTTACGTGCCAAAGAGTTGGGACGTAACCAGGTCGTGTTGGAAAAACAGGAGTCATAGATAGCTTTACTCTGTTCGGTGCACTCGCTATTTTTGTCCTCTATTCGATCCAACTTCCAAGAGAGACATAAATATGCGGTACCATCTACGACTCCTTCTGGGCCTTATCCTGTTCTGCCTGGCCTGCTCTGGTGGCACAGAGAGCACTGAGGACGTAACCGACACCAGCCCAGAGCCTACGGAAATACTCACCATGGCAACCTGGAATGTGGGTTTGGCCTATGAGTTCGTAGACTACGCGGAGGAACGGCAGCCCCTGGTCTTGAACGAGCTGGCAAATCTAGAGGATATCGACGTGCTCTGCCTGCAAGAGGTCTGGACGGAGGACGACCGGACTGCGGTCAAGGAAACCCTGGAAGGAAAAGGCTACGCCGTTCATATCTACCATACAGAGGGCACCAAGGGTGGTGGCTGTACACTGGAAAATAGCCAACCAATGCTTGATTGCGTCGCAGAATATGGCTGTGAAGAGACCGACGATATGGTCGGCTGTGCGGTGGACAACTGTTCCACTGAAATGGCGGGGCTCGGTAATGAATGTCTCGGATGTCTCACCAATGACCTGACACGGACCCTGGATCAGATGATGGAGAACTGTCTGGAAAATGAGGAAGCATCCAGTTGGTCCAATGGCGGACATAATGGGCTGGTGCTGGCTATCAAGCCCGAGATCTCCGAGTCGGACATTCTCTTTGGTGAAGGCGATATGGCAGCCTACCTCGTATGGCGCTCCTATCTGACCGGAACCTGGCTAAATTCCGATGGTGAACCCGTCACCGCCGTCTGCACACATCTAACAGCGGTCTTTAGTTCCATCCCCTACCTGGGCTTCATGACAGAAAACGATACCGTAAAATCGGATTGTGAGGCCGCTTGTGCGGACCTGGAAGATCCAACCAGCTGTATCCACCGATGCTATTACACGGCGGAACAAGCTGGACAGATTGACCAGTTATTAGCGCTGGACCTTGGCGAGGATGAGACATACGGAGCCATTGGAGCACCTGACTTTATCCTGGGGGACCTGAATTGTGGTCCGGATGTCCAAGAAAGCGGCCTGGTGGGCGATGTAGAAGAAAACTACCAACGCCTGGTGGATGCAGGCTGGACATCAGCCAATACCACCGTTTGTACGTGGTGTGGCCTGGAGAACGAGATCCTGTCAGACGCGGGCTCCGATCATGTGATTGATCACGTTCTCCTTAGCTCCGATGTTGTGGCGAAATACAATGTTGAGAGCACTCGCATCATGGATCAGTCCTACACAATTACTTCCGAAGAGGGTGAGTTGACGACCAGCTTGAGTGACCACTTCGGCGTGGCTGTGACCTTAACGCGTTGATGAAGGTTCACCCTCGAGCCTCAGGGCTCCTTTTCCAGGTCGCTGTATGCGCATGGGTTCTCTTCTTTGCCGGGAACCTATACTCCTGTGCAGACCCGGAGAGTGAGGCCGGTTGGTTCCAGGTTGAACCCCTGCCCAGTGTTCTGGAAGGGGACAAAATCTCCTCCGCGATACAGACTCGCCTAACCCCGAATGGCGTCGATTATATACTCGAATCGATTCTACCTACTTTCATCGGGAGTCTGCCTACCAACCCCGACGGAACGATTACCCTTGATATCAGCGCTCTCCAGGGTGAGTCGGAAATCTATTTCCCCATCGAATTCGGGCCGTTTAGCGGTTTCTCCATGCGGGATCTCATCCTGAGTATCGATATAAGCAAGCTGGAAATCGACCTGGTCTCCACAAATGGTCAACCTACGTTCATTATCTCGGCACAGGATATGCCCGTACGGATCGACAACTCCATCATCGGTGGAGAGATGAACTTCCTTGGATTGGAGGGCGATGCCGCCTGTGTTCTGAAGACGCCTCCCTCCTCGTTCTCGGCCATCCTGAGTTTTGAAGCACATATTACGTTGAGCCCAGATTCACTCGGAATCACGCAACCCCAAATCGATGTGGTCTCCCTGGATATGGACGTGATCAACATTCTGATCTTCGAAGACTGTGAGTTGGCCGAATGCCAGGATCAAATCAGCGTAGAGGATCCCTGTTCCGAATGTTCGATTTGCAACAGCCTGGGGGTAGATCCTGCGGTTATTGATGCCTTTGAAAATCTACTGGGAGGTGTGATCGGAGAGCTTTTACAAACCGTGACGCTCGCCCTGTTCAATTCCTACCTTGATGATTTCGAGGTCCTCTTTGGAGACGGGATGACGGCTCGGATCGATACCCCCCGCATGATGGAGAACGCCGTTGCTCCATTGCTCGAAACCTTTCAGCGAATGGGCCCTCTCGTTCTGGCCGCCGAAGCCGGCTCCTCGGGTTTCACCTCCGATGGAGGGGATCTAAAGCTCGATCTAGATATACTCCTTAAGGCAGAGCAGAGCGGGTGTGGCGTGGAAATGCCACCATTTGTTCCTACAGGGGCCGAGCCCTCGTTCTGGATAGACCAGAACCCTGATTACCAACTAGCGATCCGAGTTCGTCCCGATCTTCTGGAATCCATTGCATACGAGTTCTTTCGTGCAGGAGGAGCCTGTCTCTCCATCCGTCAGGGCGAGTTGACGCATTTCATGGAAAAGCCGGTTCGAATCCGGCAGGGGATTATGCAGCTGCTCTTCCCCAGGCTCCGGTATATCGGCGATTCAGAGGTCCCCCTTCGCTTTCAATTCAGCCCTTCGGCTAGCGAGCCTCCACACGTACAGTTACTCCCTATCGAAAGCGAGGCATCCACCGCCAGTTACAGGCTCGAATTAAACCACCTGAACATGACAGCGACCGCAGACGGACCCGGCGGCATTACCTGGTTACATGGAGGCCCTGGGTTTTCAGCGCAGATCGACATGACCCTCCCGTCCCCCGAAGAAGGTCTTGTCCTCGATCTATCCGAGTTGGAGATGTCGGGACTTTCGGGGCTGGTAAGTGGAGCTACAACCGGTACACCGACAGACAAGCTTCTCACAGGCCTGGAAAAACTACTGACGGAAATTGGCCTCACCTTTTCTATCGATCTGAATGGGCTCCTATATACATTCCTAAATGACGTTTTCCTCACGGGGATAAAACAACTCGACGACGGTCGTCTTGAGCTGCAATTCCAATTCGGCACTGTCGAAAACTCCACACCACCACAAGGTGGCGCAGGTCTACTCTACCCTCCTGGTCCCAATTCAAAATGGCCCCTTCGTTTGTTTCTACTAGGGCTACTTACCGCCCTTGTACTGACACTCCGAAATCGACGGTATGTACTGATTCCTGCCTCCGTAGGCCTATATCTCCTTTTGAGCCCAGCCTGTGACCCAGCACCAAGCCAACCCGTATGCACAACAAACCTCGATTGTGGGCAGGGCTATCTATGTACAGATGGTACCTGTACGGTTGCGGACCTATGCACCAAACACTCGGACTGTTGCGCGGGGACAGTCTGCCTGGCTGGCCAATGCGTTGAGGGGCCCGATTGTGAAAAGACCGGTTGTCCCGTGCCTGGTATGGAGTGTGTGGAACAGACGTGTCTGGCCGCTACCTGCGACGCGTCCGTGGTCACATCTTGTCCGATTGGTAGTCTCTGTGTTGCTGGCTATTGTGTACCAGACACCTTTTCGGGGCGCTGCCCAGACGGAACCGCTCTCGACCGAGCTGCTGCCCGATGCATCCAATTACCACCGAGTTGTCTGAACCTTACGTGTGAAGCCGGAACACAGCCGGAAGTCAGCCCTCCCAGCAGCCCACTTATCGGCCCGCATTGCCTTGGTGATTCGGTACTCTGTAGCTGCGGCTTCCTTCCAGAGCTCGAGCCACCCAGAACGGATGGACAACTCATTGCTCTAGACCCCGACGGGCTCGCCTGGCACGACTCCCGATATGGCGACGTGGTCGTATATTCAACGAATAACAATACCTTCCCGGTCGTAGAAGAAAGCGCCTATACCTCCATTCTAGCAGGGCTTCCCGACACTCCTGTGGTGGACTCCAACCCCGAAGGGTGGAGACTTGGTATCTCGGACCCCGGTCCCTCGATCGGCAAGAACCTGGACCACCTCCCACTTTCTTCTGGAAAGCAACTGGTCGCAAGCCTCGCTTCCCCCCATCGAAATCTACGGCTCTATCTTTACCCTGACGCCTCTCCTCTCGATGTAGTTGCGAGTGATTCCATACGGGTCCTGGCGGGACCCATTCTTCACCTGAATCCAGCCGGTCTCCCCTGTGCAATGGTCGTTGGAACAACCGAATCCGAAGGCCTTCATCTAACGGATTTCTGCTCCAATTCGGCAGACGCAACCGACGCGTTTCGTATCGTGCAAACTGTTTCCCTTAGCCCAGCAGACCTCTTTAATGGGCCCTGTGGTGGTAACCCCTGTGCTTCCGATGAAGTCTGTGTTCTCGCCGATACACTCCAATGCGTACTGCCATCGGAGCTCTGTAATCCAGCTTGTGATTCCGGTGAGAGCTGCGTTTTGAATGGCGATTGCTATCCAACCATCGACGCCATCGACTCCTTGGCTCCTGAGCCCGGCCTTGTTTTGTCGGTCACCAGAGATAGCGGGCCGACTGTCGCTATCACTACACGCCGCGCACCAGACCATATCCTCGCTTTGCGATGGAAAGGTGGTGCTCTCGAAAGCCAGATACTGGGTCCTCTTCCTGCCCCGGCCGGTCGTGGCCTCCTCTCCGCATCAGTGCAACGAATCGATACCACTGTGTATATTCTTCTCAGTAGTGATCATGATTCACCGATCCGCCTCTACAGCTGGGCCGATACGGCCACAGATCCCGAATTTCTCGTGCCCGGAGATATCAGTCCGCCGTTGGCGCCTGTAATGCGTGTCCGACAGGTTGTCGCGATCCCGTCTACCACCGAACTTCCTAGATGGTTGGCCCAGGTTTCACCGGACGATTCGTTATGGTTGTTCTCCCTGACCCCAGACCATCAACTAGCCCGTCTTCCCATCGACGAAGGCCCCGTTTCCAGTGCTGTATATTCTTCCATACAGCGTATCCTCGGCTGGAAAATATCGAGCCCCGGAGCCACTCTGTTGATACAGTCCTGGGAGCTTCCTGAACCGTAGCGTAATATGCGAACATACCAACATGGAAGGCCCAAAGCCTGCTTTGACTCTATGATCCGTTTCGTGCATAGTCGCCACACTGATCGTACCTATATGATCGAACCGATTCTAAATCGGGAGGGCATCGCCCGTGACAGATAAAAAAAACGAGCCTGTTGCAGCTAGTTCTGACGAGCCCCAAACAGAGGCCGATGATACAAGTGACAACGCTGTGATCACGATCCAAGCGAAAGCCACATCTGAGGCTGATGAAGAGGAAGTAGGTGGCGTACCAGCTACCCTCTTTGAGAATCGAGCCGACCTGAACTCGGCTCTCGCGCAACTGATGGAAGAAGCCGAAGAAGCGGTAAGCCATCAAGACCGTGATGACCGAAAAGTCGTTAGCGGCCGTGTTCCGACGCAACCGTTGCCCATTATCCAGGATAACAGCAACGAAGAAGAGCTGATTTTTCTACGTGAACAGGTAGAGACGCTAAATGAGCGTCTTCGACTTTTTCAACAGGATGTTGAGCGATCCAAGAAGCGATCGGACGAACAACGACAACACCTCCGCTCCGATCTCACCGCCTCGTTATTGAAGAATATTCTTCCCGCGTTTGACACGCTGTACCTCGCAATCGAAGAAAGTCAGCATGTCCTCGAAGATTATCCAAATCTTACGGATCTCAATACCGGGCTGAGCATGACGGCAAACCAGCTAACGCAAGCGTTTCTTGCGGTTGGTGTCGAAACCTTGAATCCCAAAGGAATTGCTTTCGATCCACAATTCCATGAAGCCACGGAATCGGCGCCGTCCGACGAACACCCCCCTGGAACGGTCATGGAAGTGTTCCAGATCGGCTACAGAATCGGAAAACGACTGGTTCGGCCCGCTCGCGTGCGCGTTTCGATCGGCTCAAAAGAAAAAGCCACTAATTTGCGTGACCTGGAAGCCGTAGCCGAGGGATCGGAGTCCAACGATTAATCATCGGAAGCCGTCCTAGACGCTGACCGTAATCAGGACGATTTACCGCTGACCTGGGTATAGAGATCGTACAGTCGCTTCTGACTATAGGTCTCTAGTTTCTCGGTATAGCCTTGCGTAGGTTTACGTCCCGAAAACTTCTTTTCGGCGATCGCATTCACCAGATTCTTCTTGTTTCCAAACTGATCCTTTACGGCCGTCAGAACACTGTGGATACGCAAAAGCTGGCTATTCTTGGCCCCATTGAGTCGAGACTCTGTACCGGAATCTTTATCGTCGGCCAGAAGACCAACGATCTCCTGTACGAGCTTTGCGCGGGATCCGAATTGATTAATTACGGTTTGTTTAGGGGAGGGCTTCATTGCTTCACCTCTTAGGGGATTCAGTTGTCTTTGGTTTTGCTGACGCAGCATCAAGTGTTTCCCCTTTAAGAAGACCTGGGAAACGCACGGCAACTGCCTGCCTGATCTGCTCCAGCCGTTTTTTCGATTTCGTTCGCCTTGCCAATACAAGCATCCGGGAGAAGTTAGTCCGTGTAGCTCCCCACTCTGGGAAACCAAAGGCCATCTCCATCCGACGTCCAAGCTCACCACCGTCTTGCATGCGACGCGCATAGAAGCGCGCTACATAGTAATGGTGACGATACAATCGATGACGCACTTTCCTGAGGAGCTTTGTGGTCTCAACGACATAGGGGCTCTCTGGGGCTTGGCGAATCGACGCTTGTAGATAATCACGGGCCTGTAACGCACGAGACGGGTCTAAACGCTCGGCTGGTGCGATATAGGTTATATCGTCGGGCATTCGAGCGACGAGGCACCGTGCGGCCATATAGCGCGCGTAGGCTACATTCACATCCTGTGGGAACAACGAAATATACTCGCCATAGATCTCAAAAGCCTCAAGGTATCGCCCTTGATTATATCGAGTATCGGCCAACCGAAGTTTCCCCAGTTGGGCGTACGTCATATACAACGGTAGTCGGACCAACCTTTGAAACGTCAACGCGGCATCGTCATAGTTCCCAGCCACGAGATATTTGATTCCTTTGAAGTATTGGACGCGAGCCGTTTTTCCACGAGCCTTGGTGTCGACACGCTTCTGTGCTGCGATACGGCGTAAGAACTCGAGATTGTCCAGAGCCTCCGTGTGGTCCTTCTTATCAACGGCCACCACGGCATCTCGATGGTAGCCACGAGCCTTTTCACAGGTAGATGGTGCCACACTACACTTGGCCAAAAACGGTTCCAACTCGGCGAGACGGATTCGTGCCACATCGTGATTACCCGCACGTAGCGCTCGGACACTACTTCGAAAGAGGCTATACGCCTTCATCGCCGGGTCGCCAGACAAACCCAACCACGGCTGGGGCTTGCCCTGCGTCTGAAGCGAACTCTTTCCGGTCCCGCAGGCGCTGAAGATGCCGATTGCTACCAACATCCAGACCATCACGGGCCGTACAACTTCGCGTATTGCAAAATTCACTGGCACTACGTGTTCCATAACTGGGACTCAACTATGCGGGCCCATCTAGCAGGCGGGGGCCAAACTGTCAAAGGGCTGTGACATTTTTGGTTTGATTTCCGAGACCTGCGCTGCAAGACAGAATTCGTTCGAACATACTGGCACCGGTATCAGAAACCCGAATATCTCCGTCGTACTAGCAAATATGCATGAGGCGAAACCAGACGAATTATGCTATCATGTTGCCACTTCAAACTGGCTCGCGGTTCAACAGGGTACTGGGAATAGGAGAGGAGTACACGCGGTTTCCAGAAGAAGTTATCTACCGACGTAGACACCTGGACACAATCGGATTCGATTCGTCCGACCTCTATACCCAAAGCAATTCACGAAAAGAAACTGTCTAAAGCAAAAAACAACCAAACCGTTTTAAACCCCTGTAAACACTGGGCTTGGACGATTTACATATTGTTTTAAGGCTGAAAATTTGCTATCGTTTCGCACCTTCTAAATTGAGGATTTGTAATGGCACAAACCAACGTTCTGAGAGAGTCTATGCATAATACTTTCAAGGTAGGAGACAAAGCTGTCTATCCTGCACAAGGTGTAACCGAGGTTTGTGGCATTGAAAATCAGGATGTGGCTGGTACCAAACACTTAGTATACGTATTACGTGTACTGGGTACGAACCGTAAGATTATGGTTCCCACCAGCAAGGTGCAATCCGTTGGGTTGCGCGAGGTCATCGACGATAACGAAGTAGAAAAGGTGTACGGTGTCCTTCGGCAACGACCGCGTCGGAATACACACCAGACATGGAATCGACGTTATCGCCAATACGTAGAGAAGATTAAGACCGGTTCTGTCATGGACGTTGCAGAGGTCATGCGAGACCTATATCGACTGAAATATGATAAACCATTGAGCTTTGGCGAGCGGAAGATGCTCGATATGGCTCGGCACCTCTTGGTCAAAGAGCTCACGGTGGCAAAAGATACCAACGAGGAAAAGATTGAAGAAGAGCTTCATTCGATTCTTACGAAGGATATCCCCAAGCGAAAGATCGAAGCCCTGTTACAAGAAAGCGAAGATTTCTGATCTTCTCTTTACACGCTTCTGGGATCATTAAGAGCTAAGTTGTCGACCAGTTCCTCAAAGAGCTGGCCGTAACCATCTAGCTGTGTCGTATTTACTGTAACCGTGCCGCCAGGCATCATCGAGCCGGGTCCGGTTATAAAAGACTCAATGTTCTGGGCGGCAAAGACCCCTGCCTCCGTTGGTGTCGGCTGAACGTCCGTCGTCTCCGTTTCGAGAGCATTGAGGCATTGATGCAGTAGTCCACCCGTGGTGGGGGTTAGCTGTGGGACAACCCCTTCCAGGGCGACATGAAACATCGTGTCGTCGCTCACGATCTCTACAATTGTCTCCATTGCCTCTTCCGGACTGTTCGTAAACCCTATGGCAAGGTCAATCGCGACTATCTCGTCTGATGAATCGATGGAGACAACACGTCCATCCAAAGACGCTTTTTCTAGAGATACGATATGCCTGGAGAGTATGAGAAGGAGCTCCCGCACATCACAACCGATTGGTGTTCCATCAGGAACAGGCGCCCACTGCCAGGGCATTTTTTCACCGAGACCGTCGCTCGCTAAAACCACGGACGCCGTACCTCCCGACAAGGTCATATCATGCAGCGAGACGTCTTCGGACCCGAGCAATTTTACGAATAGACCGTCTGGATCCAGCAGGTCCGTTTCGACCTCTTTGGTATGGGCACGTTCTACATTTTGACCGGCTAGACGAGGTCGAAGTCTCGCTTTGAGCTCATCCGTCGGACGCAATCGAACCGAAATCTCTCCTTTATGCCCGCTCGCGACCGCTCCACGCGTCGGGTAACTTACAAGCGCACATTGGGGAGTAGCTGCATTCTTCGTTAATGTATCGAAGACGGCTTCGTGCTGGAACCAGGAGGGTCCAGAAGTCAGCAATAGGGAGACGGGTCGAACAAAGCGATCAACAGACGTGCTCGCCAACACGTCCATCTGCGTTAGATAGACAAGTAGGGACCATACATTTTTGTCCAGATTGGCCTGATCATTCCACGGCAGAGCATGTTCCAAACGACCAGGATCATCGAGGCGGGTACAACATAAAAGACCCGGTCCGATTACCCTGCCCGCCTTGGTTGCAACGATCTGCGCGATCTCCCGGCCACCGATAAGCTGCGTATGTTCGGTTACATGGAAATCACCGAAGAAAAGTCGATCCACCAGGCGGCGATATACGTTCTGTAACAACTCTCTCGACGACAGACCTGTACCCGTATACGGGTCGAGTAGCTGCCGCACACGCCGTTCAAGATCATTCATCAGGTAGACCCGAATAGTAGAGACGTATTGATACTACTCCACGCCGGTACTTCCAAATCCACCACTCCCGCGACTCGTCTCATCCAGCTCATCAACGGGAACCAGCACAGCCTGAACTATCGGTGAAAGAACCAACTGAGCAATACGATCACCATGATTGATCGTAAATACGTCTTGCCCCAGATTGGCCAGGATAACACGGATCTCGCCGCGGTAATCACTGTCGATGGTACCCGGCGTATTCAGGCAGGTAACTCCGTCCCGTAACGCCAAGCCCGAACGTGGCCTTATCTGGGCCTCGTAATTGGGAGGCACAGCTATCGCCAACCCTGTCGGTACCGCCTTCCTCTCTCCCGGTGCCAGACTCCAGGGCCTCTCGTCTTGTGACAGACAAGCTCGTAGATCCATCCCGGCCGAACCTGGTGTTGCATAGCTGGGAAGCTCTAAATCGGTAGCATCCGAAGACACCCACCGTACAGGCATAGAGACCGTAGCAGTATCCCCCGAATCGACATCCGACATGGTCATCAAACCGAGGGATAAGCTACGCAATCCATCAAATATCGCCATTAGACCATTTCTGGCGCAGCTTCTTCCGGAGCTGCTTCTGGCGCTTCTTCTTCCTGGTCGGCGATAGCCGCTTTACGGCTGAGTTTCACCTTGCCACGATCAAGTCCGATAACCTTTACGAGAACCTCATCGCCCTCGCGAAGGACATCTTCCACCTTCTCTACACGGCGGTTAGCCAACTCAGAGATATGAACCAGACCGTCCTTTCCAGGTAGAATGTTCACGAACGCCCCAAAGTCCACGACCTTGACGACGCGACCCATATAGGACTCACCGATCTCCGGTTCTGCCGTATAGTTTTTGACCATACGTACGGCGGCTTCGGCCTGCTCAGCGTTGGAAGCTGCTACTCGAACGGTACCATCATCTTCGACTTCGATCTTGGTATCGGTGTCGGCCTGAATCTGGCGAATGTTCTTTCCACCTGGGCCAATCAGATCACGAATCCGGTTCTCATTAATGAGAAGCGTGTAAATCCGAGGAGCAAATGCAGAAATATCATCGGCCGGCGTGGAAATCGTCTTGGCCATTTCATCGAGGATGTGCAAACGCGCGACACGAGCCTGCTCAAGAGCTGTCGTAAGGACCTCTCCAGTCAATCCATCGATTTTGATATCCATCTGGAGGCCACTGATTCCATCGTTATTACCAATGACTTTGAAATCCATATCCCCAAGATGATCTTCATCACCAAGGATATCCGTAAGAATCGCGATATCATCGCCTTCCTTGATAAGACCCATCGCGATTCCTGCCACTGCACATCGAACTGGAATACCAGCATGCATCATAGCCATGGAACCACCGCAGACCGTCGCCATTGACGACGAACCGTTGGATTCAAGGATTTCGGAGACAACGCGAAGAACATAGGGGAACTCTTCCAGGTCCACAGAGGACAGGAGGCCACGTTCAGCCAACATACCATGGCCCAACTCGCGACGAGATGTTCCTCGAAGGAAACGAGCCTCACCCACACAGAAAGGTAGGAAGTTGTAGTGCAGCATAAAGCGCTTTTGTACCTGGCCAGCGAGTGTCTCTACGCGCTGTTCGTCGTAAGAGGTGCCCAGAGTCACGGTACAAATCGACTGCGTCTCACCACGCGTAAAGAGAGCGGATCCATGCGCGCGAGGAAGAATACCAACCTCGGTATCGATATTTCGGACGGTTGTGTAGTCACGCCCATCAATACGGACCTTCTCATCGAGAATCATGGACCGTACCGCTTTCTTCTTTATTTCACCGTAATACTCAGCGATCTCCGACTTGTTGTCCTCTTCCTCGTTTACCAGTTTTTCGCAAACATCTGCTTTAATGGCATCGAGAGTGGAGTAACGATTCATTTTCTCGGAAATACGAATGGCATCCTGCAGAGGCGCGGTCACCGCGGCTTCTACCTGGCTGTAAAGATCCGCATTCTTCTCTGGAAGTGTTACCTCCATCTTGGTCTTACCAACCTTGGCGATGAGCTCCCTCTGCGCGTCCATCAGCGGCTGAGCAGACGTCTCTGCAAATAAGAGAGCCTCTACAATCACGGCTTCGGGGAGGAAGTTCGCGTCACCTTCGACCATGACAATACCGTTCGGGCTCACCGCTACGATGAGGTCGAGTTCACTATTCTCACGCTCAGAGGCTGTCGGATTAACAAGCAGTTGACCATCAACCCGGCCAACGCGTACGGCTGCGATCGGACCATCAAAGGGAACATCCGACACACATAGGGCAGCGGAAGCACCATTGATCGCCATAAGAGCAGGGTCGGTCACATTATCAGCCGACAGCACATTCGCGATCACCTGAAGCTCATTCCGAAAGCCTTCTGGGAAAAGAGGGCGAATCGGGCGGTCAATAAGACGCGCTACAAGAACTTCCGCAGTACTCGGACGACCCTCACGACGGAAATACGATCCGGGAATTCGTCCCGCCGCATATCCTTTCTCAATATAATCACAGGACAGTGGGAGGAAATCCACTCCAGGACGCGCGCTATTCGAGCGACAAGCCGTCACCAGAACGCGGGTATCTCCCACCGAAACAAATACAGATCCCTGGGCTTGTTTCGCCAATTTACCTGTATCAAACGAATATTCTTCTCGGCCAACAACGGCCGTCTGCACTACATGCATATCTCATTCTCCTTTATTCCGCGTGTTGGGACCCGCACTCATACACGAGTCCTCACACCACGGCGTGTGCCTGATAAACCTTCTTCACCTCACCACAACGCATATATGCGTTATGTATTATTTTCGGAGGCCGAGTTTACCGATCAGATTACGGTAACGTTCGATATCTTCACGGCGAAGATAATCGAGAAGATGGCGACGCTGACTTACCATGCGAAGCAGTCCCCGCTCACATTGGTAGTCTTTCTTATTTGCTTTCAGGTGCTCCGTCAGGCCATTAATTCTTGCAGTCAACAGAGCAGCTTGTACCTCGGGCGAACCGGTATCACTGTCGTGACGACGATGCTCTGCCAGAATAGTACTTGTTTCATTTACGGATAGGGCCATTGGCCTTGCCTCCTGTGCCCACCAATCAAGGGGAGCGGGGTTTGTCTCGTTCTTAAGTCATTTCAACTATTTCGCGCGCACTTATAATGGTCTAACCCTCGAATGTCAATCAAAAGTGATCATAGCAATCGATTTTCACTTGTTTTTTGTAAAGCCACGTAAGGTGCTTTCCTATTGACTCAATCGACGACTGAATCTATATTCCGACCGCCTGTAATTTATATTTATTAGTGTGGCCTTCCGGTTCGGTGTGCAGACAATGGACGTCCTTTATACAAGTGTATTTGTCTTTTTGCTCGTGATTGTCGGGTTCGTATTGGTGTCTCTAGCCATGTCTAAGTTCCTGCAAACGCAGGCCCCGGCTACAACCGATAAGATGACAACCTACGAATGTGGCGAGCGACCTATCGGACCAGCGTGGTTCAATTTCAACCCACGATTTTATGTTCTGGCGATCATATTCGTTATCTTTGATGTCGAAGTCGCCTTCATGTTTCCGGTCGCCGTTGTCTACAGCGATTGGGTGAACGCTGGAAACGGTGGGTTTGCCTTTCTAGAAATTGGAGTTTTTGTTTCACTCCTTGTAATTGGGCTCGCCTATATCTGGATCAAAGGCGATATAAATTGGGTCAAAGCGGTTCCAAAGGTTGAGACTGGAAGCGATCGTATTGACGCAAAATCCCAACCGACGTCTGAATCCTCTGATCCAACACCAGCTGCGTAGCCAAGGACGTACGATGGATGCAAATCAGATAATAGAGAAGCTTCAAGAGCGTTTTGGGGCTGATCGAGTCCAGGTCGACGAACAAGCACGACGAGGTGGTGCCGTTGTAGCTGTAGACGATCTGGCGGAAATCATGCGATTCCTCCGTGACGATACGGAGCTTGCGATGGATTTCCTGAACAGCGTGTCTGGTATCGATCTTCTCGGTTTAAAAGGAACCGATACAGACAATCTGCGATCTATCTACCATCTCTACAGTTACGGCCAGAGACACGAGTTCTCGGTGAGCGTCGATGTACCAAGGGACGAGCCAAAGGTTCCGTCCATGACCAGCCTGTGGGCCTCGGCCATCTGGATGGAACGCGAATCCTACGATCTATTAGGTATTATCTATGAAGGGCACCCGGGTCTAACTCGTCTATTGCTTCCTACAGAATTCGAAGGGCATCCCCTTCGTAAAGACTGGAAGGAAGGTGATTTCGTGATGGGCATCTCCACAACACGTGATACCCCCATCGACCTGCTGAAGTTCTTTCATGACAAAATGGGTGGTGAAGTTCCACCTGGCTTAACGACCGATATCAATCCACCTACCGAAACCGGTAATGCTCCAGAGGTGGAATAATGACACTGCAAAATCAACATGGGGAACAGATCGGAAGTTCATTCCAACTCATTGAAGAGGGGAACGAGCTGACCTTAAATATGGGACCGCACCACCCATCAACGCATGGCGTGCTGCGTTTCATATTAAAAACAGACGGTGAAGTACTTCGCCGCTGTGTCCCCGATGTCGGGTTCCTACACCGTGCTATCGAGAGCATCGGAGAGAAGTGCACCTATGACGGCTTCATGCCCTATACGGACCGGGTAGATTATATTGCAGCCATGTTTGCGAACCATTGCTACGCGCTGGCTGTGGAAGAGCTTCTCGAGCTGGAACTACCTCGCCGGGCAGAATATCTGCGTGTTATTTCGGACGAATTGAACCGAATGGCCAGTCATCTACTTGGACTGGGCGCGATGGCCATGGATATTGGCGCCGTAACACCATTCCTTCATATGCTTCGCGAGCGCGAGCATATCAACACATATATCGAAGAGCTTTGCGGTCAACGCATCACATACAACTACCAGCGTATTGGTGGTGTATCGCATGATCTGCCCCATGGCTGGCGCGACCGATTGCTCGACTATCTGGACCACTTCGAGAAAGTGATCCCAGAGCTCAATCGACTGGTTACGGGAAACCAGATCTTCATCGAACGATCGGCAAATGTTGGAGCGATATCCGCACAACAAGCCATTTCGTATGGCCTCGTCGGTCCAAATCTGCGCTCATCCGGCGTCGACTTTGACCTTCGTAGAGACCGCCCATATTCCGCC
The DNA here is from genome assembly GCA_002728755.1 of Myxococcales bacterium. Taxonomy (GTDB): domain Bacteria; phylum Myxococcota_A; class UBA9042; order UBA3505; family UBA3505; genus UBA3505. Next base: position 93,824 of record PBVT01000035.1, read on the forward strand.
TATCCGGAATTTGAGTTCGAAGTACCTGTCGGCCGTGGGGAGATGGGAACAATCGGAGACTGCTACGATCGATTTGTTGTACGTATCCAGGAGATGCAACAATCTATCTCCATCCTGCGCCAAGCTCTATTGAAATTGCCGACCGGCAATCATATGGCCAAGATGCCAAAGAAGATTAAACCCGATGCAGGCCTTCATGCATACAGTCGTATTGAAAGCGCACGCGGCGAAATGCTCGGGTGGGTCATGGGATCTGGAGGCAAAAACGCCTGGCGTGTACGATTCCGAACCGGCTCATTCAACGCCATGGGTATTATTGAAGAGATCAGCCGCGGCATGATGCTCGCGGACGTAATCGCCTTTATTGCTTCCCTCGATATTATCGCGCCGGAAATCGACCGTTAAAGAGCATACCAATGCCAATTCCAATTTCAGCCATAGCCTTTTATGCCATCTCCACGATAATCGTGGCATCGGCCCTTGTGGTGGCGTTCTCCCGAAACATTGTCTACAGCGCCTTTGCGCTCCTGGGCACACTTATCGGGGCCGCCGCTCTTTATATATACCTGCAATCCGACTTTCTCGCGGCGACACAGGTCATCGTCTACATCGGAGGCATCGCCGTCCTCTTTTTATTCGCCGTTATGTTGACGCATAATATCGAGAAATCGGTGGGTAGTAACCCGCATATGGGTCTACGAATTGCAGCCCCCTTCGCGTTCCTGCTCCTGGGCTTTCTTATTTATGCCGCTGTTGACCATAAATGGAACCTGCAGGCTGTGCGAAACACAGATCCCACTGTAAACAAAATCGGAAACGCGTTCTTGAATGAGTATCTGCTTCCGTTTGAGTTCGCGTCTGTGATTCTACTGGTCGTCCTCATGGGTGCAGCACTTGTGGCACGACGTGAGATTAATACGCGTATCTCGCAAGGGGAGGAATCCTGATGTTCGAGATCGGTCTCACCCATTTCCTTGTCTTAACGTCCATTCTTTTCTGCCTTGGATTTCTTACCGTTGTTACACGGAAGAACGCCATCGGCATCTTGTTGGGCGTGGAGCTGATTCTGAATGCAGCGACCATTAACTTCATCGCATTCAGCCATTATGTAGATAGCCCCACAGCCGAAGGGTTCATCGGGGGCCATATCTTTGCCATCTTCGTTATTACCATGGCGGCGGCCGAAGCGGCTGTTAGTCTCGCCATCGTCATGGGCGTGTACAACTATTACAAAACCATTGAAGTCGACAAAGTCGCCGTAATGCGCGATTAGAGCGTCGACTCCTAGACCTTAAGCTATATGCAAACTGCACCTACCGACGTTTCGTACCTTTTCCTTCTTGCTGTTGTGCCCTTCGCAGGGGCTCTTCTCAACGGTTTGTTCGGGTATAAGGTCCAAAACAAACACGGCAAACGCCCAATTCATCTGATTGCCATCGCTGCCGCTGCTACGACATTTGTCATCTCGGTAAAGGCTTTCCTCGACGTGAAAGCGGGCGGTCCAATCGAGCAGAATCTCTGGCCCTGGTTCAACCTGGGGGAAGGCTCCCATATGAAGGTAGATCTTGCCTTCCGGGTGGATCAACTGACCTCTGTGATGCTCCTCATCGTATCGGGTGTAGGTAGTCTCATCCATGTGTTTTCGACTGGTTATATGCAGGATGAAAAGCCGTATTGGCGGTACTTCGCATGGCTTAACCTCTTCATGGGAATGATGCTCATTCTCATTACAGGTGACTCCTTCCTTCTCATGTTTGTTGGTTGGGAAGGCGTTGGTCTCGCGTCCTACCTTCTGATTGGTTACTACTACGAAGAGCTTCCGAAAGCGCAGGCCGGTATGAAGGCCTTTCTCGTCAACCGGGTAGGTGACTTCGCATTCGTTGTCGGAATGGCGATGATCTTCTGGGCCGCCGTTGATGCCGCACAGGCCACGAATACTGCTGGTTCGATTCTCCGCTTTGCAGATCTCTCTGCCATGTTCCAGAACGACGCGTTCGTTACGGCTTTCCTGGCGAAAGAGAGCATGGGTGTGCCCGTAATCCACCTCGGTTGTATCCTATTGTTCATAGGTGCCACCGGGAAAAGCGCCCAGATTCCCCTATATGTATGGCTCCCGGACGCCATGGCTGGTCCGACCCCTGTTAGCGCGTTGATCCACGCCGCAACGATGGTCACAGCTGGTGTCTATATGATCGTGCGTTTGAGCTTCCTGTTCTCGCTCTCCACTGTCGCCATGACCGTCATTGCAGTTATTGGCTGTCTCACCGCACTTTTTGCTGCGACCATTGGGTTCTTCCAAACCGACATCAAGCGAGTATTGGCCTACAGTACCGTATCGCAGTTGGGTTATATGTTCCTCGGCGTTGGAGTAGGCGCCTTTGGAGCCGGCATCTTCCATCTTATGACACATGCATTCTTCAAAGCATGTCTCTTCCTGGGTTCTGGCTCCATCATCTACGCCATGCACCACCGGCAGGACATGAAAGATATGGGTGGGCTACGTAAGATACTCCCGGTCACGTTCTGGACCTTCTTCATATCGACACTGGCAATCGCTGGTATTCCCGGGCTTAGTGGGTTCTTCTCTAAAGATGAAATCTTGTGGCGTGCCTATGACACAAATAACCTCCTTATCCCCGGTGAAGTACTCTGGGTCGTAGGTGTTATCGCGGCAGCCTGTACCGCTTTTTATATGTTCCGTTTGGTGTTCCAGGTGTTCTTTAATGAACCTCGTGCCGACGAGCACACCCTGGAACATGCCCATGAGCATAAAGCTATGACCATTCCGCTTGTGGTTCTTGCGGTTCTGGCTATTGGCGGTGGCTATCTTGGTCTTCCAGCCTGGACAGGAGCGCCGAACCTCCTCGACAACTGGATGGAACCGGTCACAGAGCAAGCCAAGCTGAACACCACCTGGAAAACCGATATTGCCCTAGGGCACGCAGGTGCGAAAAAAGAGATCAAGTCCCTCGACGAAAAGATCGCCAAACTTGATATGACGACAGAGCAGGGGCAATCGCAGAGTGGATACCTGATCTGGCGTAAAGCAAAACTCGAAAAACAGATCACAGCGAAGCCGAAGTCTGGGATTGCAGCATTCCATTCCCATGCCGGTGAATTCGTCCTTATGGGTGGTTCGGTGCTGCTCGCTCTCCTTGCCATATTCGCCGCCTGGCGACTCTACGGTAGAAGCTACCGTGACCCGGATAATGAGCGCGCACTCTTCGGAGAAAAACTACATAATCTGCTGCTGAATAAGTACTTCGTAGATGAGATCTACTCGAAGTTTGTAATCAAACCTGCGATGGCGCTCATGCGTGCGACGTACTGGCTTGATAAAACTATTGTGGACGGGCTCGTAAACCTTAGCGCGCTCATCATGAAAGTATGTGCTTGGATTATCGGATCGCTGGATGGCCGTATCGTAGATGGTCTGGTCAATGGAGTCGCCAGCGGTTGCCGGGTCATCGCAGGCCGCGTACGAACCATTCAGACCGGGCGGGTCCAAAACTACATCTTGGCTGCAGTGGTCGGCACTACAGTCCTGATTCTCGTCACGTTTATCGTCTAATCATCTTTTTGGGGTTCTTAACCGATGTTCCGAAAACGTTCATTTCATCTTCTTAGCCTTCTGCTGGGAGCCATCGCTCTCACGCTGCTTCCGTCGACTGCATTTGCACAGGGAGGGGCTGATGTGACCGAAAAGTCTACGCTTCTAACCTGGATCCCCTTCCTGCCACTAATGGGCGCGATCGTGATCTTATTGATGCCCAAGCGTTTGGAAGGTCTCTATAAGCAGGTTGCTCTAATCGCTAGCGCAATCCCTCTTGTACTCGCTATTCAGATGGCACTAGGCTTTAACCCAGATATCGTCGCCAGTGGTGCTGCCGGAACAGCACCGCAGCTTCAAGACTATACGGTCTATGGACTGCAATACGTACACCATGTGGCCTGGATACCGAGTCTTGGCGTCGAATATTTTGTAGGCGTCGACGGCATAAGCGTTGTCATGGTCGTTCTATCGACCCTCATTAGCTTTATTGCGATTCTGGCTTCCTATCTGGTGAACAAGCCTGTTAACGCAGAAAAGGGTTACCTCAGCGGTATCGCCAAACAACAGAAAGGCTATTACTGCCTTATTCTAATGCTCGCCTCGGGTATGATGGGCGTCTTCGTAGCGATCGATCTCTTCCTGTTCTACGTGTTCTGGGAAGTAATGCTGCTACCGATGTATTTCCTTATCGGTATCTGGGGTGGTCCTCGGAAGGAATACGCAGCGATCAAGTTCTTCCTGTACACCCTCGCTGGCTCCCTCGCGATGCTGGTGGCCTTCATCTTCATCTACTACAACAGCGCGCCGCTGGGTGGAGCAACAGCGTTCCCCATGGTGAACGGTGAGACAACAGAGCACACCTTCAACATCATGTTCTTGTCGTTCAGCTCAACGACCGGCTGGGGTTCCTTCTTTACGCAGAACCTGGCCTGGATCCTGTTGTTCGTCGGATTCGCAATCAAAGTACCAATGTTCCCCTTCCACACCTGGCTTCCCGACGCACATGTCGAGGCACCTACACCAATCAGTGTAATCCTGGCCGGCGTTCTGTTGAAGATGGGTACCTACGGTATGCTTCGCTTTAACTGGCAGATGCTGCCGGAAGCGACCCTGCATTATTCGACGATGGTGGCTGTATTCGGTCTTATCGGAATTCTCTGGGGAGCCTATTGTGCGATGGCACAGACGGACTTCAAGAGACTCATTGCCTATTCATCCGTCTCGCATATGGGCTTTGTCCTCCTTGGTATGGGTTCCCTGACCTCGGAAGGCATCAATGGCGCCGTATTCCAGATGTTCAGCCATGGTCTTGTAACAGGAATGCTCTTCCTTCTCGTTGGTTTCATTTACGACCGTGCCCATCACCGTAACCTCGATGGCTTCGGTGGAATCGCAAAGGTTGTCCCGATCTATACAGGCTTCATTGGATTGGCGTTCATGGCGAGTCTTGGGCTACCTGGTCTTTCAGGCTTCATCGGTGAAGTTATGGTATTCATCGGTGCATTCCAGAGACACCCAATCATTACCGTCTTCGCCGTAACCAGTGTCATCATTACGGCTGGTTATATGCTCTGGACGGCCCAGCGGATCTTCCTTGGTCCTCTGAATGAGAAGTACGCAGACCTGTCGGATATGAACTGGCGAGAATGGGCTACTCTTGTTCCGCTCGGCATTCCTGTAATCGTTTTCGGTGTGTACCCAGGCCCCATCCTCGACATGTTCTCGGGTGCTTTGAATACACTCAACCAGCTCGTGCTGACGACAGCCGTGGTCAACTAAACGCCCGGAGGCACCTGTGAACCCCTTGATGACACAGAATATACGGAGCCTTCCGTATTTCATTCCCGAGGCAATCCTCCTTGGGACACTTCTATTAGTGTTGGTCTGCGACCTGTTACAGGTGAAGGGTAAGAAGACACTCGCCACCTTGCCAGTGACCGTTACGGGTCTTGTCGCATGCTTCGCAGTCTCTCTAAACTTCGGCATGAACGGAGACACCGCTTCTGGGCTCTTCCACGGAATGATTACCCTGGATCCGTTCGCGCTGTTCTTTAAGTACGTGTTCCTGGGCTCCACTCTCTTCGTGGTCCTGATGAGCCGTATGGGCTCGGATATCGATCGCAAGGCCCACGCCGAATACCACACCATTCTTATCGCCATCACCCTGGGACTGATGTTGATGGCTGCCTCTACCAACCTGCTAATGGTGTACCTGTCCCTCGAATTTGTGAGTATCTTATCGTACGTCGCTGCGGGTATGCAGCCTAGAGAACGACGCTCACGTGAGGCTGCGCTGAAATACGTCCTCTATGGAGGGGCTGCCAGCGCCTTCATGCTGTATGGCATGAGCCTCATCTATGGAATGACAGGAACAACGGATATCTATCTTATTCGTGACACGTTCATCGCAAACAGTTCCTACAACTTTACACTCCTGTTCAGTGTCGCGTTGATCCTGGCTGGATTTGGTTACAAGATCGCTGCTGCGCCATTTCATATGTGGGCACCAGACGTCTACGAGGGCTCTCCCACAGCGGTCACAGCGTTCTTTTCGGTAGCCCCCAAGGCCGCCGGGTTCGCAGTGCTTATTCGAGTGTTCGGAACTTGGTTCAGCGGTGTTGGTGACATGGGAGGTTTCGGAGAATCCTTTACCCATCTCGTCGGCGTTATGGCTATCGCGACCATGGTGGTCGGGAACTTCGGGGCCATGCTTCAATCGAATATCAAACGCTTTCTGGCCTATAGTAGTATCGCACACGCAGGATACCTTTTGATGGGTATCGCGATGCTCCCAAACTTTGCGGAGCCGGGCTTCCGCGCCATTCTTTTATACGTAATTTTCTACGTATTTATGAACTTCGGCGCATTTTTCGTGGGAGCCCTTGTGATGGAATCCACTGATAGCGAAGACATCAGCGCATTCCGGGGGCTGGGAAAACGTAACCTGATGGCAGCTATTGTTATGGCGATCTTCATGTTTTCCCTGGCTGGTCTGCCACCTTTGGCTGGCTTCATTGGAAAGTTCTATCTCTTCGCAGCGGTAATCCAACAACTCACGTTCTTCACCTTATTGATGATAACGGTAGCAATCATCACGTCGGTGGTTGCGGCCTTCTATTATTTCCGGATCGTGCGTGCGATGTTCTTGGACCCCAGCACCGACACTGAGCCACAGCCGACGAGTCGTCTAGCCCAGGTGATGTTGACCATTCTGGTCATCCCCACGGTCGTCTTCGGTGTATATTGGACGCCCGTAATCAAGGTTGTAGACAAGGGACTTGTCACTCATGCGCCGCACGTATACGAGACGCAAACAGCCAACACCGACACAGACCAGAAAGAAAGTCCTGTAGCGGATCTGAAAACACCGTAAGGAGAAACGCCATGCACACATGGGTACGCTTCCTTGGGTTCGCTCTTTTGGTGGCGTGTAGTGCAGGCACGGACGGTTCTGACCCAGACATCGGTAGCGACACCGACCTAGCCACTCCTTTGGACGAGGGGCAGAATAACTGTGAGGTCGAACCGACGTTTACCTCGCTACAGACATCCTATTTCAAGACGAGCTGCGCCTTCGGGTCATGCCACGGTGGTGACAACCCAGAAGCTGGACTCGATTTGAGCGAAAATGGTTCCTATGGGGATCTTATCAACGTCGAAGCGGTGTTAGCACCAGGTCGAATCCTGGTGATCCCGAATGACCCAGACAATTCCTATCTTTACGAGAAGGTAACCGCGAACCCTCCCGCTGTTGGCGCCCTTATGCCCATAGGCACAGCAGAACCGGTCGATCCGGAATGTCGTATCAAGATGTTACGTCAGTGGATCGAAGATGGTGCCCAGGACAACTGATCGAAGATCAGAAGTCGTCGATAAATAAGGGCAATAGATCGCAGAGCGCATGATCGGGACAGCAGATATCGTCCGGTATATTGGAGAGTCCCAGATCGGTAGCCCTCTGGGTATAACTACCCAGGTTTAGGCAAATCCGATATCCATCAGACGGATAGTAGTACATCCAGAAGAAACACATCTCGTCGGTTCCTGATTCACCGAACTTGAGGGTTTCGTCTGTCGTATTATCCCAACTGCAACGATAGAAAAACCCTTCTCCCTCCGAAAAGCTGAGGGGTGGGGTGAACTGGGTTACGGGTGCTTCCGCCCAATCAAAGATCTCCCCTTCTGGAGGGTAGACGCTGACCGGGTTTTCATCGTCGGCACCTGTGGCGACTTTGACCTCTACATTGGTCCCCATCTGATGCGTATGACCAGTCATCGCGAAGACCTTCTTTCCGTCTTTCACATCTAGAAAATACCATGGCGTATGATGGACTGTATTCGGCGGGATCTCGATGTCGGGGGTACCGTAAAACAACATATCCATCTCATGCTCAACATCATCCGCGTTGATGGTGTCGAAATACACATCTCCATGGGCAACGATGTCTTCCGGATAGTAATTCAGGTAATGGGCCTCGATCCGTATCATCTGCCCAGGCTCGAAACGAAGAGCCACCGCGTCTGGAAACGCCAACGTCTCTTCCGCGATCTGCGTGATAATCAGTGGGTACCCTCCTCCGGAAAGGGTCTCCACAAATGGCGTACAGGAAAAGGGCTCGGGACGTTCCTCTTCATCGTCGGATTTATAAACAATCATATGGTGGGAGCCCTTGCTCAAAACCGTGCGAATAGCCTGCACCCAGATCTCTTCCGTATTCGATAAACGCTTGACCACACATTTCGTGGTTTCATCACCAGGGCCCATGTCCCAATCACCAACAAAGATGCTGTAGGTTTCCTCTATAAATGGGGTGCTAGTATCCTCGACGACATCTTCTTGCGGCGATCCGGTATCGGCTGCTGTAGCGTCTACACCTGTATCCAACGGCGACTCCGAGCCGTCAGGGGTCGTATCGGATGGGTCGGATGTGTCGGATGTATTGGTCTCAGAGGCTGAGACATCTGTTTCATTCTGCCCCGTATCGACACTTTGTACTGTGTCTGAGGCACAAGCAGAAAAGCTAACTATCAGGGTAAATATTAGAATTCGCATGCGATCCTCTTTGTTGGTCGCGCAGTCTAGCAAATAAAACGGACTCACTGGTAGATATCAAGACGCAAACAGTTACCAGTAGAGGTGTTTTTTTTCAATGATAACGTCTCTCAAACAACTAGCAGCGGTGTTTTCGAACTGTTACACTTGCTCGCGATGAAGAAGAAAAACGCAACAGGAAACAGTCGTAACCCTCTGGCATTGTTGTGTTTCGCTGCTTTCGCAGCCCTGTGTGGATGTGGGAATGGGGTTACAACCTCGACGGATGTCATTGATACCGGAGTTGATATCACAACAACCCCGTCTATTCCGTTAGTGGACAATACTCTGTGGGTAGAGGTGGACTTTTCCAACGATCCGTTCTGGCCCGAAGCGCAGGCCCCGGATAACGCGTGCCCCGAAGAAGAATATGGAGTGGAAGAACACCCGGATGGGCCATGGTTTGAGGTTTATACGGAAATCTGTGCCTACATCACAGTAGAACAACCCCTGCTTGTGGATATACCCATTGGGGCGACGGTCGTGGTTCGAATCTGGCACTTCAGTATCTCGGAGGGAGATACTGCCTTTCATCTCGTCGTTGGTGTCGGGGAGACACCGGATATCATCTGGGAATCCGAAGTCCCCGTACCCAGCGGAAGCGGTTTATTATACGATGAGTTGGTCATGGAAACAGCCTATCAGGCTGGCGCCCCTGTCTACTTTCACCTTTCAAATCACGGATCCAACTCCTGGGGCTTTATTGAGTTCTCTATAAAATCCGACTGAGTCATTCCAATGCTTTCCTATACGAGACATCGAACTCTCATACTGAGCATCACAGCTCTCTTGCTGATCGGTTGTGGAAGTTCCGATCCTGTACCCATGAATGATACCGACAGCACGGATACCAATCCCGTGGACACACCCATCGCGGACACCAGCACCGACACAGTAAGCGACACAAACACCACGCCGGACATCGGTACGGACACCCCTGGTGATCCACCAGATACAGACAATTCCGAGACACAGGATACCAGCACAGAGCCGGATGTAGCTATCGATGTAGAGTCCGAGGAGGATGCAGGACCCGAGCCGGATGCGGGGAGTGATATAACCGATGATTCCACTGGAGATTCCATTGGGTCTTCGGATACAGCAGCTCCTGCCGACCTTCCGGATACGGACGAGGACGGCGTGGACGATGGCACAGATAATTGCCCTTCGGTTCCCAATACGGAACAAGACGATATGGACGGTGATGGTACGGGCGATGCCTGTGATTCGGACATCGATGGAGATCAAATTCCCAACGAAGACGATGGCTGGCCTAACGATACAAGCCTACCCGGAACCAGCGCATACAACACCGTCTACGCCCATACGAGCACCCATTTCTATTCCTTCAACGTGGTGACAGAACAGTCCTGGATGATCGGGCTCTTTAATTCGGGTGCAGCCGCTATCGAACAGATCACTGATATAGCGATCGATGAACACGGCACCATCTATGCCATTACCTTTGGAAAGCTCTATATTTGTAACGCGAATACCGCCCAGCTCACCTATCTCGCCGACCTCCCATCATCGTTCAATGGCTTAACCCTGATTCCCAAAGAGATCACGGGGGACGAGGTGGATATGTTGGTAGGAATCAGCCTAAATGGAGATTGGTATCGACTGGACGTGGACGGAACCACCGTAGAACAGACCCTCTTAGGCTCCTATGGCACATTTGAAGGTGCCCGGTACACATCGAGCGGCGACGCCTTTTCCATCGAAGGTGTCGGCACCTACGCATCGGTAACCAAGAAAGAAGACTCGTGTGACGATGGCGAGGATAACGACGAAGACACCTATATCGACTGTGCCGACGCCGACTGTCATATCAACACTACCTGTTGGCCGCTGCCATCGTCCGTAGGAAATAGTGGTCAGGATTATCTGGTGGAGGTAAACCCCCTCACTGGCCAGGTCATCGGTGAGCTCGGTCCTATTGGAACCTACAACGCCGTATACGGATTGGCTGGTTGGTCCGGCTCCGCCTATGCTTTTGACGCCTCTGGAGCCATTATTCGTATTGACCTTGAAACAGGAACAACCACCGTTGTGGAAGAATCCAGCACGGTCTGGTGGGGAGCTGGCGTACGAACGCGGCTATGATTGGTAACGAAGGGCAGGGGACAGCATGAAGAGTCATATCTGGTGTATCATCGTTCTATCCATATTCCTGTTCGGGAACTGCTCTTCTGCAACCACAGACGAGCCTGTAGATGTGGGGCTGGACTCACAGAGCCCTGATTCCGGTCTAGACAACATAGAGACGCCCGCTGACGCGGAGACACCCGCTGACGTGGAGACGCCCCCTGACATGGAGGTGACCCCTGACGTGGAGGTGACCCCTGACGTGGAGACGCCCCCTGACGTGGAGGTAACCCCTGACGTGGAGACACCCGCTGACGTGGAGACACCCGCTGACGTGGAGACACCCGCTGACGTGGAGACACC